>CAJYRQ010000016.1 GCA_913777465.1 uncultured Chryseobacterium sp.
CACCGGAGTTCAGGGAGAGTTGGCAGAGTGGTCGATTGCGGCAGTCTTGAAAACTGTTGACTGTAACAGGTCCGGGGGTTCGAATCCCTCACTCTCCGCCAAAGCCGATAAAGCCTGCAATTTTAAACTGCAGGCTTTTCTTTTTTGATTTTGCTTACTGATTTTTTCGCCCAACTTTTGGGACTGATCCATTACTTGCGCTCAATCAGATCCCATAAATTACCATATAAATCAGTAAATACAGCAACGGTTCCGTAAGATTCAACCACCGGTTCGCGGACAAATGAAATCCCGTTTTCCAGCATGGACTGATACGACTGATCGAAATGATCCGTCTCGAGAAACAGGAAAACCCTGCCCCCACTTTGATTGCCCACGGCTGATAGTTGTTGTTCGTTCGCTGCCTTTGCCAGCAGAAGACAGCAGCCGGATGAACCGGGAGGCTTAACCAATACCCATCGTTTGGTTTCCGAAAGACGGGTATCTTCCACAAGATCAAATCCCAGTTTCCGGATGTAAAAATCAAGAGCTTCATCATAGTCTCTAACCAGAAGTGAAATATGAATGATGGACTGTTTCATTCTATGTAATATTGTTGTTTTGAATTACCGGAAAATTTCCATTTTCCAACATTTATAAATTACTCATTTTTTAATTCTGATAATTTAAAAGTCAGAAGAGCGACCGACAGGCCGTTACTTTTTTAAGTACTTTACAGAAATACCCAGCTGGCCCATATGGTACAAGTCGTGATGGATAAGCCCCTGCAGGAAATACCGGAAGTCCTTCCCATAATCGGCTGAAATGGTATCGAGATAGGTATCGTCCTTACCGTTCAGGATGTCGATAAGCTCCTGACTGCTTCTGTACAGCTCTTTTTTAAGTGTTTCCCATCCGGCAGGACGCAACTCATCATTGGTTTTCCAATTGGAAGGATCATCCGGTTCCAGCCTGACTATTGCCCCCTTCAGCCGTCCCATAACTGCCCTGCGCCAGACAATAAGGTGGGAGATGAGTTCCGCAGGACTGTGCAGATCAGGAAGCGGCCGGGTAAAAGCATCCGTTTCATCAATCTGTTCAAATTTCTTCGCAAAAGTTTCATCGAGCCATACATCGCCGTCATGCAGATTATCGAATTGCTTTATAATATCTTCGATCAGAGTAGTTGCCATGATTTTCTTTTTATCAGTTTATAAATTACGAAAAATTTCCGGATATCCGGCGGAAATCAACGAACTCGTTTTAAAGCAAAAAACGTCCCCATTTATCTTTGGAAACACTTTTCACCGCTATGCTTTAGCGATTGCAATTGTAGAAATTTTAGTCATTAAGCTTCTTCGATTTCAAAATCATTCCATACTGATGCACCGATAGCAAGCATTATCTAAGGATACGCATTTTAAATATTTTTATCTTCAAAACTTTTATTACATTTGATGCCGGGAACTGATGCGCAAATTTTCTTTAAATAATTATGAAACTGCCAACCGATATAGAAGACCAATACCTTAACGAAGTTCTTGCCAACCGATCTCTGGAGGATCTCCCCGGTGAAGAATGGAAATTGATCGAGGGTTTCGAGAATTACGCCATTTCCAACTACGGCCGGATCAAGAGTCTGGAACGCTGTGTGATCAATTCAATGGGTGGCGTATGGAGGATGAAAGATACGATCAAAAAACCTCGTGTCTACAAATATTTCAACAAACAACTGAATAAGGATTTTTACACGGTCCGGGGTAGTTTAAGTTCAGAAGGAAAGGATTACGGAAAGTCGATCCCCCGTCTGGTGTACTATCATTTTGTCGAAAAATTTGATATGGAGGACCGGACATTTCTGATATCGTTCAAAGACAATAACCAGTTTCATGTGCATGCCGATAACCTCGAAAAATTAACTGTCAGTGAACTGCATTATAAGACGATGAAGCTTAAAAGGGGCAAAAAAAGGGATTTTGACCGACCCGTAGATCAGTATACGGTGGAGGGTGATTTTATTGCTTCTTATGACAATATGGATGCAGCCGCAGACAGCTTGGGGATCAGCCGTACCAATATTCTCGATGTCATTGAAAAAGAACAGCTGACTGCAGGGGAATTCCGATGGTTTTTAAAAAACGATGTTCCCACAAAAGATGATTTTGTACCGGTGGACAAGAAAAAGGCGGATAAAATACTGAATACTTCTATTTGGAACAAGCTCGGCCGGCCCGACATTGATAAAAACAATCCGCCGGCATGCATGAACCTTTCCCTCGCCGATCTTCCGGATGAGGTATGGAAGCCGATCCCCGGTATAGAAGACCGGTTTCACATTTCCAATAAAGGAAGGATAAAGCGCCTTAATACCTGGACCCCCGGCAGGTACAAAAGATTTATAGGTGAGCACATTATGGCTCTTTTTCTGAATTTTTATTCGGATGAAATCTATTATTTTTTTGTCGATCTCAACTACAACGGCAAACGCGTCCAGATAAGGATCAATAAATACCTTTATTATTGTTTGTAGGAGAGTTTGATCTGAAAAACCGGACCAACGTCGTTATCAATGAAAGCAAGCCGTTGTGGAATATCGATCTGGCCTATCTTTCATTACGTCATATTTCTTCGCATTTCAACAAAAAGAAAACGGAATAAATAAGTCGTTTCAATACGGTGCTAACTACCAAAGATCTTTACAGAATAGGAAAAAATTTAAATCAGCATCAAATTCCGTAAGCCGGAAAACGTATTGGGTTACGTTATTAAATTGCTGTTGACAATAGTAAAACCTCACAGGTTTCAGAAACCTGTGAGGTTTATTTGTTTCAATATTTCTGATGTAAACCCGAACCTGTTTCATGTGCATTCAGTTGGTTATCAAAGTAAAGAATAAAGATGGAAACAAAGCCTATCCCGGATAAGGCAGTTAATGATTTCACAGAGCAATCAATAGCTTTGATCGTAATTTTGACCTGAGGAACTTCCGGCGTTTGGCATTCCTCTTCCAGCTTCTGCTTTAGGTTCAAGCTATTTATTCCGGCACTCTACGGAAATCCGTAAAAGCCTCTCCTTAAATATCCTTACCTTTAAAAAGCTAAAAAATTATTAACCGAAAACAATTTGAAATTATGGGATGGAGTTACAGAAAAAGAGTGAAGCTGATGCCGGGCGTTCACCTGAATATCAGCCACAAAGGTGTGAATACCACGATTGGTAAGCGGGGTGCCAGCGTCAATTTCAGTTCGCGGGGTACGCGGGTCAACAATAAATGGGTCAGTCTTTTTAAAAAATTGTTTTGATTCTTGTTTGATTTAAAGAAAGGCCGTTTCAGATCTGATAACAGCCTTTTACTAATTTGTATAATGCGAAAACGATTTCCGGTGAATAATTTGAATCTTAATTTCCGGGGATTCCAATTTCCGACAATACATTCCTGTTCTCTTTCAGCTGCCGGAAGATATTGAGATCGGTCCTGAAAGATCCTGTTTGTTGAAAAAGCGCTTCATAATACTCGATTCCTTTCAACAGGTTATCTTTAAACGTATTCCATTTTTTGATCTGGGAATTTGTCAAAGTTCCTGAAAAGTCCCCGATTTCTTTTGCAAGGTGATCGATGTACATTTTCAATTCGTTGACGAACATATTCGGCCGGTCGGCAGTACCCAGAACATTGTCGTTCCCGTAAATATGCCTTACCATTCTGGAAAGGGATACTTTTTTATCGAAATAGGCAAGATTAGGCCCCGGACAGATCACCACGCCCTGCTTTTCTCCTTTGATCTCCAGGCCGTTTTCCAGATAGGCAGCATTTACCAGACCTACGCAGAGGCATGCTTTTTCGGCAATGGCTTCCTGTTTCTTTTCATACTGCCTTGCAGAAATATGCTCTTTTTCCTGTTCCAGTTCAGTGAATTTAATGTCCTGGTACTTTTTTGACGCGGTGCACATTCCTTCGGGTGAATATTCCCTGCTTAAGGCCAGCAGTTTTTTCGGGCACGAGCTCCCGAAACGGTTTTTCATCTGCCGCTCACGTCTGATCTCTTCATTCGAAGTATTTTTCACCGTATTGAAAGGTACACCCAGCGGGGAAAGGTTGCTGAGGTAAAAATCTTTTTCTTTGGAGACAGCCAGCAGCTCCCTCGTCTCCTCATCCACGGAAGTAGCTTCCTGAACCAACAGGAAAGGCGATCCCCAGCCGACGCTGTCTGCACCATACTGCTTTAATAGAAAATCGTGTTCTTCGGCGGTTCCTACCCCACCCTGCACACTAATCTTCATTTCCAGCGGTTCGGCAATGGTACTCTTCCCTTTTTCTTCCAGTGCTTTGATCATCAGCGAATGGGCGGAGGTTACCAGTTCCGTTTTCTTCTGTTTGAATTCTTCCATAATCGGCCCTAGCAGCAGACCTTCGGTCGCAAAAGCATGGCCGCCGCAGTTCAAGCCGGATTCAATTCTGTATTCCGAAACCCAGAGCCCTTTTTTAGCCAGGAAATTTCCCTGGATCATGGCAGAACGGAAATCACTCACTTTCAGGATGATTTTCTTTTTCAGTTTTCCGTTTTGATCAGGAAAAAAATCGTCGAATTCCTCCAGATAACTGTACAGCCGCAGATTCATCCCCGCCGAAAGGACTACGGATGAAGACAATCTGCTGTTGGCAAAACCCCGTAAAGACGCATGGGCATCATTGTAAATAACCGGAAGCGGCTCGCTATCCTGAAAGTTTTCCTTATCCACTTTCGTCATGATATTGACATCGATACTGCCTTTTGTAAAATGATCGTCGATAAAATTTTTAAGTGACGAGGAAAGACGTTCTTTACAGTCAAGGAATGGCTGCAGGCCTTCTTTCAGTTCGGAAGTATGGGGAAGCATTTCCATGAAACCTTTCAAAGCCGTTCTGCTTTTTGAAATTTCTTCTTTGAAGGCCCCGAATTTTTCATCTACAATATCATCCATCATGTTCAGATAATCGGTGATTCTCTTTGCACGGTAATCTTCCGTCCTGCCTGAAATACGCGGGTAATCCAGCTGGAACTTTTTACTGTAAAAGTTTTTCATTTTTTCTATAATCTCATCGTCGATAATAGAAACTACGGATGAAATACCGTACTGCGCCACACGGATAGGGGTGTCTATCGTATAAGCCAATCCCATAACGGGAATATGGAAATTGTGTAAAGGTTTGTTGTTCATTATTACATGAATTAAATAATTACGTACCTCTAAATTCCCATCAACTGATTCCCTGCAAAAGTACCGGTTTCCGGCCAATTATGCAGTACATATCAGATATTTATTTTAAAATTATCTGAATTTAAGATAATTATTAATACCTGATGCTACAAGCTTATGAAACTTCTGGCTACCTCTTCCGGCATCTATAAAATAATTCTAAAATTTTCAATACTGTTATCCATTCGTTAAAGTCAATCGTCATCGAGGAATTATTATGTAAATCTTTATTAAATTTGTTTAAACTCAGCAAAAAAAATCAATATCCGTTTTATTATTATTACATTTACCAAGTATTGACAATTTAGCGTAAAAAATTACAAATGTATGACCAGTAAAATCACCGGTACCGGCAATTATATCCCTTCAGAAACCATTACCAATCTGTTCTTTGATCAGCATGTTTTCATGAGCGAAGACGGAGCCCTTCTTAAAGAGGACAACGCGTCGATTACCAGTAAACTGCAGAAGATTACCGGCATTGAGGAAAGGCGGTATGCCGGCAGCGGACAGGTAACTTCAGATCTGGGGCTGATTGCAGCACAGGCTGCTATAGAAAGCTCCGGAGTAGATCCGGAAACCCTGGATTATATCATATTTGCCCATAATTTCGGGGATGTAAAAGCCGGAACAGTTCAGTCTGATGCCGTACCGAGCCTCGCTGCACGGGTAAAGCACCTGCTGAAAATAAAAAACAACTTTTGCGTCGCTTATGATGTTTTGTTCGGCTGTCCGGGATGGATCGAAGGGGTTATTCAGGCCAATGCTTTCATTAAAT
Organism: uncultured Chryseobacterium sp.; assembly: GCA_913777465.1. Lineage (GTDB taxonomy): Bacteria > Bacteroidota > Bacteroidia > Flavobacteriales > Weeksellaceae > Chryseobacterium. Next base: position 5,996 of record CAJYRQ010000016.1, read on the forward strand.
CCGGGATCGCTAAAAAATGCCTCGTCATCGGAGCCGAAACGCTTTCCCGGGTAGTGGATATCCATGACCGTGACAGCATGATCTATGCCGATGGCGCCGGTGCGGTAGTTCTGGAAAGCAGTGAAGACGGATCGGGAATAGTATCCCACCTTTCAGCGTCCCATACCTTTAAAGAAAAAGATTTCCTGTATTTCGGGAAATCGTATAACAACGAATGCTGTCCCGACACCCGGTACATTAAAATGGACGGAAGGAAAATCTATGAGTTTGCCCTGGTTCATGTTCCTGAAGCCATGAAACAATGCCTGGACAAGAGCGGGTATTCCATCGATCAGCTGGATAAGATTATCATCCACCAGGCCAACGAAAAGATGGATGAAGCCATTGTCAACCGTTTTTATCAGCTTTACGGTGCTTCTGCACCCGTCGATATTATGCCGATGGTGATCAATAAGCTTGGGAACAGCAGTGTGGCCACCATCCCTACCCTATTGACGATGATCCTGAAAAATGAACTGGAAAACCATACGATAAAAAAAGGTGATCTTGTTCTTTTTGCTTCCGTAGGAGCCGGCATGAACATCAATGCCATTGTCTATAAATTCTAAAAACAAACCCGGGATCAATTTGATTCCGGGTTATATTTATATTTAAATTCTTTAAAATTTCTTTTAACTGATCTGATTTTTTTCAGAGTACTTCGATTTCAAAAACAGATAGGTTAATCCTAAACCAAGACCGGTCAATAAGGCGATTTTCGTCTTTTTGGAAGGGACGGGAAGGATGGTTTCCCCGTAGATGCGATGCGGAGACGGCGAAGGCTGAAGCACGTTTCCTGAATCTGAAGGCGCATTCTTCAATTTCATCATCAGCCTCATCCCGGCAGAAGCGGTATTAATTACCGGTTTCGGGAAAAACTTGTACATTCCGGTAAGCACCCTCGACATCACATCCGGAAACATTTCCTTTCTCGGCTTTTTTGCCAGTTCCACCATTTTGGCGGCTGTATCCCGCGGATCAGCAGCAAACGGAGGAATTTTAAAATCGAGTCCCGAATATTTTGCGGAGTGCATATTTCCGGTAGAACGCTGGATCTGAGGATACATATTGCAGATATACACTTCCGGAAAATCTGAAATTTCGCCGTGAAGGCATTCCATCATCCCGCGGATCCCGAATTTGGTCGCAGAATATACTGCACTGTACGGTGCCGGCATAAACCCGCCGATGGATATGTTGTTGATTAAAATTCCGTCATTCTGCTTTTTAAATACCGGCAACACAGTGTAAGCACCGTGCATATAGCCGAAAAGGTTGGTCTTGATCACCTGCTCATTCAGATCCATCGGGATATCTTCAAACTTCCCGCTGGCCATTACGCCTGCATTGTTGATCCAGATATCGATGCGCCCGTTGAACTGAAGGGCTTTGTTTGCCAGGTTCTGAACTTCGCTGGCAATAGAAACATCCGTAGGAACCGCCATTGCTGAAACTTCCAGGTCGCGGCACAAAGCTACGGTTTCTTCCAGGGCTTCTTTCCCCCTGGCAGCTACAACAATATTACAGCCTTCCAGGGCAAAAGCTTCGGCAGCAGCCCGTCCTACGCCGCTGCTCCCTCCGGTAATCACCACCGTTTTTCCCCTTAGGCTTTGTTCTGATTGGTCTTTTAATTCCATTTCGTGATTGGTTTTTTTGATTAATTACCTAAAAGCTACCTATTTTTATGCCAACGGACTGTTTGAAAATACTTTCGCACTGATATTTTCTCCTTAAGATTTCACCAATTTTTACGGATAATGGCGTGGCTTCGGCTCCGCTCAGCCACCGGAATTTATTAACCACAGATTCACTCAGATTTTCACAGATGATTGCGCATAATTCATGCGGGATTTGATTTAGTAATTTTTAAATTAATGAGGTAACTTCAACGTCCTATTTGTCATTCCGTAGGAATCTAAACATAGTATCAGAAATTCGTATGGAAAGATTCGTATTTGGATCCCTGTGGAAATCGAAGATTCAAGTTAGTCAATGACAAAGATGCCGGAAAAGAAAAATTGCATCTGGATTATTTAAACCACAGGTTTTCACAGATGATAGCGGGGCTTCGGCTCCGCTCAGCTACCGAAACAGCTGTCATTTAACCGCAGATTTTTACGGATGACGGTGCATAATTCATGCTGTATTTCCATGTTATATTCTGAATTACGATAACGTCCTTTGTCATTCCTGAAGGGATTTAAACATAGTATCAGGGATTTGCACGGAAAGATCGGTGTTTGGATTCCTGCCAGCCACTGTAAGTTTTGGTATACAAAAAAAGCTGTCTCATTTAAGAAACAGCCTTATCTATTTGATTGAAATTTAAAGTTCTAGTGCCCGGACTTGGCATCAGCCTCCTGCTTGACATGCCCAAGATACCTGGTGCAGTAAGCCCCGAAAATCAGGATTACCACATAACAGAACACCGGGATGATAAACGAGTGCTGAACCCCGAACTGATCTGCCAGAAAACCCTGGAAAATCGGAACGATGGCACCGCCCAGAATCGCCATCACTACCAAAGAAGAACCCTGGCTGGTATATTTACCCAATCCTGAAATGGCCAGCGTATAAATGTTGGAGAACATAATCGAGTTGAAAATCCCGATGCCCAGAATGCTGTACATGGCCAGCGCCCCGTGATTCAGCATGGCAGAGATCAACAGCAGGACGTTTACTGCCGCAAAGATGGAAAGCGTTCTTGCCGGAGCCGATTTTCCGATGAAGAAAGCAATAAAATTTAAAGCAATAAACACCAGGAAAAAGCTGATCTGGGAAAAGGTAAGATCCACAATACTGAAAATCACCAGGAAAACCGCAGCGGCAGCGCCCAGCATATACAAAGCTTTCTTCCCCTGGCTGATGGAATGGTTCAGCGAAATGGCACCCAAAAAACGACCGATCATCGCCCCGCCCCAATACAGGGAAAGGTAATTTTTACTCACGACCTCGGAAAGATTCATCACCTGGGGCTGCTCCAGAAAGCTGATGATAAAGCTTCCTACCGCTACTTCCCCACCGACATAGCAGAACATCGCCAGCACGCCGAATTTCAGGTGGTTGTGCTGCAAAGCACCGAAACCTTTTACCACTTCTTCCCCGGCTACTTTAAAGTCCGGAAGCTTAACCCTGGAAATGATCAGGGCAACCAATAGCAGGATCCCGGCAAAAATAAGGTAAGGGATTTTGGTAGCTGCGGCCGAAAAAGAACCGTCCGGTGCGGAAAACAATTCGAAAATAAGATGCCCGCCCAAAACAGGGGCGATCGTTGTCCCGAAAGCATTGAAAGCCTGCGTCATGTTCAGACGGCTGGAAGCGGAATCTTCAGGACCCAGCAAGGAAACATAGGCATTTGCCGTAATCTGCAATACCGTGAACCCAAGCCCTAAAATAAACAGCGCTCCCAGAAACAGGGGATAGGAAGCCAGGCTGGCCGCCGGATAGAACAGCACACAGCCCAACGCCGCCAGAAAAATTCCGAAAAGGATCCCTTTCTTGTACCCTACTTTATCGATCGGGTCCCCGCTGCTCGTTGAGATGAAAAAGTAAATCAGGGAGCCGATGAAATAAGCCCCGAAAAAGCAGAACTGCACCAGCATCGATTCAAAAAACGTCAGGCTGAACAGCTGTTTCAGGTAAGGAATGAGGATATCGTTCATACATGTGATGAATCCCCACATAAAAAATAAAAGCGTAATGGTAATCAGCGGAACGGTATAGTTCCGGCTTTTGGTCTTCACTTCATTGATCATAACAGTCATTTTTTTTAAAGACGTTAAAGATAGTCTGTTTTACTGATAAAATCTCAATTTGAGACATCAAATCTTACAGAGCTTATCATATTTTAGCCAAATAAAAAAATCAGGATATTTATTCGGTTTAAAATATAAATTCTTCGCAGACTTAAATATTCTTCATAAAAAAGGACCCACAGATTTTATTTATTGAGACAACTTTATCATCATCTGCCCATAAAATCTGCGGGCCCTGTGGTGTTTAAGGTTTCAGATCTTCTAACTTCTCGTCCGCAGGTAAAATGTGCCGCACTTTTTCCACCACCAATTCTTTGGGAACCGAGAATCCCACTGTCTGTTTAATATCTAAGGATGATGCTCCCACGGAAACTTTATAATTACCTGCTTCTGCCACCCATGCCGATTTGGCGGTTTCAAATGAAGCCAGATCTTTCGGGGATAAAACCATAGTTATGGTTTGAGATTCTCCCGGCTTGAGTTCTTTGGTCTTGGCATAAGCTTTCAGTTCAGAAGAAGGCTTGCCGATGGTTTTTCCCGGTGCGGAAAGGTACAGCTCCACGATTTCTTTTCCGGAAACGCTTCCTGTATTTTTTACCTCAACACTCACCTCTAATTTGTTATTGAAAGTTTCAGAGCTGGTTTTAATACCGGAATAAGCAAAATCCGTATAAGACTTTCCAAAACCGAATTCATACGAAGGTTTCACGCCGAATGTATTGAAATAACGGTAACCGACATATACCCCTTCCTCATAGGTTACCTCTTTCGGGTTGTCGGCAGGAACGCCCGGGAAGTTCTTTGCTGACGCATGGTCTGAATAATTCACCGGGAATGTCATCGTCAGTTTTCCTGATGGATTTACTTTTCCCGAAATGACATCCGCCACCGAGTGGCCGCCTTCCTGTCCCGGCTGCCAAGCCAGTAAGATCGCATCTGCTTTATCTTTCCACGAAGCTGTTTCGATAACGCCACCGATGTTCAGAATTACGATCACCTTTTTTCCTCTGGCATGGAAAGCTTTTGAGATTTTATCCAGCATTTCGATTTCTTCAGTCGCCAGGTTAAAATCATTATCGACGACCCTGTCGCCGCCTTCACCGGAATTCCTTCCCAGTGTCACCAAGGCGATTTCGGAAGTTTCGGCTTTTTTAGCGTAAAAGGCGTCGTCCAGTTTCATTTCAGGCAATCTTTCGGGCAAAGCCAGAATCCCTCTTTTCTTTCTGTTTTCCTTTTCGGCAGCCGCTTCCTTTTCTGCATGCGGTTTATACAGATCAACCAGTTCTTTGTCCAGTTTGTAGCCTGCCGCCGTTAAACCTTCAAGCAGGGAAACCGTATGTTTATTGTTCACACTTCCGCTTCCCGTTCCGCCCGTAATCCAGGCATAGGAAGTCACTCCGAATAAGGAAACCTCTTTTTGCTTCTCAGCGAAAGGCAAAGCATTGTTTTCATTTTTAAGCAAAACCATCCCTTCCGCCGCCGCGCTTCTCGTTACGGCTGCGTGTTCCGTTAAATTGGGTTTGTTGCTGTATTTATACTGTGCGAAAGTCGGCGTCTTAAAAACATATTCCAAAATTCTTTTCACATTAAGATCGGCTACTTCCTGAGAGACTGTTCCCGAATCCAAAGCAGCCAGCAAAACCTTTTTCTGCGCCGGAATCCCCGGCATCAGAAGATCGTTCCCCGCATTCATTTGCTTTACGACGTCGGAGATTCCACCGGTCCTGATGGATTCAAATCCCGGGAAGCCGCCGAACCAGTCGGTCATCACGATCCCTTTGAAGCCCCATTCGTTTCTCAGCACCTGGGTCAGCAAATCTCTGGATTCGGAAGTGTAAACGCCGTTGACTTTATTGTAAGAGGACATCACGGTCCATGGCTGGGATTCTTTGACGGCGATTTCGAAATTCCTAAGATACAGTTCCCGCATCGCCCGTTCCGAAACATGGGCATTAATCGTCAGACGATTCGTTTCTTCGTTATTGGCAGCGAAATGTTTGATGGAAGTTCCCACCCCCTGCGACTGAATTCCGTTCACGATGGCCGCAGCTGTTTTCCCGGAGATCAGAGGATCTTCAGAATAATATTCGAAGTTTCTGCCGTTTAACGGATTTCTCTGGATATTTAATGCCGGTGCCAGAAGGACATCGACCCCATATTCTTTCACTTCATTTCCCATCGCTTTTCCCACCTGTTCCAAAAGCGGTTTATTCCAGGTAGAAGCCAGTGCGGTTCCTACCGGAAAAGCGGTTGCATAATAGGTTTTCGGGTCATTCGGTCTTGTCGGCGAAATTCTCAGACCTGCAGGACCATCGGCAACCACCGTTGCCGGAATTCCAAATCGTTGGAAATCAGCCGTTCCGCCGGCCGCTCCGGGAACCAGGCCCTGTTTTGAATCTCCGACCGGACCGGTCAGAACTTCAATTCCGGGCATTCCGGTTCCGATGAGTAAATCCACCTTTTCAGCGTTCGTCATTTGTCTGATGATGGCATCAATCCTTTTATCTACGGATAACCGGGTATCTTCCCAAACATCCAGTTTCCCGTTTTTGTTAAGGTCCTTGAATACTTTTCCATCAACGGTAACCGTCGGATGATTCTGCGCTTTCACAAAAGATGATGCTGCCAGTAAGGCAAGGAAAAGCCCTGAATATTTCGCTTTTTGCGAAAACTGTAATAAGGTTAATCTGTTCTTCTTCATTTCGTTCTGTTATAAAAATTGATGAAACCTCAGCCAATCCAGATACACCTCAGACCACTGGTCTACAGGCAGATTCTGCTTGCCCATTCCGAAACCGTGTCCGCCCTTTTCATAAAGATGAAGCTCTGCCGGCTGTCCGGCTTCCTGCCACTTGCTGTACAGCTGAATCGATTTCGGCGCCAGTTTCAGCTGGTCGTCGCTGGCTGCACAGATAAACAGCGGAAGCGGGGATTTCGGAATGGCCGTCTCCAGGATTTCACGGCTGGGCCCTCCATAAACAGATGCTGCAAAATTAGGTATTGTTGAAGCATCTTTGCTGTGAAACACCGTTTCCAGAATTACACTGGCACCCGCCGAAAAACCGATTACCCCCAGCTTTTCCGGATTGATCTTCAGTTCTCCGGCGTGATTCCTGATGTAGGAAATTGCCGTTCTGATGTCATCTCCGGCCATTGCTTTGATCGGTGCCGTCCGGGTATCAAAATCCACCCTGTTTTTAAGATTGTCCATCATTTCTTTTGCCGGATCGTTGGATTTGGTTTCCAACAGCCTGTATTTCAGGACAACAGCTGTGATTCCGTTTTCGGCTAATTTTTTAGCCATATCGATTCCTTCCCGGTTGATGGACAAGCTCTGAAATCCGCCGCCGGGCGCAATTACGATTACCGTTCCGTTAGCTTTAGCCTTATCAGCTTCAAAAAGCAGCATGGAAGGTTGGGTAACATTATAAACGACTTCCGTTTTAAACAGCTGACTGAACTGCTGGGCTTCTTTCTGCGTCCAGTTTTCGGTTCCGGGTGCTTTACCCGGGTACAGCGGAATGGTTTTCTGAGCATGGACAGCCATAAGACCGGCAAAGAACAAGCCTGTTATGATGAATTTTTTCATTTTAAAATATTTTGTTTACGTTTTGAAATTTTAATATTAATTATTTAACCTAACGGTAACCATCCGATGGCTGACCAGTGTTCAAATCACAAAAAGATAAGCTACTTTTTATATTTCTCTGTCCGGGCATCTTTAATTACCCCGGACCAGTTCATTCCGTATCCGAAATCATAATTGTGGCCTTCGGAATCCTTATGCGTTTCCATGTCGTAAGGCACGTCTTCTTTCTGCTTTTCCACTGTTGCCATATCCGCCGGCATCTGCAGGGGAAGCAATCCTGAAGGTTCGTATTTTCCGGTGATGATATCCACCACGGCCTGGTTGGAAACATTGAAATTCATCAGAATGGCATCGGCATGTTTTTCAAATTCGTTGAAAACCATTGGCTTTGAAGCGGTAATAGAAACAATAACCGGTTTTCCGTTCATGGCTTTATAGGTGTTTTCAATCGTCAGCAGATCCGTGAAGTTGGTCGCTGTAGACGTTTTATTTTTAAATGAACGGTCATGCACGTCCGGTGCCACTACCGGATCTCCCGCTGCGATACTCTTTTCCCTGGCTTCCGTAGCCGTGTACGTTTTGTACTGAAGGGAAATCGGAACATAACCGTTTCCGCCTTCCTTTGCATCAATATCACTGTAGCCGCCTTCCTCACTGTGCGGACTTTTCACGAAAACCAAGGCAAAGTCTGCTTTGGCAGGGTCTTCGGTAACATTGTAATGCTTTTTAATTTTTTCAATATCTACCGGATATTCCAGCGATGGCGCCGTGTAAATACCCCACCAGTTGAAAGTGGCCGGAGAATATCTTTTCGGGATATAAACGGTTTTCCTTTCTTTAACCGGAAGGATATTGGCTTTGTTTTTCAGCATCACGATGGATTTCACCTGGGCTTCGTAGCCGGCTTTCATAAATTCAGGATTTCCAACGATTTTTTTGGTTTCCTCAACGTTCACATACGGGTTTTCAAACAATCCCGTCCTGAAGAAATTTCTCAGCAGACGGACGGCCGACTGCTCAAACTTTGCACGATACGCTTTTTCGCCATGTTCTTTTACGCCCATTTGGTAAGCTTCCAAAACAGGCCCTTTATCATTATTCCCCCCGAACTGGTCCACACCTGCTTCCAGCACTTTGTAATGACGCTCCGCAATGGTAAGTTTTTCGGCACCCCATGGTTTTCCGGCAAATCCGCCCGGAGATTTGGGTTCGTCCGCTGTGATCAGCCAGTCTGTGCAGACCACGCCGTCGTATTTGTATTTGCCGCGAAGCAGATCGGTGATCAGGTATTTGCTGTACCCGTTTCCTACGTTTTCCCCGTTTTTGGTATCTTGATTAAAACTGATCGTGTAATAAGGCATCACTGCAGAGGCCTCTTTTGTTCCTCCTGCTAATTTGAAGGCGCCTTCGGTGAAAGGTTTTACGTGATTCTGAAAATTGTTTCCGGGATAAACCGCGTATTTCCCCATCGCCCAGTGGCCGTCGCGTCCGCCTTCTTCAGGTCCTCCGCCGGGCCAGTGCTTCACCATGGCATTCACACTTTTGTTTCCCCAGCCGTTTTTGCTGCCGGACGTGGTCTGGAAACCGTCGATGTAGCCCCTTGCCATATCGGCTGTCAATTCAGGACTTTCAGAGAATACATAAGCGATTCTGTACCAACGGGGTTCTGTTCCCAGATCGATCTGTGGCGATAAAGCGGTTGAAATTCCCAGTGCCCGGTACTCCTGAGCGGCGATGTTTCCGAATTTTTTCACCAGTTCCGGATCGAAGGTTGCCCCCATGGCCAAACCATCAGGCCAGAGGGAAATCTGCCCGCCGGCACCTTCGTTGAATTCCGCGGTTACCTTTGCGGAATGTCTGGGGTCGGTACTGTTGTTGGCCGGGATTCCCAATCCGAGGCCTTCGATATAAGCCTGGATGTTGTTGCTCCATCGGGCAGCCACCTCCGGAGATTCTATAGTGGTTACCAACACATGGCGAAGATTATCCTCCTTCAGGAATTTCTTCTGCTGGTCTGTTAAATCAGAAGCTTTGGCACCGCTTTCCTTGTACAGCATGCCGTTGTATTTTCCCGCCCTGATCCCCTCTGCAGCGGCGGGAACCGATTGGTGTCCGCTATAGAGCATCAGTCCGGCAATCTGCTCCACCGACATTTTTGAAGCCAGGTCTTTCGCTCTTTCATCCACCGGAAGCCTCCAGTCTTCGTATTTATCGAGTTTGCCGTTCCGGTTCAGATCCTTGAATTTGTTTCCGCCGATGGTCAGGATTTTTACCCCTGAATCTGCCGAGTATCTTAAGACCGGACCTTTGGAATTGGTTACGGTCTGAATGTTCTGTGAAAATGCTGTTACCCCTAGAAATAAGGCAGCCATATTTAAAACTGATTTTTTCATTTTAAATTTTTAAAAATTAAAGCTTACGGAGAACTGACCTGTTAATGGCATAATGTATGTTCCGGTCAGCAGTTTACCATAGTACGGACTTGCATCGGTAATGAGTTCTGCCCCGTTGATGGTGCCGCTGGCGCCTCTCTGGTTCAGGAAGTTGATGACCGTAGCGCCAACGTTGATATTTTTATTAACCGTATAGCTCACGCCGCCGAAAGTTTCCCATCTCGGAGCGAAATAAAGAGCATTTGTAAGGTTCGCATATTGTTTTGAGAAATATCTGAAACTTGCCCAGAATCTCCATTTGTCAACGGTATAGCTCGGATCGATTTCCATCAGAACTTTGGCAACGCCTAGCACATTGTTGTCATTATAATCGTAATCTTTTCCGAAGGCATTGAAATTAAATTTCTTATACACCGGATTCTGAAACGTCACCAGATAATGTAAATTGAACCCTTTGAAAGGTTTCACCACGAAATCCGTTGTCCAGCCCAGTGTCTGAATATCGTAATAAACGGTTGTAACCTGTGCCTGAGCGGTATTGGACGGGTTTACAAGGTTGTATCTGTTCAGGTTGTTATTTTTTTTCAGATACGTCGCCTGTGAGATCAGCTGGATCCAGTTGGTGTTCCAGAAAATACCGAATGCGCCCAGCGGACTTTTGATTTTATTGGTGTTGGGTTCAAAAGCCTGGGAATAGCTTTCCAGCCTTCTGTTTTCTTCGGTGTACAGGAAGTTCGCCAAAACCCCGAAATTCTTCGTGATGTTGTACGTCGCATTCAGGCTTCCGGCAATCTGGAAGAAGCTTTTATTGATCTGATCGAACTGACCGGCATCGGTAAAGCTGAAACCGACGGTTCTCGGCGTTAATGAATATTCACCGTCAAGGATGTGGTTTCTTAAATGCAGACCGTAGCTCAGATTGAAATTGTCCGTCACTTTCCATTCATCGGTACCGTAGACCGAAAGCTTGTTTTCCGTTCCGCTATGATATTCTCCGCCTGCATTGTAATTGTAGAAACCGTCTGCATCCGTATTGGGGCCGATTAACCGCTGCGGCTGCGGCTCTACCGTCTGGAAGAAGAAAGAGCGGTTGGAAGTAAATCGGTTTACGTGGTAAAACTGTTCCAACACACCGAATGTCACGTTATGATTTCCCAGCTGCTTGTTTAGAGAAAAGCGTCCTGCAATATTGGTAATCGGAGTTTCCTGCGTATACATTCCGAGGATGGTTCCTACAGGTCCGGAGTAGGCCTGACCGTTTGAAGCCAGAGAATATCCTGCCGCAGAATCTGCATTGAAGATGCTTAAAGGAATCATATTGGAAATTTTTGCCTTTGCAAAATGAGCTCTTGTTGAAAACTTAAAATTCCAGCCATTATTCAACAGATAATTACCGAAAATATCAATGTTATGAGAGCTTGTCCTGTTATCGTTTCCGCTCATCGATTTCCACGAATACGCTCCCGTAAGGATATCTTTGATTTTCATGATGCCGTCTCTTACTACATAAGAATCCCGTCCGATTTTGAAATTGTCAAGCTCTGTCACTTTTCCTTCAGGTCCATACTGGAAAACGGCATAATTGGTAATGCTGTACGAATCCGCGTATTTGTATAGAATCGAAATTTTACCTTTGTCATTACTAAAATATTTGGTCACGCCTGCGCGGAATATCTTGGTTTCATCGGCATTTCTTGCAAAGCCCAATTTATAGGTACTCGGGTCAAAATTGGCAAAAGCACCTACCGTGTAAGTCCATCCGTTTTTCGAAATAGGTCCCGAAGCATTGACATCGCCCTGCAGCCAGCCGAAAGTACTTGTCGTCAACTTACCTTTCAGCTTAAAATCTTTGGTCCCCGTTTGTGAATAGGAATTCACGGCAAAACCCAGGTCGCCCATGGTATTGGCCAGCTGATCCATTTTCAGCAATCCTGTTTTCTCCAGACCGACACTTTGTCTCCATGTTTTATTCGGAAGCTCGGGCCAGAAGAAATAAACGGCCGGAAGGTCATTTTCCAGAATGGTAATTCCGCCTACGGTAGAAGGCAGACCGATGTTCACATCCCGCGGACTTGTATTGTTGGCCGCGTTCAGCATGACGTTTCTGTTGTTATCTTCTTTTGAGGATGTTGTTACGGTTTTAACACCTTCTTCCTGTTTAGCTACAGCATTCACTGCATTTTTAACGGCCAGCGTATCGGTTTTTTCCTGACCGAAAGCTACCGCAAAGGAAAACATCATTCCCAATGCTGAAATTTTTAAAGTTGATTTTCTCATCGTACAGTTCGTATAATTCTTCTTTATATTTATATAGATTCGTTTCTTTAATCACTTTTTGCCGCTTTAGCTAAAGGCACAACAATTCCTGCATCCAAAAAATAACCGGATGGTTCTTTATTTACATTAACCGGAGGATTTGCCTACCACCGGTTTAACCGCCAACATTTAATTTATTAAAGTATCATAAAAGGTCTTTTTATATGATATCTTTTAAGGTTAGAAAACAATAGTTTCCCAACCGGATTCATACCCCGGGAAAGGAGTATTTTTCAGAAGTAATTTTATTTACTATATGCTTCATTTCAATGCTTCTATATGAAACATTACAATACTACATTCTTTCCGCCGATTTACCAAGAGAAATGTTAACTAAATGTAATATTGAATACAAAATATTGAATTTCAGATATTTATTTTAATTCTATAAAACAAAAATTCATTGATTCATATGGAAACAATGATAAATAACCTACAAAACTTCCCCCAAAAAGTACCTCAATTGCCATTTTCTGCCCTGGTACCGAATTTTTTATCTGTACATTTGTATATCCAAGATTTTTAGCTTTTAGATGGATTCCAAGCAACATATTATCAATAAATCGAATGAGGCAAAAGATATTTTTCTTCCGCACCTGTCGGCTGATCCTGTCATTTTCGGTTTCGACCAGAATGAACTTAAAGTTTTGCTGTTAAAAATGAACTACCGTAAGCAGTGGCTCCTTCCGGGCGGCTATGTGCGGAAGGATGAGGATCTGGATGAAGCGGTGGTTAGAATTCTGAAAGACCGTGTTGGGGTAAGAGGCGTTTACCTTCAGGAATTCGGGGTTTTCGGTAAAAAGAACAGGAGCGAGCTGTATTTTGAAGATTTTGATGAGACGCTTTTCCATAAGCAGCGATTTGTATCCGTAGGATATTATGCCCTGTTTAATCCGGATAAGGTCAGCCTGATTCCCGACGAGTTCAGTGAAACCTGCGAATGGATTTACCTCAGCAAGCTTCCTGAAATAGAGCTTGCCATGGACCACCGTGAAATCATCGAAAAAGCATTGCTTACTTTAAGGGAAACCATTTCCCATAAGCCTATCGGATATAATCTTTTGCCGGAAAAGTTTACGCTTTCCGAACTTCAGAAACTGTATGAAATCATTCTGGGAAAAGAGCTCAACCGGGGCAACTTTTACCGGAAAATGAAAAATCTCGGTATCCTGAGAAAGCTGGACGAGAGGCGAACGGGTGGCGCGCATAAAGCTCCCGATCTTTATACTTTTGATCAGGAGCAGTATCTGAAAGCGCTGGAAAACGGACTCAACAGCTGGTAAACTATGAAAGCAAGCGCAGGTATTTTATTATATAAAAAGGAAAATGAAAAGTTGTTTTATTTTCTGGTACATCCCGGCGGACCTTTCTGGAAAAACAAAGACCTGGGTGCCTGGTCGGTTCCCAAAGGGGAAGCTTCAGAAGGCGAAAGTCTTATGGAACGTGCCGTAACGGAATTTTACGAAGAAACCGGAAAGAAAATCAGCGGAGATTTCATCGAACTGAAACCGGTAAAACAAAAAGCGGGAAAAACAGTTTATGGATGGGCTTTGGAAAGCGACCTGGAGACAGACGGGTTACACAGCAATACCATTACCATCAACTGGCCTCCAAAATCGGGCAAAACCCTGGAAATCCCGGAAGTAGACCGGTGGGAATGGTTTGAATCTGAGGAAGCTAAAAGGAAAATTAACCCCGCTCAGTGTGATTTTATTATTCAGCTGGAAGAAATATTGGTTTCCGGAAAGCAGTGATTTAAGCCTGAATTCCATACAATTTATTTTAACATTTAGAAATAGATTTTTTACTAAGAATAAAAAGCATCAGCTTTCTTCATCCAGTCTGATTTAACTTAAATCAGGAAATATCTGACTTATATCCAGTTATTTTAAATAATTTAAAAAATAGAATTAGGGTTCATACAGTCAGGATTTTTAATGGATAACTCCTGGTAAAACAATAGACAATTAACTCCTGATAGGATTTTATCCTGTCCTGTACTAAGCCGTCCTTCGGGACTTTAAGACAGCGGTAAATGAAATGGTCTTCAAAATGATATTCGGCTGTTGATATAATCAAAGCGACAAAACATGAAGTTTGATGACCCGAACCTTTGATTATATTTTGGTTACAGGAACTTCCAGCCTCCACCTTCCCTCATCCAGCCTTATCTACTCTCCCTCCGTTTCCTTTTTAAAGCTTACCACTTCGTAATCGTCATCGGAACTGTATTTTTTACAGCTTTCATCGTCAAAAGATTCGGGGGATTCTAAAAAGTCTTCGATAAATTTTGCACTTTCATCCGTATTGGACGGTGTAATCACAATATGAAAAAGTTTGGCCACGGATTCATCGGCGTTCTGTTCGGATTCTTTCTTGTGCTGAAGGGCTTCCTGATAGTCCATAATTTTAATTTTTATATCTACAGGCGTAATGAATAAATTATGCCATCAGATTACTTTTGCATGAGGTGTGGTATCCTTCGTGTTTCAGTACCGTTGCCATGGCTTGATTTTAGATAGCAGTAAAATATTTATGCTAAAATTAAGGATCATGGAACGGTTAAAAAAATCATTGCTGAAAATTCTGAAATGGGCAGGAATCTCGGTGGCGTCCCTTCTTTTTCTGATGTTTATTATTCCGATTTTATTTCCCGGAACCATTTCCGCACAGGTAAAAATCTTTGCCAACAAACATCTCGCGGGCAAACTCGATTATAAAAAAACCCATCTTACCTTTTTCAGGCACTTCCCTTCCCTTACGGTTTCGGTGGATGATTTTTTACTGAAAGGATCCAGGCCTTTTGAAAACGATACCCTGCTGGCAGCACGGGAAGTATCGGTAGGCATCAACCTGAAAAACCTGATTTTCGACCGCCAGGTGAAAATCGATGAGATTTATTTAACCGATGCTTACGGAAATGTTTTCGTGAACAGTAAGGGAGAAGCCAACTACAACGTGTATGTTTCAAAACCTTCCGCCCAGCCAAAGGACACAGCCGCTACGGGCACCTCCATCAAACTGGATTTTATCAAACTGAAGAACTGGAACATTACCTACCGCGACCATTCGGCAAAGGTTCTGGTAGATGCCAAAGGGCTGAACTACACCGGTAAAGGCGGCCTCAGTGAAGATATTTTCGACCTGGAAACGGATCTGGATATCAACAAGCTGGATTTCAGCCTGAACAGGATTTATTATGCCCAACAAAAGACCCTGCACGCCGATTTGATTACGAGGATCAATACCAATGCTCTGACTTTCGTTTTAAGGAAAAACGAATTGCGGATCAATGATCTGCCTTTGAAATTCAATGGCTTTTTAAGTATTTTAAAAGACGGCTATAACCTGGACATCAATGCGGCTTCCGAAAAAACCACCATCCGTGATATGATTTCCGTATTGCCGCCGCAATATCTGGATTGGGCAAAGGATACCAAAATTGAAGGCAACAGCGATCTTTTTTTCAGCCTGAAAGGAAAATTCAGCGAGCCGAGAAACCTCAAGCCGCGGCTTCAGGCAAGATTACTCGTAAGCGACGGCTTTGTTTCCAACGGGCAGGCCCCGGTACCAATGGATAATTTCAATATGGATCTCCATGTGGACCTGCCTGATCTCGATACCGATCAGCTGGGAATCCATTTTAAAACATTAGGATTTGATCTGGGGCCGAATAACAATTTCAGAGCGGTAGTAAAAACGAAAGGATTGGATGAAATGCAGATTGATGCCAAAATAAAAGGAGCAGTGGATCTTTATACCTTAAATCAGGCTTTAGGCTTAAAAAATATAGAGGTCCGCGGTCTTCTGAACACGGATATTAAAGCCAACGGGATTTTCAGCCTCGATAAAAAGCTGTTCCCGAAAACAAACGGAATGCTGAATCTGAAAAACGGATGGCTGAAAACCAAATATTATCCGAATCCGATTAAAAATATCAACATTGCTGCGAATATTATCAATACGGATGGCAGTTTCAAAAGCTTAGGGGTAAAGCTTGATCCTTTTCAATTTGATTTCGAAGGCAATCCGGTCTTCGTGAATGCCGATTTGCAGAATTTTGAAGATGTCCTGTATAAAGTACAGGCAAAAGGCGTACTGAATGTCGGAAGAATCTATCAGGTATTTGCTAAAAAAGGATTCGATGTCAGCGGGCTGATTATGGCCGACCTTTCGCTGAACGGAAGGCAGAGCTATGCCAACACCGGGCAATACAGCAAACTCGATAACAAAGGAACTTTAATCTTAAAAAACATCAAAGCAACAACCGCCTCCCTACCCAAGTCATTCTATATCAAAGAAGGGAATTTTCGGTTTGAAAATGAAAAGATGTGGTTTCAAAAGTTCTTTGCTACTTATGGAAAATCGGATTTTGCCTTAAACGGGTACCTGCTGAACACCATCAATTATTTTATTGAACGTAAAGGAACCCTTCACGGAAAGTTCGGCCTGAACTCGAATTATATCCTGATTGATGAATTTATGGCCTTAAAGAATGGCGACAATAAAGACAAATCGATCGAGGTGGAATATGCCAAAGTGGAAAATCCGAAAAGCAGCGGTGTGGTAATGATTCCGAAAAACCTGGATGTTGCTTTGGGCCTCAATGCCAGAAAAGTCGAATTTAAAGGATTGGATTTAAATCATGTAAAGGGAACGGCATCGGTTGAAAAGGGCCAGGTGTATCTGAAGAATACAACGTTCGATGTGGTCGGCAGCCGGATGGGTATAAATGCCCGGTACCAGAATGAATCTCCACTCACCGCCAATTACGACATTGCCCTGAAAGTGCTGGATTTTGATGTCCAGCGGGCTTACAAGGAAATCGATATGGTGCGTGAAATGGCAACGGCCGCCAAAAATGTAAAAGGCATCGTCTCTCTGGATTATAAACTAAAAGGCGATCTGGATAAAAACATGAAGCCGATCTACCCTTCCCTTGAAGGCGGAGGCATCGTTAATCTCCGGGATGTGGAGGTGAAAAACCTGAAGATGCTTTCTGCCGTAGGCGATAATCTCGGGGCGAAGGCTTTCAATGATCCGGACATGAAAGGGGTAAATATTGAAACCCACATTAAAAATAATCTGATCCACGTAGATAAATTTACATTTAAAGTTTCTATCTTGAGGCCCACAATCAGCGGTACAACAAGTTTCAACGGTCTGCTTGACCTCAGGATCCGGGTGGGCATCTTTCCGGGCGGTATTATCGGTTTTCCGGTGGTGGTAACGGGTACGCATGAGAAGCCGAAGGTGAAAATCTTCAGCAAAAAAGGCCAGGGCATTATTGATGCGCTTTATAATAAAAAGACCAATAAAGTGATCCGCCAGGAGCGCCGTGCCGAGAAAAAGACCAGGCGCCAGCAGAGAAAAGAGAAAAGAGCACAGGAACAGAAAGCAAAAGCAGCGGAACAGCAGATTAGTAAAGATCTTAAAGAAAAATAATTCAGGGAATAGCGTGAGTCAGTTAAGTTTATTTGATGCAGATGAGTACTACCGGTTTCCGGAAGAACTGCTGGAGTATACCGGAAATTTTCTGCCGGAAGCCGCAGCATCCAGGCTTGAAGAAAAGTTGCTGAAACAGACGCCCTGGAAGCAGCCTACGCAGAAGATGTATAATAAAACCGTTGTTACCCCCCGTCTGACGGCCTGGTATGGCGACGAAAGCAAAAATTACCATCTGGGAGGAAATGAGTTCGGGGTTAACCAATGGTCGCCTGAGTTACTGAACCTGAAACTTAAAATCGAAAAATACTCCGGGTATAAATTCAACTCTGTTTTGCTAAACCTGTACCGGGACGGCAATGATTCGGTAGCCTGGCACCGCGATAAGGACAGCGAACTGGGCGAACGGCCGGTGATTGCTTCGGTAAGCCTTGGAGAGGTACGGAATTTTGATTTCCGGAATGTAAAAGACCATCAGATGAAACACAGCCTGGCACTGAAACACGGATCACTGCTTATTATGAAAGGTGATTTGCAGATGCATTGGGAGCATCGTATTGCCAAATCAACAAAGCCCATGAAGCCTCGTATCAACCTGACTTTCCGTCTCATTCGCGAATTATCCTCTTCATAATCACAGATCTGTATATTAATTTTCATCATAATTAGAATATAATGCAAATTTTAACAAAATTTGGCAAAGTAATTGCGTATATGAATTTGAAACGATTAAAAAACAGCAGCTATGAACATTTCATATTACGATTTTAAAAATATGCCAAACCAGGAGCAATGCAGTTTTGTAATGAACGAAGGACGTGTCATGAACGAAAGACTGGTGAATAAAACGAAATACATCCTTTATGAAGTTTCGCAATTTTCTGTTGAGGTAATTTATAACACGGTAAATAATAAAATTGAAGGCATCAATGTTTATCAGAACAGAGGCGCCTACGCCATATAATGAGTCACTACTTTCGTTATAAATGGGGAGCGGTTTTTACAAACCGTTCCTTTTTTATTTTTGCAGGAAAAAATTAAACGCTATCGACGTTAATGGATTATATTCACCAATTGATGGTTGGGAATATTATTTATAAAGCCAGTGCTCTGTATGTTTTTTATGGATAAATTTCAATTTAAAGACTTTTGGAAACAGCAATAGAGTGATTGGAATAATAATTAGATCACTTTCTTATTTAGCTTCACAAAACTTCTTGCCTCCTCCCAAACCTTTCCTTCATATGACCAATATATAAAACAAAAAATCCTCAGAAAGAATCTGAGGATAAAAACTAATAACCATGAAAACTCAAATTAAACATGAGTTACCTAACTACATTAAAATATTGTGCCATTTAATTTTTAAAATTAAAATTTTAAGGTTATTTAAGACTTTTTAAGAAAAAATAAGAGAATTTTCTTTGGCACGGTTTATTCTATACTTTAAATAACATTAAAAAATAACGATCATGGCCCATAAAATTTTTAAGAAAGAAGATTTCAGAAGAGACGAAACCGGAATATATATCCTTGAAGTACCGAAAGGAATGGTAGGCATCGGCGCTAACCTGATTATTGAAAGGCAGAATACCGATGGGGAATATGAGATTGTACAGGCGGATATGCACCGGCATAACGACAACATCCTCATTAAATGGAGCGAGCCGTTTGACGGAAGATTGCTCTACGACGAATAAAAATGAAAGACTGCCCATTGAGACAGTCTTTTTTTTAATCAATATGTATTATTTAAGCCGCCATCCAGCGGAATACTCGTTCCGGTAAGGTAAGCAGCATAATCCGAAGCAAGAAAGGCAACCAAATGGCCGTATTCTTCCGGTCTGCCCAACCGTTTCATTGGAATTTTCTCTTCTTTTTTCCTTTTAAGTTCTTCAACGGAAGCTCCTGTCTCTTTGGCTTCATGTTCGATAAGATCCTTGATCCTTTTCGTATCGAAAGATCCCGTAAGAATATTATTGATGGTAACATTATGTCGGGCCACTTCTGCAGACAGTGTTTTCGACCAAGCAATTACTGCAGAACGGATAGAATTGGAAAGTGCCAGATTGGGTATAGGTTCTTTTACGGACAATGATGATACATTAATGATGCGGCCTCTCCCCTTTTTGATCATGTAAGGAAGCGCAAGGTTGGTGGTTTCACAAACGGTTTTAAAAAGTAGATCAAAGGCCGACTGGTAATCCTGTATGTTTTTTTCTGATGCGAGGCCGGGCTTTGGGCCGTTTGTGTTATTTACCAGAATATCAATATCGTGATTCTGAAAATATTCCATTATTATGTTTCGGAAACATTCAAAATCTGAAAAATCAGCCACAAGGTAGTTGTGTTTTTGTTCGTTGCCTGTCACAGGAAGCAGGCGGACAAAATCCTTTAATTTTTCCTCATTTCTGGCCATTACGGTAACATTGGCCCCGCATTTGGCCAGTTCAACGGCAATTCCCGCTCCTATGCCCTGTGTAGCAGCGCCTACTAAGGCATTTTTTAAATTTAAGTGGATGTTCATGTGTTTGGTATTTTTACAAAGTTATTGTTATTATTTGAACACAAAGGGCACTAAGATTTTTTTACTACTGAATATTCTTAAGTTTCACAGAGCCGTTTCACTTAGATAAGCTTACAAAGATTTCTAATGACATAACCATTGGTTTGTTTTACAACAGGATTATTTGAATAGAAAGGCGCTAAGATTTTTTTACTACTGAATATTCTTAAGTTTCACAAAGCCGTTTGACTTAGATCAGCCCGCAAAGTTTTTTTAAATTTAATTGTGATAAAATCCTGAATGTATAGTCTTCAAATGTTTCTTAAACTATTGAATGTTTTAAGTTTTACAGAACTACTTCGATAGATTCAGCATAAACTTTTATATTGATCGAAGATCACGTAACTCATGTATGTGCTTTTGTGTGGCTAAGAAAAAGGTTGAAATAAAAAAGCTGCCTGAAAAGCAGCTTAATTTGTATCAGTAAGATTTGTTTTTACGGCTGACCGCTTCCTCCGGCAGCTCCGTAAATGTGCCCGGTAGTAAAGCTGGCATTGTTATCGGCCAGCTGTACAAAGATAGAAGCCAGTTCAGCAGGCTGTCCCGGTCTTCCCAACGGGGTGTCCTCACCGAATTTCTCAATATTTTCCTGGGTCTGTCCGCCGCTTACTTCCAGAGCGGTCCATACCGGTCCCGGTGCTACTCCGTTTACCCGGATTCCTTTTGGTCCCAGCTGTTTGGCCAGTGATTTTACATAGCTTGTGGTTGCCGCTTTGGTCTGGGCATAATCATACAGGTTTTCTGACGGATCGTAAGCCTGAACGGAAGACAGTCCGATGATGGACGATCCCGGTTTCAGGTGTGGCAAAGCAGCTTTCGTAATCCAGAACGGTGCATAGATATTGGTTTTCATCGTCCTCTCGAATTCTTCAGTACTGATATCCAGAATGGATTCATGCGTTTTCTGATGTCCTGCATTGTTTACCAGGATATCCAGCCCACCCAATTCCTGAACGGCCTGGGCAATCAGTTTTTTACAGAAATCTTCCGTACGGATGTCTCCGGGAATGGCCACGGCTTTGCGTCCGGCCTGACGGATCAGTTCAACCACTTCTTTGGCATCCGGCTCCTCTTCAGGAAGATAATTGATGGCCACATCGGCTCCTTCTCTGGCATAGGCAATGGCAGCTGCACGCCCGATCCCGGAATCTCCTCCGGTAATCAGTGCTTTTCTACCCATCAGCCTGCCTGATCCTACATAGCTTTTTTCCCCATGATCCGGCACGGGATCCATTTTTCCGGCTAATCCCGGAAACGGCTGAAACTGTCTCTTAAAAGGCGGTCTCGGGTATTTTGTTGTCGGATCCGTAAGGTTCGGCCCCATTGCAGGGTTTGTTCTCTTGTTTTGGGATTGTGCGAAGGCTCCCGGTGCTACGGCAGCCACTGCGAGCGTGGTTGCGATTTTTCCAATGGCATTTCTTCTTGTGATTTCTTTTTCCATTATTTTATATTTTGGTGTGATTGGTTTTTAGAATAAATTTCTGCTCCGTGGCAGGAATAACGGTGGTATTTCTGCAAGTATGGGACCACCAGCAAAAAAAATCTGCTTCACATAAAAAATGTGGTACTAAAATTTTATTAAGAGGTAAGTATTCGCCTGTTTAATTTATATTAACTAACAAGCCAAATGAGGGAAGCCGGATGCTGGAAGTTTTTTCCAATAATGAAATCAAAAGTATTAAAATGAATCTGCGCTTAATATGATCGAATTCATGCCATGTGAAGTCTTAATAATGAATAGGTACGAAAACCGGTAAACATCCAAAAGTTTATTTTTGTTTACAAGTCTTCTGTCTAACCTTTCTCAAAATACAGTTTTTTCTGTATGAATAAGGGGAATCCAAGAAAGGAAACGCAGGCTGATCCGATCAAGCGATGCATCATCTTATGCGCTTAAGCAATTGCTTGGCTGTCTTATTCAAAAACAATTGAAATGATTTCCGACTTTTCAAATATGAATTTCAGCTGAATGGTATTATTCAGGTTTTAAGTTTAATAAAATTCCGGATCCTTATTTGTTTAAATACATACCACACCTCCAAAGACCGGTATCTCTTGGCAGATTATTTGTTTTTACCAGGAAAATTGTTGTTATGAATAATAAAATAAAATTAGCCCTGGGCTTAATCGCAGGAGGATCCCTGATCTATTTCGGGCTTAAAAAAAGAAAAGGGGAAGCAAAAACATTCACTGCACCTGATGGGAATACTTACGGTGAAAACCAGCTTTACCGGACGTTCGATAACAAAACGTATAAAAACGGGAAGGAAGTCCGTTTCAATATCCCGGAGTCACAGGGTAAGACCAATGTTTCCAACCATTATGAGCCGAATACCGAAAAACTGACAAAAAATTATCAGGCCGGAAACCAGGGAGTTAACTACCATCAGAAAGGGGTAAGACATCACTGATTGTATTAAAATAAAAAATCTCCGTTTGTACCTTATGCTGTATAAACGGAATTTTTTTTATGTATTCTCATTTAACCGGCTTCACAGAAGCAGCAAACCCGCCGCTTCTCGCCATATTAAAATTAATTTTAGATTTGCTGTTAATCACCTTTCTGTAAATATGGTAACTTTGAGGATTGTTGATATAATCAGCGTCTTTTCCATCCTGATAAACGGTGGCTTCATATTTTCTTCCTCTGTCAAGAAACGAAAAATCAACGGTGTAAGATCTTTTATTTTCATCGGTAATGCCACCAATGAACCAGTTATCCGTACCTTTTCCTTTTCGGGCTGTAATAATATAATCTCCCGGTTCGGCAGATAAAATCCGGCTATCCTCCCAATCTGCTGCGACGTCTTTAATAAACTGAAAAGCATCCATATGCCGCCGGTAATTTTCCGGCAGGTCGGCCGCCATCTGCATCGGCATATACATTACTACATACAGGGCCAGTTGCTTGGCCAGTGTTGTTTTAACGAAACGTTTGTCGCCCGGGAAATAATAATCCAGCCTTGTCTGGAAAATGCCCGGTGTATAATCCATCGAGCCACCCATCCAGCGGGTAAACGGAAGAATGGTCTGGTGATCGGGATTGTTTCCGAGAAAAGCCTCATGCTCCGTTCCGCGTGCCGACTCTGCGGAGACCCAGTTCGGGTAGGTCCTGCTTTCCCCTCCCGGCCGCACCGATTCATGGGAATTGACCATAATTTGATATTCATTCGCTTTTTCGGCAATCCGGTAAAAATGGTTGATCATCCACTGGGAGAAATGATGCTCGCTGCGTGGGATAATATCACCGACATAGCCGGTTTTTACAGCGTCATAACCATATCGATTCATCAGCTGGAAGGCCCTGTCTGCCCATCGTTCATAATTGGTGGCAGAGCCTGAAGTTTCATGATGCATGATCAGTTTAATGCCTTTGGAATGAGCATAATCATTCAGCATTTTAATATCAAAATCCGGATAAGGCGTTATAAAATCAAAAACAAATTCTTTGGAATGCCCGATCCAGTCTTCCCAGCCGATATTCCAGCCTTCTACGAGAAGACCGTCAAATCCGTTTTCCGCTGCGAAATCGATGTACTCTTTTACCTTGGTATTGTTGGCTCCGTGTCTTCCGTTCGGGGCCAGCTCCTTAAAACCGGTGCTTCCGATATGAACGTTGGTCTTGGGTTCTCCATAGGCCCACTGGGATTTTCCGATGATCATTTCCCACCAGACGCCCATGTATTTCGTAGGATGAATATACGAAGTGTCTTTATACCGCGTGGGCTCGTTCAGGTTAAAAAGCATTTTAGAATCCAGCACCCCTTCCGCCTTTGGAGAAACGATAACAGTTCGCCAGGGGCTGACGGACGAAGTCTGAATATAACCTTTAGCCCCGTTTTTATCCGGCGTAAGATGGGTTTTAAATTTAAAATTTTTATGGTTGACCTCCAGATTCGATGCCGGATAATCCAGGACGGCAGCTTCGGCAATATTCACGTACAACGGATTCTTGCCTTCTTTTTTGAGCATCAGCGGTGATTGGACGACATTCCTCACTAAGGTTTGGGAAGAATGCTTATCGACACCCTGGCTCCATCTGGCAGGAATTTCAGAAATTTTTGATGTCTGGGAAGGATATTCCTGGGAATCGTAGTCGGCCACGATCCACCAGGCTTTCATATCCGTAGGAAGGTCGAATTCCGTATCTTCTTCTTTAATAATAAAATAATTCAGGTTTTTCTGTTGGGGGAACTCATACCGTAATCCAAGACCGTCATTGAACAGCCTGAACCGGATGACGATATGGCGGTCTGTGGAAGCCTGATTCAGTGTAACGGCAAGCTCGTTGTAACGGTTTATGTAATTTTTCTTTTCCCCCAGCACGGGCTGCCAGGTTTCATTTTTAGAATCCCGCTTTTCAGCGGTTTTCGTGAATCCGCTGTTTAAATCGTATTTCAGCTCCTGCGGCTTTGCAATTTCAGAAAATTTTATCGTATTGTTGCTGAATAACCTCAACCCAAGTCTGGAATCTTCAATCACCTCGGTTCCGTTATAAGAAAGATGATAATAGGGAATACCCTGTTTCAGCTGAAAATACATTTCAAACTTTCCGTCGGGTGATTTAAGGGATTGTGCATAGCTGAATACACAGAATACCGGAAGCAGAAGTACTCCCATGATGCGATTTTTCATATTGGAGATTTGGTCCTTTAAAAATAGCTAAAGTTGACCGGACTGCCATGCTTTGAGGGAGGTGAATTTTATGGAAATGCGGATATTAATCCGCAGCTGATGAAATCCTGCCGGCTTTTTTCTTTGGAATGGTGAACCAAAACGTACTTCCTTCGCCGATTTTGCTGGTTACGCCTATCTTTCCTGAATGTTTTTTAATGATTTCCGAACAAATATAAAGCCCCAGCCCCAGCCCGGAATACGATTTGCCAATATATTCCGCTCTATAATACCGGTCGAAAAGATGGGGAATAACCGCTTCAGGAATTCCCTGCCCGAAATCGCGGACCGACACTTTTACATGATCGGCATCAGCTTCCGTAAAAATATGTATTTCATTTGAACCTTTGGCATATTTTACGGCGTTGTTTACGAGGTTGATAACAACCTGCTCGATCCGGTGTTCATCGGCGTAGATTTCCAGCGATTCATCCCCTTTCAGAACCAGCTTGTGCTTTCCTTCCAGCCGTATATGATGGCAGCTTTTACCGAGCATGTCATGGAGGTTGAAAGTATGGTATTCAAGCATCAGCTGGTCCTGCCCCAGCCGGCTCATATTTAATAAATCATCAATCAGGACGCACATTTTCTCGATCCCCTTATCCGATTGCTCAATAAGCCGGATATGCGTCTGTGAGTAAGGTTTTTCCTTGATCCGGTTCAGAAGCTGTATGGATGCCCTTACGGCGGTGAGCGGAGTTTTCAGTTCATGACTGGCCACACTTAAAAAATCGTCTTTTCGCTGCTCGGCAAGCTTCTTGTCCGTAATATCGGCATTCATCCCAACCATCCGGTCGGCGATTCCTTCTTCATTGAATCTCGGCCTTCCGTGGGCCTGGATCCAGTGGATGGAACCGTCTTTCCATTTTACCGGATATTCGGCTTTGTAGACTTCATTGGTTTTAATGGACTCTTTTACGAGATCTTTAATACGCCTTCTGTGTTCCGGCAGGATGGACTGATATAAATCCAGATAGCTGAATTCATCTTCCGTCCGGTAGCCGTAGTTGTATTTGAACTGATTGGTGCTGTCCATGCTTCCGGTAGAAAGATTGATTTCCGTAGAACCCAGACGGCCCGCATCCAGCGCAATTTCAAGTCGGTTTTTAATTTCCACAATGGATTCCCTGGCTTTTACTTGTTCCGTAACATCGGTGGCGACAACAAGAATGGAAGCTGTTGCCTGGTGCTCATCAAAGATCGGCTGATAGACGAAATTGAGGTAACATTCGATAAGTTCACCGTCTTTTTCCAGCATGATTTTCAGCTCTTTCCCGTAATAAGGTTTTCCGGTAGCGTACACCTCCTTCAGAATATCGATAAAAGGCTGATTCTTCAGTTCGGGAAGTGCTTCAGATAATGGCATACCCACCACCGATCGGTCTTTGTTCCAGATGTGGAGCGCCTTGTCGTTTACAATATCCACTTCAAAGTTTTCTCCCCGTAAAGAGGCCATGGCTACGGGTGATTTTTCAACCAGTATCTTAAAACGTTTTTCATTTTCCGCCAGGGTATGGTTGGCCGTAAGCAGTGCTTTTTTTATTTTTAAAAGTTCGTTGTTCGCAGCAAAAAGTTCTTCATGCTTGGAAATAAGGTCTTCATTTGTAACCAGATACTCTTCGTTTAGTGCAGAAAGATCATCGATGAGCTTCTGTTCCGACCGGGATTTTTCTTCTACCAGCTTTAAAGCTTCTTTCCTTTCCGTAACTTCAGAAGCCGTATGCAGAATGTACCGTGTTTTTCCGTCGGGTCCTAAAATGGCCTTGTATTCAAAATCAAAATAAAATTTTTCCGGAAAGCCATTAGTCAGCAGGACCGCAGGATAATCTTTTGCAATAAACGTTTCTCCCGAAAGCCATACATTTCTTAAGATCTCAAAAAAAGGCTGCCCTTCCAGTTCAGGCAATGCAGAACAAAAATCTTTTCCGATGATTGTTTGGTCTTTCCCCCAGAATTTCAGCATTGCCTCATTAGCACTCAGGATCTTTACATCTTCATCTTTATATACTGCAGTCGCATTAGGAGAGTAAAATAGTACGGACAACAGTTCTTCTGCCTGGATCTGGTTGGGGGAATTCATAATTTTATTTAATCGCTTCAAAGATAACCATAAAAATATCATACCACATTTAATGCAACAATAGATTTTAATTCATTTTTAAATTTATTAAATCTCTTACCGGACAGGGATAATCAGCAGGTTAAAAATCGCAATCCATCCTGACAGGCACCTGTCACACTACCTGCTTATTTTTGCCTGATAATTTTAAAAATAAAAAAATGAAATTAGTTTCCTTACGCGTAATTACAGCCGATACCGAAAACCTGACAAATTTTTATGAAAAAGTAACCGGTATTGAAGCAATCCGCTATACCGAAGATTTTGCCGAGATCAAAACACCTGTGGCAACCCTTGCGATCGGAAGTACCCGAACCCTGCTATTATTCGGCGGCGAAGATATCGCGAGCCCCGCAGAAAACCGTACGGCCATCATCGAATTCCTGGTGGATGATGTTGATGAAGTATATGAGCGCCTGAAAAATAACGGATCAATTCCGGTTATTCAGGAACCCACAACCATGCCCTGGGGAAACCGTTCGCTTCTTTTCAGGGATCCTGATGGAAATCTGGTGAATTTTTTTACCCCGGTTTCACAAGAAACTGCGGATAAATTCAGGGCGTAACTTTTAAAAATGGAAATCGGATGATTCGGCTGAAAGATGGTTGCTAAATTTTTTTTACTCACAGCCATAGCCCTAAAATCCTGATCTACCACCTGTTTTTCAGAGACTTTAAACATTAAGAGTTGATGAGGTATTCAGAAAACCGAAGGTAAGCTTTGCTTTAAGCTTCTTGATGAACAAAAATGTTTGATTTTTCTTAATCAAATTTTAATTCCCTCATATCTCTTAATGATCCAAACTGCGTGACCACCTATTGTACTTTAATGTGATGAAATAAATTCAAAATGTTCCGATTCACGTTAATTTTCAGCATATAATTGAATGTGACATAAAAAGGGCCGCTTATCTTGTGATAGCAGCCTTTTTATTTTATTTGCTTTTGTAATGCACCACCGAAAGACCTTTCAGTATATCTGCGCTCTGTTCCGGCGTGATATCCCGTTGCGGTTCGGCCAGCATTTCGTAGCCGACCATAAATTTTTTCACCTCGGCATTCCGCAGCAGCGGCGGATAAAAATGCATGTGGAAATGCCATTCCGGATGCGGTTTACCGTCGGTCGGCGACTGGTGGATTCCGGCTGAATAAGGAAATGACATTTCAAAAAGATTATCGTATTTGGCCGTTAAATCCCTGATCATTGAGGCCAGGGAACGTTTTTCGGTTTCGGAAAAGTGCAGGAGATCCTCAATTTTCCTTTTGCTCACAATCATCGTTTCATAGGGCCAGACTGCCCAGAAGGGCACAACGGCTACAAAATCTTCGTTTTCCAGGATGATTCTTTCATTGGCTTCGAGTTCTTTTTCAACATAATCCTCCAACATCGAGGTTCCGTTTTTCTCAAAGTATTTCTTCAGGTTTTCCTGCGTCCTTAAGACGATGGAAGGAATGGAAGATTGCGCCCAGATCTGCCCATGCGGATGCGGGTTGCTGCAGCCCATCATCTGTCCTTTGTTCTCAAAAATCTGAACATGATTGATGTAGTCCAGGCTTCCCAGCTCTTCATATTGCTGCTGCCAGACATCGACTACTTTTTTGATGTCGTCCGTTTTCATTTCGGGCAATGTGAGGCTGTGGTTTTCTGAAAAACAGATCACCCGGTTGACGCCCCGTTCCGGCTGTAAAGTAAAGAAACCCGAGGATTCAACGGAAGACTCCACTTCCTCTTTCATCAGCGAACCGAAATCATTATTAAAAACGTAGACGCCTTTGTATCCGGAATTCCTTTCGCCATTGACGCGGACGTTCCCCGGACACAGGTAGCAGTTTTCATCGTGATCCGGAAGTTTTTCCTCCGTTCTTTTTTCGGTCTGTCCCTGCCACGGCCGGTTGGCCCGTTGCGGAGACACCAGGATCCATTCGTCCAAAAGCGGATTGTACCTTCTGTGCGGATGCTGTTTCTGGTTAAAGGACGAGTTCATTTCTTTTGTATTCATTAATTCCATCCGATATTTTTACCCGGTATACTTTCATTTCGATGCCGAAAGCAGCTTTGTAGTCAGCCGCTATGTTTTCGATTACTTCATCTACATTTTCATTTTTTATAAGATTAATGCTGCATCCGCCGAAGCCGCCGCCCATCATTCTTGATCCCGAAACACCGTTTTGTTTTAAAGTTTCCCCAACCATAAAATCAAGCTCTTCACAGCTTACTTCAAACCCGGTGGAAAGGCCGGTATGGGTTTCATTCAGGAGTTTTCCAAGGTATTCCGCATGGCCGTCGGATAAAGCTTTTGCAGCTTCTTCCACCCTTTTGATTTCTTTTAAAAGGTAAAAACACCTTTTAAAGGAAGTCTCGCCCATTTCCGATCTCGTTTCGTCCAGCATTTCAAAACTGAAATCCCTGAATTTCTGTACGGCAGGAAACTTTTCCCACAACACTTTTTTTCCGCGGTCCACCTCTTTCCGCCGGTCGTTGTAGCCGGAAGTCAGGTGCGTATGTTTCACGCAGCTGTCGAAAAGAACGAGGCTGTATCCTTCCAGATTGGCTTCAAAATACTGATGCTCCAGTGAATGGCAGTCCAGCATAATTACCTGATGTTCTTTTCCGAAAACGGAAGAAAACTGGTCCATAATACCGCAGTTTACGCCAACGAAAGTATGTTCAGCTTTCTGGCCGATCAGCGCCAGCTCTTTTTTGGTTAGATTCAAATTAAAAAGCGCATTGAGGATGTAAGCAAACCCGCATTCCAGAGCTGCTGAAGAAGACAATCCTGAACCCATAGGAATGGTGCTGCTGAAAGCAACCTGCAAACCGCCAATGTCTTTGCCCGATTCCTGGATGGCATTGAATACACCTAAGAGGTAATTGGCCCAGGTCTGTGAAACCGGAGCTTGTTTTTCATTGACCTTAAAGCTGAAAGACTCGTTAAAATCTTTAGCGAAAAAGGTGCAGGTTCCGGAATCTTCCGTCTGCTTCACGGCAAAACAGATGTACTTGTCGATCGCTGCCGGCAGTACAAAGCCATCGCTGTAGTCTACATGTTCACCGATGATGTTGATCCTACCCGGAGCGAGGAAAATACGTTCCGGTTCCGATTGAAATGCCGACCGGAATGCTTCCGAAGTGTCGTTGATTAATTGTTCCTGCATAGAACTGCAAATATATTTTGGATAAAAAATTTAAGTTTTAAATAAAGGCTAAAGTTAACCATTTCCGTGCAATTGAGAGCGTCACTCATCCGGAAAAACAATTCCTGCGAGATTCCGGATCCTGTCTAAAGTCTGCATCAATAAAATACTGTAAGCGTGCGGAACCACAGTACTTTGGGTATTTCCTTCCAAAAGACAGCGGGTAGCATGCCGGGCTTCATACTGATATCCCAAACCTCCTTCTTTTTCCGTCCGGATAACCGTCTTTTTTCCATCAGCATCCTGTTCCAGAACAGATGTCGAATCGTAGAAAGGAGCCGTTAGTTTCAGCCTGCCCAAAGTTCCGCAGATTTCGACCTCCGTTTCCAGATTTGCAGAGATTGAGGAAAATAAACTGGCCATCGCTCCATTTTGATATTTAAAAACAACAGCGCATTGTTCGTCGATTCCCTGCGCGGTAGAATTAATGCTGACGCTGATCTCATCAGGTTCTCCCAAAATATCCAAAGCGGCAAACACATTGTAAATCCCGATATCCATCAGCGAGCCGCCTCCGAGTTCAGGGTTTAACAGACGGGAGTCAGGTTTCGCGTTCGCCTGAAAACCAAAATTGGCACGAACCATTTTTATTGCTCCCAATTCTCCGCTTTTAACGATATCAAGCATTTTCTGATAATGGGGAAGAAATTTCGTCCATAAAGCATCCATCAGGAATACATTTTTCCGGCGGGCCAGACCGATCATTTCCGAAGCCTGCTTTGCATTCAGGGCAAAAGGTTTTTCGCAGAGTACGGCTTTTCCATGGTTCAGGCAAAGTAAAGTATTTGGATGATGAAGATGATTGGGCGTTGCAATATAAACGATGTCGATTTCGTTGCATGCTGCCAATTCTTCATAACTTCCGAAACTTAACGGAATATCAAATTCTCCGCAGAAAACTTTCGCACCCTGTAGCGAACGGGAACCCACAGCTACCAGTTCGGCATTTTCCACCCGTTTAAGGTCCGATGCAAACTTATGGGCAATGGTTCCCGTTCCCAGAATTCCCCAGCGTATTTTATTCATCTTCTTTTGATTGGTTGATAAACAATTTCAATTAATAAATTAATATCTTCTGTAATGATGTTCACAAAAGGAACATCCGGCATCCTTCTTCCAGCCAGATCACCTGATTTCTAATTCGGGTTCACGTTACAATTACGTTTAAAGCTTATTTCCTTTTCATTACCTTTTTAGCGGCTTCCACGATATCGTCGGCCGTCAGTCCGTATTTTTCCATCAGCTGGTCGGGTGTCCCGCTTTCTCCGAAACTGTCGTTTACCGCAACATATTCCTGCGGTGCCAGATGTTCGGTGATGAGAAGCTGCGCCACGCTGTCGCCTAATCCGCCCAGACGGTTGTGTTCTTCAGCCGTAACCACACAGCCTGTTTTTTTAACGGAATTAAGAATCGCTTCGGTATCCAGCGGCTTGATGGTGTGGATGTTGATGATTTCCGCATCAATACCCTGCTCTTCCAGGATTTCACCGGCTTTGATGGCTTCCCAGACCAGATGCCCGGTGGCAACAATCGTTACATCCTTTCCCTCGTTCACCATCCAGGCTTTGCCGATTTCGAAAGTTTGGTTTTCATCGGTAAAAACCGGAATCACAGGACGTCCGAAACGCAGGTACACCGGACCGTCGTGATCGGCAATGGCAATGGTAGCCGCTTTGGTCTGATTGTAATCGCAGGTGTTGATGACCGTCATTCCCGGCAGCATCTTCATCAGCCCGATGTCTTCCAGGATCTGGTGGGTGGCCCCGTCTTCCCCCAAGGTAAGCCCGGCATGGGAAGCGCAGATTTTCACGTTTTTCCCGGAATACGCCACCGACTGGCGGATCTGGTCGTACACCCGTCCCGTGGAAAAGTTGGCAAAGGTTCCCGTAAACGGAATTTTACCTTCGATGGCCAAGCCGGCCGCCATTCCGATCATATTGGCTTCGGCAATGCCGACCTGGAAGAAACGTTCCGGTGCTTTCTCAATAAACTTTTCCATTTTCAGGGAACCGATAAGGTCGGCGCAAAGGGCCACGACTTCCGGATTTTTATCGGCCAGCTCTGCCAAGCCGGCCCCGAAACCGCTCCGGGTATCTTTTTTTTCTGTGTAGGTATATTTTCTCATTGTTTAAATTTGTTGGTTGTTGTTGATTTTTAACGCAAAGCCCGCAAAGATTTTTTTTTATCTTATTGTGGATATTTTTCGTTCGCAAAGGCGTAAACTCAGCTAAGGAATTCACAACTGGATTTCAAATTATTTTGATAACCCGCTTAAATCAGCTTGCCTTTTATGAAACTTTGCTTAACTAAATTGTTTAATAATCGCCGAATGTATTGGTTGTTATTGGTTTTTAACGCAAAGCCCGCAAAGATTTTTTTTATCTTATTGAGAATATTTTTCGTTCGCAAAGGCGTAAACTCAGCTAAGAAAGTGGATTTCTCAAGGGAATTTTATCCGATGTTTGACAAAATATTTCTTTTTAATGAATACTAAAAACTGTACAGGTCACCTCTACGAGGTTTTGTGATGCTGAATTCTCTAAATCTATTATCAGTTTGCTCCTATGGAGCATTTATTATTCTAAGCCTATTAAATTAACGCCACAGCGTGGCGAACTGTTAATAGAAAAATTGATTCCAGAGCATCAAGCTCCGCAGGGGCGACCTGCAAAAAGTAAACATCAGAGCAAATTCACTTGTCCTTCGAAAAAAATATTTATCTTTTGATTTTTATTATAATTAATTTGTTTGGAACGGCGAATTTATCTCTTTTGAGTTATTTTTTATTTGAATCGATGAATCTCCCCCTATTTCTCGCAGCCCGGCTTGAGTGGAAACCCTTCGACAGGCTCAGGATAAACTATAGACGGATTAAGCTGCCCATATCTTTATTCAATTAATAATCGCCCAGGGTTTCTTCCAGTTGATCCAGTGCTTTGGCCAGCTGTTCGTCATTCGGAGCTTTTCCGTGCCAGGCGTGGCTTCCCATCATGTAATCGACTCCGTAACCCATTCCCGTTTTTAGTAAGATACAGATCGGCTGGCCTTTTCCGGCTAATGATTTTGCTTCATCCAGGACGTTAAGGATTTTCTCCATATCGTTTCCGTTTTCCACTTCCAGCACTTTCCAGCCAAAGGCTTCAAATTTTTCCTTTAGATTGCCTAAAGAAAGGACTTTAGAGGTCGGGCCGTCAATCTGCTGCCCGTTGTAATCTACGCTGGCAATCAGGTTATCCATCTTGTTGTGGGCAGCATACATAATGGCTTCCCAATTCTGACCTTCCTGCAATTCGCCGTCACCGTGAAGACTGAAAACAAGATGCGCATCTTTGTTCAGTTTTTTTCCGGCTGCATGACCGATGGCGACCGACATTCCCTGCCCCAGCGAACCCGATGCAATGCGGACTCCCGGAAGATGTTCATGCGTGGTCGGATGGCCCTGAAGACGGGAATTGAGTTTCCTGAAAGTTGCCAGTTCCGATTTATCGAAATAGCCGGCGTGGGCCAGAACGCTGTAAAAAACCGGGGAGATGTGACCGTTTGAAAGATAAAAGACGTCTTCTCCTTTTCCCGTCATATCGAAACCTTCTTTTCTTTCCATCGCATCGAAATACAGGGCGACCAGAAAATCGGTACAGCCTAATGAACCGCCGGGATGACCCGACTGGCAGGCGTGAACCATTCTTACGATATCCCTCCGAACCTGCGAAGCGATGTTTTTTAATTTTGAAATATCGTGCATCCTGATTATTGCATTTTTTGTGAATCTTTGATGAACTGCTCCAGGCCATTATCCGTTAAAGGATGTTTCAAAAGCGACAAGATCGGAGGCAGCGGACAGGTAACCACATCGGCACCGATTTTTGCACAGTTGATGATGTGCATGCTGTGGCGTACGGAAGCCGCAAGAATCTCCGTTTCGTATCCGAAGTTATCGAAAATCGTCCGGATCTCCTGAATCAGATGCAGCCCGTCGGTCGATACATCGTCCAGCCTTCCCAAAAACGGGGAAACATACGTAGCTCCGGCTTTTGCCGCCAGGAGGGCTTGTCCTGCAGACAAAATCAGGGTACAGTTGGTACGGATTCCTTTTTCAGAAAAATACTTAATGGCTTTAATGCCGTCCTTTGTAATCGGAACTTTCACAACGATCTGCGGGTGCAGCGCAGCCAGCTCCTCTCCTTCGGCGATCATTTCATCATAAGTGATTCCCAATACTTCCGCACTTACGTCGCCATCTACAATTTCACAAATTTCAAGGTAATGCTTCAGAATGTTATGCTTCCCGGAAACACCTTCTTTGGCCATCAGTGAAGGATTGGTCGTAACGCCGTCAAGGATTCCCAAAGCATTCGCCTCTTCTATCATGGCTAGATTGGCCGTGTCGATAAAAAATTTCATTTAAAATAAAGTTGGTTTTATATAAGTGTTAAATATACACTTAATTTAATAAGCAGACAAATTCCTGTCTGTAAAGAAAAGATGAATGGTCTATTTAAAAAAACAAGTGTAAGTAAAAATCAAATTTAAATTTCCCGCAAATGGATTTCTGTTTCATCTGCGGGAAATGATATACTTTGTATCAGTCTGAATTAAATCCTGATTAATTATGGTGTCCCATATTCAGTTTGATTTTCTTCAGATCTTCCAGTTCATTCACCGGACGTTCAATCTCATACGGAATCGGTCTTTTGGAAAAGGTCTGGAAGTACAGCAGGCAGGCATCTTTCCACCAAACGGCATCTTTTGCCTGGATTTTCAGCTTGGATTGAACCTCGGAAAAACGCTGCTCATCGATGTAAGGCTGCATCCGGTCCCAGGTTTTCTGGTATTCCCTTACCTGATGAACTCCTGAATCGTATTTGTAGCACAACTCGTCCCACAGGGTCTTGCCGTCTTTCATTTTATAATCCCACGGTACATGATGGAACCACAGGATCAAATTTTCAGGACAGGTTTCGATGTTTCCATAGATTTCATTCAAAGGCGGGAAATACTGAGAAACGGCATTGCTTCCGGTTTTAGTACGGTCGAAGCCGAGTCCGTTGGCGTCTGCCTGGTGGTAATATACCGGCGACCAATCCGGTCTTCCGCCTTTGTAATTCCCCCACGGTTCCGGACCGTAATGGTGGTTTCCGGCAAAAATGTGGTGGAGGCCCAAAGGCATCATGTAATCGACAACGGTTTCCCGGGAAGTCAGCATGATCTGTTTCACCGGATTTACAAACTCCGGCTTGTCGGTAAAGGTCATTTTAATCCATTCGTCGGCGATCTGCTCTGAAGTCAGCTCATGATTCCAGGCCAGTCTTCCGAACGCGTACCAGTTGGATTGCGCAAACTGATGGCCGGTCCAGTTGGTATCTTCGCCGATATTGGCAACCGCTGAAATGGCGGTTACTCTTCCGGGCCTTAAAGTACCATCGGTAATTTTGGCAATGGTTGATCCTTTTCCGTTGGCATAGGTATCGCTTTCCAGCGTTTCTTTAAACAGCGGTGCCAGATAAGCCAGGTGATTAGCCTGTCCCAGATATTCCTGTGTAATCTGAAACTCCACCATTTCCGGCGTTTTTCTCAAGGCTCCGAAAAGCGGGTTAAAGGCTTCCCTGGGCTGGAAATCTACCGGCCCGTTCTTGATCTGGATAATTACATTGTCCCTGAATTTCCCATCCAGCGGAACAAATTCCAGATAGGCCTGCTTGGCACGGTCTTCCTTGCTCGGACTGTACACAAACGCTCTCCACATGACGATTCCACCGTAAGGTTTCAGCACATCGGCCATCATATTGGCACCGTCGGCATGGGTCCTTCCGTAATCCTGCGGTCCCGGCTGCCCTTCGGAATTGGCTTTCACCAGGAATCCGCCGAAGTCCGGGATCAGCTTGTAAATTTCAGCAGCCTTTTCTTTCCACCATTTCTGGACGTCTTTGTTCAACGGATCCGAATTTTCCAGTCCGCCCAAAACTTTTGGGGAAGAGAAGTTTACCGAAAGGTATACTTTAATTCCGTAAGGCCTGAAAATATCCGCCAGTACCTTTACTTTTTTCAGGTAATCTTCCCGAAGCATATTCGGTGAAGCATTTACGTTATTTAATACGGTCGCGTTGATTCCGACCGAAGCATTTGCTCTTGCGTATTCTTCATATCTCGGCGAAACGGTATTGGGCAGGTCTTCCCATTTCCATAACGAATGTCCGGCATATCCACGCTCAATACTTCCGTCCAGATTATCCCAATGGTTCAGGATCCGCACATCGTAAGACGGTTTTTCGGTAATATTCAGATTGTTGAGATTGGCGTTGGTCTGCTGCAGCCTGAGCATATGGTACACCCCATACAGCAGTCCGGCTTCTTTCGGTGCCGAAACAACGATTTTTTCAGGGGAAGAGGTTATCCGGTAACCGTCTTTGAGGTTTTTCAGTGATTTTTCCAGCCTGAGTTCCACCGTTTGTCCCTGCCAATGGCCGGTCAGTTCTTTCCGGGCAATGTTCAGGGTCGGGCTGTTGCCTTTAGCCATGATCTTTTCAGAGGATATTCCGTTTTTTGCCGGAAACCGGAGCCAGAGCTGACTTCCGTCTTCGGCGAAAATCATCATCGGAACCATCAGGAATATTATAAGGTACATTCGGAAATACTGCATCGGATTTGTTTTAATTTTATTTGAATTGAACAGGGCTTGCCTGCTATATTTTTCCAAAGGTTTTTACCTATGGCTGTTGTTGTTGAACCCTGCGGATTCTTCTATCTTCTTCCATAGGTTGCACCTATGGCTACTTTTGTTGAACCCTTCGGGTTCTGATAAAGGAAACAAACTTTGTCAAAGTTTTGAGCTTTGACAAAGTGGATTGCCGGAAAACCGGAAGGCTGATCAGACTTATTGATTTTCTTGCAGTCCTTCGATGGTTTTTATTTTGCCATCGTTATCGTATTCGATTTCCACGACTTTCATGCTTCTCAGCCATGTTCTGCCGCCGCTGGGAACGGAATCGTGGAAGAACAGGTACCATTTTCCTTCAAACTCCACAATGCTGTGGTGGGTGGTCCACCCTACTACCGGTGTCAGAATTTCTCCCTGGAAGATAAACGGACCGTAAGGATTATCACCGGTCGCATAGCAGATCAGATGCGTATCGCCTGTTGAATAAGAGAAATAATACTTCCCGTTATATTTGTGCATCCAGGAAGCCTCAAAAAAGCGGTGCTTGTCGCCATGCAATAAAGGATTTCCGTTTTCGTCAAGAATCAGAACATCTTTCGGCTCTTCACCGAATTCCAGCATATCATCGCTTAACATCACCACTTTTGATGGAATGGCCGGTTTGTCGTTATTCGGGATTACCGCAGATTCAAGGGCTTTGTTGTTACGGTACCGTTGCAATTGTCCGCCCCAGATGCCTCCAAAGTACATATAGTGTTTCCCGTTGTCTTCAAACAGACAAGGATCAATACTATAGCTTCCCATCATCGGATGTTTTTCCGGAATGAAAGGCCCATACGGCTTGTCGCTTACCGCTACACCGATCCTGAAAATGTCGTTTTTATCTTTCAACGGAAAATACATATAGTACTTACCGTCTTTATGGGCGACGTCACAATCCCACAACTGTCTCCCCGACCATGGAATATCTTTTACCGAAAGAACAACCCCGTGATCCGTAATCTCACCATTTTCCAC
The DNA here is from genome assembly GCA_913777465.1 of uncultured Chryseobacterium sp. GTDB lineage: Bacteria > Bacteroidota > Bacteroidia > Flavobacteriales > Weeksellaceae > Chryseobacterium. The sequence continues at coordinate 43,759 of CAJYRQ010000016.1, forward strand.
GTTATCAAGGGAGAAAACGTGGTAATCATTCATATCGAAATGGTCGCCGTTGTCATTTTCTTCGATGCCGCTTTCACGGTCGTGGGAGGGATAGATGTACAGTTTGCCTTCAAAAACGTGTACGGAAGGATCCGCCATATAGTCTTTCGGGAAAAGGTATTTTGCTTTATTCATTTTTTTTAGTTTAGACTTTTAAATAATAGATTGTTAGATGATACGTCTTGTAATTTAAACCTTCAAAGTTTTGAAAACCTTAAATATTTTGTGTGCATCTGCTAAACCTCATAGGTTTTGGAAACCTATGAGGTTTGATATTCAGATAATTATTTTTCTTTGGTCAGATCAACGATTTTCTTCACCACCGGTTTTGCCTGATAATTTCTATCAAACAGAAGCGGGTAATCGGTTCTGCCTTTTACCGGGAAATCATTTTTCCAGGACTGGTTATCGGTAACGCCCCACAACGTGACACGTCTGATCTGATCCTGATGCCTGATGAACATCCTGAAGAAATCCAGGTACCGGGTTTCCCATTCTTTCTGAACGTTTTCAGGAAGCCCTTTGGTGTAAGGGTTCATTTTCGCTTCGTATTCCACTTTGTCGGAAACGTTGGCTGAAGTTCCCCAAGGTGAAGGCAAGGCGCTGATTTCCATCTCCGTAATATTTACCTTTACTCCTGCTGCCGCGTAATCCGTTATGGCTTTCTCATATTCTTCCAGTTTCGGATTGTCTAGCCCGACGTGGGTCTGCATTCCTACTCCATCGATCCGGATGCCACGGGATTTTAAATTATTAACGATTCTGGTTACGGTTTTTACTTTTTCCGGGAACCATTCGTTGTAATCGTTGTAATAAAGCTCGGCATTCGGATCAGCTTCCTGTGCATACTGGAAAGCCAGCGGGATAAATTCTTCCCCCAGGATTTCGTAGAACTTGGATTTCCGATAGGTTCCGTCTTCCATAATGGCTTCGTTTACTACATCCCAGCCTTTTACCCGGCCTTTGTACCGACCCACCAACGTGGAGATATGGCTTTTCATCCGCTGTTTCAGGACTTCCGGTGAAACGTCTTTGCCATCCTTGCCTACGAAAAACCATCTCGGCAACTGGGAATGCCAAATCAACGTGTGACCGATGATGAACATCTTGTTTTTCTCGCCGAATTCCACAAATTTATCAGCATCGCCAAAGAAAAACTGACCTTCCTGCGGCTGGATAAACATGGATTTCATACAGTTTTCGGCCACAATGGAACTGAACTGCTTTCTGATGATATCGTCAGATTTCACGTCAGTCCCGTCGATCTGCGGAAGGCTCATGGCCGTTCCGATATAGAATTTATTTTTAAAGGCATCTTTCAGGGAATCGCCGGGCGATGTAGTCTGTGCTGTTTTACACGAAACCGTAAGGGCTAAAATTCCTAATACTGCAATGGCTTTCTTCATACTTATTTTTTATAATTTATCTATTAACAGGTCGCCTCTAAGAGGCTCAATTGTCAGTATCAATCCTCCTTTCTTCTTCTCTCTTTTAAATCCTGTTCGATCTGCATCTCCATCTTTTTGTTGATTTTATAAAAGAACAGCAGTCCGCAGGACAGGAAGAATGGAAGGGATGGGAAAATACTCACCAGCATTTTGGCTCCGGCAGCTACGGTTTCCGGCTGGACTACGTTTTCAGCGCCTTCCGAAGAAATATAACCGTAATGTCCGATAATGGACGAAACCAAAGAGCTTCCGATGCTCAATCCAACTTTTAACCCGACCATCATGGCGGAGAAAATAATCGCCGTGGCACGTCGGTTATTTTTCCATTCGGAATAATCGGCTACATCGGCAATCATGGCCCAAAGCAGCGGGGTGCTGATTCCGTAAAAGAATCCGTGAAGAATCTGTGAAAGGAACATCAATCCTACCGACTTCGGCGGATAGAATATGAAAGCAACAATAAATAAGGTGGAAATAAACAAAGAAGCAATAAACGCATCTCTTTTACCGTATTTATCGGCAAATCTTTTGGAAAACGTAATTCCGACAATCATCATGATGATCCCTCCGGCATTGAATAAACCGAAACCTGCTGATCTCGGGTCTTCGCCGAAGAAATTCATCCCGATGGAATTGAAAAAGTTCGTGATCGGTGAAATGAAAGAGGCCAGAGCCGGTTCATCCACGTAATTGTTGAAATAATACACATAAGAACCTCCTTTCATCGCCAGGGTAATGAAGATCAGCGCCGTTACGGTAAGCATAATGATCCATGGCTTATTTTTGGAAAGGTCTTTCAGGTCTTCTTTCAGGCTTGATTTCTGATCGGAAGTCGGAATAATCCTTTCTTTTGTCGTAAAAAAAGTTATCAGCAACATCACCGAGCCGATAATCGCCAGCCAGGTCATTACCGTTTCGATACCCGCTGCTTTGTCGCCATGTCCTACGGATAAAATGATGGGAAGCATGAATACCTGAACAAAGAACTGGGCAAACATTACCGCTACGAAACGATAGGAAGAAATGCTGTTTCGCTCTCCCATATCACCGGTAATTACTCCGCTCAGTGCGGCATACGGCAGGTTATTGGCCGCATACAGTAACAAAAGTACGGAATAAGTAATAGCTGCATAGATCATTTTTCCTTTATAGGAAAAACCGGGTGTGCTGAAGGCAAGAAGTGCTGCAATCCCCAACGGAACGGCTGTAAATAAGATCCACGGACGGAATTTCCCCCATTTGGTTTTGGTACGGTCTGCCAGAGCACCGATCACCGGATTGAATCCGAAACCTGCGATAAGACCGACAATAAGAGTAATAATGGAAGCATCTTCCGGCTTGAGTCCGTAAATATCGGTATAAAAGTAAGCAAGGTACGTAACCAGGGTCTGAAAAACGAGGTTGGCCGCAAGATCACCTAAGCTGTAGCCTATTTTTTCGGATACTGATATTTTCTGTGGATGATTATTCATTTTTAAAATATGAAGATTAAATTATTTTTTTTCTGTTGTAAACGGTGAAGCGGGAAGCCCGGCCGTATTTTTCAGGTTGCCGTCAGGATTATCGGCCCAGTCGTAACGTACGGCTACCGGGTTTTTAACGGCATCGTTCCAGACCACGACTTTATTGCCTTCGGTTTTGGCTTTCGCCCAGGCCCAGCTTCCGTCTGAATTTTTGATGGCAAAGCCTTTTAGTTCGGCTACTCTTGCGAGATCATTGGTTCCGGTTCTGAAAGAAAGTATGATTCTGTTTCCTTCCGTTTTCATCGACTGATACACCGGTCCGTCGGCGACGATCTTCTTTTTATCGGCTATCTTCAGTGCCTGGAAAGCCAGGCGGTCACCGACTGCTTTTTTATTCAGCGGGTGGATGTCATTCCACTCCCCCACGTCAATGGTTACGGCCAGTCCGGTATTCGGAACGGTCTGTGAGACCAGGCGCTGCTGATCCCTCAGTTCCGCCCAGTTGCTTTCGATCGGCTGACTTTTGGTTTCCATGAAGTTGGCCAGCTGCACGATCAGGAACGGTGCGTTCTGCTCGTTCCACTTATTACGCCAGTCAGTAATCATGGTCGTCAGCAGGTCACCGTATTCTTTCGGTTTTCCGGTATTGCTTTCTCCCTGGTACCAGAGAAATCCTTTTACTTTATAGTTGGTGAGCGGATTGATCATTGAATTGTACAATCCGGTCGGTTTCCAGCGGATAAAGGTCTGTCCGGGAGCCACTCTCGTCATTTTTGCACCGACTTTATATTTCCAGTCTCCGGTAAGATCTATTTTCTGCCTTCCGACTTCCAGGTAATACGGCTTGTCGGCGATGAACTGTCCTCTTCCGCTTCCGTTGGTGATGCGCACTGTTATGATGTTCTTTCCATCCTTCAGTACACCTGCCGGAATGTCGTACCAGCGTGGCGGATATTCATAGGTTACATTTCCGACTTTTACGCCATTGATGTAAGTAACGTCGGCATCTTTTATCCTTCCTAAATTTAAAAAGGCAGGTTTCCCAGCTGATCCGGTCGGTACATTGATTTCTTTTCTTAACCAAACCGTTCCGTCAAACGATCCTTCCTGGTCTTCCCAAGATCCGGGAACCTTGATTGTTTTCCATCCGGAGTCATCAACATCCGCTTTTTCCCAATGCTGGGCCAGTCCGGGATCATTCTGATCAAGTTCGGCATACCAGGCTCTGCTGGCTGTCTGCTCACCGGATTCGGTAGATCTGATCAGGTCGTCATTCTGCCATTTTTTAGCTTCATCCAGATATTCAGGATATTTTTTCAGGGAATTGGTATCCATCCAGGCCTGAACCGGAGATCCCCCAAGGCTGGTGTGGATGATCCCCACCGGAACTTTATCTTCGGCATTGATTTCTTTGGCAAAGAAATACGCTACCCCTGAAAAATCAAGAATGGTCTGCGGATCGGTAGATTGCCATTTACCACCGTCAAGCTCGGTCTGCGGCGTTTTGAAATTGTATTTCTGCGGTACCGTGAAGAACCTGATGTTTTTATTGTTGGCATTTTTAATTTCGTCACTGTATAGCGGAGTCAGCCTGCGCATCGGAAGCTCCATGTTGGATTGTCCGGAAGCTACCCATACATCACCGATCAGGATGTCTTTAAGCGTAATTTCGTTGATGGTCATTACATAAGGTCCGCCGGCTTTCAGTTCGGGAAGCATGATGTTCCAGTTACCGCTTTTGTCCGCACTGGTGGTATAGGTTTTATTTAGAAATTTTACATTCACCTTTTCACCGGCGTCGGCCGAACCCCAGATTTTCAGCGGCATGTTCCGCTGCAGGATCATTCCGTCCGAAACCAGGGCAGGAAGCTTTACTTTGGCTTCCATCATGGAAAGGCTGAAAATGCTGATAATAAGAAAAGAAGCGGTTTTTGATTTATGGATATTCATGGAGTGAACTGTTATTTAAATTACCTGATGGATTTTTCATAGTTTTGAGTAAGAAGCCTGACTTCAACGATTTTTGAAGTTATGGCCTGGTCTTCTGCAAAGAATTTTATCGCAAGATTTTCTTTATTTTTCTCGGAATCCGGCACCGGTAACAGCAGGTACTGCGGTGAATTTCCGGCTTTGCCTTCGAGTTTTTTACTTAAAATTTTCTTACCGTTGATTTCGGCATTCAGCATACGCCCGGCATTATTATCGAAGTACAATACATAAAGGAAAGCTGCATTTTTACCGGAGTTCTTCATTCGGTAGCTGAACCAGCCCTTAGCATCACGGAAATGCCGGTCTTCCATATATCCTGTGTTGGAATCCTTGCTTTCAAAGAAATGATCGGATTCCGGCTGCTGTTCGCCCAGCTGGATCTTATCGATGGTGATCCGGTCGAGCTTTCTGGTTTCGGCTTCTTCCAGGGATCTCTGTTTTTGTACAGCCTGTATCTTGTCGCGGTCTGCCTGCGGCCAGTAAAGGATGTACCGTTCTTCCCGGATGGTATAAAACGGAACCAGCTGAAGCCCTCTGCCGAATTTATCGGAAGGATATAATCCGTTGATGCTGAACGAAAGGTCTTTACCGTTTAACGGCTGAACATGGTTCAGGACTTCCGATGCATTACCTTCGATCACAGGAATTTCGTTTAAAGGAATCTGCGGACCGTGGGCAATATGCCCGCCGCGGCTGTCATCTGCCAGAAGCCCCTGCTGGTTTTCTTTTCCGTAAGGTGCAGCTAAAACTACAGGACCGTATTTAAAGGCATAATAAGCCGACTGATCCGGCAGCTGCTCTGCGGTAAGATGCATGGGCATTTTCATTTCTACGGCATCGCCTTTTTTCCACTTTCTTTTGATATTGATATAACCGTCTGAATCGACAGGCACATTGATATTTTTTGAATTAACGGAAACGACGATCTGTGCGGCATTCGTCCATTCCGGAGCCCTCAGTTTAAGGTTGATTTCGGATTTCGGAGCGACTTCAAAAATTAGTTTTGTGGAAGGATTCTGCGGGAAGCTGTTTTCCTGTTTCAGCACCATTTTCTTCTCTGCCCATTTCAGAACGGATGGAATAAAAAGATTTATATACAGGTCGTTATCTGTGTGCGCATAAATCATTTCGCCGTATTTGGCGTGGTTTTCCATCCCTGAACCGACACAGCACCAGAAGCTGGTCTGCGGCTGCGAATACACCCGGTAATGTCCGGGACGCATCGGTGTAAAATATACGAAGCCGCCTTTGTCATGATTTTCCGTGGAAAGGATATGGTTGTACAGGGCCAGCTCGTAATAATCCATGTAATAGGATTTGGGCAGTGTGGCAAAAAGCTGTCCTGTCAGTTTCAGCATATTATAGGTATTGCAGGTTTCAGGGCCTTCAATACTTTTGATCATGCTGCTGAAATCGTTAACCGGATTGAAGTGCTCGCTTACGCTGTTTCCACCGATGGCAGAAGATCGTCTCTCTGTCACGTTGTGCCAGAAAAAATCGGTCGCTGCACTCCAGGAAGCATTATTTTCAAGATCGGCAATACGCTTGTAGCCGATCACTTTCGGGATCTGCGTATTGGCGTGGATTCCCGTGAGTTTATCTTCACCGTTCAGCAGCGGGTTCAGGATCGCCTGATGCGAAAACCGGTGTGCCAGCTGAAGGTATTTTTTATTTTGGGTAATATCATAAACGTCGGCAAAGACTTCATTCAGCCCGCCGTGCTCGCTGCGGAGCATATCCTGGATCTGTTCATCGGAAAGTCCGGATACTTCATTGGCCATCCAGTCCGTTAATCGTATCAGCATCGCTTTTGCCTTTTCATTTCCTGCATACCAGTAAGCATCACGCAGCCCGGAATAGGTTTTATGGATATTGTATAAAGGAACCCAACGGTCATTCAGTCCGAAGCCGGAAGCCCGGATGTTTCCTGCCGCGATTTCGTTCCAGATCTTTTTACCGTTCGGAATCCCGGAAACATAGCCGTCACCTGAAGCTTTCTGGCAGCGTTCCAGCTCATCGATCATATAGTCGAGACGCTGCTTGACTTTGGTATCGCCTGTGGAAGCATACATCAGTGCCAGGGCTGAAAGATAATGCCCGCCGATATGCCCGTCGAGTCCGGTATTTTCCCAGTTGGGATAATTCACGGCTTTAGCGGGAAGACCTGCCTCCTTCAGATAAGGGGCCAGCAACCGGTCCGGTTCCATGGCCATGATGTATCCTTTGTCCGCCTGCATCGCTTTGTTGAAGACACTTTCTGTCAACTGCACCGTATTCAGTGGAAAATACCGGATGTTTTTCTTCACCTGAGCAAAGGTAATAGCCGTAAAACCCAGGAATAATAAAGACAGTTTTCTATTCATTATTAAATGTTATTTCAACATTTCTAAAATAACAGAAAGAATCTATATACAAAACAATTTGTAAAAATGAGGAAGCATATCCATCAAAAAACCTATTCCTACCGGACCTTATAACGGGTAAATCCGCTCTACCTTATCATAAAAAATAAGATTATCAACAAATCCAAGAATCAGATTAATACCTTTAAACCGGCACTATTTAAAACAGATAGGAAGTATTTGTACAGAATTGTCAATTATATCCTGAAATACTTATCGTATTTTTGAGATTAAGCCTGAAAAATGATTCCGCGGCAGCTGAATTTACAAATTGTTAAACTTTAACATAATTTTAACATTACATTCATATAGATTTAATGTGTTTTGCATCGTTTTTTCAGATTTAAAATGGATTATTAATGCCCAAAAATGATTCTAAGATAAGGTATTTTCAGAAATACAGAAGATTTTACACAAAAGTGTAAAAAACACATTTGTTTCCGGACTTGCCGTGATAAAAGCTTTATCTTTGTATAAAATAAAACGATGGAACAGGATTATTCCCAATATCCCAGACATTTGGTTGCAGTAGACTGCATTATCTTCGGATTCGACGGCGAGCATCTTAAGATCCTCCTGGTCAAGAGGAATTTTGAGCCTCAGCTGGGAGAATGGTCTCTGATGGGTGGATTTGTCGGAAACGAGGAAACAGCGGATGACGCAGCCCAACGGGTGCTCCACACGCTTACCGGGCTTGAAAACATTTACCTGGAACAGCTGAATTCCTATACTGAAATCCAAAGAGAGCCGACGGCACGGATTATTTCAATTTCCTATTACGCCCTGATCCATATTGAAAAGGACCTCCAGATCAACGAAAACTACAGCGCCCAGTGGTTTGAACTCCAGAATGCGCCAAACCTGATCTTCGACCATAATGAAATGGTGAAAGACGCCGTCCTGAGGCTGAGAAGGCGGGCTTCCACACGACCGATCGGATTCGAGCTGCTGCCGGAAAAATTCACGATGAAAGACCTTCAGAATCTGTATGAAGCGATTTTCAGCGAAACCTTTGATAAGAGGAATTTTACCAGCAAGATTAACGGAATGGACATCCTGGTGAAAACGGATGAAAAAGATATGACGTCTTCCAAAAAAGGGTCTTTTCTTTACCGTTTCGATGAGAAGAAATACAATAAGAAGATTTCGCAGGGATTTATGTTTAAAATGTAGGGTTGTTTAACCGTAAGCAAGGTTATTAAGCCTCTTAACACATGAGACAAATCAGATTATAGTTTGGTATTGCGCATATTTTTAGATCACATGAAATAAAAATCAAAGATTTTACGAAGATTTGTGCTGTTAAATTTTGCATCTGTGTCGCCTTAGATTCAAGGATAAGCCTTCTTCTGACGGTTGAGCAGAACAAAAGCCACGACCATGCGTGAAATTTGCGAAGACCTTTGAACACTCCTTTTGTCATTTCGAAGAAATCCAGACGCGAATCTTTCCCTTGCTTCTCTGCTACTATGCTAGATTCAGAATGACAGGCGGGAGGTTGAATTGTTATTATTTAAAATAACACCATCCGGTGGCTGAGCGGCGCCTAAGCCACACAATTATTCATTTTTAATTTTCTAATGACAGAAAATCAGCTTTCAAATACAGATACGTTACTACAGGCTTCCGGTAAATTTCATTCGGATGCCCTGCTGGAAGTTGCTGATGGTTTTGAAAATTTCGATCAGGGTTACCCGTTCGATTTTGGTGAGGCGGCTGATTTCAATATAATTATCCGGCATTTTCTTTTCGATGTTGATCTGGTACACCTGGTTTTTCAAACGCAACGCCATCAGGTAGTAATACGAATGGTGAAGCTCCTGGTACTGTTCTTTGGTAAAAACTCCTGCCTTAAGAAGTTCCTTCATCCGCTCGCCGGTATTTTCATTATTGATCCCGTTTTTCAACGCATATACCCGGAGCAGGTCGACAATCGGGCTCATCGCCGTTTTGATGTCGAAGACTTCCGCTTTGCCGATGGTCTGGGTCTTGATCCTTTTGAAAAAGGTTAAAGGAGCTTCGTATTGGAGGGCATTTTTGGCAATAAAGGTAAAAAACCTTTCATTCGGAACCCGAAGCTGATCCTGGATAAAATCTTTCAGTTCGTTTATGATGGTTTCTTCTCCATAGATGTAACGGCAGTCGAAAAGGGTAGAAAATTTCATGGCATTTTCGGGAACCGTTTCATTGATCCATTCTTCGTAATTCCGTTTCCAGTGGGACAGCGAATGGGTCCATTTCGGATTGCTGGCCATAAATTCACCTTTGCAGTAGACAAAACCGATGGTATTGAGATCGTCGGAAACCCTTTTGGCAAAGCTCAGGAAATATTCACGAACCATTTCGCGTTGTTCATTGGCTTTGTCCTCATAAATGATGCCGTTATCCTGGTCGGTGCTTAAAGTCTGCTCTTTTCTTCCTTCACTTCCGGTGACCATAAATACAAATTTCGCCGGCGGTTTCCCGATCTGGCGGATCACATTTTCAATTACTTTTACGGTGATGGTATCGGCAATGGTGGTAATAATCTGGCTGGCGATTTCCCCGTGAACGCCGCGGCCCAGCAGCTGGTTGATCATATCCGGGACCTGAAGCCACTTTTTCCGGAGTTCCGCCGTTGTACCGGCCTGCTTTACCGACTGTATAAAGACCAGGGGCGACTGTGCCTGCTCGCTCAGCAACCGGTTCCTGCTCAGAAATCCTGCCATATCGCCGTCTTTTTCTACCAATAAATAGCGTGTTTTGGTTTTAAACATCATCAGCACCGCCTCATAAAGATAAGCCTCGCTGGAAATAGAAACAATGGGATTATCCATTACTTCTTGTACAGCTTTCTGCGGATCGATGCATTGGGCAATCACATTATCCCGCAAGGTAATATCCGTAACATAACCGATAATTTTCTGATCGGTTTCCCGACGGATAAATAAACAGCTTACCTTGTTTTTCGCCATGATCCGGGCGGCTTCAAAAATCGGCGTGCTTTCAGTACACGAAACGATATCTTTAAAAGCAATGCTTTTTATTTTCCTGGAATACAATTGATCCGCCGCAAAATAACTTTCCTCAAAAGACGCCGGTGTTTTCACAAAATGCGCGAACTCTTCATCCAGCATTTTCTTCCCGAAATCCGAAGTGAAGTAATGAAAAAAATCTTCATAGGCATTACAGAGCTCGGTAAATTCTCTTTTAGGAAGCGTATACACAACAGTTCCTTTTTTCGCCATTACTGATTTTAAAGCCCGGACCCTGTTCAGCACCACGGAGATTCCCCCGAAACAGTACGGCGAATGGTGAACTTCGATGCATCTTTTATTCTGCGAAGCGTCAAAGAAAAACGTTTCATACCCTCCTTCCATAATGACATCCACACCCTGCATTTCGGTAACTTCCTGACGGTAGGCCAGTGTCTCTTTGGGAAATATTTTTTTCTGCATGCTTTCGGAGACTTCCTGCAGCACGCTTTCGGGCAAAAGGCTGAAAGGTGGTGTTTTTTGTAAAAGCGGGATCAGATATTCCATAGGTCGATTATCATTTTAAAAAGGGAAAGTGTAATTTTTCTGCGATCAGATTATGTTTTTCTTCAAGATCGTTTTGAGAGAGCTGGTTCCGCCGACGGATTTCAAAAAAGCAGCGGGCGGTCATTTCTGCATCAATAACAGCATTATGGGAGGGTTCTACTGCTTCGTTCAGAAGATAGCGGCAGAGTTCCGGTAAACGCAGACCTGTTTTTGAAGTTCCGGAAGTATATTGCCGGCTTTTCAGCATTGTACAATACAACCGGCTGTTTTCGAAAGGATTCGGCAGCCCTGCTCTGAGGTAATCAGCAGACAAAATATGAAGGTCAAATTCAAGGAAATGACCTACGATCAAAGGCCGGTATTTTACAATATCTCCGGCAAGATCATTTAACACTTCTATCCTGCTTTTACCCCGCGATCTCAGGAATTCCTCGGTAATGCCATGCACCCTGAAGGATCCTTCGCTGATCACCAGATCTTCTTCAAAGATGTACCGGTCTTCCTTTTTTACCTCCATTCCGTCTTCCGAACAGACGATCCAGGATACCTGAACCGCAGAGGGCCAGTTTCCGGTTTCGGAGTACGGAAGGTCCCAGCGTTTGGGAACCGCCGTGGTTTCCGTATCGATAAATAAGAGGTAAGGATTCACAGAAATGGTTTTGATACAAATGTAGTGATATTGATCTTTTTAAGCGTCTGTTTATCCATTATAATTTCACTTTTTCAATACATTTAAACTTTATATCTTAAATATGCATTAGTGGATTTAGCATATTTAAAACAGTAAATTAATTGCTCCGGAGGAGCAGTATCTGTGTAGTATTTATATTGATTGAAGTCATCGGAACTCCAGCGGAGTTCTATCTTTTACAGTATGCCGTTTACTTAGCAAGCGTTTCTTAGATAGCACACCTATGGCGTGCTCAATATATACTTATTGGAAATATTCTACACAGATAATATTCCTACGGAATAATTTTTAAATGGAATTTTTTCTTTCTATGCATGTCTGATTTCCAGAACAATCTATTTTCTAAATCCGTTATAGGATGCATTATTATACTTCAATGATCAGCGATACAGCACAACCAGTGTATCAGCAGAAAATTAAAAAAACAGGACACCAAAGGCATCCTGTTTTTATTTATATTGTAATTAAAACTTACCAGAATCTTACATAAATAGCCGTAAGCAGTAATAAAGTAACTACAATCAGTATCATAGTTCTTGGATCTACCTTGAACATTTTGCTGTCGATAGCAAATGCTTTCGGATTAACTTTCGGACCTGCTAAGCTGATCAGGACCATCACGGCGATGGTGATGAAGAACGACCACCCCATGTTGATGAGGAACGGGATTTCCGTGATGGTGTGTACCACGCCGTTTTCCAGCTTTTCATACGTGAATGCCGTATACAGCCAGGTTTCTTTTCCAAAGATGCCGATGGCAAAGCTGTTGAAGAATATCGCCAATACGAAACCTAGGATTACCCCTACCAAAGCGGCAGTCCCGGTGGTTCTCTTCCAGAACATTCCCAGTAAGAACATGGCAAAAACTCCAGGGCTGATAAATCCGGTGTATTTCTGGATAAAGGTGAATCCGCCTTCTCCACCGATGCCAAGAACGTCCGTCCAGGTAAAGGCAAGCGCGACCATCATTGCGATGATGATGACCCATCTTCCGGTTCTTACCATCTGGATTTCGGTAGCATCTGACTTCAGGTATTTTTTATAGATATCTAAAGTAAAAATCGTAGAGATACTGTTTACTTTTCCGGCCAGGGAAGCTACGATGGCTGCTGTTAATGCCGCCACCGCCAGACCTTTCAGTCCTGATGGTAAAAAGGTAAGTATAGCAGAATACGCACCGTCTTTCACGCCGTTGAATCCGGGAAGCTGTCCTTTGGTATACAGCACATACGCTGCAATTCCCGGAAGCATCACAATGATCGGCATGAAAAGCTTTAAAAATCCGGCAAACAGAATCCCGGTTCTCGCTGTTTTAAGGTCTGCCCCCAAAGCACGCTGGGTGATGTACTGGTTGCAACCCCAATAGTTCAGGTTAACGATCCACTGGCCGGCAAAATACATGGCCAGTCCAGGCAATACCACATATTTCTGGACTTCCAGGTTCTGAGGCATTCCCAAAGTTGTGGTGGTCGTAGTCGGCTTATCGAGCATCAGCTTGAAATGGCCCGGGGCTTCGTTCATCAAAGTATTGAATCCGGCGAACGCATTTCCTACCGCTACCCCGTTGATTCTCTGGTCAACGATCTGCAACGCCATATACACGGTAGCAAAACCACCGATTATAAGTACTGCCACCTGGATCACATCGGTGTACCCGATTACTTTCATTCCTCCCAGACCGATCAGCAAAGCCATCAGCAGGAGGACGATCATGATGATATGAAGGTGCTCGCCACCCAGTAAAGTATCAATGGCCAATGCACCGAGATACAAAATGGAAGTCAGGTTTACGATCACATACAAAAACAGCCAGAACACGGCCATGATCAGGGAAACCGATTTGTTGTAACGGGTTTCCAGGAACTGCGGCATGGTGTAGATCTTGTTTTTCAGGTAGATCGGGATAAACCAGACGGCGATGATGATTAATGCTACTGCGGCAATCCATTCATAGGCGGCAACGGCCACTCCCACGAAGAATCCTTCACCGCTCATTCCGATGAATTGCTCCGCCGAAATGTTGGAGGCTATCAGGCTGGCACCGATAGCCCACCACGTAAGCGATCCTTCGGCAAGGAAATAATCTTTACTTCCGGTAGACTCGGATTTTTTCTTTTTGTAAATCCAGAGCCCATATCCGGCTACCACCACAAAATAAATAAGGAATATGATGATATCAATGGTTGCTAGTTGTCCCATAGTTTATTTTTTAACTGAGAATTTATAGGTGGTTTTAGTCTGGTATTTCTGTCCGGGCTTCAGTTCCGTTGTCGGGAAAGCCGGCTGGTTCGGAGAATCCGGGTAATGCTGGGTTTCCAGGCAGAACCCGCTTCTTTTTTCATATTTCCCACCGGTTTTGGTATCGAATTTACCGTCCAGGAAATTTCCGGAATAGAACTGAACACCCGGCTGATCGGTCATTACTTCCATTACTCTTCCGCTGGCTGGATGGTAAACGGTAGCTATCGTTCTCATTCCGCTTCCGTTCAGGATCCAGTTGTGGTCGTATCCGCCGCCTAATTTCAGCTGCTCATCTTCTGCATTGATGTCTTTACCGATGGTTTTGGCAGCTGTGAAATCAAATGGAGTTCTCTTCACGCTTTTTTCTTCCCCCAAAGGAATAAGCGTCTTGTTTACGGGTAAAAATTTATCGGCATTAATCTGTAATTCATGATCGGTAATCAGATTGGAAAAGTTTCCGGAAAGATTGAAGTACGAATGTTGCGTCAGGTTTACCACAGTGGCTTTATCGGTTTCTGCTTCATAAGAAATTTCCAGGGCATTGTCGTCGGTAAGGGTATAAAGAACTGTAGTGGTTAACTTTCCGGGATACCCTTCTTCACCGTCAGCACTTACGTAAGTTAATTTCAACGTTGGAAGTTTGGCATCCTTTACCGGTTCTACCGTCCATATTTTGGTATGGAATCCTTCTTTTCCTCCGTGGAGACTGTTCGGGCCGTCGTTTTTATCAATGTCATACGTTTTGCCTTCCAAAGTAAATTTGGCATTGGCAATCCTGTTTCCGTATCTCCCGATCAGTGCACCGAAATAATACGGATTTCCGTTGAAATAATCTTCAGGCTTCGTAAATCCAAGAACTACGTCCTGATATTTGCCGTCTTTATCGGGAGCCGTAAGGGAAGTGATGATTCCACCGTAGTTGATGATTTCTACCTTCATCCCGTTCCTGTTGCTCAACGTATATTTTTTGATGGAATCTCCCTTTGCGGTAACTCCGTAATCTGAAACCTGTACATTTTCCATGGTATCTGAGTTCGTTTTATTGTTGTTTTCCTTTTTATTGCAGCCGAAAATACATAAAACTGCCAATAAAATGAATAAACTGCCTCCTATTTTTTTCATAATATATGATATTTGTTGAAGAATTAACGGTAATAGATTTCATTCCAGCGAAGGGTGTTCTTAAAATCACGGATTTTCGTGTCTTCATCGATCACCAGCGA
>CAJYRQ010000017.1 GCA_913777465.1 uncultured Chryseobacterium sp.
GGCTGAGGCTCTCGAAGCCATGCTATCATCCGTGAAAATCCATGCAGATCTGTGGGAGAATGTTAACCGCAAAAGTCATAAAAGATATTCATGTCGTAGAATCCTTCGGGAGCCTCAGAATGACATAGCGGCAACATTAGTCTGAACTTATATTCTGCTTGAATAAAGAACTATTTTAATTCAAACTAAACTGCATATGCACACTGTCAGGCTGATTTCTATATGAAATATTTACAGAAAAGGAGGTGCCGGGACTGACTTTACAGATTTTTGCTAATCACTAAATTATGAATTAAATAATTTTTGCAAATACTTTTGCTATTTACACTCAGGGATTTACCGGTTCACCACCAATTTAAATAAAGGAAAAGTGGAGTTATATCAGATTTATTTTAAGGTGAAAGCAGTTAAACCTCGTATTTTTTTGCATATTTTTGACAAAAATTTGCTAAAATTATCAAAATGAAGAAAGATTTACTGCTGGCGGCTTTGCTGTCGGTTACATTGTCAGTGCCAAATTTAAACGCACAAGTAGGGATAAATACGATCACTCCTAAAGCTACTTTGGATGTCGCTCCGAAGAATACCGACGGAACGACTGCGGAAGGGGTAATTGCTCCGAGGCTTACCGGAAACCAGCTTACGGCTGCCGATTCCAGATATACGGCTGCCCACTCCGGGGTGATTGTTTATGCAACCTCTGCACCGTCGGTATCCACTACCAAGACAGCGAATATTACCGCGCCGGGCTATTATTATTTTGACGGAAGCATCTGGCGTGGGATGGGCGCGCAGAGCACAACCACTACGTTAAGCATCAGTTCGGTGATCGACCCGAACATTCTGGGGTATGTTCCGAGCAATACGGCTACGGCTGCAAACAGCGCCCCTACCACACTTACTGTAAACGGTGTTACAGCAACACGCACCGGCATCTTTACTTACAACGGGCACAGCTATGCCGCTTATGCGGCATCTGCAGCAGGGATCACATGGTACAATGCGTATGATGCGTGTAAAAATATGGGCGGTTATCTGGCTACTTTCACCACCGATGAAGAATGGAAACAGGTGGAAACCAACCTTCTTAGTGCTGCCGCATTCGATAGCCAGCAGGCATGGATCGGTTTCGCCAAGTTTTCCTGGTTTGCCGGCGCGGCGCTTACTCCCGACCCGGAAGAAAAATGGATCACGGGAGAACAGCCACTTCACGATTACAGTGCAGGCGGTACCAGTGCCGTAAGAAAATCCAATTGGTTCAATACCGGAGAACCCAACAATTCCGGAGGAACGGAAGGTTTTGTTATCACTTTACCTAAAAACAGCGGCACGAAAACTTACGGCGGCTACACTTCCACCCATACCTGGAATGATGTGGTAGCCAATTCTGCAACCACAACCGGATTTATCGTAGAATTCCAACAATAAACAAGACTGAAGATCAAATGAAAAAATATTTGTTGTTGGCAGCATGTATCAGATGCAGCATGCCTGCTTATGCACAACTGGGTATATCGACTAAAAATGTTATCGCAACGGTCCAGATAGATCCTGTGAAAACCGACGGAACCACCGCTGAAGGGATAGGAATGCCACGTCTAACAGGAGACCAGATTAAAAGCGCAGGATCAAAATACACTGCCGCGCAGACCGGTGCTATTGTGTATGCGACTTCAATTCCTACGGCAGCCGATACGAAAACGGCTAACATTACCTCGGCAGGATGCTACTATTTTGATGGCAGCATCTGGAGAAATATGGGAAGTGTTATCAATACAACCGTAATCAGTTATTCAACATCAGTAGATGCCAATATTCTGGGCTATGTGCCGAGCAAAACGGCAACGGCTTCTTCGGCACCTGCTTCCCTTACCATAGGAAGCAGCACCTATATAAAAGAAGGAGCCATCACCTATACGGTCAACGGGCACACTTATGCCGCCTATTCCGGAAACGGGCCGCTCAGTTGGTTTGATGCGTATACCGCAGCAAAAAATATGGGAGGATACCTGGCGACGTATACCACCGATGATGAATGGAAATATGTAGAACAAAACCTTCTTACCAACCATGCTATTTTTGATACCCAAAGAACCTGGATGGGCTTTGTAAAATTTTCCTGGGAAGCGGGGGCGGCCCTTACGCCGGACCCGGAAGAAAAATGGATTACCGGGGAACAGCCCCTCCACGATTATAGTGCCGGAGGCCTTTCAGCCGTACGGAAAATAAACTGGTTCTATAACAACGAACCCAATAATACGAATTCCGGTGAAGGTTTTGTGCATACCTATGGTAAAAATGATAATGTCACTGCAACGAAAAATGGCTATATTTCGATTCATCCCTGGAATGATCTTCCGGCTAATAATGGAAGTATAAACGGTTTTATTGTCGAATTTCAGCAGTAATATAACCGGCTGGTATCAGGAATTCAATAAAGCGGTTCTGAAAAAAAACTGACTTTTCCCTGGAAATATATAGATGAGATAGTGTCACTTTAAAACGAGTGGCGCTATTCATCTTTTTGTAATCTCTGAATACTTACAGCAGAAATGGAGAAATAAATAAGATCTCAGGGATTCATATATCATTTATTAAAATCCATGCAATCCGTAGGAAGATTTTTTACCACAAACTGAAGGTTCGACGAAATCAAAAGTCACAAGAGAAAATGATGCAGCTAAAAAATTTGAATACGATGCTGGTGAAAGCGCACAAAGTTTTTAAAAACCTCGAAGAGGTTCGCGAATTCCTTTAAGAATATAAATAAAAGATGAGTCAAATCTTTGATTTTTATAGTCCTGTGATGCTAAGGAACGGTCATCCGGTGGCTGAGGTTCTCGAAGCCACGCTACCATACGTGAAAATCCACGCAATCCATATAGATTTTTAACCACAAAAGAGGCAAAAGATAGTGATGCCGTAGAATCCTTCGGGAGCCTCAGGATGACATAGCGGTAACATCAGTCTGAACTTATATTCTGCTTAAACAGAGAGTTTTTTTAATCCAAACTAAACTGTCTATGCACACTGTCAGGCTGAAGCTTTCGAAGCCATGCTGTCATCCGTGAAAATCCATGCAATCCGTGGGAGATTTAAACGGCAAAAGGGTACAACGGAAAATTTACCTTAAATTTGTAGGACTTTGAATTCCCAAACTATGAATACCAAACAGGAAAAGCTGGACGCTTTCGGAAGATTACTGGACATTATGGACGACCTGCGCGAAAAATGCCCGTGGGACCAAAAGCAGACCCTGGAATCGCTCCGCCATCTGACGCTGGAGGAAACCTATGAACTGTCGGATGCGATCTTGCAGAATGATCTTCAGGAGATGAAAAAAGAACTCGGCGACGTTTTGCTGCACCTCGTGTTCTACGCCAAGATCGGCTCTGAAAAAGAAAGCTTTGATATCGCCGATGTCATCAATTCTTTAAACGAAAAACTGATTTTCCGCCATCCCCACATTTACGGGGATACCAAAGTAAAGGATGAAGAAGAAGTAAAGCAGAACTGGGAAAAGCTGAAACTGAAAGAAGGCAACAAATCCATTCTGGGCGGTGTCCCGAAAAGCCTGCCGAGCATGGTAAAAGCTTACCGGATTCAGGATAAGGTAAAAGGCATCGGCTTCGAATTCCATGATGCGGAAGATGCCTGGAAAAAAGTGGATGAAGAAATCCGGGAATTCCACGACGAAACCGATCCTCATAAAAAAGAGCAGGAGCTGGGCGATGTATTCTTCTCGCTTATCAACTATGCACGGATCTCAGGGATTAATCCGGATTCGGCGCTGGAAAGAACCAATATAAAATTCATTTCAAGATTCCGGAAAATGGAAACCCTTGCAGCGGAGCAGGAGGTCAATCTCGCCGATCTGTCGCTGGAAGAAATGGATGTCCTTTGGGAACAAGCCAAACGCCTGCAGTAGATGAAAGTAAAAAATCCGCTGCACCACCGGTTTCAGTACCTGCTGGAAATCAAACAGACGGAAAGGAAATGGCATTTTCCCTTTCTTGCAGCCCTGTGCATCGGAAGCTGCCTTTTTATCGGTTATTTCTTAGGGAAGCCTAACTACGGCGCACTTTCCAGCTTAGGAGCCCTGACGATCCTGTATTTCACCTCAGCACCGATGGCCCAGCGGATGATCCACCTGATTGCCTGCGCTTTCGGGATCGTGTTTTCATTTACCGTCAGTTCCTTTTTCGGATTCAATATTTATTTTGCTGCCTTTTCGGTCGCCATGATTTCATTCCTGGCGCATTTTATTTCGTCCTATTTTAAAATTCCGCCGCCGGGAAACTTTTTCTTCATTATGGTTGCGGCGATGGCCAGTACCTATCCCTTCGATCCGGAACTGATTCCCGTAAGGGTCGGGCTCGTCGCCATAGGTGCTATTTTATCATGTTCCCTGGCTTTCCTGTATTCGGTTTTTGTAGAAAAAAATGAAGTGGTGACGGTTCCGCGAAGAACCTTCAACAAAAGAAGATATACCAAATTTGTCGAAAGTACCATTATCGGATTCTTTATGGCGCTGACACTGATCATCGGTCACCTGCTGGAATTTAAAAACACCTACTGGATTTCCATTGCCGCCGTTGCTATTATCCAGGGACGGAATTTCGAACATGTAAGGCAGCGGAACACCCATCGGATCCTGGGCACTTTCATAGGCATCGGGCTGCTTTGGCTGATTCTCCTGGTGAATCCCGATAAGATAACGATGATCATCATGATTACCGTGCTGCAGTTTATCATTGAATTTATGGTGGTGCGGAACTACGGTCTGGCGGTTATTTTCATAACGCCGCTGACGATTCTTCTGGCTGAAACGGCAAGTGATGCACATCACCATGTCGAAAGCCTGATGCAGGCCCGTCTGATGGATACGGTCATCGGAAGCCTGATCGGTCTGGCGGCAGGATTTTTTCTTCACCATCAGCAGATTATTAATAACTTAGAGAAAAATATCAGGTTTTCTTATTTTCAGTTTAAAAAATTAAAAAAATAAATATGTGGCGTGCTGTTATTGTTTCTGCATTTCTCCTGTGGAGCTGCAATCCGAAGGCTCAGGATTCACCTGCAACCGATGAATTGAAAGTGGAATTTTCTTTGCCTAAAAAGCTGAAAGAAGTTTCCGGAATGGCTTTGTCTCCGGATAAGAAAACCCTCTGGGCCATTGAAGACCAGGGAAACAAAAATGTAGTGTACGGCTTAAACCTGCAAGGTGAATTGACAGCTGATGTGTTGGTAGAAAATGCAGAGAACCACGACTGGGAAGACATCACGGCAGATCCGCAGGGAAACCTGTACATCGGCGATTTCGGAAACAATGACAACGACCGCCGGAATCTGTCGATCTTAAAAATCGATCTTAAAAATCCTGCTCAGAAATCCACCAAAGTGATCCAGGAAACGAAATTCCATTATGAAGGGCAGACGGAATTTCCCCCTAAAAAATCCAACTGGCTCTACGATTGCGAAGCTTTTGTAGAAATGGACGGAAATTTTTACCTCTTTACCAAAAACCGGAGCAAAGGTTTCGACGGGACCTTTCTTGTGTTTAAAGTTCCCAACCAGCCAGGTGACTTCGAGGCCAGATTGGTAGGGAAACTGAAGCTGAAAGGCGGATACAGCGATGCCGCCATTACGTCTGCGGCCATCAACAGCACCAAAAACCAGATCGTTTTATTAAACCACAAAAATATTCAGATATTAACCGGTTTTAGCCCTGATGATTTCAGCAAGACAAAAATCCGCACGGTATCATTAAACCATAATTCCCAAAAAGAAGCTGTTGTCTTTCTTGATGATCATACTTTGATGATCGCGGATGAAAAGGATAAAAAAACAGGAGGGAATGTGTACCGGTTCGATCTGAAATAAAATCAGATCCGGCGCATCGTTTTAGCTACAGAAATTTTTAAAGGCAAAGAAAGAAATACTTCATGCAGATTTTGCAGATTGCGCAGATGTATTTGTGGAATTTTTCAAACGCAAAGATGGATGTTTCATATCGCTGATTTTAGGTGGCAAAGGCAGACAAGCCTACTGCGCGAAGCGGACGCAAGCTTCATCAATCAGCTTGCTGATTCCTTCTTTGCTGCCTTGAAATATTTATCCGGGAAGTAAAAACTTTGCGTTAAATAAATCTCACGCAGACTTTGTAGAATACGCAGATTTTTTTGAGCGTTTTTTAACATAAAAAATGGCAAAGTCATTTTTTAACCTTGCCATAAATTTTAATTTTGCTAATTGCTAATTGCTAATTGCTAATTGCTAATTGCTAATTGCTAATTGCTAATTGCTAATTGCTAATTGCTAATTGCTAATTGCTAATTGCTAATTGCTAATTGCTAATTGCTAATTGC
>CAJYRQ010000018.1 GCA_913777465.1 uncultured Chryseobacterium sp.
ATGGTTTAGACAGAAAATAATTCTTTTAAGAGATTATAATATTATAATTTAATCATTTACAATTTACATTACATTATAAAAATTAAAATCTAATTTAATTGCTTCAATAGATGGGGCTGAAACTTAATTAATATGTTGTCTAGTCTTTTGATTAGCAGTATATTATCAATAAATATTTTGCAGACGCAAATTTATTATGACAGGAGATTATTTAAATAAAATATTGTCTATCAATGCGAAACACGCTTTGTATAGAGAGGATGGAAAATGGTATCATAATATTACTAAGTTTCCAGGTGTGTTATTTGATAAAAATGGGTATGTAATCTTTGATAATAAAGTAGATTACAATAATAATCCTAATTTACAGATAAATAAAGACTTAAATATTAAAAAGGGCATACAAAGTCTAGTTGGTTATATTACCTTTACTGAGAGAGAAAAAGAGCTAATAAATAATGTAGATTTTGAAGATAATATTGATAATGAAAAAAAAGTTCGAATTATACGAGAAATTGAAAGCATACTTAGAAACAAAAAACTAGTTGAAAAAATTAAAAAACTCTATAAAAATACTTGTCAAATATGCGAAAGTCAAATTAGAATTGGAGAGAATACATATTATTCTGAAGTGCATCATGTTATTGCTTTAGGAAATCCTCATAATGGTCCAGATACTATAAATAATATGATATGCGTTTGCCCAAATTGTCATGTTATGCTTGACTTTAAATTTATTTCATTAGATACAAAGAAATTTAAACAACTTAAACATGAAATTTCTCTTGAAAGGATAAAGTATCATAATTCTTTATATAAAAAGAAGAATGCTTTTTTTGTATAGCACGATTTTATAAAATTATATTTTAATCTCATCTTAAGCATCATATTTCTTATGTTTTTAATACTTGCTGATTCGGAAATTTATAATTTTTTCAGATTCTTGATGGAGTTTTTCCTAAACAGTGTTCCTAAAAGAAAATTAAAAAGCTTCTAATTCAATAATCCCCCTTCCCCGCAACCACATGCCTCACACCGCCTCTCGGATTCTCCATATCGCCTTTGTAACGGGGGATGAGGTGGCAGTGGAAATGAAAGACGGTTTGTCCGGCATCGGCACCGCAGTTCATACCGATGTTATAGGCATCGGGTTGATGGTTGGCTGAAATGATGGCTTTGGCCTTTTCGATCATTTGCGGGAGATGTTTTTGCTCTTCGTCGGTGAGGTCAAAAAAATCTTTCCGGACCTGATTGGAGATGATCAAAAGGTGGCCGGGTGAAACGGGAAATCCGTCTTCGATGATGAAGAAATAATCGTCCTGGTACAGGATTTTATCGGCGGGTATGGTGGTGAAATCTTTCATTAGAAAAGAGGTTCGAGTTCCGTTAACGGACTCCATTTTTGGATGGATAAATTTACGGATAAATCGTATTGATTCTGTAAAAAACGTTTCCGTTCTGCTGAGGTGGCTCCGGTCTGGTTGATGATCGTTTCTCCCAACGGATGCCTGCTCGCAATATAAAATTCATTTCTTTTATACAGCCGTTCAAGATATTTTATTTCAGGAATTTTTGTACCCTTGGCAAGATTGACCAATTGATCCGATAAAACCAAATTCCAGATCCCATTCACATTTGCGCCCGATTGGCTCATTTTAACTTTATGGACATGGGGGAAAAAATGATCAACCTCGCATAGATTCTTATCCCCTGAGTTGATCGAGATGTCCTGAAAAGAGTAGAAGCATTTGCCTTTCTGGTATCCGTTTAATGAGGCTCTGGCAGAGGTGATGTTTTTTCTCCTCATAAAATCACTTTCGATAAAAAGGGTCTGCAAATCATCATCTATTTTCACCTCAAGCAGATGAGGGTTGAGGTCTAAATTCCAGGCCGTTTCCACAAGATTCCATCGTGCTTCCACTTCTTCATCAAAATTGGTGAACTGAAAACTTTCCGTTAGCTTTAACAATTCATCGGTGATCACAATATTTTTATTTGTTCCGTTGTAATCCTTCTCGTAAAACTTATCAGGAATCATTCCGCCGTTTACGTTTTGGAAGGCGTCGACAACATTTGCAAATCCATGTTTTTCCGTCATATGCAACAGATGGTCGTGATCGATTTCCTCATTGTTGTATTTCCGGCAGGCATTCAGAAAGGTACTTGACCGGGCGTTCCCCTGTTTATCATTCTTTTTAAGATGTTCTACAATGTGACTGACAAATAAGGGCGATAATTCTTTTAGCGAAACCGTATTGGTCTCTCTGGAAGCCAGTTCCAACAATACTTTGCCGAATGCAAATTTATAGGTGGCAGAATTTTTCCCGAACAATATGATGGATCTCCATTGCGATTCTAAGCTGGGATCATTTTCCCGGAAATTAATAGACATTATAATAAAATGGTGTTCGTTTTATCAATTAGAAATAGTGAATAATCACGTTAGAATTAGTAAGTTCCTTTCCCTACTTGCGTTTTTTTAATTGTTATTGATCTGTAGCAATTCGAATGATTTGCAGTGTTATTTTTTAAAAGTGAATCATCAGCTTAACTGGATTTTAAATGAAGGAGTACTGAAAGTGATTTGTACCTTTCCCTATTTGGGATTTCAATGAAATGATTTAGTTTTTATTAGTTTAAATTGTTCACTGTTTAGTTTTCAAGGATTGGATTGATTAATTTTTTACCATAATAATCCGGGCTTTCATCACGGATCATTCGTCAATTTCATACTTCTCCACATCAAACTCCACATCCAAAAGTTCTTTCGGATGGATTTTTAAAGCGATGGCAAGCTTGATCATGGTTTTGAGTGTCAAATTTCTTTTGCCTCGTTCATACTTGCTGATATCAGCTGAATCGATTCCTGTTAAAAATTCTAAATCGTGTTGGGTTTGGTTATTCTTTATTCTAATTTCAGAAATACGTTTTCCAATTAAAATTCGCAGGTCTTTATCAAAATCCATGAGTAGTATGTTTCCTGCCAATTTGCATTTATAAAAAATAAATATTATGGGCATATATGCCCTTATTGTGATTTTTTTTAATACATTTGTAAAGAAGTTAACCTCAGATCGGATCACGCAGATTTCCATACCGTTTATTCTTGCCACCCGGTATGCTGCTGCCTTTCTACGCCCCTTCAAAAAAAGATAATCAACAATCGTTGTCTTTGTTAATAACAGAGAGCAGAAACATAAAAAAACAGATGCCGTAAAAACATTCAAATGATGAAATGCTGCAGGCCCGGCCTTTTCGGGGGCCGGACGCTTGCAGTCTGTTTGTCGTCGGAAGGGTAGAGCCGGCGATGGATAAAACCGGTTCCGGCAACGGGGCTTCATGAAGAAAATAACAAAAACACAAAAACCCTCTTTGTATGAAAAAGAAAAAAAGAAATTTTGACGCCCGGTTCTGGTCCGGCAAGAAGAAGCATTCCGCACGTGAACTGCTGGAAGCCTTTTTCCAGTTCAATGACCTGACCATGGTAAAGCAGGAGCTCAATACCATGGTACAATGTTCGGTACAAAAGAAAGCGCGGATCACCGATCATCCTGCTGATGTATTTCACCTGCACCAATCATTGCGATCGCTGATACGGGTAGGCTATCTGATCGGGAAGAATTCTAAGAAGCCGGTGGCCTATCCTCCTTTGGAAGCCGGTTCTCCGAAGCCCTTTATCCATTCGCTCTCCGCGGAAGAGTACCGGCATCCGGCATTGGTTTTCCGAAAAGCTTTCAAAGCCCGCAGCAGGGAAGACCTGGAGTACTTTTTATCGACGGTTACCTATTTCTCCCTCGGGAACCTTAGATGTGAAGAGGAAAAGAAAATCATTATTCCCTACATCCACCTCATGAAAATGCTGGATGCCGCCTGGCTGATCGTGAGCAGGACTTCAGGCGGAGAACTTTTAACCCATAAGACACATTAAATTTAAGTTTTCAGGAGGTTGATGCTCTTGAAGCCCGTATGTTTTAGAACACATCAGAGTAAAAAATCGAAGATTTTTATAGTTGTAGAACTGCTACGGTGGCTGAGCAGAGCCGAAGCCACACTATCATCTGTGAAAATCTATGGTTAAATGACGGCTATTCCGGTGGCTGAGCGAAGCCGAAGCCACACCATCTTCTGTGAAAATCCGGGCGATCTGTGGTTCAAATAATCCAGATGCAATTCTTCTTTTCCATGATCTCTGTCATTGGCTAAGTCGAATCTTCGATTTCCGCAGGAATCCAAACAATGATTTTCACATGCGAATCTCTAATACTATGTTTAGATCCCTTCAGGGATGACAAAAAGGACGTTCTCGTTTTAGTTTATAAATAAAATGAAAATACAGGATGAACTATGCGCAATGATCTGTGAAGATCCGTGCAAATCTGCGGGAGATTTTTATACTTTGTGAATAGATGACAGCTGTCCGGTGGCTGAGCGGAGCCGAAGCCACACCATCATCTGTGAAAATACGAGCGATCTGTGGTTCAAATAATCCAGATGCAATTCTTCTTTTCCATGATCTCTGTCATTGACTAAGTCGAATCTTCGATTTCCACAGGAATCCAAATAAGGATTTTCACATGCGAATCTCTAATACTATGTTTAGATCCCTTCAGGGATGACAAAAGGACGTTCTCGTTTTACTTTATAAATTCAGAACACCAAATGAAAATACAGGATGAACTATGCGCAATGATCTGTGAAGATCCGTGCAAATCTGTGGGGGATTTTTATATTTTGTGAATAGATGACAGCTGTCCGGTGGCTGAGCGGAGCCGAAGCCCCGGAATAGTCGTGAAAATCTGCGAGATCTGTAGGAAATTTAAAGCGCAAAGCCGGCTGCCGCAGGATGGTCCTACTTTTGAAGGTAATGATTAAAATTGTTCAGCAGGCCATCCTGCCTTTTACATCATCATCCAACAGTTTATCACCATGGAGCTAACTACCTTATCGATGCCTTTGCTTTTCCTGATTTTTACCGCCGCTGCCGCTGTCATCTGGGTAGCAGGCATCCATCTTTCGAAATCAGTGGATACGCTGTCGGGACGTTTCCATCTGGGGCAGGCCCTTGGTGGGATCATTCTGCTCGCGGTGGTGACGAATCTGCCGGAAATTGCCATTACCGTCAGTGCCGCGCTTAAGGGCAGCCTGGATCTGGCCATCGGAAATATCCTGGGTGGCATTGCCCTGCAAACCGTCGTCCTCGTACTTCTTGATGCCCTGGTGCTCGGAAAAAAAGGGGCGCTGACGTACATGGCCTCGTCCATGCCGCTGCTGCTGGAATCCGTGGTGCTGGTGATGATCCTCACCCTCGTGGTGATCGGCCATCAGCTCCCGGTTTCGTTTTCGGTCTTTCATATTTCACCGGCAAGTTTTGCCATCGTTCTGGTGTGGATTTTCAGCCTGATCCTGATTAACAAAGCCGGCAAAGGGCTTGCCTGGAAAAAAACCGATGAGCAGAAAAAGCCTGATGCGGAGGAAAAAGCGTCTTCCAGGGATCAAAAGAAAAACAGCGGCAATACCGGTAAGGTCATTGTTGTTTTCCTGCTTTGTGCGTTGTTAACCTTAATCGCGGGAGTCCTGCTTGAAGCCACCGGGGATGCGATCGCCCAACATTTTCATCTGGACGGATTGATCTTCGGGGCAACCGTTCTGGCCCTGGCCACCTCGCTGCCCGAAATTTCGACCGGCATGGCAGCCATCAGGCTGGGCGATTATCAACTGGCTATGAGCGACATCATAGGAGGCAATGCTTTTCTGCCCGTCCTGTTTCTGCTCGCATCCGCCATCGCAGGGAAACCGGCCCTGCCGCAGGCACATCCGTCTGACCTGTACCTGACCGGCATAGCCATCCTGCTGACCCTGGTCTACAGCA
Organism: uncultured Chryseobacterium sp.; assembly: GCA_913777465.1. Lineage (GTDB taxonomy): Bacteria > Bacteroidota > Bacteroidia > Flavobacteriales > Weeksellaceae > Chryseobacterium. The sequence goes on from CAJYRQ010000018.1 coordinate 5,870, forward strand.
TCGGATTGATTTTCAGATCCAAAAAACAATATTTCCGGATGGGGATCGATTCCCTGGCGGTCCTGCTGATCTATATTCTCAGCATTGCCGGGCTTTTTTTCATCAGCGGCTGAAACTTATTTGCATTTTCGCAATTCTTTGAACCTTAAAGATTATTAAAAAAATTAAAAAGATTCTGATCTACTCTCGCATATTTTGCAGATGGCACAAATTTTTGTTTTAACGCAAGGATGAGATAAGCGTAAGCTTAATTTTAAGGAAGCCAATGCAGATAAATCTGCTGCGCAAAGCGGTCGTTTTGTGCGATCATTCTTCCCTTTGTATTTCCTTGTTAAACGGAGTGGCTTTGTCTACCCTAAAAATCAACAGCATAAAAAAACTTTGTCTGGCTTTGCGATAAAAATCGACATTCATTAAATCAACTAAGACTCGTTTGAATGTTGAGTCGGCAAACTTTCCGTCATTTCGTGCGATCGTCACCCCTAAGAATTCAAACTGCGCGGATACCTTTATAAATCGTGTAAGTCTTCAAGGTTATATGCATGAAGTTAAAGTATACGAACACACTATGCTGATAACTTAAATATACAAAGTTGTAAGAACGCATTATCATTTTATTTTGGTAGCGGTAGCCACTCATCTAATTTTAACAGGTGCAATTTTCAAAGAAATACTGTGCAAGTCAATGTTGTTGAGGAACATGTGTTAAATGTAACACAGTTAAACATGGATATGCTGGCGCCGGGCAAACTATGCCTGAAAATGCATGGCAGGCTACACAATGGGAGATATACGACTCAAACAATAAAGGAATAGCTAATATACATTATGCGAATGTTAAGGATAATGCAGGTAAGGTTGACACCTTTAAGATGTCTGGAGCATCTAATATCATTGTAAAAAGATTTGGTAATGAAAACCGAATTATAACTACGATTCCTTCACCTTAACCATTTTGTTCCTCAATTGTATAAAGGGTTGTTCAATATATTTATACATCAAAACTGAAAGCAACGGAGTTAAGATCCAAAATAGTAAAAATTTTATTATTAAAGCTAAATGTAAAGGGTTTAGAATAAGTATGATAATTATTGTAAAATTAAGCAAGTATAACGAGTACGAAATTAAGCTTACAAATGAAATAATATCACTAAATAAACCCTTTGCCTCTTTTAAATAATATGCAGCTGGAAGCATTAACAGGATTGAAAATGGCATAGCTGTAAAGTAGATTACGGAATAGTAAAAACCAAATTGCTCCAATATATAATCAAGGTACAATTTATTGGCCGCAAAGATGATAAATCCGCAAATAAAGCAGTGAGTTTTATAAGCCCTCAATAAATCATTTTTATAAATATAAAACCATGCGCCTATTACTCCTAAAAGAATACTATCTAGCCGGGTTATAATAGGCTTTCTAAAGTTATTATCCCAGTCGACAATGGAACCTATCTCTGTAGAATTAAATATAACAATACGTATTGCTAAACTAATTATTAAAACAATTAATGCAGAAATAATAATATTTTTCTTGACTGAAAATCTAAATATTTTATAAAAAACAAATAATAATATAGGAAGTAATAAATAAAACCATTCTTCAATTGCTAAAGACCAGGACTCAGGAAAAAATGATGAGGGTGCAAATGAAATGTTCTGAACGAAAAATAAACTTTTTATTATCTCTATTCTATTAAGCTTTACTTTTAGAAGCAGGGATAAAATTATTATAAAACAGATAGTAAAAAAATACGCGGGCAAAGTCCTAAACCATCTTCTTTTCCAAAAGTACAACATCTTATGCAGTGATATTCCATAATTAAAATCACGAATTAAGATTCGGCCAATAAGAAATCCAGATAGAACAAAAAAGATAAGAACACCATCTGTGCTAAATAATTCCAAAAATTTTAAGTTTGTAGGAAGTAGTAGAATAGAGTGGCTTATAAGTACTGTGATAATAGCTATAAATCGAAGCAAATCAAGGCCAAATATTCTCTTTTCTGGTATCTCTACAGTTAATAGTCTTTTCATACAGCAAAACTAATATAAATACCTCTATAATCGTAAAAACTAAATGTAAATAATCACAAAACCAAATGTGAAAAAATACATATATTTGGGCAGTCAAATATTTTTATTAAGCATGTTTTCTTCCCCTATTGCGTGAACAATAGGAAAATTAAAAGCCTTCAAGCGTCTGTTGGAAGGCTTTTAAAATAGTGATAAGTGTTTTTTGAAAAGATTATTTTTTGGATGATTTGTTTTGAATATTCATATGTTTTGTTTTCCCGATTATATTCGCTTCATTTTCTGAATTAAATAAACTTTGTTTATTCTTCACTTAATACAATGGTTTCAAGGAATTAAGTAAATACTGCCTAGTTAGTAGCCGATACCTTGTTTTCGAGCTAAAACACCTTAATTTCTTCATGTTAAAAAATAAAGGTTAACTTAAATATGCTCTAAAAGCCGGAGATAAACTTATGCCCGAGCGAAGCTACCATCTGCTTCTTCAGATCAGCCTGCTGATCCTTTCTTTTGCTTCCCTGAAATATTTGCGTAAAAACATAAAACTTTGCGTTAAAAAAACACCACGAATCCTATCGGGTATTACGCTGAACAAAATAAGGTTGGCATTTTTATTGAATCTCTGAGAGAGGCCGGAAAGGCCGGAAAATACCAACTTTTTCCTTACAACACCAAACCAATCACAAAAATAAATCTTATGGAATCTTCTGACAACCCTCCTGTAAAATCCCATCTTTCCCGTAAAGAATTTCTGAACCTTACCGGCAAATCGCTGGCCGGAGCCGCCGGCACCTTTGCTTTGGGCGCCGTTATTTCAAACAACGTGTATGGCCAGGACCACAAGGTTGCCCTTTCCCCGCCGGCTGAAATTCCGGCTGATGTGGAAGAACCGATCGTCCTTGAACAATGGAAATCGAAGGCCGATCAGCAGTCGGCCCCAACGCCGACCCCGCTTCCTCCGTCCCGCCGCATCGGTTATGCCGTGGTCGGGCTGGGCCACCTGGCGCTGGAAGAGATCCTGCCGGCGCTCAGCAACTGTAAAAAATCGAAGCTGACCGCATTGGTCAGCGGCAGCCCTGAAAAGCTGAAGAAGGTAGCGGCCCAATACGGCATTGCTCCGGAAAACTGCTACAGCTACCAGACGTATGATCAGATCAAAAACAACAAAGAAGTAGATGTCATCTACATTGTTTTACCGAACGGGCTTCACAAAGAATATGTGATTCGCGGAGCAAAAGCGGGCAAACACATCCTGTGCGAGAAACCTTTGGCCAATACTTCGGAAGAATGCCGGGAAATGATTTCCGAATGCGACAAGGCAGGCGTAAAGCTGATGGTGGCTTACCGGATCCATTACCAGCCGCACAACCGCAAGCTGCGGGAAATGATTCAGAAAAAAGAATTCGGCGTAGCCAAATTCGTTGAAGCCCACAACTCGCAGAGTACGGCCAACGTCGACCACTGGCGGCACAAGAAGGCCCTGGCCGGCGGGGGAGCACTGCCGGATATCGGCCTGTACTGCCTGAACACAACCCGGTTTGTCCTGGGCGAAGAACCGGTTGAGGTTTTTGCCTATCAGTACAGCACTCCCGGAAATCCTTTGTTTAAAGAAATTGAAGAACTGGTAAGCTGGCAGATGCGTTTTCCAAGCGGCGTCATTGCCAACTGTGCTACCGATTACGATGTGCATGAAAGCCGCCGGTACCGGGTAAACTGCAAGACCGGATGGATGAACATCGATCACGCCTATGCCTACAAAGGCCAGAAGCTCACCACCTCAAAAGCAAACGGCATGATGAAGCGCACCGAAGAAATCGGTCTTGCGGAAAACAACCAGTTTGCTGCGGAAATGGATCATTTTTCAGACTGCATCTTAAGCAATAAAAAGCCGTTTACCCCAGGTGAAGAAGGCCTTCAGGACCATATCATCATGGAAGCCATTTACCGGTCGGCCAAAGAAGGTAAGCCTGTAAAAATCAATGGCATTGCTGCCACCAATACCTGGAAAGGGCAGGAGCCGGAAGTGTGACGGAGGATGCTGGGGATAGGCTGGAAGAAGGGTGCACGAAGAGGGATGCAGGAAGCTGGATGTTGGATGAGGGAAGTTTATTAGCCCTATCATCTCTAAATTTTTTAAACCTCATTCATAATGAACCGAATGAAAATGAAAAGGTTATTTTAAAAAAAAGGCACTGATTTATAGAATCAGTGTCTTTGTTTTATTTTGATTTAAGCAAAACTTTAACCTCCTTTTTGTCATCCCATAGTGATCTCACCATAGTATTAGAGATTCGCATGGAAGATTATGCGTGAATATTTAAGGAAGTCATAGATTTTCACAGATGATGCGTGGCTTCGGCTCCGCTCAGCCATCGGAGGGACCGTTATTTAATCACGGGACGTAAAAATCTTTGATTTTAAACTTTTGTGCGCTTACTTTAACACAGAGCATTGAACTTATTATACAGCATCAATATCTTTTGAGTCTTTTGTGGTAAAAGTTTAACCACAGATTTACTCAGATTTTCACAGATGATTGCGCGTCATTCATGCTGTATTTCTTTTTGTATTTTAATTTGAGTAAAATTTTTAACCTCCTGTTTGTCATCCCGATAGGGATCTCACCATAGTATTAGAGATTCACATGGAAAGATTGTGCGTGGATCTTTCATGAAGTCATGGATTTTCACAGATGATGCGTGGCTTCGGCTCCGCTCAGCCATCGGAGGGACCGTTATTTAATCACGGGACGTAAAAATCTTTGATTTTTAAACTTTTGTGCGCTTACTTTAACACAGAGCATTGAACTTTTATTATACAGCATCAATATCTTTTGAGTCTTTTGTGGTAAAAGTTTAACCACAGATTTACTCAGATTTTCACAGATGATTGCGCGTCATTCATGCTGTATTTTAATTTAAGCAAAAACTTTAACGTCCTGTTTGTCATCCCATAGGGGATCTCGACATAGTATTGGAGATTGGTTGGAAAGATTCATGTTTGAATGTATACTGGGATCGCAGACTTTCACAGATCATCACGTGGCTTCGGCTCCGCTCAGCCACCGGGACCGCCGCCATCTAGTCAGGATTCATAAAAATCTTCGATTTTTTATTCTCATGTGTTCTAAAATAAGCGCAAAGTTTTAGTCCTAAAAACCTAATGTTTCTTATGTGTCAAAAGCTTGGTGCCTATTGCTTTGTGATCCGATAAGCTGTGGAATCTGCGGGACTATGCTATCTGCAGATTTTATATTCCGCTGAAAAAACGGGTCATAGCCGTTAAGGCATTTTCGCTGTGCATTGTTTCACCGTTTTCCAGCGATTCTTTTGCTGCTGCAGAAGCTCTTTTCCGCATGGTCTCTTCATAAGAGGCGATGGATTCCTGAATGGAAAGATGGCTGTTGACGGTCAGGCTTTCACTCAGTTCCAGAGCATCACGCATGGCCATATTCACACCTTCACCAGCAAAGGGAGGCATTACATGCGCCGCATCGCCGATGATGGTGGTATTGGGCAAAGCTTCCCAGTTCTGATCCAGAGGCATGCAATAGATCGGCCTCGGAATAAAAGGAAGGGAAGTGTTTTCAAACAGCGGGTGCCAGATATCGCTCCATCCGGTATATTCATTTTTAAACCATTGCGATATCTGTTGGTTGTCGGAAAAATCAAGTCCGCTTTCCCTGATCCGGTTTTCGCCGGTTTTAAAACTGGCATAAAAGCCGATTTCCCCATCCGCTTTCTGTCCCATTAAAATGTTTTTCCCATTTCCAAAAGCCATTAATTTGCCACCGTGCAGCAAACTGGTTATTTCCGGAACGCGTGTTTCTGCATCAGGAATATCACCTTCCAGCATCGTGATGCCCGAATAAAATGCTTTGATACTGGTGATGTACGGTCTGACTTTCGAACGGGCTCCGTCTGCCCCGATCACCAGGTCGGCATAGATTCTCGGACGGTCTTTGAAATGCATCCGCCAGCCTTCGCCCTGCGGTTCCATGGAGAGGAAATGGCTGTCCCAGACCACTGTTCCGGGCTGCAGAGAGTCGAGTAAAATGTTCCGTAAGGTGCCGCGGTCGATTTCAGGACGGAAATGTTCGGCTCCGAAGTCCTCTTTTTTATCGGTGTCATGGTCGCTGAAAACCACTTTTGCCTGCGGGTCGGTGATCGTTGTCCGGTCGGCTCCCGGCATATAATTATTTTTGAATATTTCGAGAAGTCCTGCTTCGCGTATGGTAGCCAGTCCGGAATTTTCATGAAGATCGAGTGGGGAACCCTGCACCCGGGCCATACGGTCGGCATCCCTTTCATAAACGGTAACTTCTGCACCTTTCATCTGTAAAAGCCTGGCCAGGGTAAGCCCGCCGGGACCACCGCCGATGATGGCTACTTTCTTATTCTTTAAGATCATATTTTAAATTTATAGGGCAAAGTTACTTCTCGCCATAAACTAAAAATTGTAAAAATCGGCCGTTTTTGTTTTTGTGGAGTTCTTTGGGAGAAACCCCGGAAAGCTTGGTGATTTCTTTGATGAAATGGGATTGGTCGGTAAAATTAAGCTGCGGGTACAGGTTTCCGTCTCTGATGTGTGATAAGGAAGCCTGGAAGCGCAGAATCTTGCAGTAGCTTTTCAGCGGAAGCCCGAACTGGCTGTTGAAATAGCGGTTGATCCGGCGCGGGCTCCAGGAAATTTTTTCAGCAAGTTCAGCGATGGGAAGTTCACCGTTTGATGCGAAAATAAGTTCGAACAACCTGCGTTTCCGCACATCTGTTTCTTTGGGCAGCAGCGATTTTATTTTTACGGACATCTTCCGGCAGAATCCCTCAAAATCATTCAGATCATTGGGTTGAAAACCCCAGAAATCATCCGGCATCAGCATTCCGCTGTTGATGATCCCGGCTACCGGAAATCCGAAAACATATTCCGTAGCCAGCGGATTGAAGCTGACCGAGCAGAAATCCGAAAATTCCTGATTCGGGTATTTCGGCATGGTTTCCAGACCCAGCAATGCAACCCGGATGCGGCCGTCTGCCGTCTTTGAAAAGATCAGGTCGATCCGTCCGTTGGGAATTACCACCGCCTGATGGGTATTGGAAAAATGGCGCATCGACGAAAAGCAAAAGACAAAATCGCTGAGTGCATTTTCAGGCCTGATGAGCTTAAAATCTGGTGTTGGTTGCATTTTCAGAAAGTTCCCCGTTTTGTATGCATGATAAAATGCGCAGTTTGGTCATGCTAAATTAATGATTTTTATGTGTTCTTGTTCAAGTAAAAAAGTTTATGCTGAGCCTGTCGAAGTATCTTGGTGAGACTTGCAGCAGCTTACATTATAAAAAAACGCTGTGGTCTTCGTGTTCACTCAAATGCAAAATCCGCCATTCCTTTCCCAAACCACCCCGTCAAAAATTCTTTGAATTTTCGCCGCCCCTCCAACTTTCGGAGTGGAATTTCGGTTAAGATATTTTACTTTAGACTTTTGATTGATTGGAATCCGCAAAGCTGCGGGATTTCTGAAAAGCCGGATGCTTTTAAGTCGAAAGGAATTTGACGTTGTCAAATTTTTATACTGCTAATACTAATCAATGAATTTTTATGCTTTAGAAATCGATGGCATTCAATTTTATCAGAGATAAAATCTTCGCGTCTTGCAGGCATAAAGCATTGAAAATCTTTCGCGCCTTGGCATTTAAACAGCTTTGTGTTCTTATTCAAGTAAAAAAGTTTATGCTGAGCCTGTCGAAGTAGCTTGGTGAAACTTACAGCAGTAGTATAGGAAAAAAACTTGTGTGCTTCGTGTTGAATGATTAAGGTTGGAATATTCACAATTCACCATTCACTTGCAGCGCAAAATTCACTTTTTTAATTCAATCTACAATGAATTTTTATATCTTAGTCTATTGAATAAGATTTACAACGATAGCAAGATGAAATCTGTTTGAGAGCAATGCGATAAGATAAATAATCATGGAAAAAGAGAGGAACCCGGTAAATGAGGATCCGTCAGATTTTATTATTGATGTTTCCGGTACGTCAGAAATCCCGATAACCTACGAGTGGAAGCAGGAAAATATTACCGGGCCGGTTTTTCAGAGTACGGGCGAACGATATAAGAAAAAGCTCGGGCTGGACGAAAAGCAGGTGGAGCTGGTAAATACATTAAGTTTCAGCACCAATGTGTTTAATGAGATCGATTATTGCCGGATCCAGATCATCAGGCAGTTTCTTCGGACGATGGAATATTTGGATAAAAACTGTATTCCCGTCAATAAGAGCTATCCCACGGTTACCGATGAAGTTTCGGAAATCATTATTGTCCTGGAATACAATTACCGGAAAGACAGCCTGAATTACCAGTATACCATTGACTCCATCAAATCCGAGATCTGCAACCATATCCTGAAGCTGTGCGAAAACAGCGTACGGGATTGTTATGGTATTAAAAGAAAAATCAATACTGATTTTAAATATACCCGTTCCGAAATCACAGACCGGTTCCATAAAAAGATCGTGGCGCCGGTTGAATTATTTCTGAGCCAGCATCAGCATCTGATTCTGGATGCCGATTACAGGACGAATCTGATTCTGAATGAGACGAATACAAACCGCTGGAAAGATAAGTTTACGATTATTACTGCAGATTATACCAATGCCGTTTCGTTTGAAAGGGAAATAGAAAGGCTGGCCGAAGTCAACGTAAAAAATCCTTCGCTGGACGACATTTACCTCGAAGCATCAAAATTCATCAGTGCCCACGACCGGAATGCTGCCCTGAGGCTGTATCTGCATTACCTGGAGAAAGACCTGCAAAGCAAAAGATTCGACCGGAAACATCTTACCAAAAGCATTCAGAAAAACCTGTTTTCCACACCGGAACAGTTTGCGGAGTTTGAAGGGATCGTGAATGAATTTGTCCTGACCCGGGATTTCCAGTCGGCAGTTGCAAAGCTCGATACAATTTATCTGCCGAAGCGGAAAAGAATCGTAATCGACCGGAATGCGATCGACCGGGTACAGCAGCTGGATTCGCAGACCTCGAAGATTCTGGGAGACCTGCTGGCCGATGAAGAAGAACATCCTGAGGGACAGTTTGTAATGGATGAAGGGAATACGGCCGATATTGAATTTAAAGTGATCGATACCGGAGATCCTGCCGAAACCAATAAATATCTGCCGGAGCTCAACCTGAATGATAACCAGATGGATCTTCTGGCATATTTCGAAAAGAACAGCCTCACAGTCCTGAAATCCGATCTTGAAGAATACATGCGGTCGCGTCAACTTTTTATGAATGCCGCCATTGAATCCGTCAACGACCGGCTTTATGATACGCTGGATGATGTCCTGATTGAAGAAGATGATGATTATTTAACCATCAATACTGAATACTATAAAAAACTTTTAAACAATGATCAGTAATATCAAACCAAAAGAAGCCACTTCCATTATCAATTCGCTCACCGGAGGCGTGGTTCCCAAAATAGGCGTGCAGCACATCGCCGTCGGCCGTTCCGAAGAAGTACATGCCGCCATCAACGCTCTGGAAGAAGTGAAAAACGGACACAGCATTGCGAAATTCTGGATCGGTGATTTCGGAAGCGGAAAATCCTTTATGCTTCATCTGCTGAATACCGTAGCCATGAAACAGAAATTCGTTGTGGCCAATGCCGATTTTACACCCGACAACCGGTTGTATGCCAACGACGGCAAGAGCGTCATCCTGTATTCGGCGATTATGGATAATATTGCAATACAGACCAAGCCTGAAGGCGGCGCGCTGCCCGTTCTTCTGGAAAAGTGGATCGAGCAGGTGATCGCTAAAACCGCCGGAGAAAACAATATATCGTTGATGGAAATCCGGAACGAAGAGTACAAAAGCCTGATCGGTAATGCCATCATGAAAACCGTCAATGAAATCACGGAAACCGGCGGCTTCGATTTCGGTTTTGTCATCGTAAAATATTATGAAGGCTACATCAACCATGACGAACTGCTGCGGAGGAATGCCCTGAAATGGCTGAAAGGCGAATACACGACAAAAACTGAAGCAAGGCAGGATCTGGGAATCCGCGAGATCATTAATGACGGCAACTATTACGATAT
>CAJYRQ010000019.1 GCA_913777465.1 uncultured Chryseobacterium sp.
ACTGGAGTTCAGACGTGTGCTCTTCCGATCTAAGTGCATTCATTTTAAAAACAATTAGTTTGCTTCAATTCATTTTTTCTAAATACTTATTGTATGATATATAAATAGCTATTATATAATTTTTATAAAGTTTATTTTCAATTACTTATTAAGGTAATAATGGTAATACATTATTATAATATGTCTCAGAAAATTCATTAGAAAATGCTTCTCCACTTTCTTCTTGAATAATATTGACTTTACCTAATGAATTATAATAATAACTATACGCAACATTTCCAAGGATATCATATTTCATTTTTACTACACTTTCATTAATTACCTCCCCAGTTTGTAAATTATAGGAACCAAAACAAATACTTTTTCCTGTTAAAATATGTTCAACATTAAAAGAATGTAATTTTAATCCTACATTTCTTTGGTGAGTAAAAATCTCCTCCCTTATATAGTTTCCTTGAATTTCAACCCTCTTTGCAATATCTAAATTGTTTAATGAAGGAAATTTGTTAAATATTTCTGTTATAGACTCATTGTCTTGATAATATGTCACTTCACTTAACAAATTGTTGACATATTCCTCTATAATTTTTTTCAGATTATTAAATTTAGTAACCTTAATATAAGTATTAGACATCTGAGCTTGATACTCTGTAATAGATTGATTAAATTCATTTTCATAACTAACTACTGTACTCATAATTTTTAATTTTTAAAGTTTAAGTTTCATATAAAAAGCTGATTCTTCTATTTTTGCTTTAAGGATAATCTCGATTCCTTCAGGAAACTTTCCTGGTTGAGCTGTTGAGAGTATGCCAAGGTCATCAGCTATTTCTTTCACACTTTTTCCTGTCCCGTTTAATTTATAAAATTGATGACCATATATAAGATTTGTCTTAGAAATACTTGCCATACTTTTTTTAACATTTTCTCTACGTTTTTTAGGCATTAAATTTAATTCACCAAGACGCTTCATTTCTAATTTAACAGCTTCACCTAATTCTTCTAACTTTTGTTGCCCAACAACAATATACACATCAAGGTCTCGAGGGTCGGCTTTTTGTAAAGAAGAACCCCCAATATACACATTATCTGTTGGTAGTCCTGCTTGCTCTAATGCCTGTTTTAATTTAGTTTGTACCGCTTTAAATTGAGGATCAAAATTTTCAAATCCAAATGGATAATTTCGAGGCTTTGTTACGTACAAAGTATTATTTAATCTATCGATAGCTTCTTGTTTACCAAAACTTTTATCAATTGTGATTATATTGCCATTAATATCTTTCCCTTCAGCAATTTTCCTCCCACTAATAAAAAGAAATGTTTCAATATCATCTTCTGACAAACCTTGTTCGTGTGCAAATTTTATAAACTGCTCCATCTCTCCATTTGTCCAATGGCTTATATTAAATTTTGGTGGAATTTTATCACCAGCAGCTATAAATACAAGTTCTTTAGCTCTTTTAATCATTTTGTTTATTTTCTCTTGGGAGAGAGGTATTAACGCACAACTCTTAATTGTCTGGGCAGCTTCTGATAAATATGTATTATCGTTTCCTACATTCAGATCTAATAATCTTTGTTCTAACTGTGCCTCTCCTCCAGCAGCTTCTATCACTTTTTTAGCTGATCTTTTTAATGCTAAAGTACTAATTGTGTCAATTGCTGAAACGGAAAGTGTAGCAAGTTGTAGCAACATGATAAAATTTTTCATATTTTTACACAATTGGTCATTTATATTACACGCAACAAAATTAGCAAAAAAGCCTATAACACCTGATGAGAACTCTATTCCTCCAAATACAACTCTAAGTCCAGCCTTGGAAAGTAAATTAACTTCATTTACACCAAGTGCAGCCCATCGTAAATGTCTCAATTTCGTAAGATTTCCAATTCCCGAAAATGTAAGAGCTCCATCAACAACATATCCTAAAACGGTTTCAGCATCACTCCTATCACCTGCATCATCAATCATTTTCAAAATGAAAATTGGAATTAATGAATTTATTGTAAGATTTCCATTACCAACCTCTATTTCTTTTCCATAAATAGTATAAATAGGAGATTTTGTTTCAACATTGTTGTTTATTAAACTTACAGGCTGATAAATATGATATGTTCCATACAGCTGACTTGTCGTTTGATATCTAGATAAATACTTTTCAGTTTCAATATATGGTAATTTATCCTGAATAACTTTTATCTTCTTATTTTCAAACTCAAATGTAAAATTATCAAAAAATATTCCTAGCCTTTTTTCAGATTCATATGGGATTGAAATTGGAGCAGCATTCCTATACTTAATAGTATAAAAATGTTCTACATCACCAACATGCTCATAAGGCCAACCTGAATGTATCCCTACAGTAGACTGATAGGCAGTCTCATAGCTATAAGTAAAAATTGTATTGATCGCTCCTGTATTTGGTATATCTTCTACAAAGAAACTTTTATTTGTGATTGGCTTATTTTTATTATTCTCAAGTGATTTAATATAAATTACATTAGGCTTTAGATCTCCATTCACAGTATAAGGATTATATTTACTATTCATCCATAAACCATACATTGCATGAGCAAATGCAGTTTTTGAAGTATTGGGTTTAAAGTCTGTTTTAAAAATAAGATTTGAAAACTGTAATAAAGAAGTTGTAATATTATAACTTTCATTTAAATTTTCATAGATAATTTCATACAGTGTTTTTTCTTTAATATAAACAAGGCCATCCTCTAGTGTACTTAACATATCATCTAAAAAGTCATTTATTTCTGATTCTTTTACAGAATACACTAAATTAACTATAAACTGCTCTAGAACTTCACCAGCGAATACTTTACCATTTCTAAAAATTCCAGAAGTATGCACAATACTATTATTATTATCAACTTGCTGGCTTAAAAAATTCTCAAAATTATTAATATATTTTTTACTACAAATATACTTCAGAATCATTATTTTCAGATCAGCTGGAATCAATGTGAGGACGGCTGGACTAAATGGAATAGCAATATAAATCAATCTTTCTATATCTTCTGCAGAAGCATTGTTAGTATCACTATGGTTTATAATGTAATTTCGAAAATTGCAATATTGTTCGTAATATTCATCTAAAATTATATAGTTTTTGGTGTATATTTCCAGAAGTTCTTTAAGCGTATGAATACCTGCTTCATTTACAAAAAGGTCTCTCCAGAATAAATCCTGCTGATTTTTAATATTTGTAAAAGTTTGTCTTATTAAAGGATTATCAATATCAACTGCTATAAAAGCCTTAAAAACGCTATCACTAATATTATAAATGAGCTGAGTAATATTTGCAATTACATTTATTAATTTTTTATTAATATCAGGTTCTGAATTACTTACAGATGCTAGTACAATATTTCTTTTAAAATATTCTAATGCAGATGAATTAGCTCCAAAATATTGCTCATTTACTAACTGTGATGTAATCTGAAATCCTGCAGTGGAAATACCATTCGCAGAATAACTTTCACCAGCATAGTCTTTTTCACATTCTAGCCATTTATATTTATTGTCATTAGCATGATTATTATAATCATTTGAAACATATGTAACTTCTCTTTTCCTTATTTTTATTTTATCTCCATTTTGTGCGATTTTCCATTCATTAAAAATTTTAACATCTTCAAGTTTTCTCGCATTATTTCTGTACTCAACATATTCTTTATAATTAACATAATTTCCTTCATCAGTATAATTAAAATAAATATCACTATCTGAATGAAATCCTATTAAGTAGCCATCTGTATTAGGAATTGGATTTTTAATTCCTTCAAGCCGAACTACAATACCATCTTTTCTTATTACTGCCTCCATATTGCTCCTGTAATTATTTTAAAATCATTAAAATTTAGTATAGGCATCCACTTCGCATATTTATCAGAAACAAATACCAGATTATCAATTGTTGTCACAAAAATTTCATTTGCAGGAAAGATAACACTTAGATTTCCTGCCTGATTTTCGCCCAATACACCTAAACTGTATTTTTTATACTTAATATTTTCTATGGATATTGAATATTCACTTTCATCTTGTGATACATTTTTGAAATAAAATTTAGGATTATTAAGATGATTGTCTGTAATTCTCGTTATTAATAACAGATTTTCTTCATTACTAATTCCTAATATTTTTTTACTTGGTAAGCCTCCTTTTAAAACCTGTAAAGACAGTCCTGTTATCGTATTACCTTTATTATCTGTAAAAACTTCTGTTTTTAAAAAATAAGGACTTTCCGGCTGGTAAAAATTGTTCCGCTTATCACTGTAGGCGATTGTTCCGCCATTGGAATTATCCAGATAGGCAGACCGGCTTTCAAAAAAGCTTCCCGTAATCTGCCGGATATTGTGTAATAGTGTCTCATAAGTTACCCGTTCCAGACTTTCCGTATCATTTTTCATGATCATATCTTCAACCTTTTTTGTAGTAACCGTTGCAATATCTTTCCCGCCTGCTTTATTCTCGAAATCAATCAATAATAGATTCTGATCAATAACATAAGTAAGTTCGCTTGTGTTAGGCTTGGTCTGAATACCCGGAGTAACATTAATTAATCCAAAGACATCATCAATATCCTTCAGATCGTAACTGGTAGTTACAACAGGATCTCCCGGATTGGCGCCCGGTGTTTCGGAAGTGATCTGTAGGGTTTTCCCCTCATAAATCAGCTGTATAAATGAAGCAACCGTTGTATTGCCGCTGGTTCTGCTCAGGCTGAAAGTGATCGGTTTTGTGAAATTGGTATCGATTCCGGTACCGGCTTCCTGAAGGAGGTTTTTTCCCCGGATAAAATAATCCTCATTATCGGTGTCGGTATGCAAAACACCCTGTTTTACATACATCGCTGCGGCATCGTTATTGTCGGTCGTCAGCTGAATCACCAGCGATGGCTGTGCATTGAGCTCTTTTACCGGCCATCCTTGTTCAAACTGCTGCAGGGAAAGGTTGTTGGCGGCCGTTCCGATCTTCATATTGTTCGTGCTTCCCTGAAGGCTATGATTGCCGTAGAAATTATAGGATCTCTGCCTGTTGCCCTGGATATACAGATAGGTAGTCTGAGCGGTTGCAAAAGATGCAATCTGAGCGGCAATCTGATCCACCGTTTGCAGGATAGAATTATCATTGAGATGGATCTTTCCTTTTCCCTGGGTATGTAAGCCATAGAAAGCGGCAATATCAAGGAACTGGGTAGCCGTTTCGCGAATCAGTTTCTTTTGGAAATCATTCGCTCCCGAAGCCTGGTTTAAAACATGGTCCGGATTGCGTGCAAAATTTAGATCCAACTTGAAAGGATTCGGATCATTGGCAACGGTATAATCCCCTTCGTTTAAAACGATATCAATACCAAAGCCTCCATCCACCGTTCCCAGATGGGTTCCTCTTGGGATCATCGGCAGCTCAAAGGCTTTTTTAGGCATTTCCGTCGGCGTTGATCCTGTAGTATCAACTTTAGAAATCTTAAGGAAATAGTCATCAATAAGATCGTTTCCAGACTGAGTAGTTCCAGTAGGATATCCGATATATTGGGCAGTAAATGTCGGCTCCGCAATTCCCATCATATTATAAAGGGCGGTAAATTCTTTTCTGATGACGTCTACAAAACCGGTTGACCCCAGTCCGTTGATGACGTCATTGCTTCCACTGAAGAAATCGGATTTTTTCAGGCCTCTGTAGACAATATATTTAATGGCCAGTCCTTTGATCGGCTGACTGAAAGGCTTCAGGATCGCATTTACTTTGGTGTTATCAGCTCCGCAGGGCTGCAAAAAAATCTGTCCCTGGCAAATCGTATAGACCTTACCGTTGTAGCTGCTTATTTTGGAAGTGGTCCTGAACACGGTACCATTAGAGCCGAACTTTTCACTGGCGCCCTGGTTAAATGTTTTGCCCTTTTCCAGATAGAAAAAAGACTCCGGCAGAAGGTCCGGCCGCACATTCAGGCCTTTGCTGTCTGAAGAGGTGGGCATTGATGCCTGTGTCGTATTTTGTGGCATTTGGTGTTAATTTTTGGTGTTAAATAATTTTTGAATAGCTTTCCGGGAAAGCTTGCTTGTTGTAGAAATTCCGTTCCCGGAATTTGGTGTCGGTATCATCTATTTCATGGTTTATTAGTTTTGGTTAAACAATATCAATCGGCCAATTGATTATTAAAAAATTTTTATCTGACAGGCATTTTAACTTTCATTACTTAAACGCTCTGTCATTTCCGAAGCAAAAGTATTTGGGCACAACGTCAAAACTCGTCGCATTAAAATTTATTTTTGAAAAAGTTTATCCCTTTCATTTTGCTACCTCTTTGTCATTTCCGAAACAAAAGTATTTGGGCACAGCGTCAAAACTCGTCGCATTAAAATTTATTTTTGAAAAATTTCATACTTTTCATTTTACTACCTCTCCGTCATCTCTGAAACAAAAGTATTTGGGCACAGCGTCAAAACTCGTCGCATTAAAATTTATTTTTAAAAAATTTCATACGCTTCATTTTACCACCTCTCTGTCATCTCTGAAACAAAAGTATTTGGACACAGCGTCAAAACTCGTCGTATTAAAATTTATTTTTAAAAAATTTCATACCCTTCATTTATTACCCTTCTGTCATTTCCGAAACAAAAGTATTTGGGCACAGCGTCAAAACTCGTCGTATTAAAATTTATTTTTGAAAAATTTCTGTCGTAGGCATAAAAAAGGCGGGGCAATCAAGTTGAAATTTGATTGCCCCGCCTTAGAGTAAGCCTTTAATCCGCTTTATTTCTTACACTTGCTGTATTCGGTGATGATTCCGATTAGGTTGTCCTGGTTCTTAAGATCCAGGTTGTCGTTCTTTAAACTTTCGGAAACCGGTTTGCAGTCTTTCAGGTAATCGGCCAGTTTCAAGGATAGTTTTTCACTGGAACGGTTATCGATCATCTGCCCTTTCGGCTGAATGTCGGTTTTGATGACATATTTCTGAAGTTCTACCGGATCCTGAAGAAGCATGATTTTATTTTCTTTCGCCAACAGACGGTAGAAATAATAGTTGTTCCCGTGAAGCGCTCCGTAATTCTGAAGCTTTTTCATCAGCTCCCCTTTTACATCCAGTCCGTAATAGCAGTCTTCGCCACCATTATAAGGTACACAGAAACGGATCCCCGAATCCGCGTTGTACGTTTTTGTTCCTGTTCCTCGTGGCAGACTGGTTTTCAGCGTCATCCTTTGACCGAACAGATCGGCGCCTTCTGCCGGCAGCTTTTGTCCGGTTCTTTCGGTATCCAGCTGCTCAAACCAGATGGTAATCAGGCCTTCGGTCTTTTTGCCGGACCGGTCCACGACATATCCCGGAACATCATACAGATTGATGCTGCGGTCTA
The DNA here is from genome assembly GCA_913777465.1 of uncultured Chryseobacterium sp. Taxonomy (GTDB): domain Bacteria; phylum Bacteroidota; class Bacteroidia; order Flavobacteriales; family Weeksellaceae; genus Chryseobacterium. The sequence goes on from CAJYRQ010000019.1 coordinate 7,372, forward strand.
CGGCATCTTTTATTTTGGCCTGCTGCAGTTCCTGGTTTTTCTGGTAAGCCTGGTGCCCCAAAGTATAGCCTTCCGCGAAAAGATAAGTAACGAATTCGTTCATAAAAGCATAATCCGAAGGCGCATACGTCCGTGGGGAAGGATACGTAAATTCATTATTGTCGAACGTCTTTACAACATAGGTTTTAATGCCCCGGTTGCTCTGGTATAGAGTAGCTACGCGGATTCCGTCCAGGTCACGCACTTCCAGGCAGGGGTTTGCAGAGCTGAAGCCGCAGTTGAACATTGACGAGTACCCTACAATCTTTGCAGGATAAGATCCGTTATTCACCAGGATCTCCCCTTTCGATCCGATTCTCGGATTATAGATGGAGCGGATGTTGCTCAGGGTACTCTGCCGGTCGTTCTCCGCAGCAATGCTTCCGGCTTTGGCCTGAAGGTATTTGTCGCCCAGGTTTTCACGTTTAACATCGAAGAAGCGGTTGATCTCTTCCGTGTTTAATCCTTTATCGGTAAAGAAATTGTATTTTACACCCAGCTGATGGGCAATAATACGGTCTACCTTAAAAGAAGTAACCAGTACTTCATAAGGAATCTGGGTAGTCCGCCCGTCTGCGGATTTCATGTCCAGGTAATATAAAATTTCCTGTCCGCTCAGCGCTACGCCTTTCAGGTCCAGATCAAAAGCTTTCTTATCATCGAGGGTGTACACTTCATAATGGTTTCGGTAAGGTGATTTTATCACGGCCACTTCTTTCTCATTATAAAGAACCCTGTCTTTTTTTATTCCGATTTTCTGGCACAAAGCCAAAACGGGAAGCGTAAAGCAAAATAGTAGAAATAGTCTTATCATATCGTATAAATTAATCGTCGGTGAAAATAGGAATTTATATCCAATAAATAATTCATTGAAAAATGAAAAATCAACGGTACTGTTATGATAGGAAAGACCGGTAAAAGTTAAAGGATGTTAATAAAAATATACAGAATATAAATTAAAGATATTACAACAGCTCTTTCGGAACCTCAATTCCATTTTTCTTCATATATTCTACCAGGTCGTGGTACTTGTCTTCAAAATCGTTGCCGCATTTATGGGAAATGCTACAGATATCGGAAGGTTTGATTTCTAAAATATCGGAGATTTTAGTCAGGATTTCCAGGTTGATCTTCACTTTGGAATTTTCGATATCCGAATAGGCTTTCTGGGAAATGCCCATCTCAAAAGCCATGTATTCCTGCGTAAGATCCTTGCTTCGACGGATTTTCCTGATATTCTGTCCGCAAATTTTCATCTCTTTCGTTTTAGTAGTTTTCGGTATATTTTAGAAGGATATCTATTAGACTTCCACAAAGTTAGTAAATACCTTTGTCAAAACATTACGACACTGCATGATATTTCTGTCTTCTGACCATTTGAGCTGAAATTTATAATAGAATTTCTGCTTTCAGACCAGGATATCACCTCAGTACAACACATAGAATTATGGAGACGCAACAATTTAAGTATGACAACAATATTGTCAGAGCATTCCTCTATGCAACCATTGCATTCGGCCTGGTAGGATTCTTACTCGGACTTACCGCCGCCCTGATGCTTTTTTACCCCGAGCTTCCGGAATTCCTGTTCGGAACCGATGATACCACCATTAAAAGTTTAACTTCCGGAAATATCCAGGGACTGATCAATACCCAGGGCGCCATGGGCTTCGGGAGGATCAGGATGCTGCATACCAGCGCCGTGATCTTCGCCTTTGTCTGCAACTCGTTTTTCTGCGGTGCTTATTACAGCATGCAGCGGCTGCTGAAAACCAGAATGTACAGCGATACCCTATCCTGGATCCACTTCTGGACCTGGCAGATCATGATTGTCTCTGTGGTGATTACTTTCCTGATGGGAATCAACACCTCCAAAGAATATGCGGAACACGAATGGCCGATCGATATCTTAATTACCGTTTCATGGGTGATCTTCGGGATCAATATGTTCGGGACGATTGCGAAAAGAAGAGTACGCCATCTGTATGTTGCCATCTGGTTCTATATGGGAACGTGGCTGGCCGTGGCGATGCTTCATATCTTCAACAACCTGGAAGTCCCGTTGTCTTTCACCACCTGGAAATCCTACTCCATTTATGCAGGGGCAAAAGATGCTTTGGTGCAGTGGTGGTATGGCCATAATGCAGTAGCTTTTGTATTGACGACGCCTGTTCTCGGCCTGATGTATTATTTCCTACCGAAAGCCGCCGACAGACCCGTATTCTCCTACAAACTGTCCATCATCCACTTCTGGTCGCTGATCTTTGTTTACCTTTGGGCAGGACCGCACCATTTACAATATACTGCGCTTCCGGCCTGGGCCCAGGCGGTGGGAACCGGATTTTCCATTATGCTGATCGCACCGTCATGGGGCGGAATGCTGAACGGGCTTCTTACCTTAAGGGGAGCCTGGGATAAAGTAAGGGAAAACCCGATCCTGAAATTCTTCGTGGTAGCCGTTACCTGTTATGGAATGGCCACTTTCGAAGGTCCTCTTTTAGCCACCAAATCTTTAAATAAAATCGGACATTACACCGACTGGGTCATCGGCCACGTGCATATCGGCGCTTTAGGATGGAACGGATTCATGGCCTTTGGTATTGTTTATTACCTGATTCCGGTGATGTGGAGAACGGAAATCTGGTCTAAAAAATTAGCCAACTGGCATTTCTGGCTGGGAACCCTGGGAATTATCTTCTACGCCGTACCGATGTACATTTCAGGATTTACCCAGGGTCTGATGTGGAAGCAGTTCAACCCGGACGGGACCCTGGTTTGGAAAAACTGGCTGGATACCGTGACCGCAATCATCCCCTATTACAAACTGCGGTTTTTAGGAGGTCTATTCTATCTTTCAGGTGCCATTTTAATGGTGGTGAATGTAATTAAAACCGTTAAAGCAGGTTCTTTCCAGAAAGACGTTCCGGCGGAAGCTCCGGCACTGGCCAAAATCGGTTCCGGAAGAAAAGAAGGCGAAGGGCTTCACTTATGGATCGAAAGAACCCCGGGAATCATGGCCATCCTTGCATTCATTACCGTAGCCATCGGAGGTCTGGTGGAAATTATCCCGACCCTGACTTTAAAACAGAGTGTTCCGACGATTACAGCCGTAAAACCGTATTCGCCGCTGGAACTGGAAGGACGGGACCTGTACATCCGGGAAGGCTGCAATGCCTGCCACTCGCAGATGATCCGCCCGTTCCGTGATGAAATCGTAAGGTTTGAAGGGAAGAACGGACAGTATTCCAAAGCAGGAGAGTTTGTTTACGACCGGCCTTTCCTCTGGGGTTCCAAAAGAACCGGCCCGGATCTGCAACGGGAAGGCGGAAGAAACCCCGATTCCTGGCATTTCAAACACATGTACAACCCGCGGATTACCTCAGCAGGCTCCATCATGCCGCGTTTCCCATGGCTGATCAGCAATACGCTGGACCGGACACAGACGGTAAACAAAATGAAGCTGATGAAAAATTACTTCGACGTTCCTTACACCAAAGCGGAAATCGATTCCGCCAACCAATGGGCAGACAGCCAGGCCAGCGGTATTGTGAAGAGGATTTATTCCGAAGCGAAAGACGTTAAAGACCAGATCGAAAAAGATAAAACAGCAAAAGGAACCGCATTTGTTCCGCTGGAGCAAAGGGAAATCGTAGCGATGATCGCTTACCTCCAACGACTGGGGACCGACATCAAGACTACTCAGATCCAAACCGCCAGTGCTGAATAATTTTAAATGAATTAAAACATGAAAACAAGAACACCCATTTCCATCTATATCCTCGTTACGGTAGGTCTGGCAATCATGGCTTTTGAAATGTTCGCCCCCGGTTCAGGCTATTTTTCTTCACCGTTTTTCTGGGGACTGATGCTCGTAGCGATTATCCTGCTTCTCATTATGAATTCCATCGGGGATCTAATTGAGAACGAAAAATTTAAGCAACTGCCGGACGAAGAAAAAGCAGAATTTATAAAAAGTAAAAACACGCCCTATTTTCAGAAACTGTGGAATTCCGCTTTCAGGAAACAGTCGGCCACGGAGGAAAAAGACATCCTTATCGATCACGGTTTCGATGGGATTACAGAACTTGACAACTCGCTTCCCAAGTGGTGGATCGGCCTGTTTTACTTCGGATGTATCTTCTGCGTGGTGTATCTTACGGCTTTTGCCTTTACCGATTATGCACATCCGGAAGCCGAGCTCAACAGCGATACCAAAATAATGCTGGCTTCCATTGCGGAATTTGAAAAAACAGCCCCTCAGGTAACGCTGGAAAATGCTAAATACAGTGCAGATAATATCGCAGAAGGCCAGGAACTGTTTAAAACCAACTGCGTCACCTGCCACGGTGAAAACGCGAAAGGCGGCATCGGACCGAACTTAACCGATACCCACTGGATCAACGTTAAACAGAAAAGCCTGTTCAAAAACGTAATCTGGATGCTGGAAAACGGTTCGCCCAACAACCCGGCCATGCGTCCGATGATCAAAGAAGGAACCATCACCGGGAGGGATGCCGAAAAAATTGCCGCTTATATTTACCACATCAACCAGGAAAACCCTCCCGTTACCGTAGCCCAGGGCGGGGCCGCTCCACAGGGAGAAGACGTGAAGTGGGAAAACGGAAACGATTAAAACATTTTTATCTCAACATATAAACCATGCCATGCCCTCTTTCTTAAATTAAACTTCATTTTACTCAACCTTTTCAACAGAAAAAAATGATTAAAAAAGAGGGCTTTTTAAACCAAATCCATGCTTTGACTGTCTCCATCAACTGATTCACTTGACAATTAACTAAACTAAATTCCATTAGCAGACAGTCAAGGCAGGATTTTTGTATTCCCAATGGGTACCATAACATTTAAACAGTACAGAAAGTATTATTATATTTGTTTAAACCCAATCACACTTTGAAACTGAAAATCAACACCCGAAAACTCTTAAAGCGTTTTGCCATTACCATTATATCCATTCTGGTATTTTTTACGTTATTAATCCTCAGTTTAAGACTTCCGGCCGTTCAGAATTTTGTTAAAGACAAGCTGGTGGTGTATCTTGAAAAGAAGATCAAAACCAAGGTCAGTCTTGAAAGGTTCTACATCGGATTCCCGAACAGCCTTATCATGGAAAATCTTTATCTGAAAGGCCAGAATATCGATACCCTTTTAGCGGTAAGAAAGCTGGATGTGGGCCTCAATATGATGAAGCTCATGAGTTCCACAGCCGATATTACTTCGGTAGACCTGGAAGGTGCAAGAGCCAATGTGGTGAGGAAACCCGACGGTAAATTCAACTTTGATTATATTCTTGATGCTTTTGCCACGACCGACAAAGAAGAGAGCCCGTCGAAACCTTTTATCATTTCTCTGGATAAAATTAAATTAAAAGACATCGGCGTCACCTTCAACGACCAGCAGTCGCGGAACGACATTCAGGTGTATTTCAAATCCTTTGATACCCGGGTACAGACTTTTGATCTTCAGAATAACAAATATGCCGTCAACGACATCAATCTGGACGGATTAAAGCTAAAGCTGAAACAGGATCTCATTGAAGAGGTTTCCGATAAAGTTGAAAAGAAGGTGGATTCCCTGAATAATAAAAAGCCGATGCAGCTTGGATTGAGAGGAATTAAACTGACCAATTTCAATATCGATTACGGTGACGACAATACCAAAACTTTCGCCAAGGTTTTATTTAAAGAGCTCAGTACGAAAGTCAACAAGCTCGATCTTCAGAACAATGCTTATGATGTCGGTAACGTGATCCTTTCAGGAGCGGACATCAACGCCAACCTGTATCTTCCTGCTAAAGATGCCAATCCGAAAGACTCTGAAGAGCCAGAAAATTCAAAAGCTGCAGACCGGGAGAAAGCCCTGGCCCTGCTGCTTGGAAAGCTGGTGTTGAACGATGTGAAAGTGGCCTACAACAATACCGCCATCGCCCCGACACGACAGGGAATGGACTTTAACCACCTGAATTTTTCAAAGCTGAATATAGAAGTGGAAGATTTTAAAATGCAGGATAATACCTTCGCCGGAAGCGTCAATTCTGCGGAAATTCAGGAGGCAAGAGGGTTAAATATTCAGAAATTCAATACGGATTTTGTTTACAATCAGAAAGAAGCTTATTTAAAAGATTTATACTTACAGACCCCGAAAACCATTTTGCGTGATGAAGTGGTATTAAATTACAATTCCATCGAACAGCTGAGTTCCAACTTGGGTGCCGTACAGGTTTCCGCCAATATCGAAGATTCCAAAATCGGATTCGCCGACATTCTGAACCTTGTGCCGACGTTGAGAAATACCGCTCCATTCAATAAATATCCGAATGCCATCGTGAATGTGGATGCCAATGTAAAAGGGAGTGTAAATGATCTGCTCATTAATAAACTTAAAGTTTCCGGGCTGGATCAGTTAAGGGTTGCCGCTTCAGGAAGAGTAAAAAACGCAATGAATCCCGACAATCTGTATTATGATTTAAGGATTGCCGAATTGTCTTCCTCCGCCAGGACGATCTTTAACCTTGTTCCTAGAAATACCATTCCTTCCAATATTTCCCTGCCTTCCCAGATGAGCATCAAAGGAACGGCCAAAGGAACCACCAAAGTGGTAAACGCCAATCTGAACCTTTATTCTACCCTTGGAAATGCCTCTGTAGATGCCAACCTGGATATGCGGAGAAAAAACAGGGAACTGTATACTGTGAAAGCCAATCTTCAGGGATTGCAGATCGGAAAAATTATCCGGAATAAAGACATCGGACCTATCTCTGCACAGATTTATGCTAAAGGAGAAAGTTTTGATTTCAAAAATGCCAATGCCGATCTGAGAGGAAATGTAGCCTCTGCCGTATACAAAGGATACCGTTATCAGAACATGAACCTGACCGGTAAAATAAGAAGAGGCGCATATGACGTCGTTTTAAATTCAAAAGATCCGAACGCCAATTTATTTTTAACAGCTTCCGGGGTGTACAACGAGAAAAATCCTACCGTAAAAATTAATGGAAATATTAATAAATTAGATTTAAACAAATTAGGGTTTTACAAAGATCCGATGATCCTTGCCGGGAAAATAGACGGTGATTTTAAAAACCTTGATCCGGATAATCTGAACGGCTATCTGAATTTAAAGGATTTTGCATTCTCTGATACGAAAGAAATCTATCCGATCCAGGAGGTTAACCTGAAAGCCTCTTCTACCAGCGACTCTACCAATATCGTTCTCAATTCTCAGATTGCAGATGTGGAGCTGAGGGGTAAATATAAACTGACCCAAATTTTCGGAGCTTTATCCAATACCGTGAACCAATATTACCAGTTCCAGAAAACGGGGAAAACACAGAAGATTCAGGGCGGGCAGTTTTTCACCTTTAATGCAAAAATTAAGAATGACGATCTGATCCGGAAGTTTGTGCCGGAACTGAAAAGTTTTGAAACCATTAACCTTAACGGAAACTACGATGCCGATTCACAGAAAATAGAAATCGACGGACAGATCCCGCAGGTGCTCTATGGTGAAAATTCCATTGAAAATGCAACCATTAAAGTGACCAACCAGAACCAGGCTTTGCAATACAACCTGTATGTGGGCGGACTGAAAAGCTCAAGCTTTGCTTTAAATAAAATCGGCATTGCCGGAGATGTCGCCAATAACACCATTAACTATAATATTACGACGAAAGATGATAAAGAGGTGACCCAGTTCCTGATTGCAGGAAATGCGAGATCACTGAATGACATCACTGAAATTTCATTAAACCCGAACGGATTAAAATTAAATTACACCGACTGGACCGTAGCCGAAAACAACAGGATCCAGATCGGCAAAAACGGAATCCTGGCAGATAATTTCAGACTCTCCAACGCCGGAAGTGAAATTTCATTACAATCGGAAAGCCAGACCGCCAATGCACCGCTGAATGTTTCACTAAAGGATTTTAAGATCGAAACCATTACAGAGCTCATTAAAAAAGATACGGTACTGGCCAGAGGAACGATTAACGGAACCGCACAGCTGAGAAATTTAACCAAGAAAATGACGTTTACTTCCGACCTGAATGTTTCGGACCTGATCGTCTATGGAAATCCGGTAGGGAATCTTGCCGTAAAAGTGGATAACAACTCGCCGAATCTCCTGAATGCCAACATCGCCCTTTCCGGAAACAATAACGATGTAAAAATTCTCGGCGATTACAATACTTCCACCAGTACGTTTGATATGAATATGGCGATCAACCAGCTTCAGATGAAATCCGTACAGGGATTCTCGATGAATGCGATCACTAATACCGAAGGCTATATTTCCGGAAATTTAAAAATTACAGGTACAGCCGCCCAACCGAATATTTTAGGTAAAGTAAAATTCAATGATGCCGGACTTGAAATTGCCAAAACGGGAAGCGATTTCAGGAAACTGAATGATGAAATCGATTTTACCAGCCGCGGAATTGAATTTAATGATTTTAAAATCAATGACAAAGACGGAAATTCTCTGAATATCGACGGACAGGTTTTAACGCAGACCTACAGGGATTTTGCTTTCAATCTGGACCTGAATGCAAAAGATTTCAAAGTGGTAAATTCCGAAAAATCGAATGAAGCCCTTATGTACGGGGTACTTTCTATTGACGCCGGTTTAAGGATCAGAGGAAACCTGGATCTGCCGAAAGTAGATGGAAGACTGGCAGTGACTGACAATACGGATTTCACCTTCGTTCTTCCGCAATCCTCTCCTACCCTGCAGGAAAGAGAAGGCATCGTGGAGTTCATCGATCAGGATCAGGTCGCTTTGAATAAAACCATCAAGGCGGATTCCATCAGTTCACAAACCCGCATGAAAGGGATGGATGTGAGTGTGAACATCGAGCTCAGCAAAGAAGCCAAACTGTCTTTACTGATCGATAAAGCCAACGGGGATTTTGTGAAACTTCAGGGAGAAGCGGAATTAACGGGCGGTGTGGATCCTTCAGGAAAAACCACGCTGGTCGGGGTGTATGAAGTGGAATCCGGAAGCTACGAAATGACGGTAAGCGTCCTGAAACGTAAGTTCGATATCCAGAAAGGAAGTACGATTACCTGGACCGGCGAACCGACCACTGCCAACCTGGATATTACCGCCGTCTATAAAACCGAGACCGCACCGATCGACCTGGTGGAACAGCAGATCAGCGGTGAATCGGCGTCTACTTTGAACCAGTTCAAGCAAAGAATTCCGTTCAACACTTTACTGATCATGAAAGGGGAACTGTTGAAGCCGGTAATTACTTTCGATATTACCACCGATGAAAAAAACAATGCGGTTTCTTCCAATGTAACGGATATTGTTGATCAGAAATTATCCCAGCTGAGGACCCAGGAATCCGAAATGAACAAACAGGTTTTCGCCCTTCTTCTGCTGAACCGGTTTGTAGGAGAAAACCCATTCCAGTCGGGTGCCGGAACGTCCGGTGAAATGCTGGCCCGCCAGAGTGTGAGCAAGATTCTTTCGCAGCAGCTTAACAATCTCGCCTCCGATCTGATCAAAGGGGTCGACCTCAATTTTGACCTCGAGTCTTCCGAGGATTATTCCACCGGAAATAAAAATACAAGAACCGACCTGAATGTCGGGCTTAGCAAAAAATTGCTGAATGACCGCCTGAAAGTTTCGGTCGGAAGTAATTTTGCGCTGGAAGGAGATGCCCGCCAGAATGAAAACATGACGAATATTGCGGGGGATGTGACGGTAGATTACAGCCTGTCCCGTGATGAACGATACATGCTGCGTGCCTACCGTAAGAACGAATATCAGGTGGCCCTGCAGGGACAGATCGTGGAAACCGGATTAGGATTTATCATTACGCTGGATTACGACAAATTCCGGGAGATCTTCCAAAGATCAAAAAACAACAGGCAGAAGGAACAGAAAAAAAATAAGCAAAACCAGGTTGTAGAATTTAAATAATGGACAAAAATTATCAGACCTATTTCAGGTATTTACTTACTTTCGGAATGGCTTCGGTTGCACTTTCATGCAGCAATACGAAGTTTCTGAAAGAAGGACAAATGCTGTACACCGGTGCGGAAGTGAAGATTGAAAACGATACCCTTCCCAAAAAAGAAAAGAAGGATCTTCAGAGTGCCCTTGAGGCCAATCTTACGCCCAAACCCAATTCATCGTTTTTAGGATTAAGGCCTAAACTCTATTTTTACAATATTGCCAAAGAGCCGAAGAAAGAGAAAGGCTTTAATTACTGGCTGAAATATAAAGTAGGTGAGAAACCTGTTTTGCTGGGTGATGTAGACCGCGAATTCAACAAAGATATCATTGTTAATTATTCTGAAAACAAAGGGTATTTCAATGCACAGGCAACGTACGATACCATTTCCAAAAACAGGAAGGCAAAGGTGATCTACACCGTAAAACCAGGTGCCAGGTACCTGATCAGCGAAGTAAAGTTTCAGAAGGATTCTTCTTTGGTAAATCAGGAAATACGGGATACTTCAGAGAGAACACTGCTGAAAAGAGGGAATCCTTTTGATCTGGATGTAATCAAATCTGAGCGGGAAAGAATAGATAACCGCTTAAAGGAAAGAGGCTTCTACTATTTCCATCCGGACAATATTATTGTGCAGGCCGACAGTACGGTAAGCAAAAACCATAAAGTTGAACTGAACGTAAAACTGAAGGATAATACTCCGGATATTTCAAAGGAACAATTCAGCATTGATAAAGTGATTGTTTTCCCGAATTATAATATCCAGGATGTAAAGGATGGGAAGTACAGCGTACCGATGAATACGGATTCCCTGGAAAAGTACCGGCATAACGACATTTACGTAATTGATCCCGAGCATAAATTCAAACCGAAAATTTTCGACCGGGCTCTGTACTTTAAAACGGGAGACCTGTATAACCGGACCAATCATAACCTTACGCTGAACCGGTTGATCAGTTTAGGCGTCTTTAAATTTGTGAAAAATGAGTTCATCGTTTCGGATTCTCTACAGCACAAGTTTGATACTTATTATATGCTGACTCCAAGACAGCTTCAGTCGCTTCGGCTGGAGACCCTGGGAAGAACCAACTCTGCGAATTATGCGGGAAGCGAGGTAAACCTGAACTGGACCCACCGGAACTTTTTCCGTGGTGCCGAGCAGTTTAAAGCTTCGGTGTATGGTGCTTTCGATTTCCAGATCGGTGGACCGGAGAATGCGAAAAATATTTTCAGGACCGGGGCCAATGCGCAGCTTTCCATTCCACGGATCGTAGCACCGTTCAGGTTTAATTCTTCCAGTGCTTTTGTACCGAGAACCAATATTTCCCTGGGCTACGAATTTCAGAACCGGACAGAATATTATTCTCTGAACACTTTTAACGGCTCATTCGGATACGTATGGAAAGAAAATGCAAGAAAGGAACATGACCTTAAGATACTCGACATTACGTATGTTTCCCCGGCCAATATTACTCCTTTATATGAAGAGAAAGCGGCCAAAAATGATGCAATGGCAAGAGTGGTAAAACCGCAGCTGATTTTCGGTCCGATCTATTCTTATACGTATACCAATACCATGCTTCCGAAAGCCAACACCTTCTATTATAAAGGAACGTTGGATCTTGCAGGAAATTTAACCGGCTTATTAACCGGTGCCAATGTAAAAGAGGATAAAGAAAAGAAGATCTTCGGAGTTCCATTCAGTCAGTTTGCGAAAATTGAGAATGATTTCCGGTTTTACCATAAATTCGGTGAAAAGACATCGCTGGCCACAAGAGCGATTGCGGGTATTGCCTATCCTTATGGAAATTCGGAGTACATCCCTTTTTCCAGACAGTTCTTCTCCGGAGGAAGCAACAGTGTCCGGGCTTTCCGTGCCAGAACGCTGGGCCCCGGAAGTTTTGATCCGAGGACTATTGAAGAAGGGTACTATTTCGATCAGTCGGGTGATGTAAAGCTTGAGCTGAACGCCGAATACCGTGCTAATTTATATAAGTTCCTGAATGTTGCCGTCTTTGCAGATGCAGGGAACGTCTGGCTGATCAATGATGACCCGACCAGGCCAGGGGCAAAATTCTCCAAGGATTTTTTAAGCGAGATCGCAGTAGGAGCCGGTGTGGGTCTTAGACTTGATTTCTCCATTTTAATTTTAAGATTGGATCTGGCCATGCCTCTGAGGGTTCCTTATTATGAAAAAGGTGACCGTTGGGCTTTCGACCGGATTAATTTCGGAGATTCCAGCTGGAGAAAAGACAATCTTATCTTAAATATTGCCATCGGCTATCCCTTCTAATGTAAATGATAACAAAATGATGAAACGTATTAAATTTTTCTGGGAAACATTGAAAGAAACTTTTACCCAGTGGAATAATTCCTCCGCCTCCAATGATTCTGCGAGTCTGGCTTATTATGCTATTTTTTCCATTCCGGGATTGCTGATCATCATTATCTGGATCGCAGGGCATTTTTTTGGCGAAGATGCCATCCGTGGGGAAATCAGCACCCAGATCAGCGGGATTATGGGTCAGGATGCTGCCAAAAGTATACAGGATATGATTGCCGGAGCTTTAGTGGATAAAGAAAATATCATTATGAAAATTGTCGGGGTCGGTTCACTGATTTTCGGTTCTACGACGCTCTTTTTCCAGCTTCAGCATTCACTGAATAACCTTTGGGAAGTAAAAGCCACTCCAAAAAAAGCTTTCGTTAAGTTCCTTGTAGACCGGGCCAATTCCCTGGGGCTGATCCTGATTATCGGATTTTTACTGATGGTAACCATGCTGCTCTCTTCACTCATCAGTATTTTGAATGACTGGATTACGGTTTATTTTGGGCTGGAAACCTATATTCTGGTACAGTTTATTAACTTCAGTGTCGGCTTCCTCATTACCATGCTGCTGTTTGCTTTGATGTTCAAATTTTTCCCGGACGTACGGATCCGATGGAAACCGGTCTGGAACGGTGCTTTTTTAACGGCAGTGCTGTTTACCTTGGGAAAGTTTCTTTTGAGCCTTTATTTCAGCAAAGCCCAGCCGACCTCAGCTTTCGGGGCTGCCGGAACCATAATCCTGGTGATGTTGTGGATTAATTATTCCTGTATGCTGGTTTTCTTCGGTGCCGAATATACCAAGGTTTATGCACAGCGCAAAGGATTCAGGATTATCCCGTCACAGCATGCCCAATGGAGTGATGCGAAGATGTATGAAGACAGTTTGAGAGAGAAAAAGGAGGAAGAAAAAGTATAGCTTAAGCTTGAAGATGGGAGCTGGAGGATGGAAGTTTTTAGCTAACATTTCAGCCCAATCCTAGTTGAGCTCATATTAAAGAATAAGAAGAGTCCGTCTCACAAATAGTGAAAACGGACTTTTTTTATGATTTTTCTCGACCTACTATCGAAGAATAATTTAGTACAGTCGATTTTCAACCCACATCATTGAGTTGTGAGACCGACTCTTATTTTTTACATCCGGTTTACGGTTTTAATTCCCAACAGACTTAAGGATTTCTGTATGGTTTTTGCCGTGAGATCCGATAAGTTCAGTCGAAGCTGCTTTATATTCTCATCTTCCAGTTTCATAACCGGATTGGTCTGATAGAAAGAATTATAGGCTTTCACCAGGTCATACAGATAATTGGCAATCAGGGCCGGACTTAACAGTTCTGCCGCTTTTGAAACCGTAGGTTTGTAATTGGCCAACAGCATTACCAGTTCCTTCTCCTGAGTATTCAACTCAACATCAGCAATATCTGTATGCCGGTAATCCGCTTTACCCAACAAAGACTGGATTCGGGCATAGGTATAAAGGATAAATGGCCCTGTATTTCCGTTAAAGTCGATACTCTCTTCCGGATTGAACAACATCTTTTTCTTTGGATCCACCTTCAGCATGAAATACTTTAAAGCAGCCTGGCCGATAATCTCGTAGGAAGCTCCTTTTTCATCTTCCGTCAGCCCTTCCAGTTTTCCCAGTTCTATGGTCTTTGTTTTTGCGGCTTCATACATTTCCTGCATCAGTTCATCAGCATCCACAACCGTCCCTTCACGGGATTTCATTTTTCCGTTAGGCAGTTCTACCATTCCATAAGACAAATGGTACAATTGATCTGCCCATGAATATCCTAATTTTCCTAGTATTTTAAACAATACCTGAAAGTGGTAATCCTGCTCGTTTCCTACGGTATAAATCAGTTTCTGAATATCATTCTGCTTAAAACGCTCGACAGCTGTTCCCAGATCCTGCGTCATGTATACCGAAGTTCCGTCTGAACGCAGCAATAATTTCTGATCCAGACCTTCATCCGTAAGGTCACACCAAACCGAACCGTCTTCTTTCCGGTACAGCAAACCTTTATCCAGGCCTTCCTGAATCAGGTCTTTTCCTAGAATATAGGTATTGCTTTCATATTGCACCTGATCAAAATCAACACCCAATCTGCTGTAGGTTTCGTTGAATCCTTTATACACCCAGGAATTCATTTCGCTCCAGAGATTTCTCACGTGTTCGTCACCGTTCTCCCAATCCAGCAGCATTTTTTGAGCTTCTTTAATCAGTGGTGCTTCTTTTTTCGCCTGTTCCTCAGTCATACCCTGAGCTACCAGTTCTGAGATTTCTCTTTTATATTCCTGATCGAACTTCACGTAATAATTCCCAACGAATTTATCCCCTTTGGTTTCTGTTGCCTCTGGAGTTTCCCCCTTGCCAAATTTTTCCCAGGCCAGCATCGATTTACAAATATGAATTCCCCGGTCATTGATGATCTGGGTTTTGATCACCTCATAGCCTGCCTCTTTTAAGATCGCAGCCACAGAGAAACCTAATAAATTGTTTCGAACATGACCTAAGTGCAATGGTTTGTTGGTGTTCGGAGAGGAATATTCAATCATCACGGTAGCATTTTTCTTTTCCACCGTATCGAAATCCTTCACCACACTTTTGAAATTATTGACAAAGAACTGGTTTTTGATTTTAACATTCAGGAAACCTTTAACTACATTAAAACTTTCCAGCAGTTCCGTTTGCTGTGTCAATGCATCACCCAGTTCTACCCCGATGCTTTCAGGATTTTTCTTCAGCTGCTTCACCAACGGAAAAGTCACAATGGTAAAATCCCCCTCAAATTCCGTCTTATTTTCCTGAACTTCCAGCTCAATGTCTTTCAACTGAAAGACATTTAAAATAACCTCCGAAAGTTTTTCTTCTATTATCTTTTTAATATTCATTATCTGTCGTTTAAAATAATGAGACTTTCATTCTCGAAATGCAAATATACGGAAATAAAAAAACCGCCCGAAGGCGGTGTAATATGAATGTTGAAATATTAAAATTTGCTTGAGAAATTAATTTTTATCCCAGAAAACTCTTGAACTATAAATATCGCCTCCAGGAATTTTTGCTGATGCATTATTTACATTTGCAGCATTATTATTTTTTTCACCTATTGGATATGGCATCCTTCTAACTAAACCAAATTCAGCAGTAGGTGCATTGTTTAAAACAGGGTAATCTAACCTTCTCCAAAAATACCATGCTTCAAATCCTCTGTTATACATGGCAATCCAAGCAGCCTCACCAATAGACTTCTTCCAATTTGTCGCATCATAAGGATGGCTAGCTAAGAAAGTTGTAATATCAGATGCCGCTACATCCCAATCTTGCATAGAAGCAGTAACAGCCTGTTGATATAATAGATTTGCAGAAGTACCAACATTATATCCTCTTCCAGCAGCTTCTGCTAACATGAATTTTACAGAAACTACATCAAATATTTGCCCCGGTACAGTTGCACCTTTTATCCTATCTGTAATTTTTGAAAAATTAGCATATGTATTTAGCAATCCATAAATTCCACCTTTGTAAGTTCCATCAGGTGCTAATGTAAAGTACTTTGGAACTCTAGGGTCATTATTTGCTTTCATGAAATTTACGAATACATTCGAAGGCAAAAAGTCATTTCTTCCATTTGCCACTAAATTCAAATATACCGGATTGGGGAATAAGGCATTATCAAAAACAAATTGGAAATTATCACTTTGACTTGTAATTACGCCAGATGTAACAGCTGATTCTACTAAGCTCTTTGCCCTAGCACTATTTACATCAGCCAGGTTCAAGCCCATTTGAAGTTTTATCGTGTTTGAAACTTTTAACCATTTTGACATATCTCCTCCATAGAAAGGATCTTTATCATAACTCGGCAGATTAGTCGAAATGCTTGAATTTACGGCATCTAATCTATTTAATAGATCATTGTAAATTGTCTGTGCATCATCATAAACAGGTTGTAGAATAACATTACCATTTTCAGTTTTAAGAGCCTGACTATAGGGAACATCTCCAAAACTGTCAACTAAGCTCATCCAGCCATAGATAGAAAGTATTTCTAATATAGCTCTTTTGTTTGCTTTAATCTTATTTTGGTCTGAAATACTATAAGTTGTACTTTCTTTTTCAGTTTCAAGAAACTGTTTTGCTTTATCCAATGGCCCTAGTACCTCTCTGTAAGTATTATTAAAAAAGAATTGATTTTGATTTCTTTGATCAAAATAGTAATTGGTTTCACTCGTATAGGTAGTCTCTGTCCATTGCTGAGTGAAAAAACGGGTTATATTTTCATTTACACTGGCAGAAACATGAGCACTGGTCATATAATATGAAACTGTAGAAAGTAAATTCTCAGTCGGAACGACATTCGGATTTTTAGGATCTACATTGAGTGTTGTAATATCTCTTTCACAGGAAGTAATACTTACTAAAGCCAGTGAAGCGATACCTAATATTTTTATTATATTTTTCATTTTGGTACTTGATTAAAATTTAATATTAACATTGAAGCCTATTTCTCGTGTTGTTGGTAATATACCAATTGAGTTACCTCTGGATCTTAATCCCCCTCCGACACCGGCTTCAGGATCACCGTAAGGTAGATTTTTATGGATAATCCAAAGATTTCTTCCTACTAAGGAAAGAGTCACATCTTCAAATGCAGTATTGGCTAAAACAGATTTTGATAAAGAATAAGAAATACTTGCCTCTCTCAATTTTACATAAGATGCATCATATATAAACTGGCTGTTTGGTGCATTGGTATATCCCTCAGGCTGATAGCTATAGTAATTATTTCCGTTTAACACAGGATTTCCACTAGCATTCACACCACCGATAACGGTTGTATTAGGATTTCCGTTAGCATAAACTCCAGGTAAAATAACTCCACTTGGGCTTCTCCATTCCGGAGAAACAGTATCGGCATATAAACCTCCCGAATAACCATACCACAAATCCGTGGAGAAGGTATCCCCTCCATGCTGAACATCTATTAAAAAGCTTAATGAAACACCTTTATATTTAAATGTATTACGTAAACCTCCTGTCCAATCTGGAGTGATATTACCAATTACCTTAGGATTTGATTTTTGCCAAAGACCTCCGCCTACACCTGCGGCATTTGGTGAGGTTACTAATCTTTCGCCTTTATCATTATATACATAGTCCGTACCTACCAGAGTACCAAATGCTTGTCCAACTGAAGCATTTAAAGTAACATTACCCTGATAAGAACCTAACTGATAATTATCCACACCGTTCAAATCAACTACAGTGTTTCTATTTTTAGCCCAGTTTGCATTAATATCCCATGAAAAATCTTTGGATTTAATTGGCGTTAAATTTAATGCCGCTTCAATTCCTTCATTATCGATTCTACCTGCATTAAATACATACGCTCCGTAGCCTGTGGCATTCGAAACAGGTAAACTGATAATCTGATCTATTGTTTTTGATTTGTAGTACGCAACATCAAATCCTAATCTTCTCTTGAAAAATTGCGCTTCCATACCAAATTCATATTCTTTAGATCGCTCAGGTCTTAATTCACTATTTTTCAAAGTATTAGGAGTATCATAAAGAACAGTACCATCATAAATCCCTAATGTTGTGTACGTGTTTTGCAGTTGATAAGCAGTCGTAGCCCCACCTACAACAGCATAGTTACCTCTAATCTTCCAAAAATTTAACCAATCTTTTTTAATAAGGTTTGAAAGGACTACAGATCCTGAAACAGACCCATAACCATAAGCATTATTATCTCTTGGAAGCGTAGATGACTGATCTATTCTAAAGTTACCATCAATAAAATAAGTATCTTTATAACCTAATGATGCCGTAGCATAACCTCCGACCGTTGCTATTCTATTGAAATTTTCGGTCATTGGTTTAATATTGTCTGCCGAATTTGCTATGGAATATAAATTAGGAATAACTAATCCTCCTTCGGTAGAAATATAAGTATTTGAATTTGTATTTCTTCTAACATTTCCTCCGATAATACCTGAAATATCCAGATCATCTGTGATATCAAAACCATAGTTGAAAAAGGTATCAAAGTTAATTTCAGTATTTCTCACATTCTGTCGGGAATATCCGGATCCAACTGGGTTGCCCGATGCTCCCCAATCTCTCGGTACAGATCCTACTGCTAATCTATTTTCAATCAACATATCCAGCAAATCATAAGATAATTTGGTAGTTAATCCTAATTTTTTTGTGAATTTATAATTAAGTGAGGCGTATGAGAAAACCCTTGTTCTATTATCTGACTGATAACTTTCATATCTCTGGAAATATGGATTATCCCAGTAGTAAGGTGTAACATCATCTGTAGAATGCCAGTTCCAGGTAACATTTTGCCCCGTTCTTCTATAAGCATCTCTAAGTGCATACATATCAGTATCTACATTCCACCATTGTCTGAAAGAACTCATTGTATTATCTGAGTACCCAGTTTCATTTCTACCTTTTGTATCCTGTAAAGTTAAACTGGAATATACAGAAGCCGTTAATTTATCTGTAAGATCGAAATTAAATTTAGCTGAAAGCGTATTCTTTCTCAGATCCGAATTAGGCAATATACCACTCATCAACTGATTAGTATAGTTTAAAAGCAAATTACTCTTTTCAGAAGCTTTTTGCAATGAAATTGTATTTGTATAAGTAGAAGCAGTTTCAAAAAAGTCTATAGGAGTATGTTTGGCAGCAGCATACGGACTTTGCTTTCCATATAATGGTGATGTCGGATCAAAAGACTCCCATGTGTATACTAAGCTTCCATCATATTTTGGTCCGAAAGATGCATCATCACTGAAGTTCGTGTATCCGTCCTCATTGAAATAATTACCATATCCACCTCCGTACTGATTCTGATATTTAGGAAAAGTGGATTTATCTATTATACCTACACTAACTCCTGAATTCAATGTAACGCCCCATCTTTTATCATCTTTACCCCTTCCTGATTTTGTGGTGATTACAATAACTCCATTAAGTCCTCTTTCACCATACAAAGCAGATGCAGCCGCACCCTTTAATACGTTAATAGATTCTATATCTTCCTGATTTATATCTGATAAAAAGTTACCATAGTCATATTGTCCTGAAAGTGATGAGTTACTTACAGGTGAGCCATCTATTACAATTAATGGTCCACCACCGTTTAATGATTTATATCCCCTAATTACTAAATTTGAAGATCCGCCAAAGTTATTATTAGTGTTTACCTGAAGACCAGCAACTTTACCAGAAAGCTGTGAAGCGACATTTCCCGTATTTGTAGTTCCTTTAGTAATTGCATCTGATTTAATTTCCTGAGATGCATATCCCAACGATTTTTTATCTCTTTTAATCCCCAATGCAGTTACCACTACACCTTCAATATCCTGTGTTCTTACCGTATCACTCTTCGTTTGCTGAGCATTTGCTACTGCCAGCGATGAAAAGATCACTAAAACAAGCACACTAGCTGTTAGTTTCTTCATATTATTATTAAATTATTTTTGTGTTTACAAATTTGTAAAACTTTCTTAAGAAGACAAAGGAAAATTATGAGAATTTAACATTTATTAAAAATAACATAAATAAAACGATTAAAAATTTACAATTATTTGTTAACAAAATTAATTTTAACTAAAATTAAATAGTATAAACAAATTAAAAAC
>CAJYRQ010000020.1 GCA_913777465.1 uncultured Chryseobacterium sp.
ATCATTTTAAAAATCGAAATATTTTTTGTTGTGCTTTTCCAAATACGACAGAGCAGAAAAACAAAACATCATTTGCTTTCTAAAAAATTAGCCGCATAAAAAGAGGCTGCCCTTTTTGGACAGCCTCATTCATATAATTATCCAGATTTACTTAAACTTTAGTAATAAGCCTTTCCAGCCGCTCCATCATCTCCTCCTTCTCCTTCAGCATCCTCTCATACAAAGCAATCTTTTCTTCGTGAAGTTGAATTAATTTATCAATTGGATTAACATTAAATGTTGGAGTATGTCCAGTATTTAAGAATGAGCCATCATTGAATGTATTAGAAATAATATTCACCGCCTGCTCCTCATCAAAATTCTGAAAGGCTTCTACGGGGATGTTCAGGACGTTGGAAATGGCCTGGAGGAGTGGGGCTTCGATGGTGGCCTTCTGTTCCAGGAGGGAAATTTTCTTCTGATTCCAGTCTTCGCCGAGGTCGAAGGCGAGGGCTTCCTGCTTGATGCCGAGCATTTCCCTGAAGCGTTTTACGTTTCTTCCCTGATGTATTTTCTGTTCCATAGCGGTAATCAAAGTTTTATTGGCTTAAAGATAAAGCGATTTGTGTTTATTCGTCGAAGGGTAAAGTTAAAAATTATCCGGTAAAATACCCATTCGTTTAGGGATATTTTATTCCCTGAATGGATATATTTCTCAGATAAACCATAATTTAATCGTGATATTTAAATTATATTCTATACAGATACCATGATAGAAACTCATTAAAATAAAATAACCCGGTATTATTTACCGGGCATTAACTGAATTCACGACTTTTTTTTTAGGAGCCGGTGGCGGTGTTTTACCGGGAGCAGTGGGATTATTACCTCTGTTGTCTCCGGAAGGATTTCCTGTTTTGCTGGGTCCGTTAGGTACTGGTTTTTTTTCCATTTTTAATAAATTGTTTTATTGGCCTACTACTTTTAACGTCATTGTTGGGCTGGTTTAGACCCTGTTTAAAACACGAAAAGCATGCCGTATTTTAACTTTTATTAACATTTATTGATTTGTCTCCGGTGATCTGGAATAATTCAGTCTGCCATTATTTTGCTTGAAATTTTAGCTGAAAATAGTAAAGCATCGGATGTGAAATCCCGTCGAATCTGCTCTTGAATGGGCATTCGTAATTTGATGAAAATAATCTGCAAGCGGTATGAATATTTCATTAACTTTGAGACTGTTAGATTACAAATTGTATAACTGAACCAAATTCTACCATTATGAAAAATCTGAAAACTCTGTCGAGAAAAGAACTAAAGGCCATCGCAGGAGCGGCATCCGTTTCAAAATGTCCTCCCGGAAAGTACTACTGTCCTGATGCGGACGTCTGCGTGGCGATTAATGAAGAATGTTACATTATCGTACCCGAGCCGATAGGCGCATAATCTTTTTCTCTGATTCAAATGAAAGTTCTTCTTCCGGGAAAAACTTTTATTTTAGGGAATCACTGATTCTTTTAAGTACCCATAAAAAGGCCGCTTCCTGTTTCAGAAAGCGGTCTTTGAAAAAATAAGTTGCAAGGAGTGAATGAATACCCTTCAAAGATAACGGCATTTTCGCTCCGGCTTTTATGATGGGATTCATAACGCAGACACGGAAATTTCATTATTTTTTAAGTCACGTTTACCGGTTTTGGATAAATGCTTTGATTTTTGTCCTTATTATCAACCTGATGTATTCAAATTTTTACCATTTCAGGAAAGATCCGGTTCTTTCCAAAATTTTTCCGATCAGATTTTATTTAAATTATATCGCTGAATAACAGCAGTATGTGATTTTGAGATGAATTTTTTTAAAATCCTTTCCAACGTTTTTTCCGGTTGCTGCATCTATATGAATAGAGACAGCTGTCAGAAACAAAAAAAGATCATCTATGAAAAATTTATATATAAACCTCCTGTTATTACTTCCTGCATTCAGCATGGCCCAGGTTCCGGTGGTGGAAACCGGCGACGGAAAAGGCGGCTACCATAAAAACAATGACGTGGTTCTGCAGAAGCTGGACATCGAAACCAAAATCACCGGAAGGATTTCCACCAACACCGTAACCATGGTTTTCAGGAACAATTCCAGCCGGCTGAGGGAAGGAAGGGTTACCTTTCCGCTGCCGGAAGGCGTTAATGCAAGCGGATATGCCCTCGACATCAACGGGAAACTGCGGAACGCCGTTCCGGTAGAAAAGGAAAAAGCCAGGGAAGTCTACGAAACCATTAAAAAAAGGAATGTGGATCCCGGCATCCTCGAAAAAGTGGAAGGGAACAATTTCAGGACCACAGTTTATCCGATCTCTGCCAATGGCGGTGAAAGAACGGTTCAGATTACCTACAACTACGAACTGAAAAAGTCCGGAAATGCCTATCTGTACTTCCTGCCGCTGAACGGGAATGCCGAAATCCCTCAGTTTACTTTAAAAACCACCGTTTTTCAAAGTGCCGATGTTCCGCAGCTGGAAGAAAAGCCCGACGGAAGCTTCGGTTTCATAAAGAACGGTAATGTCTGGGTGGCGGAAACCCGTAAGGTCAATTTTAAACCGGCAAACAATATTAAGATCAATCTTCCCCAGCATGAGGGAGGCCAGACGGTACTGATGCAGAAGGCTTCCGGGAATACGTCTTATTTCCTGGCCGGGATCACGATCAATCCGGGGGAGCGGGCGAAAAAACTTCCGGAAAAACTGGCCGTGGTCTGGGATAATTCCTTAAGCGGCAAAAAGCGGGATCACCTGAAAGAATGGGCTTTGCTGGATGCTTATTTTAAGACCAATAAAAACCTCACGGTAAAAGTCTATTTTCTCAACCATACATTTGAGGATGGGCAGGACTTTAGAATCAGCAACGGGAACTGGACTGCGCTGAAAGACTACCTGTTGCGGACGGTCTATGACGGCGGTACAGACTTCGGGCAGCTGAAGCCGGTGAAAGAAGATGAGGTCCTGTTTTTTACCGACGGCCTGTCTTCTTTCGGGGAACTGAACGTAAACGGGAACACAAAAAGGCCGGTTTATACCGTTTCGTCATCGCCATCAGTAAATGCCGCCCAACTGAAGTTCATCAGCAATCTTACCGGCGGTGAATTTTTAAACCTGAACGAAAACGATCCTGCAAAAGAAGTGAAAAAGCTCCTGTTCCAGCCTTTGAAATTTTTAGGACTGGAGCAAAACGACGCGGTTTCCGAAGCCTATCCTTCGCTGCCCCAAACCATTTCCCAGGATTTTGTACTTACCGGGATTCTCAATGGAAACCAGTCTTCTGTTGTCGCCAGATTCGGGTACGGAAATGAAGCTACGGAAAACCGGACCATCTCCCTGGATGCCGGGGAGCAGATCGTGAAAGACTGGGAAATCTCAAAATTCTTGGCCCAGAAAAAGCTGGGCGAACTGGAAATTTTTGAAAAGGAAAATAAAAACGAGATTAAAAACATCAGCCGCCGGTTCGGGTTGGTCAGCAACAACATGAGCCTGATGGTCCTGGAAAATGTGGAAGATTATGTGCGGTACGAGATCCCGCCGCCGGCAGAGCTCAGAAGCGTGTACGATCGGATAGTGAAAAACAACAGCGTCCGCAAAGACGAACGCGTAAAAGACCTCATGGCCGATGCCGAAAGAATGACTGAAGAACTAAAAGCATGGTGGAAAAAAGATTTTACCCCGAAAGAAAAGGTAAAACGTTATCCTCAACCGGATCGTGGTGCAATCCGGGATTCTGCCACCGGAAGAAACATGGAAATTGAAGAAGTGGTCATGACAGGAGTTCCCGGTGCAACGGCAAATGCATCGGCAGCCCGGGAGATTGAAGTTCAGCAGGATGATGAGGCGGTGGATATCCTCGCTTCTAAATCCAAAGACATTCAGGAAGTGGTGGTGATGGGGTATAATACGGTCCGGAGAGAGGCCAAAACTTCAGCGGTAAGTGTTGCTTCTGAACCGTTACTGGCTTCAAACAATACGGTTCAGTCATTGCAGGGCAGGGCCGCGGGAGTACAGGCTCGCAGCGGTACGGAGAACACGAGACTTTCAGAAGTTGTCAGTTCCGGGAGAATCAATGTGATCGATGTAAAATCCGATGCGGAATATATGAAGCTTTTTGGAAAGGCCAAAGATGCGGAAACCGTTTATCGGATCTACCTGGAGAACCGCGAAAAATATGAAGGTACGCCTCAGTATTACTTTGATGTATCCCAGTTGCTGTTCGGCTTTAAAGATAAAAAATCAGGATTAAAAGTATTGAGCTCCATTGCGGATCTCGATATAGAAAATGAGGAACTGTACAAGCTTCTGGCCTATAAACTGAAACAGGCGGAAATCTATGACAAAGAGCTTTTCATCACCCGGAAAGTCCTGGATTGGCGGCCTTTTGATCCGCAAAGCTACAGGGATTATGCGCTGGCGCTGGAAGACAACGGGCAATACCAGCAGGCACTCGATAATCTGTATTCAATTTTGATGCAGTCGTATACCAGGGAACTGGCCAACAGGGACGACGGCATCGAAGAAACGGTACTCATGGAGATCAACGGACTGATTAGCAGATACGGGAAAAAGCTCGATCTTAAGAACATCAACCCTAAGATTATCGCCGATCTTCCGGTCAACATCCGGGTGGTGCTCAACTGGAATAAAGATGATACCGACATCGATCTTTGGGTAACGGATCCGGATAACGAACGATGTTATTATGGGAATTCGCAGACGGAAGCCGGAGGAAGGCTGAGCAATGATTTCACCGGAGGCTTCGGTCCCGAACAGTTTCTGCTAAAAAAAGCGGTGAAAGGTAAATATAAGATCCAAACCAACTTCTTTGGCGAAAGACAGGTGGGCATCGCAGGCCCGACGGCGATCATGGCGGAAGTCTATATCAATTATGCTACGGGCAGACAGGAGAGAAAGGTAGTCGTATTCCAGAATCAGAAAGAAGGCAGCAACCATGATGACGGGATTCTGATCGGAGAATTTGAGTTTTAATGGAGAACCTGACCATTCCGGTGATTGTGGTTTTTTAAGGATGATATATCAGGTTCTTATTCCGCAGGTGGGCCCATCATTTTTTTAGCCGAATACCAGTTGATGCCGTCAGTTGGATGATTAAAGGCAGCCTGCGGGATTTTTTTAAAAGAAGAAGGTAGAAACACAATAAAAAAAGCAATGTGAATGTTAAATAATGCAGTTGGAAGTATCATGAAGGAGATGAAGTGAGGAGCGTCTGCGTAACATCAGGCGCTCTTTTCGTTTATGGTGAGGATGGATTGAAAAATATTTAATTAAAAGCCGGTTTTATTTAAATATCATGAATTTATTTTTTAAACCTGAAAATGAATCTTTAGACGTCGGAATAAAGGGTTTTCTTTTCAGAAAATTTATACCATGATTTTCGGGTTATCATAGATTATAGTATAAGGTTATGGATGCAACCGTTTGCCCGTCTGATAAAAAAAATCAGTTCTTTTCATAAAATTTTTAAATTTTCCACGATTTTATTTATTTCATAATCATTAAATTTTGAGTGAATTAATTGGTAAATAGATATTTATTCTGACGAAATGGTAATTAATTACCGGTAAAAGCTTAGATGGTTTGTTTTGGGGTCAACTGTTTTAAAATCGGAAACCGGACACCCTTTTCGGGCAAAAGCAAATCGGTTTTTCTGCTTGATTTATTTTGCTTCTTGTCATTTTTTAGATTTTAATTGATTGTTTTTCATTTGTTTATGGTTTGAAATGAAATTTTATTGAGGCAATTGGATATTAATGATATATTTAAAAATACGCATGCTTGTTCAAGACTGTTTTCGATATGTTTTTACATAATTGATTGCCTAATCCGGTAAAAATTGAAAAATTGTTAAAAGAATACAGGCGTATAGAAATCAGAATTTTATTGATCCGGCAGGAAGTAATTTCTGATTCAATGATTTATTAATAAGGGTCAGCCCTTTTAAATGTACCAATGAAATCTTTTATCACCGATAGTTTTTTACTACAGAACTCCTTTGCGGAAGAGCTGTATTTCAATTACGCTGAAAAGCAGCCGATCATCGATTACCACAACCACCTGATCCCGAAGGATATGGCCGAGAACACGGTCTTTAAGAATATCTCGAAGGTCTGGATTGCGGGCGACCATTACAAATGGCGGGCGATGCGTACTTTGGGCATCAACGAAAAATTCATCACCGGGGATTCTTCCGACAAAGAGAAGTTTGAAGCCTGGGCCAAAACGGTGCCTTATACTTTAAGGAATCCGCTTTATCACTGGACGCACCTGGAACTGAAAAGGTATTTCGGGATCGATGAGTTACTAAGTGAAAACAACGCTTCGGCGATCTACGAAAACATTACCGCCCAGCTGCAGACCCCGGAAAAATCCACCAGAGGACTTCTGGAGCTGATGAATGTGGAATCGCTCTGCACGACGGAAGATCCTTTGGATACCTTAAACTACCACCAGGACCTTTCAAAAAGCGGCTGGAAAGTAAAAGTGACCACCGCCTTCCGCCCGGACAAAGCGATTCTGATCGAGAACCATAATTTTGCGGACTACATTTCAAGATTAGGCGAATCGGCCGGCGTTGAGATCAGTTCATATCAATCGCTTTGCGATGCCCTTTTGAAAAGGATCGAATATTTCCATGAAAACGGCTGCCGTCTGTGCGACCACGGACTGAACAATATCTCTTTCGAGGAAGCTTCAGAAGCTGAGGTGAATGCCATCTTCGCGGATAAACTGGCCGGAAAAGTAATCGCTGAAAAGCAGGTGAACCAGTTCAAAACGGCGATTTTACTTTTCCTGGGCGAAACGTATCACCGGTTCGGCTGGGTGCAGCAGTTCCACCTGGGCGCTTTAAGAAACAACAACCACAGGATGCTTCATCTTTTAGGACCGGACACGGGCTGGGATTCCATCGGGGATTTTGTCCAGGCAGAAACCCTGTCCAGATTACTGAATGCACTGGACGGAAAGGATAAACTTACCAAAACGATTTTATACAATTTAAATCCTGCCGACAACGAAATTTTTGCGACCATGATCGGGAACTTCAACGACGGGAGCATTAAGGGAAAAGTGCAGTTCGGTTCCGGCTGGTGGTTTCTGGACCAGAAAGACGGGATGATCAGGCAGATGAATGCCCTTTCCAACATGGGGCTGATCAGCTGTTTTGTCGGGATGCTGACGGATTCCAGAAGCTTCCTTTCCTTCCCCAGACACGAATATTTCCGAAGGGTGCTCTGCAACCTTTTCGGGGAAGAGATCAAAAAAGGCGAGCTGCCGGAAGATATGGAACACATCGGGAAAATCATCTCCGATATCTGTTACCATAACGCAAAGAATTATTTTGATTTTTAAAATGAAATAAAAAAGGTCTCACGCAGATTTTGCAGATGACGCAGATCTTTTTGATCTGATGATTTGCGTGATTTGTAGGACAGAGAATTTGAAACATTAAGGTTTATTAAGAGGTTTAGAAAAATTAAGTTGAGCTGCGCTTTAAGTAAGCATACTGCTAAATAAAATCTTTGATTTTTCCTTAATCCTATCTTAAAACCTTCATTGTTCTTAATGGTTCAGTTAACAGCCATAATATCGGTAACTGTTCTGCCTCAAAAGTCTTAGTTAAATGAAAGAGTTTTATGCTTAATAAAAAAAACTTCGCGGTCTTAGCTAAATGTAAGAGTTTATGCTGAACCTGTCGAAGTAGTTTTGAAATTAAAAGTTAGCTTAAAATAAAAGCTTCGCGGTCTTAGCTGAGTAGAACGCCTTTGCGAACTTAAAAAACAGTTAGTAGTCAAAAAACCTTTGCGGGCTTTGCGTTAAAAAACAGCTGCTGACAAATTTTTATAAACTCCATTGCGAACTTAAAAACGTTTAGTAGTAGGAAAAAAATCTTTGCGGGCTTTGCGTTAAAAAAAGCAGCCAAACAAATTAAAAATTATGAACAAAATACTTACTTTCGGAGAAATCATCCTGCGCCTTTCGCCGCCCGGTCACCGGACGATGAAGCAGAGCCATGAGATGGAATTTTTCTTCGGCGGCACGGAGCTCAACGTGGCGGCTTCCCTGGCAACGATGGGCTGCGGGGTAAAGCATGTGAGCTGCGTTTCGGATGATTTTGTAGGGGAATCGGCCCTGGCTTTCGTGAAAAGCTTCGGGATCGATCCTTCTTTCATCACCAGAAACGAACATCCTTTGGGACTTTATTTCCTGGAAGTGGGCGCATCGGTCCGCGCCAGCCGGATTGCTTACAACAGGCTGAATGGTTCCTTTGCCAACATTCAGGCCGGCAAAACCGACTGGAAAAAGGCGCTCGAAGACTGCAGCTATTTCCACTGGACAGGCATCAGTCCGGGCATTTCAGAGTCCGCTTACGAGAGCTTAAAAGAAGGACTGAAAACAGCCCGCGACATGGGCATCGAAGTAACGGCTGATCCGGCCTACCGTTCCAACCTCTGGAAATACGGGAAAAGCGGGAATGAAGTGTTGAAGGAATTAGTCGGGTATTCCACCGTTTTCATCGGCGGGGTGAATGAGATCAATGAAATTCTGGGAACAAATTTTTCATCGGACAAAGAAGGTTTTCTTGAAGCCTGTGATGAATTAAAACAGCAGATCCCGTCCATCCATAAAATCTTCGATAAAATCAGGGTCGGCGTAAC
Organism: uncultured Chryseobacterium sp.; assembly: GCA_913777465.1. Classification (GTDB taxonomy): domain Bacteria; phylum Bacteroidota; class Bacteroidia; order Flavobacteriales; family Weeksellaceae; genus Chryseobacterium. The sequence goes on from CAJYRQ010000020.1 coordinate 8,687, forward strand.
GGCCAGCTCGCAGCAGACGCAGGGCAGGGCTTTAGTAGGCGGGAACTATTTTGAAACCGGGCTTCTGGAAGTAAATCCCGTGGTCGACCGGATCGGGACGGGGGATGCCTTCGCGGCAGGCCTGATCTACGGACTACAGCACTTCGATGATGAAAAAGCGCTTCATTTTGCCAACGCCGCCTGCGCGGTCAAGCACACGATTTTAGGCGACATCAATTACAGCAGCGTGGAAGACATCCTGGAAGTAATGAACGGAGATTCCGGGGGAAGAATAAAGCGGTAGCGGATGGCGGATGGCGACTAGCTGCTGACTTTTGGTAATTTGCTTAATAATACTCCTAAAAAGCCTGATTGTAATCCAAGGCTTCGTGGGCTTTTATAAGCATTAGTTTATGCTGAGCCTGTCGAAGTAGCTTTGTGAACCTTTAAAGCATTTAGTATTCATAAAATCTCTGCGGACTTAGTTAAGTGAAACGCCTTTGCGAACTTAAAAAGCCGTTAGTAGTCATAAAAATCTTTGTGGCCTTTGTGTTATAAAAATGGCCATTTTAAAGTCCCGAAGGGAAGGCTTTTCAAAAGATAGGATGAAATCCTATTAGAACGTGATTTAAAAATTAAATTAAAAATGACAACCATTCAATCAACAACCGATACCATCATCAGCCAGGGGGTTTTGCCTTTGTATTACCATACTGACGAAACCGTAACTTTAGAAATACTGAGGGCGCTGTACCGGGCCGGGATCCGCGCGGTGGAATATACCAGCCGGGGCGAAGCGGCATTGGGCAACTTCATTAAAATGGCAGAAATCCGCAACACGGAAATGCCGGAGATGCTTTTGGGCATCGGGACAATCAAAACCCTTGGGCAGGCGGAAGAATACCACCGGGCCGGGGCCGACTTTTTCATCAGTCCGGGCTTTGTACCGGAAGTGGCCGGATATTTAATCCCGAAAGAGGTACTCTACAGTCCGGGCTGCATGACGCCCACGGAAATCATTGCCGCTGAAAAAGCAGGCGTGACTTTTATCAAACTGTTTCCGGGGAATGTTCTGGGCGCGGGATTTATGAGCGCGGTCAAAGACGTATTCCCGAACCTGAAATTCATGCCGACGGGTGGGGTGGATACCACTAAAGAAAGCATCGAAAGCTGGTTCAAAGCCGGCGTATCGGCCGTCGGGATGGGCAGCAAGCTCATCAGCAAAGAACGGATGCAGGCCAAAGATTACGGAATGATTGAAAAAGAAACCCGGAAAGTCCTGGAAATCATTCAGGAATTAAAGAATTAATTTGATATAAAGATAAGGTGATGTGAATAGAAAGGGTATTGTCATCCTGAGCCTGAGTTTATCCTGAGCCTGACGAAGGGAAGGAAGCCGAAACGTGCGGTAAATTTTGCCTAAAGCCGGATCCTAAGCCGCAATAATGCCATCGGGCTAAAGCCCGACACTACGGATAATCAAGAAATATGTTTGTATATCAGGGATATTCAAATACATAATAATAAAAAATATAGTGCAAATAAAAAGTCCCGAAGGGACGGCTTAATATAGGATAGGATAAAATCCTAGAGAAAAGTTGATGAAAAAGCCTCTTTGCATTAAAAACAAAAACTAACTAAATTCTAAAAAGAAGTATGGGTTCAGTTACCTCTCTTAAACCGAGCAGCTTCCGGTGGACCATCTGCGTGCTGCTGTTTGTAGCCACCACGATCAATTACCTGGACCGCCAGGTGCTGTCTCTGACCTGGAAGGATTTCATTGCTCCGGAATTCCACTGGAACAACAGCGATTACGGAAACATCACGGCTTTGTTTTCTATTTTCTATGCCGTGGGGATGCTTTTCGCCGGGAAATTCGTCGACTGGATGGATACAAAGAAAGGCTTTTTATGGGCTATTGCGATCTGGTCGGTAGGGGCGGTCCTGCACGCTTTTTGCGGAATAGCGACCTCCGGGATTCTTACCGGAAACTGGCTGGCCGGGTTCCAGGGATCCAAGGAGCTGATTGCAAGGGTATCCGACACCTCAGCGATTATCAGTACCAGCGTGACGTTATTTATCTTTGCCCGTTTTGTATTGGCCATTGGTGAGGCGGGAAACTTCCCGGCAGCCATCAAAACCACAGCGGAATATTTCCCCAAGAAAGACCGCGCCTTTTCCACCAGCATCTGGAATGCGGGAGCAACGATAGGGGCTTTGGCCGCGCCGGTTACCATTCCGTTTATTGCCAGGGCGATGGGCTGGGAGTGGGCCTTTATCATCATCGGGGCTTTAGGTTTTCTGTGGATGGGGCTTTGGGTATTTTATTATAAAAAACCGCATGAGCATCATAAGGTTAATGAGCATGAACTGAGCTACATCAACCAGGACCACGCCGAAATCCCTGCTGAGGAAACGATAGTTCCGGAAAGAAAATTCTCCTACAGGGAATGCTTCAGCTACCGCCAGACCTGGGCCTTTGCCTTCGGGAAATTCATGACCGACGGGG
>CAJYRQ010000021.1 GCA_913777465.1 uncultured Chryseobacterium sp.
CGCATCTTTTACACTTGTATCTTTGCAATCCTCTTGTAAAGCCAGCTTTAGTGTTTTCTTCTGATTGGCATTTATAACATTTCATAATACTAAGTAATGAAATATATTTCAATTTAACAATACCTAAAAATTTAATAGAAAAATTAAGAGTAAGTTGTTCCGAAACGCAGCATTGTTGAAGGATTGCTTCCATCCCACATATCACTGGTGTATGTACAACAAGTTGTTTCTCCTGGAGCCGGCCAATCATTGATTTGCTCTTCACCAGCACCTGTAGTCTGCATACCTAAATCAAAAGATGGTTGAGCAGGTCCACCTTGTCCACCCACTACATTTTCCAGTTTAGAATTCTCTAATTGAAATTTTTCCAATTTTTCTAATGTTTTCATGTTTAGTAATTATTTATTTTGTCCTTACTCTTTACAGGATTTTCAGGTTTCTACTTTTTTATCAATTATTAAATAAAATTTTCAGTATAAAATCAACATTTCAAATATATTATTTTTTTTCACATATGTAAGATTTTTTTTAGTGTAAAGTACTTCTAAGGTGATCATTTAAAGATACTTTTAATAAATGTTATTTCTCCTTTTAGTGTATTTTTTTAATTTACCATACGTAATTTTACGTAATTGATATCAATCATTACATTTTTTGCTAACTAAAAAAAATACCTGCAATTCGTTTATAGAATTAGGTAGAAAATATTTTAACGGTAGTGAATCGCATCAGCCAACTCGATCGGATTATTATTCTTCTTAAGATACTGCTGTTGGGTTTTCGTCAGTTCTTTATAATCCGGGACGAATCTTTTCCCGTTTTCGTCCTGCCAGACTGCTTTTACATTTCCTGATTTCATTTCCCGGTATGGATCGTTGTAGTAATCCTGCTGAACCTTAACCCACTGCTTCCAGGTGACGTCCAGAGGTTTGGCAGAAAAATAAGGAATAGTGATGGCTTCATCTTTTTTAATTGCAGTGAGTGCAAACTGATAATTGTTTTTGGAATCTTTCATGGAAACGATCAGTCCCGGAAGACCATCAAATACATAAGGGCCGTTCTGCAAAGCGACATCCGTCGTAAACCAGGCTTCCCAGGTACGGCCGGAATAGGCAAGCATTGCTTTCTGGCAGGTATAGTCGCCGATCTTTTTGGTCTCTTTCGTAATTTCCCATTTAAAGCCCGGACTCTTTTCTGAAATCCGGTAAAGATCCCTGAGCAGGATGGTAAACCGGTGTATCTTTTTTTGCTGCTGATCCTTGATGACCATAAACTGGTAATCGTATTTTTTCTGAGCCTTTGCTCCGGCCTGTTCCTTTGCCATCACCAGAGAATCGTTCAGGTACTGATCTCGGGAATAGAACTTGGATTCCTTTTCTTTAATCAGAAGAACCATATCTTTCGTCTGCATTTCTTCAGACAGGGAATCGGTCCGGTAATTCATCCGGTAATCGATCTTATAGCTCTGTGCATAGGCTGTATTGGAAAATAAGCCTGTAAAAAACAGTATTTTAAATATATTTTTCCATTCCATAATATTGAATTGCTTTTTGTTTTAAAGGGTGGATGCTCCATTCTTCCCATTCGCCGGTGTAGGGATTGTAACCGCATTTTAACGGCTTTGACAGGTCGAGACCTTTCGGACTAATATGGGTGCGTTCGGTGTAAGCCCGGCAGTCGGTGCAGACATACCGGAATTCACAATCTTTGCAGCCTTCGATGTCATCTTTGGTCACATTCCAGTATTGTTTGAAATCCTGATGCTTCAGGCTTTCTGCTAAAGTAGTCTCTGCAATATTTCCAAAGCTCTGTGCCATGGAAGGGCAGTTTTTTATATTTCCGGAACTGTCGATCGATAGTTTGCAGTTCAGGCAGGAGTTATGATGCATGGACTCTGAAATAATTTCCAGGTTTACCGAATCAATGTTTCCCTGTATGGTTCCGCAGTTTTTCGGTCCTGTAACAGATTTTTCCAGAACCTGGATTTTGCCGTCTTCTGCCGGAGCCGTTAATAGTTTTTTATTTAAAGTATAAACGGTGACTGTGCTGACAATAGGCAGCTTTTCAACTTCTTTCAGATCATTTGTTATCTTTTCCGGATCAGATTTCTCCGGTATGCTGATTTCAAGCTGGATATCCCGTAACCTGTTTGAAGGATCATCATTTAAATAAATAATATACTCTTTAAGTTCCTGCAGCCTTGTTTCTGAAAAGCAGCGGAAAAGGATCGCTTCAACACCTGATTTTCCAATTTCCCTATTTATTTTCGATAGGGAAGTGAAAGACGTTTCAGAATCAACATCGATGATCATATTGGTGATCATGCCCGGGCTGTGCCATTTCAAGTCTATGGCGGGAAAAGCATGAATCTCATCGGGTTCGACTTCAAAAATAAGATCGTTTTCCTGTAGGAAGCTTTTATATTCCTCCAGTATTCCGGTATCGCCAGGATAGAGTGCCTGTAAATCTGTGAAATCAATCGCCTGGGTAAGGATCCCGTATAATTCATTGGGAATGTACCAGTACCGGTTTTTTGTTATGTCAAACAGGATCGAGCGCGAATATCCTTTTACGGGAATAATGTCGGCATAGAGTTTATACATTATATTTTGTGAGGTCAAAATTTGGCTATTTTTTTATAAAATTTTTTACTTACATAAATTCCTGATCCGTTCTGCACCGAAGACCGGATATTGCAGTCCCGGTAATCCGGAAGCTTCTCATTCGGACTGAAGAGCTGATCTAGGTCTCTGATAATATAAGATCCTTTGTTTTTTTCGATCATCTTTTTTAATTGGTCAGGCATATTGTTTCTGTTGTATTAAAAATTCCGCCACTTCTTTTTCCAGGTAATAATTGCACGGCCGGGAGACCATCCCGAATTGCCCTACCGGATTTATCTCCAGGAAAACATATCTTCCATTCACATCCCTGATCATATCGATGGAGCCGGAGGTAAGGTTTACGTCCGCCATCAGGGCCGTCAGCTTTTCTTTTATATCCTGTGGCAGCTCATACGGTACGCAACGGTTCGGATTAAAAAGATCATAGTTCCGGAAATCCGTTTGGGTCTGGCTGTTCTTTGAAGAAAAAATCGCCATCGGATAAAATGTACCATTCAGGTAAAATATTCTCAATTCAAACTTCTTACTAATATTTTCCTGAAACAGGGAAGGAGTGAACGCTTCGATCTCACATTTTTCAACCGTTTGGGTATGGGTACCGTATACCCCTTTGAAATCAGAAAAAGTAACGCCTTCAAAAATCGGTTTGGTGATCAGCTCTTTGTTCAGATCTAAAATTCTCTGTAAAGAATCCCGGCTGTTGGCGATAAAGGTTTCAGGAACCGTTAAGCCCTGTTTTTTCGCCAGTCTCAAAACTTCGATCTTATCAATTTTAAGGGTATTTTTATAGTAATCGAACCATTTCCATTCCGGATAAAAATCGTAGAGGATCCTTAAAAACCGGTTGCGCTCGGCAGCATGGAACTTGGCAAACCTGATGACGTTTTCATCAGCTTCGTTTTCCTGCCTGACGACCTGCTCATACACCATATCGATAAACCTCCGGCACCATACTATCTTTATCTTTTTAAGATCGATCTTTTTGCGGTTAATCTTATCAAAAATTTCCAGTTGATGGTCATTCAGATTGATAAAAAGATCATAACAGGCAGGATCGTTGATCCGGTCGACATTCAGCCTGACGAAAGAAGCCCCGTAATGGTTCAGCCAGTCGCACACACTGTTGGTGGTCAGTTCAAAATCCGCTTTTGAAATAATTAAAATCTCGCTCATAATTCCAATCCTTCCATTTCCTGGGACATATGGTATTCATAAATCGCAGGTTCATCTTTGTAAAATCTTTTATATTCCCCGACAAACAGGTAATTTTTACCGCCGGAAGAGAAATACCTTTTGTAGATTTTTTTCCTTCCTTTGCTGTCATTTTCACTGAAGCCGGTGACTTTCTGATTGTAGAGCTTCACCGTTACCGTATCATTTTTCCGGAGAACTTGTTCCGGAATATCTTTTGCGATAAACAGGCTGTAATACACATCATTGCCTTTTTCCTTTTTAATTTGTCTTAATCGATTAGAATAAGTAAAAACGAGCTCTCCATATTTTCGGTAAAATATCCTACGGGCTAAATGTCTGCCGCCATAACTGTGAAACTTAACATCATGATCGTTACTGGTAAACAAATAACGGTACCTTTCATCCTCTCGATGCGAATCCGAGACGGTGGCATTATAACCTGAACATGAGGCCAGCATAACCAAAGAAACGAAAGCCAATAAAAATTGGCTTTCTGCTTGTTTTAGGATCGTCATACCTTACAAATCTGAACCGGAAGCCCAGTCTGAATCATCCGTTGAACCGTCATCGCAAACCTGACCTTTGGTATTTGTCATTACCATCGTAGTCGTAGGTTCCAGGGATTGCTGTCTTCCTTTTCCTCCTTTAAGGGAAATCATATCATTGGCATTTAGCTTCTTGCCTTCTAAGGACTTCAGTTGTTTTTTCATTTTTTAAAGTTTTGTAATTAATATTCCCGATCAAAGTTTAAACACATTAGATCGTCATTGGTGCGCCTGCAGGTCTATTTATCCATTTTTCGGCTGCATTACGTACTACAGCATACTCCATGTTTAAATATTTTCGTTTCCTAGCTGATCATAAAGATTTAGAAAAGCCTTTACTTTTATTTTATTATTCCATTAAATGATTAAATACCCCGATAGAACATTTTAATATCTAAAAACAATAAATCATTTAATTATTTACAATTTTAAATATATTTTTTGATTTAAAAAAGAGGTTTTTAAAATCTTATGAAAATTCTCGGGCAGCATTAACTTTATACAAGAAAGAGTAGAAGAAAGTCACGAAATATTGATTTAATAATTAAAAATATCAACGGATCATTGTTTTTTACTTAAATTCATTTAAGCCTGAATTTAAATAGCGGAGGATTGGAATTAATTTTTATTTTTAGTCAAATTTTTAAGATACCATGCAGGAACATTCGCTGTCTTCGAAACTGAAGTACATTTTCTCAATTCCCGTTATCATTTCCGCTCTGGGCTACTTTGTAGACATCTATGATCTTCTGTTGTTCGGCATTGTCAGGATTCCGAGCCTGAAAGCACTGGGCCTCAATCCGGATATAGACGGAACCTTTATCCTGAACGCCCAGATGGTCGGCCTGCTGATCGGAGGCATTTTCTGGGGCATTTTCGGAGACAGAAAGGGAAGGCTTTCGGTACTGTTCGGATCCATTCTCGTGTATTCCCTGGCTAATATTGCCTGCGGTTTTCTGCCTTATTTCCCGAAAGAACACCTGGTTTACCAATATGCAGGATTACGGTTCATTGCCGGGATCGGGCTTGCCGGCGAGCTTGGGGCCGGAATTACCCTGGTTTCCGAAAGCCTGCCGAAGAGCCTCAGAGCTATCGGAACCTCTGTGGTGGCCGGTTTCGGACTGATGGGCGCTGTAGTGGCTCAGCTAACCGTAGAGCTGGCCGGCGGATGGAATATTTCCTACATCATCGGCGGTGTATTGGGTATCATGCTGCTGTTCCTGAGGATCAGCGTCTCCGAATCCGGGATCTATAAAAACATCGAGCACCAATCGGTTTCCAAAGGGAATTTTCTTTCGTTTTTCAGCAATAAAAACCGTCTGATGCGGTATCTGAAATGCATTGCCGTCGGGCTGCCTACCTGGTACTGCATTGGTATTTTAGCCGTGCTGGCCAACCAGTTTGCGCCGGAAATGGGGATTGCCAATCTTAATCCCGGAAAGGCGATCATGTGGGCGTATGTAGGAATTTCTGTCGGTGATCTTGCCAGCGGGTTCATTTCGCACCTTTTGAGATTCCGGAAAATGGCTATCTTTTATATGCTCGCTTTTACCATTGTCGGCGTCGCCATTATGCTGTTCGGGAATACGTATTCTGAAACGAAATACTATATGTTCTGCGTCTGGCTAGGGCTGGGAACGGGCTATTGGGCGATGTTTGTAACGCTTGCTGCCGAACAGTTCGGGACGAACATCAGGAATACGGCCACTACCACAGTTCCGAATATGGTCCGCGGACTGGTTCCGTTAATGATTTTTGCGTTTGATTTTTTCAAGAGGGACTTTTCGGTGATCTTCAGTGCAGCGCTGGTAGGCATCATCGTCTTCGGACTGGCGTTTTATTCTGCCCTTACCGTATCGGAAACCCATGACAAGGATCTTGAATTCGTAGAATAAATTGCGGTGTTTAAGAAATAATTAATATACTTTCTGCGTTATTCCCTTAATAAGTGAAACAAGATAAACAAATTATCAAAATTCAGGTTAAATTATGCTGTGAATAATTAATATTTGTTTAACTTTGAAACATCACTAAATTGTTTAATCTCAAAACCAATCACAATGCAGAATTTTTTAAAAAGCGCAAAGAAGCTAAAGAAAGCAGATCTTAGAAACATTACAGGAGGAATCAGCGGAACACCGGATCTTTCAAAATGCGGATGCAGCTGTTCGGGATCTGTAACAGGACCATTTTACTGTGTTCAGTATATCGCTTGTCCGCAGGTTTACACTTGCAACGATGCTATATAAGAACTTATTTCCATTAGAAATAAAACATTTCCACATTTAATACGCAAAAGCCTTTCGGATCTTCCGGGAGGTTTTTGTCATTTTTGCAATGGGCTGTTTGAATACGAAGCTCATGGAGAGCTTAATAAGCCTAGTAGGGCGACCTGTTAGGCGGTTGCTGGCCAATGGAACACAAAGCCCACAGAAGGCTTTTCATAATCATGCTGTGTAAAGTTTCGCAAAGCCGCAAGTGCTTATAAGAGCTCTGTAGGAGCGTCCTGTTAATAGGGGTATATTCATTAGTTTTAATAAGCCCTGTGTGGGCGACCTGTTAGGCGGTTGCTGGCTAATGGAATACAAAGCTCCTGGAAAGCTTTTCACAATCATGCTGTTTTAAAGTTTCGCAAAGCCGCAGGTGCTTATAAGAGCAAATGCGAGAAACTAATCGATAGATAATTGTCGCTGACAGATACTAATAAAAACCGTTGGGAAATTAAAAGCTCTGTAGGAGCTTCCTGTTAAAAGGGGTATATTCATTAATTTTAATAAGCCCTGTAAGGGCCGCAAGTGCTTATAAAAGCTCCGTAGGAGCGGCCTGTTAATAGGTATCGAACAGTTTAAACCATTTGATATTTAAAACTTATGATTGGGATGCTGATAAAAAACTTCCGGCATCCCGCATCCTTCTTTCCGGCCTCATCCCTCACACATCCTTAAAGCTTTTATCCGTCAGATGCCCAAATCTCTTGTTCTTAGCTTCCCCGATTTTCTGTTTCATGTAAATGCTGTTGTTGCCGGAAAATAAGTAAGAGACGATACACGCAATTGCGACATAGACCCCGCATTCGGACCCGAACAGTTCGATGCCCATCAGGGTGCAGGCCAGTGGCGTGTTGGTGGCCCCTGCAAAAACGGCAACAAACCCCATGCCTGCCAGTAAGCCGAACGGAAGCGGAACCACTGATGATAAAGCACTTCCCAAAGTCGCCCCGATAAAGAAGAGCGGAGTTACTTCACCTCCTTTGAAACCTGCCGAAAGGGTAACGATCGTAAAGATCATTTTTAAAGCAAAATCATAGAAGGGGAGAGGGTGGTCAAAAGATTCAAGAATGGTGGGAATTCCCAGTCCGATGTAGCGGGTCGTGCCCATGGCAAAAACGGCGGCCGCCACAAGAATTCCGCCGATGACCGGACGAAGGGGTGGATATTTTATTCCGGATTTGAAGAAGAAACCGGTTCTGTGAAGCAGTTTGCTGAACGCGGCTGCACAGATTCCGAAGACAATGCCTGCCAGGATGCTGTAGATCACCGGAAGGAATTCAGGTTTCGGAATAAAATCAATGTGGTAATGCGTATGTTTTGCTTTCCACAGCTTGGTAATGACATCGGCCAAAATGGCGGAGGCAAAAGCAGGGAAAATAGCATTGTAGCGTATTCTCCCGATCAGGAAAACCTCCAGTCCGAAGACTGCTCCTGCCAGAGGGGTACCGAAAACCGAACCGAATCCCGCAGCCATCGCTGAAATAAGCAGGACTTTACGGTCATCTTTACTAAGCCTGAACGGTTTGGTCAGCTGATCGGCAATCGCTCCGGCCATTTGCAGTGCGGTTCCTTCACGGCCTGCCGAACCGCCGAAAAAATGGGTAACGATGGTTCCCAGGTAGACGAAAGGGGCCATTTTCATAGGAATGGTTTCTTTGGGTTCGTGGATGTTTTCGAGGAGCAGGTTATTTCCCGCTTCCACCTCTTTGCCGAAGTAATGGTATAAAGCACCTACCAGAAATCCGGCGGCCGGTAAAAAGGCAATAATCCAGATATGGCTTTCCCGGAAATCCGTTGCCCATTGCAGAGACGTTAAAAATCCTGCAGAAGCAGTTCCTACCAAAGCGCCGATCATCATACTGATCACAAGCCATTTGATGATGTAGGGAAACGAGGGGTATTTCCTAAAGAAAAATCTCAGATGAAACTGAAGGGTTGTATTTAAAGTTCGCTGACGTCTAGACATGATTTTCCTGATCAAATTATGGTTGATAATCAATTAATCAGGCGTCATCAGCCCGTTTGAAACGAGGCGGTTGGGGAAGGAAGAACACCATTTCCTTTGGAAGGCAAAGATAAAAATTATTTTTAATTTTTATAATGCATCGCCTTGTCAATCTCGACAGGATTATTGTACTTTTTGATGACCGCCTGCATGTTCTTAACCTGAGCATTCAGTTCGTCGACGGTGGAAATCTGCATTCCGTTGATATTGATGTTCAAGGCATCATTTTTAGTGAAATTTGTTCTTTCAAATGAAAAAGGGTCATTAAAAAATTCTGTTAAAAGCTTTTGCCTTTGTTTTTCAGTAATAGGAATTGCTTTATTTCCAAAGTTGGATTCAAGGAAGTCTTCTGTATGAATTGTATCCGGCAGTTCCTTACTTTTAATGAGATTGTAAATGAAATTTTTCTTTGTATCGTAAATTTCGAAAATCAAGCCCGGAAGTCCGGAAAATTTGAAAGGTCCTTCATTAAAAGGAACTTCTCTGCTGAACCACGCTACCCAATTTCTCCCTCCAAATGTTGCAGTTGCCTTTTGCAACGTATATTGCTGGACCTGTCCGGTTTCGCCGGAGATGTTCCAGTTTATTTTATCGGTGGTTTTGAATGAATAGTATCCAAATTTAATATTGGCAAAGTTTTCATTTTCAGCAGTATTTGTTTTTCTTTTTACCACCTGCCCGGTCATATCAATATGCCTGTTATCCATATTTCCAAACTTTTTATTCAGGGAATCGGCAACCAACAGGTTTCTGCCATAAAATTTGACTTCTTTGGAATTGATGTCCAGGATCATATTGCATTTCTGGTAATCTGTATCGGTAGAATCCATTTTCCACTGAAGCTCGTAGATAAACCGGTGGGTTTGTGAATTCAAGCTAATGATAATCAACAGACAAAAAAGGTGGAGCGTTTTTTTCATGGTTCATCTTTTTGATCGGATTTTATTTAAAATAAGAATGCTCAGAAATATATTTTTTACTTATTTTAATGCTTTCAAACATATCCTTATTACTCGAATCCTGCTCCAAAAACCAATATTCCAGGCCTGCTTTTTCACGGGCTTCAAAAATCCGCTCAAAATCGATGGTTCCGTTTCCGATTTCTGCAAAATCTTTTGAACCGGCTTTCATGTCTTTCACATGCCACAGCGGAAATCTTTTCGGGTATTTTTCGAAATAAGACAGCGGATCGATTCCTGCTTTTGCCATCCAGTACAGGTCGAGCTCCATTTTTACGAGATCTGATGCAGAATTATTTAAAATAAAATCATAGACATTCTGTTTCTTATCAAATTCTTCAAACTCAAAATCGTGGTTGTGATAGGCAAACTGTATTCCCGCGGTTTTTGTTATTTCCCCTGAAGTATTCAATAATTCCGGGAGCCTCTTATAATTTTCAAGGGTTCTTTCTTCAGGAAACAGATAGGAGCAAACCATGTATTCAGCACCGATGAAATCGAGATCTCCCACCGATTTTTCCCAGTTTTCCAATAAGGTTCCCTGCTCTTTGTGAAGCATTCCGGTGGTGTGATGGGAACTGACGACCTTCAGCCCGGTATTTTTGAGGACCGACTGAAATTCATTCCTGGTTTTTCCGAAGAACGTTCCGTTATAGCCGTAGATTTCCAGTCTGGTGAAGCCCAATGCGGCAAGTTGTTCCAGCGTTTTCTCCAGATCTTGGGAAATGGCATCGCGGACGGTATATAATTGAATAGCCAATGTTTTTGTATTGCTTTTAAAATTGGATGTTCCGCAGGCATACAATCCCAGGAAACCAAGTGAAGATAGCTTGATAAAATCTTTTCGTTGCATGCTTATAAGAATGGTTTCATTTCATCTTCAATCTGCGTCCTGAGCTCCATCAGCCGGATCGCATACTGTTCCTTCTGTTTTTCCTCTTCTGTTTCCGGAATCCATTTGGGAACGGGAAGCTTCTTGCCGTTTTCATCCACCGCTACAAACACAATGATGCAGTGGGTCTTCTTATCGAATTTCGGCTGTTTCAGGTTTCTCGACGATACATTAATGGAAATATGCATGCTCGAAGAACCGGTATAAATCACCTGTGCCTCCACTTTTACCACTTCCCCGATCTTGATCGGCTCATAAAAACGGATGCCGCCTACATAAACGGTCACGGAGTAGTTTCCGCTCCAGGTGGTAGCGCAGGCATAGCCCGCCTGGTCGATCCATTTCATTACACTTCCGCCATGTACGTTTCCTCCGTAGTTTACATCCGAAGGTTCGGAAATAAACTGAAAGGTAACCGGTTTGTTGTCCATTCTCAAAAAATTTGACTAAAGGTATTTATAATTTTTAAAACTTTGGATTAAATCTTACTTTTGGAAATTGAAATATACATAAACTCCTTAAATAGAAATGAAAAAAGTATTCTATCTGAAGACCTGCGATACCTGCCGTAAAATCCTTGCGCAATTCGACCTTACCGGCTGGGAGATCCGGGAAATCAAGAAAGATCCGGTTACGGAAAACGAACTTGCTGAAATGTACGGGAGAACAAATTCTTATGAAGCCCTATTCAGTAAAAAATCCACCCAGATCAAACAGAGAGGACTGGATGTAAAATCTCTGACAGAGAATGATTTCAAAGATTTACTGCTTGATCATTATTCGTTTCTGAAACGTCCGGTTTTTATGACGGATGATCGGATTTTTATCGGAAATGATAAGAAGAATCTGGAGGAATTAAAAGCGTTTTTTGGGGTAGAAGATTAAGAACTGTCTGAATATAAACCTCATAGGTTTTCAAAACCTATGAGGTTTCACAAGGTTTTTTACTGTGAAAACACTGAATTTTTTAAGCTGGCAGACCGTAATCTTAAACGGCTGTATTGTGATCGGTGCGGGCCACGGTATCGGCATCTTATTCATTTATGAAATTCTGGGTTTTGAATTCATTTTGGATGAGGAGGTGAATCTCTTTGGATCTTATGATGAAAGATTGATACCGGTCGCTCTTATATCATTCTTCTGCCAGATATTGCTCTTGATAAGTTTACCGGCAAAACCATGGAAAACGAAAAAAATGCTTATTACGGTTTTCTGTCTGATCCTGGTGCTGGCATTTCTCTTTCTGGTCAGGGATTTTCCGGAATCCGGGATCGACCAATTTTCATTGATAGGAGGAATTCCGTTTTTTATATCAGCGGTGATCTTATTGATCAGAGTGAATTTTGTAATGAAGGAACAATAAACCCCACAGGTTTTTAAGATCTGCGATTGCCTTTTTAATCAGAAAAAAATTTTGTAACGAAGGAATGATCAACCTAACGGGTTTTTAAAACCCGTTAGGTTTTGCTGCGAGCATTTCCGGAGGCCTTTAAAGGCACGCTGAACCCTAGCCCGGATAGGAACGGCATCCTTTTTTGTTTTTTAACGTACCATCGATTATCATCAGGCCGGAAAGCTATAAAAACAAAAAAGATACAGTGGATAGCCGGATTAAGCTCCTGAAAATCAGTCTGCAATACCATATTAAAATAAAACGGCTCCGGATTTCTTAATTCCGAAGCCATTTTTTTAAGATTGAAACCGTTTTACTTTTTACGGACGCTGTTACCTACGCCGCTTGAAGATACAGCCGGTTTACCATTTTTATTGGGTGAGGTGCTATAGAAGATTTTGTTATCGGTTCCTTCTACGGAAATCCGGGAGATTTTGTCGGTATAGACTGTATTTCCGGAGCCTGACACTTCCAGTCGTGAAACATATCCTTTAATGGTAATGATGTTTTTTACGCCTGAAATCATTGCCGTTCCTCCATCCGAAGAGTAGGTTTTTGTCTGTCCGACGCCGTCTACAGTAATAGTTCCGGCGCTCTGGCTATTAGTACCTGCCTGGGCACTGGAGAAATGCATACCGAATAAAAGGATACCCAAAACTGCTGTTTTTTTCAGAATTTCCATAGAATAATATTTGTCAAAACGAGGTACAAGAAAAATGCCAGCTGCTGAAAACAGCATAAAAAAACCGTCCTGTCATGTTGCAGAACGGTTATTGATATTAGATTTTCCATTTATACAAAAGGTGCTTTCACTACTTTTGCCGGGATGTTTTTATTTCTTACCTGGATGAAGATTTCAGAACCCAGTTTGAAGTGCGGCTTGTCTACATACGCAAGGCCCAAACCTACTTTTTTCATCGGCGACTGGGTCCCGGAAGTTACTTTTCCGATCACGTTGCCTTCTGCGTCCACCACAGGATAGTCGTGTCTCGGAACACCTTTATCGGTCAGTTCAAAACCAACCAGTTTTCGGGCTACGCCTTCTTCTTTCTGCTTGGCGAATGTTTCTTTGGAAACAAAATCCTTATCGAATTTTGTGATCCATCCCAGGCCGGCTTCGATCGGGGAAGTGGTATCGTCGATATCATTTCCGTACAGGCAGAATCCTTTTTCCAGACGCAGGGTATCTCTGGCAGCCAGTCCGCAAGGAATGATTCCTTCTTCGTCACCCGCTTCGATGATCGCATCCCAAAGTTTTACGGCATCTTCATTGTTGAAATAAATCTCGAAACCTCCGCTTCCGGTATAGCCGGTGTTGGAAATAATCACGTCATTCACTCCAGCCACAGAACCTACGGTGAAGTGGTAGTAAGGAATCTCGGAAAGGCTGGTTTCCGTTAGTTTCTGAAGAATTTCCGTTGCTTTCGGACCCTGAACGGCCAGTAATGACATCTCGTCTGAAGCGTTAGTCATTTTCGCCCCGAAAGTATTGTATTTGGAAATATGATTCCAGTCTTTATCGATGTTTGAAGCATTCACTACCACGAAGTATTTTTCGTCTTCCATTTTGTAAACGATCAGATCGTCCACGATCCCTCCGTTTTCGTTCGGAAGACATGAGTATTGTGCTTTTCCGTTTTCAAGGGCATCCACATTGTTGGTGGTTACGTACTGCAGAAGTTCTTTGGCACCTGCGCCTTCAATGAAAAACTGCCCCATGTGTGAAACATCGAACAGGCCTGCCTTTTCTCTTACGGCAAAATGCTCTTCGGTAACTCCGGAATATTGTACAGGCATTTCAAATCCTGCAAAAGGTACGATTTTAGCGCCTAAGGATGCATGCTTGTCGTACAATGCTGTTTTCTTCATGTTTAATTTTTATTTTATTTCTTTATTTTAAAACTGTCGAAAGCTTCGTTGAAAAGCTTCATGTAATTTCCGTTCCAGTATTTCTGCCCGCAGTTGATGGTGATCAGATACAGGTCTTTGTCTTTCTGAAAGACTTTGGTAATCCAGAACAGCTTTTCTTTTTTATCAAAATACTCGTAGAGATATTCGGTGTAGCCTTTTTTTCCGCTTCTGGATTTAATCTTGCTTTCATCATCCGTAGATTTATAAAGGGCCAGGATAAACTTTTTGGTTTCCGTTTTCGGGAGGTTCAGGTCGTGGTATTCCGAAATGGTGATGGCTCCGACTTCATTGCCGGGGAAAATATTGATGATGTTGCTGTCGTCCGTTACTTTCCAGCCTTCCGGAAGGGTGATGGAATAGTTTTCCTGTTCATAGACTTTCGTAGGAACCGACTGGGAAAATACCAGCGATCCCGTAAAAAGCAACAGGGCTGCAATTAATTTTTTCATCGGTTTGAAAAATGGTGTTTGTATTCTTCCAGGATGATTTTGAACCACTCCGTAAAATGTTCCGGCTGTCCGGCCATCTCCTGGTCCAGATCTTCCGGGGAAACATATCGCACTTCCTCCACTTCGTCGGTATTCAGTTGAAATTTGTCTTCAAAAATACCGGTAAAAACATGGTCGAGCTCATGTTCCCAGAGTCCGTTTCCGACGTCGGCTTTATAGATGAAACTGAATTTTTCCGTGAGTTCCGCATCAATACCGAGTTCTTCTTTCAGCCTTCTTCTGGCCCCTTCCAGGTAAGTTTCTTCCATTCTGGGATGGGAACAGACAGCGTTGGTCCATTTCAGTGGGGAGTGGTATTTGCCGGAAGCCCTTTTCTGAAGAAGCATTTCACCTTTCCGGTTGAATAAAAAAACGGAAAAAGCACGGTGCAAAAAGCCGTTAACATGGGCCTGCTGCTTTTCCATAAGGCCAAGAACTTCATCTTCGGGATTCACTAAAACTACGAATTCTTCCATTTCTACAAATGTAAGTGTAATAAATGTATTTTGGAAATTTTTGGTAAAACATCATGGTTTTTTGAATGGCCGGAGCCTTGCCGATTTGCCGAAGTCAGCGGTTGATGACTGATCATTTTCTATTTTAACATGAACTCGAAGTACAAACCATACTTAAAAGGCTGGAAGAGGGGTGCTGGATGCTGGAAGCACTGTCATTTAAGGATATTACCATAATTTTGAATATCAATTAATTTTTTCATTAAGCCGGAGTCTTTAGAATTTCCATACTCTTTTATTCAATTGAATTACTTAAAAACAAATAGTTAATGTGGAATTCATGTTGTTTTAATAAAAAAGCTGTTTTCCGGGTGGTAAACAGCTTATATCAAATGGTAAAAATTATTTCACGTCTTTCCAGATATTCCGGTGAAGGGTTTCGATTGTATTTCCTTTGATAACGAACCGGTCAGGCCCTTTAATGTAGCTGATTTCTCCGTGGCTTTAGGTCATTAAATTATAATTGACCGTTACCGTATCACCTTTCTGTTCGAAATTCAGGTATTTGAAATCTGAAAAATTAGAAGAGGAGCTCGGAGCCTGGTAAAAATTCTGTTCGATCAGCTGTTCCGCAGCAGCATCTTTCCGAAACCATTTTTTCACCAGGTCTTTCTGTGCCTGCAATCCCTGTTTTCCGAGACCCAGAGCAGTTGTAAGCCCGCAACTGCCTTCTTCGCAGCCGGAACCTCCGAGTCCGCTGTATAGAGCAGCGATTGCTTTTAAGGGTTCGGAGAGCTTTGCAATATCATTGGCGTCAATTGTCCCGGGACCTTCTTTGGATCCGGGAACTAAACGGTATGTTTCTGTTTTGGACAGCTCCTTCATTTCCTCAGCCGGGGTGTCGTCTTTTTCAGGCGGTACCGTCATTACAGTATCTGAACTTTTCAAAGCCGTTTCTTCCTTCGTATTGTTTTTGCTGCATGAAAAAAGAATAAGAGTACAGATTCCAAGGGTCAGCGGGTGGGTTTTCATAGGTAATTCTATATTTATGTTCCGCAGAAATACTACAATAATCCGCTGTACGAGGCTTTATACCCATATAAAAAATAAAAATTGCAGGTACAATATTCAAAAGCAGGATGATTGCTGATATTATTTATGAAATAAATGTTTTTTACGTGAAAATTTAATATAAAGTAAGATTAACAAGCCTTTTTACAGTAAAAACCCTAACTTTGTGATTCAAATTTTCACGATGGAATTAGAATACATAGATCACTTAAGTCCGATTCTGAAGGACGGCGTAAAAAATTATTTAATTGATATCGACGGAACCATTACCGAAGACGTTCCGAACGAAGAACCCGAAAGAATGGTGACCTGTGAGCCTTTTCCGGATGCCCTGGAAACCATCAACAGATGGTACGATGAAGGCCATCAGATCTGCTTCTTTACTTCAAGAACCGAAAACCTGAAGCAGATTACCATCGAGTGGCTGGATAAGCACGGTTTCAAATACCACAGTGTATTGTGCGGAAAGCCAAGGGGAGGGAATTACCACTGGATCGATAACCATTTGGTAAGGGCAACACGGTACAAAGGCAGATTTACCGATCTTGTGGAAAAGCAGGTAACGATTGAGGTATTTAAAGAAGAAGAGGAATAAAAATTTACCGTAAAGATTAAACGATTAAATTTTGCAGGAGCAAGGTTGATCTTTAAATTTTTCAATTATTAAATCAATAAAAAGTTTTATGAAAGTTTTAGCAAACGATGGCTTGGATCAGTCCGGGATTGATGCATTAACGGAAAAAGGTTTTGAAGTTATTACAACAAAAGTTCCGCAGGAGCAATTGGTGGATTACATTAACGAACACAAGATCCGTACGATTTTGGTGCGCAGCGCTACACAGGTACGAAAAGACCTTATTGATAGCTGCCCTTCGATCGAAATTATCGGAAGAGGAGGGGTAGGAATGGACAATATCGATGTAGACTATGCCAGAGAAAAGGGAATTCATGTCATCAATACGCCTTCGGCTTCTTCGGAATCCGTAGCCGAGCTTGTTTTTGCCCACCTGTTTTCAGGCGCGAGATTTTTACAGGACTCCAACAGGAAAATGCCGGTGGTAGGCGACACGGAATTTGCCGGTCTTAAAAAAGCCTATTCTGCAGGAATCGAACTGAAAGGAAAAACCATTGGGATTGTAGGAATGGGAAGGATCGGGCAGGAGGTTGCTAAAATTGCCTTAGGCCTGGGAATGCGTGTAATTGCTGCTGACAGCAATGTCGGAAGGGCAAGCATTAAAGTGAAATTCTACAACAACCAGTTCATCAACGTGGATATTGAAACGGAACCGCTTCAGGATGTGCTGAAACATTCAGACTTTATCACCCTTCACGTTCCGGCGCAGAAAGACGGCTATATGATCGGGAAAAACGAATTTGACATCATGAAGGATGGCGTAGCGATCGTCAACTGCTCAAGGGGAGGGGTTATTGATGAAGCAGCCCTGATTGAAGCTCTGGATTCCGGGAAAGTGAAGTTTGCAGGTCTTGATGTTTTCATCAATGAGCCGACGCCTTCCAAAGAAATCCTTACCCACCCGAAAATATCCATGACCCCGCACACGGGCGCTGCGACCCTGGAAGCCCAGGACCGGATCGGACTTTCATTGGCCGAACAGATCTCCAGCATTTTACAGATTCAGTAAAAATTTAATATTGACATAACTAACAAAGCACTTCATCCGAAGTGCTTTGTTGTTTATATGAATCTATATGATTTATTTTCAAACAGGTAATGACTAAATGGAAGTTGCCAAAAACTTCCAGCTTTCCTCTTCCAGCATTTTAATCCGGTTTCCAGTTCGGGTCACCATTACAAACTGCTTTTGCTTTTCAACAGGTCGCGGATTTCTGCCAGGAGCTTCTGGTCTTCCGTAGGGCCTGCGGGAACCACCGGTACAGGTTCCGGCTTTCTCTTCAGCTTATTGATTGCCGTAATCAGGAGAAACAATACCAGAGCAACAATGAAAAAACTGATTACTGCGGATAAAAAGCTTCCGTACTTCACGCCGTTCCAGGAAAGTTCAGCAATGTTTTTTACATTGGCTTTTTCCAGGGCCGGATTTAGCAGCAGAGGGGTAATGATATCGTCTACAAAAGATTTCACAATGGCACTGAACGCCGCACCGATGATTACCCCTACGGCAAGGTCAAGCACATTTCCCTTAAATGCAAATTCCTTAAATTCTTTTACAAATCCCATAACGTATTTTTTTGTTTATTGTTCAGAAAAATAAAGGATTAAGGTACAAAAAAAAATTAAGTCATCGCTTCCGGATATAAATTTTAGCGGATATTTACAAAAAAGTGAATTTATTCCTGTCATAGGGCAATTTTTTATTAGCATTAGTTTTCGTAAATTGCTGAGGAAACACTAATAGCATTCAGATATGAAAATCTTCACAGCAGAGCAAATTCAGGAGGGAGACCGGTATACCATTGCACATGAACCCGTTCTCTCCATACAGCTTATGGAGCGGGCCGCGGAGGCCTGTGTTACATGGATATCGGAGAACTGTAAGAATCACCGTAATTTTGCCATTTTCTGTGGCAGCGGGAACAACGGAGGCGATGGCCTGGCTATTGCCCGGATGTTGTATCAGAAAGGTTTCGATATCGATGTTTTTACCAACTCCAAAGCTAAATTTTCTCCCGATGCCCAAAACAATTTCCGGGAACTGAAAGAAATTTCGGGGATTTCTGTAAGAGAATTTAAAGAAGCCGCAGACTACCGCTTCGACAGCAGGACCGTAATTATTGACGCGCTTTTCGGAACCGGGCTGTCAAGGCCGCTCGAAGGAGAATTTAAAGACCTGATCGAATTATTAAATGCAACAGCGAACATAAAAATTTCCATCGATCTTCCTTCAGGACTTTTCGCCGATTCGGTTTCTCCGCCGGAGTCTTCGATTTTTAAAGCCGATTATACCCTGAGCTTCCAGTTCTGGAAAAAAACGTTCCTGCATCCGGAAACCGGAAAATATGCCGGAAAAGTAAGGATTCTGAATATCAACATCAGCGAAGATTATATTGCTGAAACGGAGACGGATAATTTCGTAATCAATGACAAAGCCGTCAGACAGATCTTCAGGCCCAGACAGGAATTTTCCCACAAAGGGACTTACGGAAAGGTGATCATCGTCGGCGGAAGTTACGGCAAAATGGGAGCAGCGGTTTTATCAACAAAAGCGGCACTGAAAACCGGAGCCGGCCTTACGTTTACCATTGCCCCCAGATGCGGCTACGAAATTTTGCAGACTTCCAATCCGGAGGCCATGTTCATCGAAGGAGGAACTGAGTTTATTAACCGTATTGAAACGGATGACCAGGCCGTTTACGGAGCCGGGCCCGGGTTGGGAACCGATAAAGAAACGGTAAAAGCTTTTATGAATTTCCTGAAAGGGTATTCGAGACCCCTGGTCCTTGATGCCGATGCACTTAATATGATTTCACAGGATCCCCAAAATATAAAGCTGATTCCGAAAGAATCCATTATTACGCCTCATCCCAAGGAGTTTGAAAGGCTGTTCGGAGTTACAGGAAACTCTTTTGAACGCGTGGAGATGGCGAAAGCCAAAGCCAAAGAACATCATCTTTATATTGTATTGAAAGACCACCGGACGCAGGTAATAACCCCCGAAGGAAAAGTATTCTATAATGTTACGGGAAACTCCGGTCTGGCGAAGGGCGGAAGCGGGGATATTTTAACCGGCATCATTACCTCATTTTCCGCGCAGAATTATACCCAGGAAGAAGCGGCTATTTTAGGGGTGTGGTTCCACGGCCGGGCTGCAGAATTCGCTTCGGAGAAATACTCGAAAGAATCAATGCTGCCTACTGATGTGATCCATGAATTCGGAAACGTCTTTACGGAATTGAATAGCCTGGTAGTAAAAGCGTTGTAATGACTGTTACAATCGGAAAATATCAAAAGAAGCAAGTTTAAGCCGATTTATAGATTGTTAGCCTAAGATAAATTTGAAGTATATAACCAGTATTCAATTGTTTAATTGATTTAAAAACAACAACTCTCTTTAATAGAATGACAAAAGATTTACTTTGATCATATTTCGACAAGAGAAACTCCTTCATCCTCCAAAGTGTCCGGATTCTCTTTTGTATTCACATAACCTAAGACATTATAAATAAAAAGGCAAGCCTGCATCATACAGACTTGCCTTCTTTTATTTAAATGGAATTTTACTCAGGTTTTTCATTTTCCGCCTGGGTAATCCTGAATTTTTTGGAAACGATCATGATAATAACGCCGGCGATCATAAAAGGAATGGATAAAACCTGGCCGGTATTCAGTCCGCCGAACTGAATGAACTCGTCACCCTGAGGCTCTTTCAGGAATTCCACAAAGAATCTGATGGCCCATAAGATGATAAAGAACAGCCCGAACAGCCATCCCTGCTGGTATTTTTTATTGGTTTTCCTGTAGAGGATCCACAACAGCACAAAGA
This sequence comes from uncultured Chryseobacterium sp., assembly GCA_913777465.1. Lineage (GTDB taxonomy): Bacteria > Bacteroidota > Bacteroidia > Flavobacteriales > Weeksellaceae > Chryseobacterium. The sequence continues at coordinate 20,271 of CAJYRQ010000021.1, forward strand.
GACAAACATAACCGAATGCTTCAAAAAGCTGCGACGGATAACGCGGAACCGTTACACCATATTCGCTGCTCTGCTGCGGGAACAGCAAGGCGAAAGGGGAGTTCGGGTCAGCCGGTTTCCCGATAATCTCCGAATTGAAAAAGTTTCCTAATCTCACGAAAGCTCCGCCCAGGGAAATTACGATTCCCAGACGGTCATAAACCCAGAACGGGTTCTTTTTAATGATTTTAAATGAATAATACAGTGTTGTAAAGATCAGTGCAATGGTTGCCCCGTGGCTTGCCAATCCCGAAAATCCGGTAAATTTCAGTCCGTTTTTGGTGCTGATCGGCAGGAATACGCTCCAGAAATCTTCCCTGAAGAGTTCCGGCTGGTAGAAAATCACGTGCCCCATTCTTGCTCCCAGAATGGTTCCGATAAGCGTCCAGGTAAATAACGGTTCCAGGTATTTCTGGTTCACATTGTCGATTTTGAAAATCCGGCTCATCAGCACGTAGCCGAAACCGAAGGCAAAAATAAACATCAGGCTGTAAAAATGCAGGGTGACAGGCCCCAGCTGGATGCCTTTTGAAGGATCCCAGATCTTGAAAGGCGTGTCCAGGCTCACCTGGTCGGCTTCCGTAATCGGTTTTTGGGTCTTAACGGCATATTTAAAGGTTTTGATATTTTCACCGGTTGCCGGCGTGTCGATCAGCCTGAAATTTTTATCCAGAAACTGGTAATGCACCATTTTATATTTGGCCAAAGTCGCTGTGCTGTAGTTCACATAAGCCGGTTCGAAATTGGATTCGTTCAGAATAACCAATACATTTTCCTTGACCGGTTTATCTGCAAATTCGTTGAGGTCCTGAACTTCCGTGGTCGAATAGATCTTAACGGGGACATTGGCGGAATTGACATGTAAGGTTCCGTCGGAAAGGCCGTCGGGATAATTCTGCGCAAAAAGGCATTGGGTGATCAGCGCAAAAATGACGAGATACATTCTTAGAAAAATATTGCTCATTGCTATTTTTTTAATAGTTTGTTTGTTTAAATTTTACTTTTTCGGCGGTACCGGGTCGTAACCGCTTCCTCCCCACGGATGGCATCTTGAAATCCTTTTTACACCCAGCCAGAAACCTTTGAAAATCCCGTGAACCTGCAGGGCTTTTACCATATAGTGGGAACATGTAGGCTCATAACGGCAGTTTTTGGGAAGCAGCGGCGAAATAAACCATTGGTAAAACCGGATAAAGATTACCAAAGGAAAAGTGACTATTTTATTGAATGTAAGTTTCAAAACAATGCAAAAATAGGGTAAAAAATTGAAAATTAGTTTAAATTTGTTAGAACTTTCAGGGCAGCAGAGGGCTGTTCATCGAGGAAATACCGGTGTTCGCAGATTTACTTATTCCAAGGGGATAACCGGGATATTTTTATTTGGTTTGAACGTTGCTCCTCATTTAATTATACTTAAATCTTAAAAATTTTGAATCAAAATATTCCATTAGCCGAAAAACTGAGGCCCAAAACCCTGGATGAGGTGCTGGGCCAGGATCATCTTACGGGCGAAAGAGGAACCATCCGTAAAATGATGCAGAATAATTCCCTGAATTCCCTGATTTTCTGGGGGCCTCCGGGTACGGGGAAAACCACGCTGGCTGAAATCATTTCTGAAAACTCGGGACGGAAGTTTTATAAGCTCTCCGCTGTTTCTTCCGGGGTAAAAGATGTACGTGACGTCATTGAAGATGCCAAAAAGCAAAACCTGTTTTCCGGAAAGTCACCGATTCTGTTTATTGACGAGATTCACCGGTTCAACAAATCACAGCAGGACTCCCTGCTTCACGCGGTGGAGAAAGGCTGGATCGTGCTGATCGGGGCGACGACGGAAAACCCGAGCTTCGAAGTGGTTTCGGCATTGCTGTCCCGGAGCCAGGTCTATGTTTTAAAAGCACTGACTTATGAAAAGCTGGAAGAACTGATCGATACCGCTTCCGAAAGATACAACCGGGATGAGAACACTGCTTTTAAGATTGCGGAGAAGGAAGCTTTCATCCAGTATTCGGGAGGTGATGCGAGAAAGCTGATCAATTCCGTGGAGCTGGTACTTAATCAGTTTAAGAATTCAGGGAAAAAGGAAATTAAAAATGAGGATGTCCTGGAAGTTCTCCAGGAGACCATGGCGCTTTATGATAAGAACGGGGAACAGCATTACGATATTATTTCAGCTTTCATCAAATCGATGAGGGGAAGCGATCCTAACGGTGCTGTATACTGGCTTGCACGAATGCTCGCCGGCGGGGAAGATATTAAATTTATTGCCAGAAGAATGCTCATCCTGGCATCCGAGGACATCGGTCTGGCGAATCCGAATGCACTGGTGATCGCAAACAATTGTTTCCAGGCGGTAAATGTCATCGGTAATCCTGAAGCGCGGATCATCCTGAGCGAAACGGCCGTCTATCTGGCGGTTTCCCCGAAGAGCAATTCCACCTATATGGCCATCAACGAAGCCTTGGCTTTGGTGAAGAAAACCGGGAACCTTCCGGTACCGCTGCATCTGAGAAATGCACCCACCAAGCTGATGAAAGACCTTGATTACGGAAAGGAATACAAGTATGCCCATTCTTACGAAGGCAATTTTGTAGACCAGTCATTTTTACCGGAAGAAATTAAGGACGCCAAACTTTATGAACCCGGAAATAATGCCACCGAAAAGAAAATCCATGAGGAGCTTAAAAAGAAATGGAACGGTAAATATTAAATTTCGTGGACTTGAAGAAGAATTGGATAAAGAGGTCGGAATAGTGAAGCTGAAAGTTTCTCTTGTCAAAATATAATCGAAGGTATTGACCATCAAATTAAATCTTTTTATTCTGTCAAAGAGTTCTTATTTTAATTATGAATTAATAGCCGTAGTTTTTAGAAAATTAATTAAACGCCTGGATATAGATTGAATAAGATCGGATTTACGTTAAATTAATAAAAGGATACCCGATTGAGTATCCTTTGTTTTTTATATGATCGGAAAATTACTTTTTCGTGGTTACAGACACTGCCTTGCTTCCTTTGTTGTCGATTACCTGTACATTGCTCAACAGGTCTCCGTAAATCAGGGTGTCGGTATTGGCAAATTCATAGCCGTCGATAAGGACCGGTGTATTTTTTGCCAGGTTGTACTGGGCGTTAAGATCAGATATGGGTAGTCGGTCCAATGCACCTAAACCCGCTTTCAGTTTGTATTCTACCAGTCCGTTTTCTGCAATTGCATTGAACTTTTTCAGGTTTTGAGGAAGTTCCGCCGCAGATTTGAAGGTACGAGAACTCTGTATGTAGTTTTTATGATTCGTACTGAACATATCCACCGTTCCGACAATATCGTTGGCCACTGCAAATCGTGTTGATGAGTTTTTCTGGGCAAACAGTGTTGCCGATGATAATAGCAAAAAAGAGTAGAATAATTTTTTCATAATGGTTTAGGAATAGGTAACAATTAAAAACGTGATAAATATAGTTATTTTTTATAAAATGTAAATAAAATTTTATGATAATATAAGGATTGCCGAAAAGGTTTTAATTTGCTGTATTTTCAGAATCCGTATTTTCCTCTTTTCTTTCCACTATATTCCTGATTATTTTTTTTACCCGCTGAAAGAGGAAAGAACTCAGCAATAAGATAATCCCAAGGATAATAAAGGCAATGATCCTCGACACATTGTCCATTTTCCATACATCGGAAGCATAAAGCTTGACGATCATCACTCCGATAAGCGCAAAGCCGATTTTACTGTATTCCGCCGTTTCGCTTTTTAATCCTTTATAAAGGAAAAGGCTGGCCAGGATTGCCCAGATAATCGGGAGATACAGCAGGCTGAAATGTTTGGCAAGAGGAACAATTTCCAGAACATCACGGGTACTGAACAAGACATAGAGGTTATAAAGCTCGATGCTTATGCAAACAACAAACGCAAGCGAAACCCACCAATACGAAAATTTTATTTTCAGGAACTGCGATTTCGGTAAAACGGAAACCAGGACAACAACAAACGGAAGCCAATAAAGCAGATAAACGGTATAAAAAGCAAAGGATAGCTTATTTAGAAGAAAGTCTGAGATAATGCCGGAGCCGGAGATCAGCGTATGACCGGTAATCAATGCAAAAAATAAATAAAAAAGAGCGGTTTCCAGGATTTTATTGATTTCCAGCTTTCTCCTGAACAGCAGAATGATAAAAGTAAAAAATATGCTGTACAGCGTCGCAGTGCTGAAAATGACGATCCATGGTTTTTCTGAAATGTGGTACAGGAGTTCCAGCAGAAGAGCTACATAAATAACGCCATAGCTGATTACCGTAAAAACATTCTCGAAGAAACTGCTGTTTTCATCCTTTATGTCAGACCATTTTCTCAGGAGGATTAAATTGGCGAAAGTTGTAATCACCGTTACGGCACTCGTCAGGAATACCGGATTGAATACCACAGGAAGATCTTTTGCTTCTATATATTCCGTCCAGGTAACCAGCTGAGCGATGACTGCCAGAGGAAACAGAATGTAAAAGCAATGCTTAAAGATAGTGAGATTGGTCTTTTTCCAGATGTACAGCAGCAGGGTGGCTTCTATCGCCCAGACACTTGTGATTAAATGGGTTTTAAACTGTAAAGCAACAGCAACAGTAAAAAGGCTTACCGTAATCCCTGCAAAAACCGAGTAATTGATCCCGGATCTTACGGAAGCATATTCCCGGTACAATAAACCGAGGTTCAATAATGCAAAAACAATGGGAAAGATGATAACCGGTTCGTACTGCAGGGTTTCAAAAACATAAACCGGACCTAGGATTGCTGTAAAATTAACCAGAACCAGCATTAAAATGTCATACGGAAGCAGCCGGTTTTTTTTTAAATAATTCTGCAAAGCGAACAGGTAGAAAATGATGTAAGTGATGATATAGAAATATACGCTCCATATTTCCGGGTGCTCCGCTGCCCAGTAAGCAAGATAAACTGTGGTGAAGATAAAAGAAATCCATCCTGCGCTTTTCCAGTTTCTCAGGAAAACAACGGCCAGCATTCCAAGATTTAAAACGGTAAGATAAGTAAATAGGAAAAGATAATTGCTCTCTCCGGTACTGATCATCAGTGGTGCAAGAAACCCTCCGGATAATGAAAAAATATTCAGGATCTCGCTCTTATAATAATTCGACAGTAAAATGCAGAGAAGGGTGATGACACAGGTAACCGTAAAAGCAGCAGTCGGTGAAAAAATATGATATTCCCGGAAAGCAATGGTAATGGTAAAATACAAAACGGCAGTTCCGCCGCCGGTAATGATGGAGGCAAACGCAGAATAGTTCTTCCTGAGGAAATGGCCGGTACCCATGATGATTGCTCCGGCAAGGAATCCGATCCCCACCCGCAGGGTTTCGCCAATCCAGTTTTTATCGATGGCATACTTTACAAAATAGCCGATGCCCAGTACCAGGGTGAAAATCCCGATAATGGTAAGGGCGTTATGCTTTAAAAATTCAAAGACCGGTGCAAGCCAATCCTTTTGCCGTTTGTGCGGAACAGGATCCATAATCGGTTCCGAAATGGGAAATACCGGGATGGTATGGGCTTCGGAATTCTCGGAATCTTCGGTACCTTCTTCCTTTACATGCGGAGGATGATGCAGGCTGTACCCGTCTAACCGCCGGTTCAGTTCGGCAATTTCCCGCTCCAGTTTCCTGAGTCTTCCATTGTAATTATTAAAAATACAAATGGCCAATACGGCGATGATGATGATTGCATACGTCATTTCGAATCGTTGGATGATCAAATATAATCAAATGTTTAGAGCGGTTAAAAAAAATTAACCCATTACACGGAAGCATAATGGGTTAAAATTAAGATATAGTGATTAACACGGTTAGTAATTAGATTGTATAAGATTTGTTTTTAATAAGGTAAATTTTAGTTAGATACTTTGTAAATATAGAAAGAACTTGTACTTGTACCCAGAATGGTAGCATCCAGCAGGGTAGATCCGGTAAGCCCGAAAGAGATCTTATCGCCCGCCTGCAAAGGATACAATGAGTTCACACTTCCTTCCGAAATCGTTAAATTAAGGACTACCAGGTTTGCTCCGCTGAAAGGTCTGCTGTCAATCACCGTAGATGTTGTGTTTCTGGTTCTTACGATCCCTACACCCGGAGAGTTGGCTAGCAAAGTCGCCTGAAGACCTGTTCCGTAACGGAAAGAGAATCCAATTGCGTATACCCCTGTACTTGGAACGGTATACGTATGGTCGGTATCCGAAAAAACTGCAGTGGACCCTACTGTTCTTTCAGCATTAACGAAGTTTACAGATTGGAAGCCGGTTGGGAATACCGTCGCAGAGACTAAGGTTACGCCTGCCGTTTTCCTGGCGGCATAAACGGATGCTGCAACGCCGGTTGTTCCCCCTGCGGTTGCCAGATCTGCAATGAGCTGCGGGTTTATCCGGGTTACTTCAAAATCTCCCCCTGTGTTCTGGTTGAGGGCCAGGATCTGGTATCCTGTAGTACTTGCTGCTGTAGGAGCCTGCCTGATTTTTAAATTTCCATTGATATCCAGGGTTGCCTGAGGGGTCGTGGTATTAATACCTACTGCACCGCTCTGAGCCGCAAAAGGAAGTGCCATTAAAGCTAAAATGGCACTGCAAATTTTAGTTTTCATGTTCATAAAAATTTAATTTTAGTTAGAGGTTTATTCTCAGATAGTTTTTCAAAAATACCATATCAAATATTATGCAAAATAATACTTTAATTAAATTTTTTTTGATTTTTAAGCTTTATGGATGATAATATTCTTATTGTAT
>CAJYRQ010000022.1 GCA_913777465.1 uncultured Chryseobacterium sp.
AGCAGAATCATTCAATGCCAAAATCAAAAACTTCAGAATGCAACTCCGCGGTGTAAAAGACAAAACGTTTTTTCTTTTTAGATTAACGCAAATTTTTGCTTAGTCCCCAACTTTTGTGCTTGATCCACTTTTAGGCTGTATATTTTAGATAGTCTAAAGATTTCAAGTGAAAAAATTCAAACCATAAAATACCAAGCTATAACAGTTTGATAAATAATTTGTTATGTCCATAAAAAAAGAGACAACTAATAAATAGTTGTCTCATTAAGTGACCTCGACAGGATTCAAACCTGTAACCTTCTGAGCCGTAATCAGATGCGCTATTCAGTTGCGCCACGAGGCCGTTGTTTAATTGTTTGCAAATATAGCACTTTTTTCTTTTCTTTGAAAGATGAAATCAAAAATTTTAGTATTAATCGCGTTTTTGGCGCTAACGTCTTGTAAAAGAGAACAAAAAATTTCATCCCCGGAAGCGGTTTCAGTTTCCAGTTTGGTACAGTATACCGAAGATCAGGGTAAGCTGCATATTAAATCGGGAAATTTCACTTATGATATTAAGAAAGATCAGGTTCCGTTTAAAAAAATTATCCTGCTCAATGCCAGCATGGCAGGCTATATCGGTGAGCTGCATGCCGAAGATCAGATCATAGGGGTTTCCAGTCCGGAATACATTTATTCTGAAAAAATTCAAAGCTTATTAAAGCAGGGTAAAATTCAGAATGTAGGCAGCGAACAGAAATATGACGTTGAAAAAATTATTTCCCTGAATCCCGATGCGATTTTTACCAATCATATCGCCAGCTTTGATAATACCTACCAGCTCTTAAAGAATAACGGGATTCAGGTCATTTTCCTGGATGAATACCTGGAGCAGAACCCTCTGGAAAAAACGGCTTATATTAAGCTCTTCGGAAAACTTTTAGGAAAGGATAAAGCAGCGAAAGACGTTTACGAAAACGTAGAAAAAAATTATGCTGAATTAAAGCAGCTGGCTTTGAAAGCAAAAGAAAGACCGACGGTTCTTGCGAATGAAATGTACGGCGACGTCTGGTATCTGCCGGGTGGAAAAACATCGGCGGCCCATTTTATCTCGGATGCCAATGCCGAATACATCTTGAAAAACAATACCGATGAAAAGGCTGTAACAATGAGCTTCGAGGAAGTTTTTGCCAAGTCAGGCAGCGTAAAGTACTGGATCAACGCCGGAAACCATGTTTCCAAAAAAGAAATGTTGGGGATGAATCCTTTTTACAGCAAGCTGAATGTTTTCAATAACGGAAAAATATACGTTATTACTGGTAAGGAGCACGGCCAGGCCAATGACTTTTTCGAAAGCGGTGTGGTACGTTCAGACCTGGTGCTGAAAGATTATATCAAGATTTTTCATCCGGAATTGCTGCCCGGCTACCAGTTTACTTATATGAAAGAGCTGAAATAATCAGACTATTTGCTTACTTTTGCTTTTCATTTTACCAAAATTATGTGGAAAAGAATTAAACAGATTATATTCATTATCCTGATCCTGAATGTGTTATTTATTGTTTGGGGAAGGTTTTTCAATCCGCCGATTACTCTTACCCAGATCGGAGGGCTTTTTGAGTACGGGAGGCTGCAGCGGGATTATATTTCCTATGACGACATGGGAAACAATGTAAAAAAGGCAGTGATTGCTTCAGAAGACCAGAAATTCTTCGTGCACGACGGTTTCGACTACAAAGCCATCGAGAAGGCGATGAAATATAATGAAAAAGGAAAAAAGATAAGAGGCGGAAGCACTATTTCCCAGCAGACGGCCAAAAATATTTTTCTCTGGCAGGGCAGGAGCTGGGTAAGAAAGGGGCTGGAAGCCGTCTATACCTTTATCATCGAAAAAGTATGGACCAAAGACATCATCTTGGAAAGATACCTGAATTCCATTGAAATGGGGCAGGGAGTTTTCGGGATTGAAGCCGCCTCGCAGTATTATTTCGGTAAATCCTCCAAAAACCTGACGGCCTCTGAAGCAGCGTGGATTGCAGCGGTTCTGCCCAATCCGAAGAAATACGATCCCAAAAATCCTTCCGCTTATTTGAGGAAGAAGCACAATTGGATCATGAGACAAATGAGGAATGTGAGTTTGAAATAGTATCTTTGTACCAATGAAATTCTTCAACGCCGGTACAAATTTCGAATCCGTTCTTAAAAAATACTTTTCTTTTAAGAATGAAACCCTTTCTTTGGATCCGCTTACGGAACTGCTGGAAGGGATAAAGAATACTGACTTTAAAAATGTACTCCGGTTTTTAAGGGATTATCCGGAAATTACAGAACATTTTAAAGACTACCTGCATCATATTTTTGAAGGCAAGCCTTTCAACCTGTCGCTGACGGAAGCCAACATCCTGTCTGAAAATGCCTTTATTCCCGAACTGAAAAAAAGGATCCTGAATAAAGTTCTGCCGCCGGTCGTTAACGAAAATACCGTCTGGTACATGATCGATAATGTGAGCGTGCGGCCCCGGAGCGATCTGAAATATTTCCATAACCTGCCGGAAGAGGAAACCAGCGAGCTGTTCAGGCTGCTCGGAATTGATGATTTTATTACCAGACCGAATGTGAAAAAGGAAATGCTGTTCTCCATGAACATTCTTTCCTGGCGGGTTACCGGATCGGCGATGGAAGTGGAAGTCGTACGAATGGCCCCGCAATACCGGAACTTCGATAATCCTTTTCTCGCTTTACAGAATGAGCTTGAAGACCTTGCCGAAGCGCTGGAAAAGGATCCCGATCTTCAGCTTCACTCCAAAGACAGCCGGTATAAGCAGATTAAAATTTATATCGAACAGTGCCTGGAATTTGTTAATATTTCATTTAAAAATTCTGCCAAATATGGTATTTCCGGCAAAATCAACCAGTCGCTGATCAAAATCCGTCAGCAGATCCAACGGATTTATGAAATTGTCCAGCTGTTGGTGATCGATAAGGATGAAGAGGTGTTGATTAATTCCAAAAATTTGGTTTTTAATGTTTTAAGATATAAATCCCATAAGAATAATATTTCGGATCTCATTAATGACAGCACGCGTCTGATTTCCCACCTCATTACCAACCACACCGCAGAAACCGGTACGCATTACATTACATCCACCCGGAAAGAATACATGCGCATGTTTTACAAAGCCAGTGGCGGAGGAATTATTGTTGGAGCGTTGTGTGTTCTTAAAATGCTGTACGGGTACATCCCGGGAAGCGATTTTTCCCATGCTTTCCTGTATTCCATGAACTACGCGATGGGCTTTGTCATGATCTATCTCATGGGCTTTACATTGGCTACCAAACAGCCGGCCATGACGGCTGCAACGATGACCAAAGTACTGTCCGAAGAAGGGACTATCAAAAGCAGCAGCACCGAATTCGCGCATTTGGTTTCAAAGCTGTTCCGGAGCCAGTTCATCGCTTTCGTAGGTAATGTTCTCTTGTCTTTTCCAATCGCCCTTCTGATTATCTATGGACTCGATGTCTTTTTCTCCCAGAACCTTGCGGTAGAACGTTCGGATAAATTACTGAAAGATCTGGATCCCTTCAAATCGAAAGCCATCCTTCATGCCTGTATTGCCGGGTTCTACCTTTTCATTTCGGGAATCATTTCAGGAAATATCGGCAACAACTCGGTCTTCTATCAGATTCCTGAAAGAATTTCAAAAAACCTTTCAATCAGAAGGCTGTTCGGAAATAAATTTGCCAAAAACCTTTCAAAATATTATGCTAAAAACTGGCCCGGCATCGTATCGAATTTCTGGTTTGGGGTGTTTTTGGGTGCCACAGCCCCGATAGGGCTGTTTCTGGGACTGGATCTTGATATCCGGCACATTACTTTTGCTGCCGGAAACTTTGCGCTCGGACTTTACGGGAAAGATTTTTCGATAGATACCTATACTTTCTGTATTTCACTGATCACGGTTTGCCTGATCGGATTTTTTAACTTTCTGGTCAGTTTCAGCTTATCGATGTTCCTTGCATTCCGCTCAAGAAAGATGAATCTGGGACAGGTAAGTGAAATCTACAAGGGAATTTTCAGATATTTCATCAAGCATCCGCTTAAATTTTTCCTTCCGCTGAGATCCGGACTGGATCAGAAGACAGATGAGCTGATGAGCAATACGGTAGCTACAAAATCTGAAGATCATTAAATATAAAAAAAGAGCTACAGCAATGTAGCTCTGATCTGTTAATTATACACATTCCGGTAATAAAGGACACATTACTTTTGGCTCTGTCCATACGGCGCATTCATCGCTTCCACAGTATTTTACACAGCAGATTGATCCGGTAGCACCGCTTCCCTTAATTTCTTTTAGGTTTTGTCTGGATAATTTCTTGGTAGAAAGTAGTTTTTTCATGTTGATTTGATTTGTTTTGTTAACGGATCAAATATAAATATTTTTCCCAATGATTAGAGTTGATTTTTGAATATTTGATATGTTTTCTATAAAATTTGAAGATCATTGAAATCTTCAGTCCCGAATTTATCCTGGAATTTTTTCACGAAAAAGCTTTTTCGCATCTGGAAGTCATGTTTCAACAACGGGGAACTGATTCGGATCAGGACACATTTTTTTTCAATATTCACGCTTTCAATTTCGCTGAAAAGGCTTGCATCCAGATAATCTTCCAGAAAATCTTTGATCTCAAAAGCCAGCAGCTTATTTTCAAAACCGTAGATCTTTGCAAAAGACCGCACCAGTTCCGACGACTGGAATTCGCGTTTTTTCTTCTTTTTCATTTTTAAATCTCAAAAATAATACTTTCCTCATTGATCCTTTTTACTACATTTTCCGTACGTTCGCGGTGGGTATCGGTAATAAAGATCTGGCCGAAGCTTTCCCGGTTCACCAGTTCGATCAGCTGGGAAACGCGGGTATCATCCAATTTGTCGAAAATGTCATCCAGCAGCAGGATGGGCGTCTTACCGGTCAGTTCTCTGATCAGGCTCATCTGTGCCAGTTTCAGGGAGATTAGAAATGATTTCTGCTGGCCCTGCGAACCGATTTTTTTAATTAAAATTTCATCCATCTCGAAAAGCAGATCATCCTTATGAATTCCTTTTGACGTGTAGGTAAGCATCCGGTCCCTCTCCAGACTTTCTTTCAGCAGGTTTTCAAAAGAGTCTTCAAGAAGATGCGATTCATAAATTACCGATACGGATTCTTTGCCTCCTGATATGATTTGATAGAAATTTTTGACGATCGGGTTCAGCTGTTCAACAAAATCTCTTCTTTTGATGAAGATCTTAGTTCCGAAGCGGATGATTGGCTCGTCATATATCTCAAGTGACTCTTTGTCCCAGGTTCTGTTCTTGGCAAAATATTTCAAAAGCGCATTTCGCTGCTGAACCGTCTTTTGGTACTGAATCAGATTGAACAGGTATTCGGAATCCGTCTGCGAAATCATGGAATCCAGGAACTTTCTGCGGCTTTCTCCCGAATCGGAAATCAGGTTGGAATCGTAAGGGGAAATCATCACGCTGGGCAGATACCCGATGTGGTCTGCCATCCGGTCATAGCTTTTATCGTTTTTTTTGATTATTTTTTTAGCTTCTTTAGGCTGTGAAATTCTGATGATGTCTTCATTATCTTCATTACCGATTTCAGCTTCAATGGTAAAGAAATCCTCTTCGCTTTTGATGTTGTTGACGTCCGTGTTTCCCAGGAAACTTTTTCCCACCGAAAGATAATGAAGCGCATCCAGGATATTGGTTTTCCCAACCCCGTTGTTGCCTACAAAGCAATTGATCTGCGGAGAAAGTTCAAACTTTTTTTCAGCATGGTTCTTAAAATTGTACAGGGAAAGTTTCTTGATAATCATTCGTCAAAAATACTTCATTATTACTGAAAATAAAAAAGGAAGTGCTGAACACGTTTCCACCCCGAATGAAAAATAGGCATCACGGCGCTCATTCTCTGAAAAATAGATCAGGATATACGTAATAATTCCCGAAAGAAAAAACGCGATCGCGTAAGGAAAGTCAAGATAAAAAACCGAAAGCACAATGCTGATGAAGACCAGTACATAAGCCAGGTATTTGGTATTTTGCACGCCGATGATCGTAGGAAAAGTTTTCACCGTATCCACCTTCATATCCCGGATATCAAAAGGAAGGACCAATGCCGTAATGTAAAAAAAGCTGATGAAAAATATCGGGAGATCAAATTCCGGAAGGGTGAGCCAGCAGTTCATCAATGCCCAGACTAAACCTACATAAAATACTTTCAGCAAAGGGATTTTCCGGATGTAGGTATCCAGAAAAAAACTATTGTACAGCAGGCCCAGGACAACAATAATAAACCATTTGATCAGCCGTACTTCATTATGGTTATGGATAATTAAAACAGCACAGATAATTCCCGCCACTACGTTTAAAATCAGGATTTTTGAAAAATGCCGGGTCTTCTGATATTTTGTATACAGGTAACCGCTGAAATAGGTAATAAAAATAAAGAATACCGTGGGATAGCGGAATGTGTTTTGCTCCAGCATAAAAAATACCGAAAAAAGGGTCCCCGTTAAGGATACGTAAAACTGACTGTCGATAACGGATTTTTTCAGTACTTTTAAAGAATTCATTTACCAAAAATAACGCATATGAAAAGATTTTCCAAGATTTTTCTGATTTTGCTTCTGCTGCTGTCCTGCTCAGGCGCATTTGCCCAGAAATATTATGATGAACAATGGAAAAAAGTCGCAGAAAATTCGAAAAAAGGAAACTTTAAATCCAGTCTTCCGATCGTTTTAGAAATACAGAAACAGGCCATGAAAGATCGTAATGTCGTACAGCTGATCCAGTCTTTAAAAGAAGAATTCAGCATTGTAAACCGAACCTATGATGATGAAGGGAATGATGCGGTAAGCCGCTTATTCGGGAAACTTCAGAATGTTGAAAAACAACTCACTGGTGAAGACAAGGTCTTTTTTCAGGTGCTGCTCAACAGTTTTTTTTTGGATTATTACCGGGAGCATTCCTGGGAGATTAATCAGCGTACCAATCTCAGTTCTCAGGATATGTCCCGGATCGAAACCTGGAGTAGGCTTGATTTTAAAAGTTACCTTGAAAAAACTTACGATGATCTGGACCTGAAGGAAGCCGGGATGAAAAAAATTCCTCTTAAAAGATATGCGAAAATATTTTCCTCAAAAGATTATATCGGTTATTTTCCGGCTTTGCTGGACTGGTATCTGATCAAACAAAATGAGTTTCTCTCAGAATCTGATTTTTTCACCAAAAATGAACTTGAAGCCAATATAAATAAAATAAATGTAAACTACGATAAACTGATTGCGCAGAACTCTGGAAATTCCAAACTGTATTTCATGCACAGGAAATTGGAGGACAACTGTAATTTCAACCGGTGTAAAAATAAGTTGTCTCAACTTGAGGAGTTGTTAAAATCCGATGTTGAAGGAGATTACAAAGTGGCAATCATCAGTGCTATTGCCGACGAATTGATGAATAGCAAAAAGGAAAAAGAAGCGCTCGCCTATGTCAAGCAGGCAAAGAGCGAATATCCAAAATCACCTTTTATTTCAGAGATGGACAATCTGGAAAGACAGATCCTTAATCCTTTATTAAACATCAAATATGAAAAACAGGCCCAAAGCAACAAACCCATCCATTTGGTGGCAGAGTATAAAAATGTAACCAATTTTTCAATTAACATTTATGAAGTTAAAAATGACTGGACCGCTTTTTTAGAATATGTCAGAAACCCATACCATTCATTTAAAAAAATTAAAAAAAGTTTGGTCCGAAAAGAAGCATACCGGCTGGATGATCCTAAAGACTTCAGAAATCATAAAACTTCACTGGAAATAAAGCCGCTTCCTTCCGGATTATACGTTGCTGAATATTCTGTTGACGGTATAAAAAATGATGAAGAGGACGATGGGAGGGATTTTTATTTTCTGGTTTCTGATAACAGAATTGTTTACCAGACAAAAACAGAAAACGGTCAAATGCCCAGTCAGATGAAGCTGGTGAACAGCGAAAACGGTAAACCAGCCGCTAACAATAATTTGGTTTTTTATGAGTTTGTCAATGATAAAACCGTAGCCAAGTCCGAAAGAAGAACCGGTGATAAAGGGCTTTTCGTTCTTCCGGCTTCAAAAAACAAACAGTATTACAGAACTTTTCTCATTACACAGCCTGAAACTAATGATTTCCAGATCATGGAAGTTTATGGGGAAAGGATTGCGGCTCCAGTAAACGGTAATAAAGAAAAAAAACAAAGCAAAGCTCAGATTTTCACGGACAGGAGCATCTACAGGCCGGGTCAGACGGTTTACTTTAAAGTAATCAATAGCCAGCGGGATAAAGATGATGAATCGGTTATCCCGGGACTTTCTCAGAAAATTGCCCTCACTGATGCAAATGGTCAGGAAGTGTCCTTACAGAGCTTCACAACTGGTGAATTCGGATCTTATCATGGCAGCTTCATCCTTCCGAAAGGAAGACTGAACGGGAATTTTACGCTGAAAACGGATACGCATGACGGCTATAAAAACATTAGGGTAGAAGAATACAAAAGACCGAAATTCGAAGTGGTGTTTGAGCCTGTAAAAGATGAATACCGTTACGGACAGGTCATCACGCTGAAAGGCAAAGCGATGATGTTTTCCGGTGTGCCCCTAAATAATACAACCGTTCAGTACGAAATAAAAAAGCAGAATATCCGGTGGAAATATTTCGGCAGTGGCCCGGAAAACCAGGATAATGAGAATTCAGTGCTCGGAGAAGCAAAAACCGATGAAAAAGGACAGTTTACCATACAGCTGGATCTTAAAAAAGACGAAAAAATAGAGGGGATCCAAATCGATAATTATCATATCGAGGCTTCCGTCACTGATCTTAATGGAGAAATACAGACCGATGCTACGGATCTGAAAATATCTTCCGTTTCCCATTATATTGAAGCCGAAGATATTAAGAATGTATTCTCAGGAGAAGAAGTGAAAGTAAAAGTTGAAACAAAGAATTATAATGATCAGAACCTTCAAAAATCCTACCGGGTTAAGCTTTCGAAATTTGAAACCCCGGATAGGGTTTTCAGGAATAATTTTAAATCTGAAGTTCAGGACCTGCCAAAATTTTCAAGAGAGGAATTCATCAGCAGGTTTCCGCACGACCGGTATGACAAAAATGATGAATTGAAAAATTTTAAGGTACAATCCGTCATTATAAATGGGGTTGTGCACAAAGAAGAGTCTCTTGATTTGGGAAAACTGGATGCCGGAACTTATAAACTTGAGCTGTACAATATTGAAGGCCAGGATACCATTAAAGCAGTCAGGAATTTCAGTGTATGGAATAAAAATTCCTTGCCGGATTTCCAGAAGACATTTCTGACGGTTGTGCAGCCTGAAAAAGAATTTGCAAGAGGCCAAAAAGCCCGGTTTCATATATATACATCAATTCCGGATGCCCTGCTGAATATTTTTATTCAGGATGGTTCCGGAACTACCTCTGCTGAAACTCATCCGTTTAAAAACGGTATTTTTGAATATACGGTGGCTATTCCGTCCGATAAGAAAGTACAAAGTCTGAATATTCAGTTTCAGGTAATCGCTTTTAATGATGTCCAGACACAAACGGCAAATCTTCCGGTAAATTATGATGATGAGGAAGAATTGGCTGTTGAAACAGTAACATTCAGGGATAAAATTGAACCGGGCTCAAAAGAGAAATGGTCAATAAAAGTATCAGGAAAAAACAGGGAGAAAATTAATGCAGAAATTCTTGCCAACATGTACGATATGTCCCTGGATAAGCTGGCTAAAAATAATTTTGACTGGCACCGTTTTTATGTACCTTATTCAAGTTTCGTTTCCTACGATATATGGGAAGATCTCCTGCAGAAATACTATCAGAAAAGATTGATGTATTATTTTAATAAGAAGGTGGAACCGCCCTATTTTAACTGGTTCGACGGTGACTTGTATCTCATGGATGGCGTAACTTTGGAAACAACTACGGCATTGCTCAATCAGGAAGGTGTGAAAGCAGCCGCCTATACACCGCCGCCGCCTCCTCCTGCGGGAAGGGCCAGAAGCACTATGGCTAAAGTTGCGATGTCGGAAGACAGAATAGCAGTCACTCAGAGTGTAGTTCCTGAGCCTGCAAAAGCTCCAAAAACAGAGGTTCCTTCACCACCGGAGGCAAATTTAAATAATGTCTCAGTCCGCCAAAACCTTAACGAAACCGCCTTCTTCTACCCGGATTTAAGGACCGATTCCGAAGGTAACATAAGCTTTGAATTTACTTCACCGGAAGCCCTTACGAAATGGAAGCTGATGTTCCTGGCGCATACCAAAGATGCGAGAGCGGCCACCCTGGAAAAGGAAGTGGTGACGCAAAAGGAGTTTTCGGTAACGCCCAATTATCCGAGGTTTTTAAGGGAAGGGGATGAGCTGAACCTGCAGTCGAAACTATCGAATCTGACCGGTAAAAAACTGAGTGGCTATGCCGGGCTGCAGATCCTGGATGCTTTTACCAATGAAGACATTTCAGACCGGTTCGGATTAAGTACGCTGACGGCGGTAGCAGGATACAATAAAGAACAGGCTTTTTCACTGGATGCCAACGGAAATTCGGTGGTGAGCTGGAAAATAAAAGTACCGCAAAATGTTTCCTCCATTATTTTAAAAGTCGTAGCCAAAGCCGGAAAATACTCCGATGGGGAGCAGCAGGCTGTGGCTGTCCTTCCCAATAGAGTATTGTTGACCGACGCCATTCCGGTTTTCGTCAAAGAAGGGGAAACCAAAACTTTTGAGCTGGAAAACCTTAAAAATGCAGATTCCAAAACCATAACCAACGTTTCCAATACCCTGGAGCTGACCACCAATCCGGTCTGGGACATCCTGTTTGCGCTTCCGGGCCTTAAAAATGATCCCAACAGTTCAGCAGATGTAATCTTCAACAAATGGTTCGCCGATGTTGTGGCCTCAGAAATCTTTAAAGCCAATCCGAAGATCAAAGCGGTTTTTGAAGAGTATCAGGATAAAGGCTTGTTAAAATCCAGCCTTGAAAAAAACCAGGAACTGAAACAATTGCTGCTGGAAGAAACGCAGTGGGTACTCGAAAGTAAAAATGAACAGGAGCAGATGCAGAAGTTAGCCCTTCTTTTCGACGCCAATACCATGAAGAATTCCATTAGCCAGGATTGGGAAGATCTCAGGAAACTGCAGAATCCGGACGGCAGCTTTTCCTGGTATCCCGGCTATCCCGGATCTTACAGCACTTCGGTTTATATCCTGAAAAGCCTGGGTAAGATCAATCTATGGCTTAAAGACAATATGAAGGAATACCAGAATTCTGACCAGGAAGAAGTTACAAATCTGATTCGATATATCGACGGCGAAACAGAGAAGTATGCAGATGCTAAAGAGAAAAATATCTGGACCAACCGGACCCTGGATTATCTGGATTCAAGAAATTACTGGGAAAAAGAATATCCGCTGAAAGGAAAGGGCGCTGCTTTAAAATCTCTGGTAAAACAGAAAGCCAAAACGGCAAAGCTGACGGACTTTACGTTTTTCGGACTTCACCGCGCAGCATTATTGATGAATGATTACGGCTTGAAAGAGGTTTCTGATAAACTGATGAATTACCTGAAAGAAACTTCCGCAGCATCGAAAACCCAAGGCGTATACTGGAAGCAGAACCTGGATGACTGGGGCTGGTTCAGTTCGAAAGTGGTAAACCACGCCGGTGCTTTGGAAGCCTTTAACAAACTGAAACCGGAAGATCAGAACTTTATCGAGGAAATGAAGATCTGGTTGATTACCCAGAAAGAGGTCAATTCCTGGGGCAGTTCCAGAGGGACGGCAGAGGTGATCTACACCCTACTGAACTCAGGAAAATCATGGACCGGTGCTGAAAGTGACAAAGCAACGATCGTCTGGGGCGGAAAAGAGCTGGAACCGGAAACCCAGGATGCAGGCTATGTGAAATCAACGGTAAAAACTGAGGTGGTGGATAAGAAGCTGGCAACGGTTACCGTTACCAAACCAGGTCCGGGGATCGTGCAGGGCGGACTGTTCTGGCAGTATTACGAAGACCTGGATCAGATAAGGTCTTCTGAAACTTATTTGTCGGTGGCCAAAGAATTATACAGGAAAATCAAAACCGTAAACGGGGAGGAGCTTCAGAAGATCACCACGGAAACCCCGCTTAAAGTAGGAGACCGGGTAACGGTACGAATGATCCTGAATACCGACCGTCCGATGGAATTCATCCACATCAAAGATATGCGGGCTGCCGGCTTCGAGCCGGTGGATGTGCTTTCAGGGTATCAGTGGAAAAACAGTTTAGGCTATTACCAGTCGACGAAAGACGCCTCTACCAATTTCTACATCGAGCGGATGCCGAAAGGGAAATATGTATTCGAATACAACCTGGTAGCCAACGCCTCCGGAAAGTTCTCCAACGGAATTACCACGATCCAGAATTACTATGCACCACAGATGAGTTCGCATACGAAAGGGATCAGCGTAACCATTTCGGAACAATAATAAATAATCATGATGATGAAACGGCTTCTTTTTAAGGAGCCGTTTTTTTATCTTTGCAAAAAAATCCAGATGTATAAGTTGTCGGACCTGCAAAACCAGTTTTCAAAACAGAAGATCAACAAAGCTAAGAAGTTAAGTATAAGAGAATTTGAAGAAACCGGAAAAAACCGTTTTGTCTGTTTTGTAGATGAAGAAGCGGAATCTTATGATGTAGATATAACCTTAGGTGCAAAAACTGAAATTACGGAGTATTCCTGCGAATGCGGCAGTAAGGATTTCTGTATCCATGCTTTGGCGATGGGTATTTTCATGTCGGAAAACAAGACCGGCAAAACTGCTTCACCGAGAGGGGGCAAAAAGAAAATCTCTGAAGCGGAGCTGGCGATGGAAGATCTTGATTATGAAGAACTTAAAATCTGGCTGCTCGAATTTTTCAAAAAGAACAAAGATGCAGAACTGCAGTTCATCCTGAGTTTCGGGCAAAAGAAAAAAGAATTCTCGGAAGCCGAAATTTCGGAGCTTATCAAAAACACCATTGCTTCGGTAGCCGGAAAAAGAAAAAGCCTTGCCGCAGCTGAAGTTAAAAAGCTGGTCGATCTTCTGGCCAGGGCATTGGAGCCGGTAGAGCAGTATCTCATGCTGAACCCGGATAAAAAGGAGAGCATCAGAAAATATTTATGGCTGAGTGACGAAATTTCCATATACAAGGTTAAAATCTTATTTTCTGGGGTACGGATGGATAATTTTCAGAAAAAATTAAACGAAAGGTTTCTCACCCATATTAATGCAATAAAAGATTTCGACCTTTGGAAAGAACTCGCTACTGAGAACTGGTATCTGTTTCTGAGGGCCGATCATTCCATTACGGTTAATTTTTATGACTTTATCATGGAACTCTATCATGGCGGGAATCCGGAGCAGAAAATGCACATTGCCGGACTGGTACGGGAAGAGATTAAAATATGGAAAAAAAACGGTTTCAAACTGAGGACCTCCCTTAAGGAAGATATGCTGGAGATTGTCGCCGAAAACGGGTTCTTCAATGAGCTTCAAAGTTATTTCCAGATTGAGCAATACGAATATTCCTATAATCTGAAAGTCATCAATGAAATCCTGAAGATCGATCCGAAGAGAGCGGAGCAGGCCTGCAAGATGGTTATTGAATCCAATCCGCATGAAAAGTACGACCTGCCTTATTACGACATCCTGGAAAAAATTTACCAGGAAAAAGGCAGCAAGGGAGATCTGGCCTATATCAAAAGAAAAAGATTCTGGGAAACACTTTCCCTGGAAGACTATATTTTCATTGCGGAAAACGATGCCGACGCAGAGGAATTCAAAAAATTCAGGAGCAGGATTCTGGGTTTCCTAAAAAATTCTTTTTACAATTACCCGGAAACGGCAGAACTGTATTTTGGCATTCTGGATTATGAAAAAAATTATAAAAAGATGCTTGACGTTATCGACAGCAAAACACCGACTTCCGTTATCAACCTCTATGCTGAAAAATTATATTTAACCAATAGAAATAAGTTTCTGATGGCAGTAAGGTCCCGGAATGAATGGAACAGCGCGGAAGAAGATGAAGAAGTACTTGCCGCCTTCCTGGCTTCGAAATACGATGCCGGTCAGCTGGAAGATTCGTTTGGAAAAAAATACTACGGCTTCGGATCAGACCGGTTTTCGAAAAAAGTGTTGCGTAAAGCCGGGCTTTCGTAATTTTTTTTTCAGGCAGTATATTAACGTAAACTCGAAGTGAAAATCGGATTTGTAGGGCGGGAAGATGGAAGCCGGATGCTGGAAATTTCTATTGTCAGATACAGGATCAAAGGTCTTGATCGTAAAACTAAATAAGTTATAACTTTATCAAAGGAATTTTTATTTAATCCTGAATAGCATCTTTTGTTATTTCCAATTACAGACGGATTTAAATCGTTTAAAGTCCCGAAGGGACGGCTTAGTACAGGACAGGATAAAATCCTGTCGGAAGAGTGAATCGTTTATTTATTCTGCTAACAGAAGGAATTCTATTTAAATCTTAAATGAATTAGCCCCGTTTTATTTTTGAGTTAAATAATAGGCTGAATGTGATTTCAATACGGTCGGACTGATCTCATACCAATAGAACGGCAATCTGACGCATTTGATAGTGGTGGTTTAGAGAAGATAAACTTAGATTGAATTTTGAAGATGCAGAATTCTCATATCTGCAGCATAGTTATTATTACCGAACAAGGCGGAAAAAAGCTGGTTGATCTTTAGGAGAGCCTAAGCGGCTTGTTATGATATCCACAGGAGGCATCCCTCTTCCAGCCTTTCAGTCCCGAATATCAATTCAAAAAACAAAATTAATTTCATGTAGTTTCTGTATCGAAAAACTGATATATTTGCTTTTCAACATTCAGATAAAACTATGGAAAACGTTTTTGACGCAAAAGATGCTCAACATTATATTGACCGGATCAACAGCCTTACCCCGGAAGCCCAGGGGTTGTGGGGGAAAATGACGGTAGATCAGATGCTGGCGCACTGCAACGTATCTTACGAAATGGTTTATGAACCCGAAAAGCACAAGAAACCGGGAGCCGTTGCAAAATTCATCCTAAAAAATTTCGTAAAGCCCAAAGTAGTCGGCGAAAAAGCATATATGCAGAACGGACCGACGGCGCCGCAGTTCATCATTTCCGACCGGAAAAATTTTAATAAAGAAAAGAAAAGGCTTATCGGCTTTATCCAGAAAACCCAGCAGCTGGGCGCATCGGCTTTCGACGGCAAGGAATCTTTTTCTTTCGGAAAGCTGAAAGCCGGAGAATGGAACAATATGTTTGCCAAGCACCTTAATCATCATCTGGCCCAATTCGGTGTTTGATATGAAAAAAGTTCTGGTATTCTTTCTTATGGCTTTTGCCTTTTCCTTTTCTTTCGCACAGGTGAAGGAATTTCCTTTAAAGCATGAGGATTTCAGCCCTTTTTTGCTGAACGGCAAAACCCCTTTTTACGGTGAAATTTCCACGGATAAGGCAGAAATTAAATTGCAGATTGAAAAAGCCGTTAAAAACCCGGATAAGCCCGAACAGTATTTGGTGTCGGGATATTCTGAAGTGGCCGGTACAAAATCGGGTTTTTCAGGGGAGATTACCTTTACCCAGAGATTTAATGTAAACAATGCACCGGATGAGATGCTGGTATTTGCAGACTTCATGATGAAGGAATTGGGTTCCGGTGAACATTCCGGGATCTTTACCGGCAAGGCCCGGATGCAGATGGCTAAAATTATAACCGGGGACAGCCGGGCTACCGTCACCTTCAAAGGCAAATGGAAAAATTATTCGGGGTCGCTTGATTTTGAGGTCTGGTGGGCCAATTTCGTTCCCAAAGATATCTCAAAAGTTGTATTTAAATAAAAATGATAACCCGTTATGAAAAAACTTTTATTACTTTTTGTCCTTATTTCAGGACTTGCTTTTGCGCAGATGCCGGATATTTCCAACGTGTGGCTGAATAACAGCAAAGCGTACACAGGAACCATCGGCAATCAGAACCAGGAAATCAAGCTTAAAATCGATATTTCCGAACAGAACAGGAAAAACGACCAGGAATATTTCGTTTCTGGATATACGCTTGTCGACAAAACCTATTCAAAGTTCGAAGGGAAATTTACCATTACCAAATACAAAGATGCGCGGAAAAAAGGGACAGTCTTCGGAGAATATGAACTGGCGGAAGAAAACAAAGGGAAACATTCCGGGATTTTAAAAGGAAAATTCGTCTATACTTTCCGTTGGAATAAAGACACGGAAAAAGTGGAAGACCAGGAAATCGAGCTTACCGGCGACTGGAAAAGCTATGACGGAACCATGGATTTCAAAACACGGATTAAAAACCGATAATTAAATTATAAAATTGAGCAGCAGCATGAAATTAGGAGCATTTTCAATCAGCTTAAGTGTGAAAGACCTTCAGAAATCGAAAGACTTCTATGAAAAATTAGGGTTTAGCGAAATGGGCGGCGCGATGGAGCAGAATTACCTCATAATGAAAAACGGAGACCATATCATCGGGCTTTTCCAGGCCATGTTCGATGGGAATATGCTGACCTTTAATCCCGGCTGGGACCAGAATGCCCAAAATCTGGAAAATTTCGACGATGTAAGGGTAATTCAAAAAAGATTAAAAGAGCAGGGAGTGGAATTGCAGAAGGAAGCCGACGAAACCACGTCCGGACCCGAGCATATCTACCTGAAAGACCCGGACGGAAACATGATCCTAATTGATCAGCACCGGTAAATTTAACCTCGATCTTAACCTCAACCTTAACCTTAATCTCAACCTTAATACAATCATCATATGGCAACAGTAAATATCTACCTTACCTTCAACGGAAACTGCCGGGAAGCTTTTGATTTTTACAAATCGGTTTTCGGCGGCGAATATCCTTACATCGGAACTTTCGGCGATATGCCTCCGGCGGAGGGCCAGGAAATGAAAGAAGAAGATAAAGATAAAATCATGCATGTTACCCTTCCGATCTCACAGGAAACCATCCTGATGGGAAGCGATGCAGGATGTGATCATGCGGCTCACCTGGTAATGGGAAATAACTTTTCCATTTCCATCAATACAGAATCAAGGGAAGAAGCAGACCGCCTGTTTAACGGGCTTTCAACAGGCGGAAAAATAACCATGCCGTTGTCTGAAACTTTCTGGGGTGCTTATTTCGGAATGTTTACCGATCAGTTCGGCATCAACTGGATGGTGAATTATGACGACCCTTCGAAAATGCAGCATCCGTAATTAAATTTTAAGACAACCTTATTAAAACTGACGTAATTTCGTCAGTTTTATTTTTTCTTAAAGCCTGCTTAATTTTTAACCGGAAATTTCCCGTTATTTCTTTATCTTAATTTCCTGAATTAAATGAGCTTTTTTTATTCCTGATTTTTACGACGGTAGAACCTTTTGCTCAATTCAATGAATAAAACCATGGATGATCAAACCAAATCGTTTCATTCTATCAAAATTCATTGTGTTTAAATCTTAACCTGATAGTATTGCTTTTTAAATTAAATAAATAATTGATTATGGTTGAATTCATGTTATTTTAAAATCCCGGAGAATGGCTTTTATAGGATAGGATTCTATCACAAACGTTATAAGGGAATGAGGTGTTACAGTTGCATACGGTTGAATTTTGTGGTAATGATAAATTCGGGCAATACCATACGGTTCTTATCAATTTAAAACAGGCAACCATGAAATTAACCAACCTCTTTGCTGTTATTGATTTTAATTATTAAATTTGTTGTTAACGATAGATATTAATGATAAAATGAGGTATACGGTTAAGAAAGCGATCTTAGGAATCTTTACAGTGGCGGCAACGGTTTTGCAGGCACAGAAAAATGATCTCGGCGCATGGTATATGTATTTCGGCAACAATAAAATCAGTAAAAAATTAAATCTCCACAACGAAATCCAGTACCGGAACTTTGATGCTGTAGGAGACCTGGAACAGCTGCTGATCCGTACCGGTATCGGGTACGACCTGACTGAAAACAACAACAATGTATTGGTGGGATATGGTTTTATTTTAAGCAAACCATACGTGAACGGTGAAAAAACAGAAAATATCGAACACCGGATCTTCCAGCAGTATATTACCAAACAGAAATTCGGAAGATTCAATATCCAGCACCGTTATCGCCTGGAAGAACGGATTCTGGAGGATGACTTCAGGATGAGGTTCCGGTATTATTTAAACCTGAGTATCCCGATCAACAATAAAGAAATGCTGCCCAAAACATTCTATGCCTCGGTATATAATGAAATTTTCCTTCATCTGGACAGTCCGGTTTTCGACCGTAACAGGGTGTATGGCGCATTAGGGTATGTAATTAACAAGAATATGAGAATCGAAGCCGGCTACATGAACCAGATCCAGGAAAACAAAAACCGTGGCCAGATCCAGATCGGCTTCTACAACAATATCCCGTTTACAAAAGATTAAATAAAAGACTGGATGAAGGAAGCTTAGTGCCGGAAGTTTTCTGTTGTGATTGCAGCCAGCAAGTAAATTCATTGTTGATTACTATCGCTATCCTGATGTGAAAATTAAAAAAATTATTAAATAAACAACATCAAAATATATCTGAAACCCGATAAACAGAGAATTTTTTCGTAGAAAGACAAACATTCCCCTCCATCGGAGGGGTGGCGAAAATTCAAAGAATTTTTGACGGGGTGGTCAGTAAAGTAAAACAGTAAAATCAAATGGCAAGATTTCAGTCTTCACTGATTTTAAGCAATATCATAACAATTAAACTTACCGGAGATACATTTCCCTTTTTAGAATCTCCCTCACACAAAACCATGAAGAAAAATTATTAATGATTAGAAACCATTCAGTATTTTTAAAAAAAATTAATAATGATTCACAGTTATGTTATTATATCGATTGCAGTCCTTCTGTCTGTAATGATTCTCGTAATGATCGGGCAGAAGCTCAAAGTAGCCTATCCGATATTCCTGGTAATCGCAGGGCTCATCATCAGCCTGGTTCCGGGGATGCCGCATATTGAAATTGAACCCGATCTCGTCTTTCTCATCTTCCTTCCGCCGATCCTTTTTGAAGCCGCTTGGTTCACTTCCTGGCAGGATTTCCACAAATGGCGGAAACAGATCTTTTCCATGGCTTTCGGGCTGGTATTTCTTACCTCAATTGTCGTGGCTTACCTTTCATCATCCATCATTCCGGGGCTGACGGTAGCGATGGGATTCCTGTTGGGAGGAGTGAATTCGCCGCCGGATGCCGTGGCGGCAACTTCCGTACTGAAGCATGTGAAAATTCCTAAGAAAATTACCACCATCCTCGAAGGGGAAAGCCTTATTAACGATGCATCGAGTTTAATTGTCTTTAAATTTGCCCTGGCAGCCGTCATTTCCGGGCAGTTTATTTTTGGAGAAGCCGTCAAAGACTTTTTCACCATGGCCATCGGAGGAATTGCGGTAGGTGTAGGAGCGGGGCTGCTTTTCGGTGCCTTGCTGAGAATCATTCCGTCCAATTCCAATATCGATACCATAATTACCCTGATCGTGCCGTACATCATGTACGTTGGAGCGGAACACTTCCACTTTTCGGGAGTGCTGGCCGTGGTTGCCGGCGGTCTGGTGATGTCTTATAATTCCCACTGTTACCTGAGCCATACCTCAAGGATACAGTCGGCGAATGTGTGGAGTGTGCTCATCTTTTTGATGAATACCATTATTTTTATTCTGATCGGGCTGGAGCTGCCGGTGGTTGTGGCAGCCATGAAAGATTATACCATTTCGGAAGGGATTATCTACAGCATCGTTATCGGAGGAGCCATCATCGGGACAAGAATCCTGTACAGCTATGCGCTGATGTACTTTCCAAGGCTTTTCTCAAAGGAAGTATGCCGGAAAAATCCGAAACCCGACTGGCGCGAACCGTTTATCATAAGTTTTGCCGCAATGAGAGGGGTGGTTTCCCTGGCTGCAGCCCTTTCGATCCCTGCGTTTTTACCGAACGGCGAAGCTTTCCCGCACCGGAACATCATTCTGTTTGTCACCTTTGTGATTATCCTGATTACTCTCGTAGGGCAAGGGCTTTTATTAGCACCTGTTTTAAAATTGTTAAAAATAAAAGATGCCGGTAGCGAGCTGCCGGAAGAGAAGCAGGAAGTCATTCTGATGAGAAAACTGAAAGAAACGGCCCTGTACAGGCTCGAAAAAGATTATTCCGATCTGGCTGAAAAAAACAGCCTGGTGCAGCATCAGAAACACCGCCTGGAAAACGAGATGATCATGATGGCCGATAAGTCACAATGTCTGGCTTCTGCAGGCGATTATGTAACCGCAATGAATGAAAACAAAGAAGTGATGCGGCAGCTCATCCAGGCCCAGCGTAACGAACTGCACCGAATGAAGCGGGAGAAGATTTTTGATGACCATGTGATGAGAACCATCGAAATGCAGCTGGACTTCGACGAAGCTAAAATCACCGGCTTTTCCCATGGATAATGGTTATCCTGCAGATGTTGGAGATTTCAACACAAAAGTCACAAAAGATATTCATGCTAAATAATAAAGTTGAATAACTGTGTAGAAAAAGCGCACCCAAGTTTTTAAAAATCTTTGATTTTTAATCCGGTACAATCTAAAATAGAGAAAGCTTACATTTTGTTTGGCTAAATAAATTAATTTATTGAAAATAAGTGTATAAAAATTCCCTTCCCTTGGAG
>CAJYRQ010000023.1 GCA_913777465.1 uncultured Chryseobacterium sp.
GCCTGGGACAGCAAATACACCATCAACATCAACACGGAAATGAATTACTGGCCGGCAGAAAAAACCGGACTTCCGGAAATGCACGAACCGCTGATCCGTATGGTAAAAGATTTAAGCGAATCTGGAAAGCAAACCGCAAAAACCATGTACAACAGCCGCGGTTGGGTCGCTCACCACAATACCGATATCTGGAGGATCACCGGCGTGGTGGACTTTGCCAACGCCGGAATGTGGCCGATGGGCGGAGCCTGGCTTTCCCAGCATCTTTGGGATAAATACCTGTACAGCGGGGATCTGAATTACCTCAGATCGGTCTATCCGGTTCTGAAATCTGCCGCTCAATTCTATGAAGATTTTCTGATAGAAGAACCGACGCATCATTGGCTGGTTGTGAGCCCATCGATGTCTCCCGAGAATATTCCGCAAGGCCATCAGGGCAGTGCTTTGGCTGCCGGAAATACCATGGACAATCAGCTCATGTTTGACCTGTTCACCAAAACCAAAAAAGCAGCACAGCTTCTTCATATGGATGATGATAAAATTCCGGTCTGGAACACCATCATTTCAAAATTACCACCGATGCAGATCGGCCGGTACGGACAATTGCAGGAATGGATGGGCGATTGGGATAACCCGAAAGACAACCACAGGCATGTGTCGCATCTGTATGGTCTGTTTCCTTCCAACCAGATCAATCCCTTTGCCACACCGGAACTGACAGGCGCAGCCAAAACCGTTCTCCTTCATCGAGGCGACGTTTCCACAGGCTGGAGTATGGGCTGGAAAGTGAATCTCTGGGCAAAATTGCTGGATGGAAACCACGCCAATAAATTGATCAAAGACCAACTCACTCTGGTAGAAAAAGACGGCTGGGGAAGCAAAGGCGGAACCTATCCGAATCTGTTCGATGCCCAT
The DNA here is from genome assembly GCA_913777465.1 of uncultured Chryseobacterium sp. Taxonomy (GTDB): domain Bacteria; phylum Bacteroidota; class Bacteroidia; order Flavobacteriales; family Weeksellaceae; genus Chryseobacterium. Next base: position 916 of record CAJYRQ010000023.1, read on the forward strand.
CCGCCGTTCCAGATCGATGGAAACTTTGGCTGCACTTCGGGAATCACCGAAATGCTCCTGCAGACCCAAAATGGTTTCATCGATATTCTTCCGGCCCTTCCTGATGATTGGAAAAACGGCGACATCTCCGGACTGAAAACCTATGGCGGATTCGAAGTAAGCATTATTTGGGAAAATCATAAAGCCAAAGAAATGACCATCAAATCAACACTGGGTGGAAACTGCCGGCTGAGAATACCGAATGAAATGCAGCTTAAAGGAAATGTAAAACTCAAAAAAACCGAAGGCAAAAATCCGAATCCGTTTTTTGATACCCCGGAAATAAAAGCACCGTTGATCTCAAAAGAGGCAAAACTGAATCCCGTTGAAATTAACGAATTGATCTATGACTTCCCAACGGAGGCCGGAAAAATTTATACATTAAAAATAAAATAATCAATAGGAACGGGATTTAGCCCGTTTACAAAAGATAAATACAGCAAATGGCTTTAGCCAAAATTTAAATAATAGTTATTCAAGTCCCGAAGGGACGGCTTACATCAGAATAGGATGAAATCCTATTAAAAATAAAGCGAACCCGAAGGGTTCAACAACAATAGCCACAGGTGCGGCCTGTGTAAAACCAAAAACTGGTTCAAAATTTAAAACAAAAAAATTAAGAAATTTATATATGAAAAAGAGACCCATGAACCCGAATTTTTTCAAGAACAAATTCACCATGCTGACGGCAGCAGCGTTCTTAAGCGTGAGCAATATTTCTGCTCAGACCTTTTCCGATTTCAATTACCGTGGAAACGATAAAATATACAATGACAATCCATTGAAACCGGATGAATTCTATTCGCCGATTCTTCAGGGCTGCTATCCGGACCCGAGCATCACTAAGAAAGGGGACGACTATTACCTGGTAAATTCCTCATTCTCCATGTTTCCGGGCGTTCCGATCTTCACGTCGAAAGATATGGTCAACTGGAAACAAATCGGCCACGTGTTGGACAGACCATCACAGCTGAAAGTAGAAAAAGGAGGGGTGTCGCAGGGAATTTATGCACCGGACATCAAGTACAATAAATACAACGACACGTTCTACATGATCACCACGCAGATTGCGGGCGGAGTGGGAAACATGGTCGTAAAAACCAAAGACCCGGCCAAAGGCTGGAGCGAAGTGCAGAAGCTGAATTTTGACGGGATCGATCCTGCGATCTTCTTTGACGACGATGGAAAAGCGTACATCGTTCACAACGATGCGCCGCCAAAGGGAACCGAGCAGTATCAGGGTCACCGCGTTATCAAAATGTGGGATTACGATCTGGAAAAAGACCAGGTGGTACCGGGATCTGATAGAATTATTGTTAATGCTGGGGTGGATATTACCCAAAAACCAATTTGGATTGAAGGTCCGCATTTATACAAATACAAAGGAAAATATTACCTGATGTGCGCGGAGGGCGGTACCGGAGGATGGCACAGCGAAGTGATCTTTATGGCCGATTCTCCGAAAGGACCGTTTGTTCCGGCGAAGAACAACCCGATCCTGACGCAGCGGTATTTCCCGAAAGACCGGAAGGAAAAAGTGGACTGGGCAGGCCACGCCGATTTGGTGGAAGGTCCGAACGGGCAATGGTACGGAGTATTCCTGGCGATCCGGCCGAACGTCAACAACCGGGTGAACAAAGGCCGGGAAACCTTCGTTTTACCGGTAGACTGGAGCGGAACGTATCCGGTTTTCCAGAACGGACTGGTTCCAATGAAACCGAAATTGAAATTACCGGAAGGCACTCAAAACCAGACCGGGCAGAACGGATTCTTCCCGAACGGAAACTTTACGTTTAACGATAAACTTACTGATAAAAACCTGGATTACCGTTGGATCGCCATGCGCGGTCCGCGTGAGAACTTCATCACATCCACGAAAAACGGGGTAAAAGTAAATCCGATGGAAACGAATATCAAAGCACTGGCTCCGGTTTCTGCTTTGTTCCACAGGCTGCAGCATGAAGATTTTGAAACATCCGTAACCCTGGATTTCAAACCGAAATCTGAAAAGGAACTGGCCGGAATTACCTGCTACCAAAGTGAAAGGTTCAATTATGTCTTCGGAATTACCAAAAAAGGCAGAGACTATTATATCGTTTTGGAAAGAACTGAAAAAGGAGCATCCCGACTGATCGCCAGTGAGAAAATTTCATTGTCAAAAACCATTAAACTGCAGGTGATGGGTGAGAACGACAACATCAGCTTCAACTATGCATTAGATGGTAAAAACTTTAAAAACCTGGGCGGACCGGTTTCCGGAGACATCTTATCAACCGATGTGGCGGGTGGTTTCACCGGAAGCTTAATCGGTTTGTACAGCACTTCGTCTAACGAAATTGTACCGAATTAACTTAACCCTAATTCTAAACCTTCAAGGTTTCAAAAACCTTGAAGGTTTGTAAAAAAACTATCATCTTGAATATTAAAAAATCATTTTATATAGTTTCTTTTCTGGGATTTATCGGGCTGAATGATCTTTCAGCCCAGGTAAAGCCCGCTCATAAATCAACAACGGCATTTACAAATCCCATCATCTGGGCAGATGCCCCGGATTTGTCGATCACCAGAAACGGCGGCGATTTTTACCTCATCAGCACCACCATGCATTTGATGCCTGGCGCTCCGGTAATGCATTCCAAAGACTTGGTGCATTGGGAAATGGCAAGCTATGTATTTGACACCCTGAATGACAATTCAAAATATGACCTGCTGAACGGAACCGTTTACGGGCGCGGGCAGTGGGCATCGTCCATCCGGTATCATAAAGGAAAATATTATGTCTTGTTTTCCCCGAATGACGAACCGTTCAAATCCTATTTCTATGTCACCGACAATCCTGAAAAGGGCAATTGGAAACTCATTATAAGGACCAGGCATTTTCACGACGCCTCTTTGTTCTTTGATGACGATGACCGCGTGTATGTGTTTACTTCCAATAAAGTTTTTGAGCTGAGCCCTGATTTTAAAACGGTTATCGGAAACCCCGACGGTACGCAGGTCTTTCAAAAAGATGAATCTGAAACAGGACTTCTGGAAGGCAACCAGATCATCAAAAAGGACGGGAAATATTACATGATGATGATTTCCTGGCCGAGAGGCGGAAAACGGAGGCAGGTCGTGTACCGGTCTGATAAAGTAACCGGGCCTTTCG
>CAJYRQ010000024.1 GCA_913777465.1 uncultured Chryseobacterium sp.
CGGCATTCTAACCAGCTGAACTACCGGATCAATTTTTTTTAAAGTAAATTGAGAAAACTTATGCGATCCGGACGGGACTCGAACCCGCGACCTCCGCCGTGACAGGGCGGCATTCTAACCAGCTGAACTACCGGATCAATTTTTTTAAAGTAAATTGAGAAAACTTATGCGATCCGGACGGGACTCGAACCCGCGACCTCCGCCGTGACAGGGCGGCATTCTAACCAGCTGAACTACCGGATCAAAATTTATCTTGTTTTTAAAGAACTTTGTTTCTTTTTTGTGATGGCAAAAGTACAACTTTTTTCGTTACCCGCAAATTTATTTCAAAAAAAAAGCCTCCCCGAAACGGAAGGCCTTCATTATCAAATTTATTATTTTTACAAGTGGGCGCTTAATTTCTCAGCGATCACTTCTTTCGGAGCTACTCCTACCAGTTTATCAACTACTTCGCCATTCTTGAAAATAAGAACGGTAGGGATGTTTCTGATCCCGTATTGCATAGAAATTTCCTGGTTGTTGTCTACATCTACTTTTCCAACAACTGCTTTTCCTTCAAAGTCTGTTGCTACTTCCTCGATAATTGGTCCCAATGTTCTGCACGGTCCGCACCATACTGCCCAAAAATCTACCAATACCGGCTTGTCTGATTTTAAAACCGTTTCCTGAAATGAGCTGTCTGTAATTTCTAAAGCCATTTTATTTTTTTATTTAAATTAATATTATTCCTAATTTATTTTTCTTACATCTGATAATCAAAATTACGCTTTTTGAGTGATAAGGCTATCTATGCTCAACATTTGTATTTTCTATAACGAAATCTTTTGAAATCTCCTGCAAAGCTGCTGCCAGAGCATCAATATCTTCTTTCGTGGTCAGATGGCTGAAAGAGATACGTAGCGGCGTACAATGATCCATTTCATCTTCTGATAAAACCATCATCATCACCATGGAAGGTTTTGATGCACCTGATGAACAGGCACTCCCCTGAGAAATTGCTATTCCTTTCATATCCAGCTGGAGCCCGATCAAAGGGTTCTTGTAAGGCAATAAAGCACTTAAAACCGTATAAAGGCTGTTTTCCTTCTCAGCACTTCTTCCGTTGAATTTGATGCCCGGAATCTCTTCCGTAAGCCTTTCTTTAGCGTATGCTTTGATTTCCTGCATATGAGCAGCATATTCTTCCAGATGGTTCAGGGAAATTTCCAGTGCTTTTCCCAATCCTACGATCCCGGCAACATTTTCCGTACCTGCTCTCAGGCTTCTTTCCTGAGGGCCGCCGGTAATAATCCCTTTCAAACCGCTTGATTTTCTGATAAACGCAAAACCTACACCTTTCGGACCATGGAATTTGTGCGCGCTGCATGAGGCAAAATCTACCTTAATATCGGAGAAATCCAGATTCATGTGCGCCATCGTCTGTACCGTATCGGAATGAAAAAGGGCCTGGTTTGTTTTGCACAATTCAGCTACTTTTTTAATATCGATAAGATTTCCGATTTCATTGTTGGCGTGCATCAGGCTGACCAGTGTCTTTTTATCCGATGCTCTCAGCAGTTCTTCCAGTTTATGAAGATCGATATCCCCTTTCTCATTCGGACGGATATAATTTACCTCTACTCCCTTTCTGGCTTTCATATCCAGAATGCTTTCAGAAACACATTTGTGTTCCATAGGCGAACTGATAATTCTTTCAACCCCCAAATGCTCAACAGCAGACTTGATGATCATGTTGTTGGATTCCGTTCCGCAGGAGGTGAAAATAATTTCAGCCGGCGTTACATGAAGATAATCTGCCACCTGCCTTCTCACGTTTTCGATCAGGATTTTTGCTTCCTGCCCAAAACTGTGGGTAGATGACGGATTCCCGAAATTCATTTTCATGGTACCCACCATCGCATCGATCACTTCTTCCGAAAGCGGTGTCGTAGCAGCGTTATCAAGGTATATTTTATTCATTTTTATTTTGAAAATTTTAATTCTACGGAAGTGAAATTATAATGTAAAGGAACGGTAAAAACTACGTAAGGATTAGAAATTACCTGAATTTCCATACCGCCATGTTCCACATAAGGAACTTCGACGTACAACACTTTATTTTTTACAGAAACATTTTTGATTTTCGTAATTCTGTGATCGCCGGATCTGAACGTTCCCAGGTTATAAAGCACAACTTTTTTATCTGCAGGAAACTTAAATACTTTTGAAGGGGAAGGTTCACTTCCTTCAACTATCAGTTGGGAAGAGTTGCTCTCCAATGCCTTTCGGTATTCCGCCTCGTTTTTAAGAATAATAAATCCTGCCTTCTCCGCACCGCCCTGCGATTCGGAAACGATGATCTCTGTTTCTGCCTGCATACCGGATGACATTCTGGAGGATCTACCTGTAGATGTGCAACTTATTAAGGCTGCAAAACACAAAATAAGCAGTTTTGCCATTTATCCATTTTTACGGTTCAAAATTAGTGAAAAAATTGATAATGTCCCTCATTTGCCCACTTCAACATTGGCTTATCTCCTGCAGTATCACCGAAAGCGATGATCTTATCATATTTTTTATCCTTAATTTCCGTTTGTATACGGACTAATTTTTCATTACCGTTGCAATTTTTCCCGATAAAGTTTCCTGTAAAAACACCGTTTTTAAATTCAGCCTTTGTGGCCAGCAGCTTCATATTGAAAGCATCGGCAAATGGCCTGGCCCAGATATCCAGCGATGCCGTTACCAGTAAGCTCTGTGTATTTTCGCGATCTATATTTTTAATAAAATCCAAGGCATTCTCCCTTACGATCTTAGGATAGTGGGCTTCGAAAAACTGCCGGGATTTCTTTTCGATTTTTTCCTGGGTCTGTCCTTTCAGGATAGAGCCAATAAAGCTTTTTTTCACCTTTTCTGTTTCTGCCAGCCGCAATTTCAACAAGACGAAAAGCGGGACATGCTTCAAAAACTGCAGCCTGAATCGGGTAGCATCATAAAATTTCAGATACATGAACATGGTATCCTTGTAGGTCAGGGTTCCGTCAAAATCAAAACAATACAGTTTTTTCATTGGTAATTTATGTTATTATATACAAGTCTATCTTATGGTAAACGGAAAGACTTCAGGTATATTTTAATGTTTTAATTATTTTAGCCGGACCGGCATTTAATTCAAAGCAATAAAATTAGTGTATAAGCGTATCGGATTAGAAGATGTTCTTAAAGCTTTAATTTTTTAAATATGAATTCAGGAATATTCCTGATGATCATCATGATGATTCCCCAAATTGGCAATACATACGCCACATTCTTCTGTTTTTTGTAGGCTTTGAATATCCCTTCCGCCGCCTGCTTCGGAGTTGCCGTCAGCTTTGGATTCAAAGGAAGCCCTTCGGTCATTTTCGTAGCCATGAATCCCGGCTTTACCGTAAGGACATGGACTTTCTTGTCGAAAAGATAATTTCTTAATCCGCTTAAGTAGGCGCTAAAAGCTGCTTTTGCACTTCCGTAAATGAAATTGCTCTGCCGTCCCCGGTCTCCTGCTACGGAAGAAAGCCCAATGATGGTTCCGGATCTTCTGCTTTCGAATTTATGGGCGAAATAATTGATAACGGGAACCAGCTTTGCATAGTTGACATCAATAATCCGCTCCGTATTTTTATTGTCGTACAGGCCTTCTTCCGTACCTTCTCCCAGATAACCCGTTGCGCAGAACAGCAATTCGGAATTGATCTTTTCAAAACGGTTATAATCGATCTCTTTCATCAGATCCAGTTCAATGATTTCCGACTGCTGGAGAAATTTCACATCAATATGCCTGGCGAATCTTTCGGTTGTTTCCCTGTTGGAGGTAAAGAGATAAACTCTTTCAAACTTTTCCCCTTCCTGTAAAGCTTTTTCTACAAAAGCCTGTGCTACTTCCGACGTGCTTCCTAAAACGATCATTTGTGCTAAATATTATTTAAAATTCTTTTATGCTGCAAAGACACGAATTTTGAGCTTTGAACATTTTTGAGGTAATTGGTAAGGGACGACCGGCTCATGCTGTCTTTGGTAAGATAAATCTTCCCGTTGTACTGCTCTACAATATCATCCAATTTATCAATCAGCTTTTTCAGTTTGGAGTTCACTTTAAAATCCAATGCCAGGGAATAGCCTTCGAAAGGGAAAGAATTATAAGCCTGCGGGTTCTCCTTTCCATACAGCTTCAGCACCGCCAGGAAAGACCCGTTTCCGCTGTTGGCAATGGTTTCCAGAATCTTTTTCATCCCTTCTTTCCCAGATTCTTTCGGGATCATCATCTGGTACTGAATGAAACCGGATTTTCCGTAAATTTTATTCCAGTCATGAACAAAATCCAGAGGATAAAAGAAAGTTTCATAATCAATAAAGCTTTTTACCTCTTTCTTAGCCTGTTTTTTATAATAAAGGAAATTAAAAATTTTTACCGTCAAGGCATTGAGCACAAATCCCGGGAAATAGAAAGGAACCGTCGGCTCAAATTTCTTTTTCAGCCTCAGCGGTTTTTCTCTCAGGTTCTGAGGCAGTTCGTGCTGAAAAGCGTGTTCACCTCTCATCAGAATACTTCTTCCTATATTTTTACCTTTCTGAAGACAATCTATCCAGGCTACGGTATAGGTCCAGTTTTCACTTTCTTCAAAAAGCGTAAAGATCTCATCCAGGTTTTCCGCCTTGATGCTTTCCTGGCAGATATATGCGGACTCGATATTTTTTAATTTGAATTTTGCAGTGAGGATAATTCCCGTCAGTCCCATCCCGCCAATAGTCGCCCAGAACTTATCGCTGTTTTCTTCCCGTGAACAGGTTATGATGTCGCCGTTTTCGATCATCAGCTTAAAACCGATGACGTATTCGGAGAAACAACCTTCGGCATGGTGGTTTTTACCATGGACATCCGAAGCAATGGCACCGCCTACGGAAACGAATTTCGTCCCCGGGGTCACGTAAAGAAAGTACCCCTGAGGAACGGAAATTTCGAGAACATCGGAAAGCAAAACTCCCGCTTCACATTCGATAATACCGTTCAGCCGGTCGAAACTGATGAATTTATTTAATTTTTTTGTTGAAAATATATGTTCTCCCAGTGAAGAGTCTCCGTAACATCTTCCGTTTCCACGGGCAATTGCTTCATTGTGATTAAGGACAAATTCTTTTATTTTTCTGAAGCTGTCATCAGACCTCATCTCTTTTTCCACTACAGGGTAATTCCCCCAGTTGGTAACTTTCTGTGTAAAATTCGGCTTCATTTCTTAAAGTAGATTTGGATTAAAAACGCTGCTACCCATAGCAGTAAAGTGATCTGGATGTACCGGTCGCGGTATACAATTTTGGTAGGCGATTCGGTTCTGTTATACACCAGGGTCTGCTGTAAATATCTTAAAAAAGCAAAGACTACAAAAATCACGGTATAAAAAACCCGTGAGTGAAATCTTGCCTGAACTTCCGGTGAAAGGGTAAACATTAAATAACAAACAATAGCAAGTGTAACGGAAATGGATAGGGCAATATCTGCAAACTGCACATTATAGCCATCCAAAGCCCGTCTCGTCTTTCCAGAAACCTGGGCGTTGATCAGCTCTCCCCGCCTTTTGCCTATTGCTAAAACAAGGGCCAGAACAAACGTCAGTAAAATGGCCCATTGTGAAATACTGATTCCGGTGATATACCCTCCTGCCAGTACCCGCAGGACAAATCCTACGGCGATGATGGAAATATCGATAATAGGAACATGCTTTAATTTGAAGGTATATGCGAGGTTCATCACAAAATAAAACCCGACAATGGTCGCAAATTTCCACAGACTTTCATGAAAATAGGATTGGGCAACAAATACAAGGGCAATATCAATAATAATCAGACCGATGAAAATCCCTATGGCCTGAGATTTTGAAATGGCTCCGCTTGCCAGGGGGCGTCTTCTTTTTTCAGGATGTTTTTTATCCGCCTCGATATCATTGTAATCGTTCAGGATATAAACCACACTGGCAGCCAATGAAAAAATAATAAAAGCAAAAATGCTTTTGGTAAGTAAATCGAGGTTTTTGATATTACCCGAGAAAAAGAGAGGAACAAAAACAAACAGGTTTTTCACCCATTGCTCCACGCGGAGCAGCTTTACATATTTCTTCATTTATGTTGTTTGAAATGCAAAAATAATGATTTTCTAATTTATCCGGATAAAAATACAAAAATAACCGCAAAAGCGGTTATTGACGAAAATATTTATATGTTAATTATTACTGTCCCTGCTGAGCGTCCTGAATCATTTTTTCGTTAGCCGTAATAGCAAACTCAACTCTTCTGTTTTTAGCTCTTCCTGCTTCAGTATCATTGGAAGCTACCGGCATTGCTTCTCCTTCGCCTTTGGCGAATAATCTGCTTGAAGCAATTCCTTTACCGGATAAATACGCTTTTACCGCATTCGCTCTTCTTTCAGATAAGCTCATGTTGTAAGAATCCGTTCCTTTACTATCAGTATGTCCGTAAATATTAATATTGGTATCAGGATTATTCGTTAATACGTGAGCCAATTTATCTAAGTTTGTTTTGGCTGTGCTTGTAAGCGCAGATGAATCGAAATCGAAATTCACGATGCTTTCGTTCAGTGTAATCTTAATCCCGTCTCCTACTCTTTCCACTTCAGCACCCGGCAAAGTCTCTTTAATTTCTCTTGCCTGCTTATCCATTTTATTACCGATAACATTACCGGCAACACCACCGATAATACCTCCCAGTACCGCTCCGATCGCTCCGTTACCTCCTCTTCCGACGTTATTTCCGAGGATTCCTCCGATTACGGCTCCTGAAGCAACTCCTACAGCCGTACCTCTTTGCTGGTGATTGGAATTCTGTACCGCTTCACAACTGGTAAGCAATAACGCTGATGACAGGAAAAGTCCTCCAATATATGTTTTTGTAAGTTTCATCTTTTATTTTTTTTAAAATTAATTATTTCATTCCTGCTCTTTCGAAGTTGTAAACAACTCTTACGTTTTCTCCATTGAAAGGAATGTTCTGTTCCAGTGAAAATTGATCCGTTGACTGATTGATAAGGGTTAAAGCATATCCAGCGGTATTCTGTTTAGCTTTAGTTCCTTCAGCAATTTTTTTAAATTCGAAAGTATTACCGCTTACAACGTTCAGTTTAATCGGCTGTGTAAATCCTGTACCACAGGTTCCTCCGCCGTTAAGTGTATAGGCACCCGTCCAGTTGTTAGGAATAAGTCTCCAGTGGCTTCCTACGAAACACTGGGCATCCACACCGTCATCAAAAGGCTTTATTTTATAGTTTTTATCGTAATCGATGCTGACGATCTGCCAATCACCTTTCATTTTAAGGAACTCTGATCTCTGGGTCTGTGCAGTCTGGGCATTTTTAACTCCTGAACATGAGGTCGCAAGAAGCGCTGTTCCGAAGATCCCTGCAAATAGTAACTTTTTCATTTTGTTGTTTATTATTTTGTCAGAATAAAAGTCACAAAAAACCGTGCCAAATATTAAATAATAGCAATAAAAAAAGTCCGAAAATTTCGGACTTTATATGGTTCTGCTTTAAATACAGGAAGATAAACTATTTTTTAACCTTCTTTTTTGTGGATTTTACAGCCTTATTGGAAGATGCTGATTTACCTTTGTAAAAGTTGTTATAAGCATATTCCGCAGCCTTTTCTAGATCAATTACCCCTCCCGCCTGAGAATAATCTGCAAACTGATTAACCGTACTCGGGTTGCTGGATTTCACCAGCGATTCGATAACCTGTGCAGGTGTCAGCGTAGGCATGTATGCCAACAGGACAGCCGCCGCTCCCGCTACTACAGGAGAAGCCATGGAAGTTCCCTGAAGGTATTTGTACTCGTTGTGAGGAACTGTAGAATAAATTTCTTCGCCCGGAGCAAATACATTTACCATCTTCTTATTGTAGTTGGAAAAGCTTGCTCTCAACGCATCATTGTTATTGGTACTTGCGCCTACGACCAAAACGTTGTTTACAAACGGTTTTTCGTCGGTAACATTTTTAAAGTTGGTAGGATAAGCCAGGTGTTCCGCAACGTCTTCGTTTTCGTTACCTGCCGCTTTTACCAAAAGTACCCCTTTATCCTGGGCATATTTGAAGGCATCCCAAACAACATTTTTACCCGGAGAAACCGGCTTACCAAAGCTCATGTTCAAAACTTTGGCACCGTTGTCCACGGCATACCGGATGGCATTGGCTACATCTTTATCACGTTCGTCACCGTTCGGAACGGTTCTTACCGACATGATTTTGGCTACCCTTGAGGCAACACCGTACTGGATTTCTTTTCCATTAGGTAAACCGGCAATGATTCCCGCAACGTGGGTACCGTGTTCTGCATCCGGACCTTCATAATGGTTGTTCCCGTAATTTTTTTGAGAATAGTCGTCGTAATTATCCCCTACGATTTCTTTTCTCGGATCATAAGCCAGATCATACTGCTTTGACTGGGGTCCGAAATAATCCAGCGCTTCTTTCATTTCGGCGGAAATAGCCTTTTCAAATTCTGCCGGGGTTTTACCTTTGAATTCCGGGCTTTGGGCCACCTGCGCAAGCACCTGTGCTACCATGGCTTCTTTCTGATCTGCCGGCTTTATCGCTGCTACCGTTTCAGGCGTTACATTTTTGCCGTTCAGTAATTTTACCATGGTAGGAATCGCTTCGTTGATCATAGAATAGGTCTGGAAATTCTGTCTTGCCTCAACGCTTTTCTTTGTGAAGAGTTCCTTTGCCTTCATGTACATCGCGAAATCTTCAGGCATCTTAGCCTGGTTGGCCTTATTTTTTGCAGAGTCCTCACCTTCAAAGATCGGTTTATATTTGGCAACCACTCTGGTTACTTCCATATTGTCGATGTCGATATCCCCGTTTTTGCCACCAATGAAATTCCATCCGTGAACATCGTCGATGTAGCCGTTTCCGTCATCATCTTTGCCATTTCCAGGAACTTCATTCGGGTTGGTCCACACATTATTCACCAATCCCGGGTGGTCTACCTGCACGCCGCTGTCTAATACTCCGACAACAACGGTCTTAGGCTTCAGCCCTTTTGATTCCAGGAATTTATATGCATTATCTGTGTTTACCCCATATACTTTGGTTGCAGCAAAATCTTTATGATACCATGTCATCAGATCTTTATTCTCTTTCGGGTCTACACCGGATTTTGCTTCCTGTGCGTTTGAAAAACCGAATCCCGCTAAAAAAACAGCGGCTAATAATACCTTTTTCATGCTAGTATGATTGTTTAATATTTTTAATATAAGTCATGGATTCCGGTCCTTTGTTACAGATAAGGTCCAGAATCGATAAATCTTCCAAAAATCCTGATTTGTCTGAGAAGGTCTGATAGTACGCTTCCATTTCAGATTCCGACGGATGCTTGGCTGAGAATTTTTCCCTGAGGCTGATCTCTTCCGGAATTTTGATATATTCGGTATTCAAAGAGTATGCCTTTTCGGTCTTAAGAATCTGCTGGATGACCTCAAGTGCTTTAAGGTTGAAATCCAGTACATATTTTTCTTTCAGATCGTATATTTTTCTCAGTTTATCTTCATAAAACTCGAAATAAGGCGAACTCTGATAAGCGGTTTTTATAGATTTCCAATGCAGGCTTCTCCAGTCTTCACGGTGAGCAATTTCAATCTCTTTAAAGGCCCGGCTCCCGTTGTGAGTGATAGGAATAATAAGTGAAAGTTTTCCGTTTGCCCCATAGATATTGGCCCTGTTCCTGTAAGTCTGCTTGGGAAAGCTTTCAAACTGTTCGAAAAGGATTTCGTTTTCAGGATCCAGGAATACGGAAAACCATGAAATCGGCGGTAGATAAAATACCGGTAATAATACATTCTTCATATTCATAATGCAAAAATGAAGTATTTTTTCAAATACTTCATTCTATTTATATTTATTTTAACTTATTAATCGTCGCCTGTATTTTTCTTTCTGAATAATTTAACGAAATATTCCCATCCGAAGAACAGGATCAGGATCATCGCGGCGATCCACCAGTAAGAAGTTTTGTTGGCTTCCCCGGTGTTTGTGGCTTTGAACATCCGGTCCCAACGGATTTTGAACGGCGCCTGGTAAGAGGAACTTGCATCCTTGAATGCTCCCTGCAGACTCATCCAGGTAAACATCGGCTTTCCGACAATATTCTCTTCAGGAACGAAACCGAAGAACCTGGCGTCCAATGAGGCATCCCGGTTGTCTCCCACCATCATGTAATAATCCTGCTGGATCGTATACTGGTTGGTTTCTTTTCCGTTGATGAAGATTTTTCCGTTTTTGTTTTCCAGGCTGTTGTGCTCATATTCCGAAATAATCCACTGGTACATCGGAAGGGATTCCTGGTTGATGGTTACGACGTCACCTTTTTTAGGAATTTTCAACGGCCCGTACCAATCCTGGTTCCACGGTTTATTGATCGGGAAAATAGACTGGGTGGTATCGATGCTTTTGGTATATACCGTTTTATCGGCATTCAATTTATAGGAAATCGTTGCGGAATCTTTCGGATAGATGTTTTCTTCCATGCTGATGACATTCGGCAACGTTTTGATGTCTTTAGCGGTCTGATCGGTAAGTCCCTGGAACATATAGGTAAATCCGCCTTTTTCGTTCTGCATTTCCCTTACCGGAAGGAATCCGTAGGTATTGTACATACCAGGGATATCCAATTGCGTTCCTGTATTTACCGTGTAAGCATGCTGAACTTCCTGATCACCAAGAACCGTTTCCGGCTTTCCGTTTACAAAAAGCCTTCCGGCTCTCATTTCAAACGTATCGCCTGCTGCGGCAACACATCTTTTTACGTAAGGGTCTTTTCGGTCGGTAGCCGTATGTACCGAATCCTGCGGATAGTTGAAAACTACCACATCATTTTTCTGAGGCTTGCTGAACTGCAAAATCCTTTCGTAAGGAAGCTTTACCGCATCCACGTAAGATTTCGGATCATCTTTCGGATTTCCTTTTTCACCGGTATCCATAATGGTTCCCTGCAGGAAAGGAATGGCCAGAGGACGCATCGGAAGCCTGTATCCGTAACTCCATTTGTTTACGAAAAGGAAATCCCCCACCAGCAATGTTCTTTCCATGGATCCGGTCGGGATTCCGAAAGGCTGGGTTACAAAAACGTGGATGATGGTCGCGAAAACGACGGCAAAGGTCACAGACCCGATGAACGAATCTTTTTTCTTTGCATTTTTTTCCTCGTCCGTAAGGAAAAGGTCATTTGCACTTTCGTCTTCCAGTTCCGGGTCTTTACCATAATTAACCGTTGCCATATAAATGAACGGCAGGATGACGGTAAGAAGCTTATCCTTGAAAGAGGTTTTTCCGAATTTGCTCATTAAATACAAATGAAAAACAGACATCATAATCGGTCCTACAATCGGAAGATATGATAAAACAGCCCACCATTTGGGATGGTTCGTTTCTTTTAAAATAAGGAAATAATTGTAGAAAGGGATAAAAGCGAATAACGGATTGTACCCCAGTTTTTTAAACAGCTTCCAGGTGGAAATCCCCATCAATACTGATAAAATGAGAACATAAACTGTATACGTTAAAAAATAATTCATAAATTTTTGTGCCTAATCTATAATATAAGTAATGGGTAATAAGCAGATGATGTTTAATGCTTATCAGCTCTATTAATTAGTTTGCAATTTAGGGATTTTGTTACAGATTAAAGCCCCAAAACATCCTTCATCTCGAAATTTCCTTTTTTATCTTTGATCCATTCCGCAGCCACCACGGCTCCTAAAGCAAAACCGTTTCTGTTGAAAGCGGTGTGTTTGATTTCGATTTCATCCACTTCACTTCTGTAGAAGACGCTGTGAGTACCGGGAACCTCATCTTTACGGATGGCAAAAATACCCAATTGGTTATCCTGTGTCTCTTCCAGTTTCCAGGCGTCAAATTTCGGATTGTGCCTGAAGATTCCTTCGGCAATTGAGATTGCCGTTCCACTGGGTGCATCTTTTTTATGAACATGGTGAATTTCTTCCAGCTGACAGGAATATTCGTCGACATTCTTCATCAGATCAGCCAGTTTTTCGTTTAAAGCAAAAAACAGGTTGACGCCTAAGCTGAAGTTGGAACCGTAAAGGAAAGCCGTACCATTGTCCACTGTCAGTTTTTCGATTTCAGGCTTCTTTTCAAGCCAGCCTGTCGTTCCGCAGATTACCGGGATTTTATTTTCCAGACATGCTTTGATGTTTTCATAAGCCACTTCAGGCAGGGAAAACTCGATAACGACATCCGGATTATTCAGGTTTTCAGCAGTTGGGGTTTCTTTAAGGCGGGCAACGATTTCATGACCTCTTTTAGTGGCGATTTCATCGATAATTTTTCCCATTTTACCGTATCCAACCAATGCTATTTTCATATTTTTATTTGTTTGTCCGCTTAATTTCTAACGCAAAGATCGCAAAGTTTTTATTTAAGAATCGCTCTTCATATTTTCGCCCGCGAAGGCATTCCACTCAGCAACGCCGTAAATAAAGCAGTTTTATATTCTTTTTAAAATCTATAACTTAAACTGATGCCAGTCTTCGGAGGGGCAATTCCGTACTGATCCTGAACCATTGTTGGATTAAGGGTAAGATCCGGATCACGGCGGGATTCATATAAATGGGCATCCACCACGGCATCCACGATGTTCAGGATGTAAATCAGCCCGCTGATGGCGATGGCGTAATCGCGCTGTCTTTTAGACCTGTCCTGTGCATTTCCCAATGCCGTTTTATCCAGCCAAGGGTGTGTATCTACGAATTCATTCGGGGTTCCGTTGAGCTTGGCGATATAATACTCCCGATATTTTCTATACTGGTTGTCATTCCAGACGGCAATCCCGACTCCCGTTCCTACAGCTCCCAAAACAATGGGAACCTTCCAGTATTTTTTATTGTATACCTGCCCCAGTCCGGGAAGAACGGCAGAATATAATCCTGCTTTTGTAGGATTGAGCTTTCGTGTTTTCTGTGTAGGCCCATTGGCTTTTTCCAAATCAGAAACGACTTTCGCCTCGGTTTTGGTATTGTTTCTTTCTACCCCGATGCTGTCCTTCGGACGGTAATCCACCCGGATCGTATCATTGGGATTCACCTGTGACCAGGCAAAAGCAAACAAGCAAAGAAAGAATGTGAACAGTATTTTTTTCATTTATTTAATGTGGGATAAAATATATTCCAGTTCATCTTCATTTTTGAAATCCAGAACAATTTTCCCTTTTTTTCCGTTGGGAGCGGCTTTGATTTCGACTTTTACATCCAGAATGTCAGCAATGGTCTTCTGCGCTCTTTTATAGTTGTTCGAAAGTTCTGCCTTTGCTCTTTTCGCCGCCGGAGATTTCGGATTTTTGAGAGCAGTAGCAGCCTGTTCTGCCTGGCGGACGTTCAGTTTTTCTTTAATAATCAATTCAAACAGGATCTGCTGGTGCTCTTCGCTTTCCAGGCTGATGATTGCCCTTCCGTGTCCTGCAGAAATTTCGCCGCTCCGGATGGCATTCTGGATATCCGGATTCAGCCTCAACAGCCTGATGGAATTGGTAATGGTACTTCGGTCCTTTCCTACGCGGTGGCTCAGGTTTTCCTGGGTAAGACCGATCTCTTCCATCAGCCGCTGATACGTTAATGCAATTTCAATCGCGTCAAGGTCTTCCCTCTGAATGTTTTCCACAAGGGCCATTTCCAGAAGTTCCTGGTCATTTACCAGGCGGATGTATGCCGGGATGGATTCCAGTCCTGCCAATTTACTGGCGCGGTATCTTCTTTCTCCGGATATGATTTCGAACTTTTCGCCGTCTTTTCTTAAGGTAATCGGCTGGATTACGCCCAGATTTTTGATCGACTGTGCAAGCTCGTTTAATGCTTTTTCATCAAAATAAGTTCTTGGCTGGGTCGAGTTGGGATAAATATCGTCCAATGCAATTTCTACGATATTCCCTACAAACTTATCTGCTCCCTCATCGGTTGCAGAGTTGATCGCTGCTTTGGATTCGGCACTGAGAATTGCGCCCAAACCACGTCCCATCGCTCTTTTTTTATCCTTCATATTTTTTTAGCGTTTAGCTTAGCTAGCTGCTTTTAATTCTTTACTAATTTTTCGTTTTTCAATAATACTTCTTCCGCCAGCTGAATATACTGGATGGCTCCTTTGCTTTCCGCATCATAGTTCAGGATACTTTCCCCAAAGCTAGGTGCTTCGCTCAACCTTACGTTTCTGCTGATGATGGTTTCGAATACCATTTCAGGAAAGTGGGAATTTACCTCTTCCACCACCTGATTGGATAATCTTAAACGGCTGTCGTACATCGTAAGCAGCAGTCCTTCGATGTCCAGGTCTTTATTGTGGATTTTCTGAACGTTTTTGATCGTGTTCAACAATTTCCCAAGTCCTTCCAAAGCAAAATATTCACACTGGATCGGAATGATCACGGAATCGGCTGCCGTCAGGGCATTGACTGTAATCAGTCCCAAACTCGGCGCACAGTCGATAATGATATAATCGTAATCGTCCCTTACGCTTTGCAGTGCTTTTTTCAGCATGTATTCCCTTTCCTCTTTGTCTACCAATTCAATTTCAGCGGCCACCAGGTCGATATGGGACGGAACGATGTCCAGGTTCGGCGTCGCCGTCTGTTTGATGCATTTTGCCGTATCCACGCTGTGCTCCAAAAGGTTATAGGTAGAATACCTTACATCTTCTACCCCCAGACCTGAAGTTGCATTTGCCTGAGGATCAGCATCGATAATTAATATCTTTTTTTCCAATACCCCTAATGCTGCAGCCAAATTGACAGCGGTTGTGGTTTTCCCGACTCCTCCTTTCTGATTAGCGATACCTATGATTTTTGCCATTGTTAGAACTTTAAGGTTCAAAAATACACATTTTTCTGTGCTCTTAATAAACAGGTAAAACGAAATTTGAGTTAAAATATTGTTAATAAGCGATTTAGGTATAAAAAAAATTATCCACAAAAAAAATTCTTTGTGGATAAGTGTATAAGATTTGTTTTTATGTTAATTATCAAGCTTCATTGAAATCGGGAACTTGAAATAGCTTCGTACAGATTCCCCTTTTTTATTTTTCCCCGGAATCCATTTTCCTTTAATGGATTTAATTGTCCTGATGGCCTCATCGTTAAATTCGGTGTTAGAACCGCTGGCTTTGATGGCAGAAATAGTTCCGTTTGTTTCAACAATAAAAGTGATCGTTGTCTTCATAAGATCATCAGAAGCGAGGCCCGAAGTATCGAAATTATTCATTACTTTATTTCTGAAAGCATTGATCCCTCCGATGAATCCGGCTTCCTGGCCTAGTTCGTCTCCCGTTGTTATTTTATTCGGATCTTCTTTAGTTACGATCACTGGTGGAGCTGTACTAATTACAGGTCCTGTACCGATCGTCGGAGTACTCGGAACATAGGTGTTCTGAGGAGCAGGGTCCGGTTTAAAATTGTCTGATAAGCCAGCTACGGCATCATCCGGAATTTTTTCTGTATTTGTGTCAGGTGCATGAGCTGACGGAGTTGGCACTGAACTATCATAAGTTCTAACAGCAGGATCTGATTTTGGGGGAACCACAGCTACAGGAGGGGGTGTTTCATTATCCTCAATAATAATAGGTGGAGGTAACTCATACACTTCAATGTCTTTAATAGGAGCTGTCTTAAAAGCGTTCATTATTACAGGAGTTACAGAAATCGCTGCTAGTAGACTGGCACCGATAAAAAGCGCTTTGGTTAAAATCCGGTCGGATTCATTTCTTAAGACGTAGGCACCATATTCTTTGTTGCGGTGTTCGAAAAGAATTTCATTGAAACGAAATTCCTGATTCTGATGCATGTTTTTCATTGTTCTAAAATTTAAGCATTAATATAGATTATTAGTTCATTACCATTTCCCGGTAAATAATAACTTAGAAGCAAAACATTTGCCACTATATTACCAAAAACGCAGCTTTATTTAAAATCGTATAAGAATGAATTAATTTTAACTATGTTATGAATAGAATTTGGAAAGATAGAGGCTGGATGCTCGGTGATGGATATTGAAAGGATGGTTGTTTGAAAATGATAACGGATTATTTAACACGATACTGCTATCGATGTTTTTGGGATAAGTTGATAGGAAAGACACCGCCCTAGTCCTGATTGCAGCGGCATCCTTTTTCCGGACGGGCAACGGCTAGGCGAAAAAGATACAGCGGAAAGCAGGTTCCCGACTTCAAATAGCTTATGGCTGCTAGCTAATGGCGAATGGCTGCTGGCTGCTGGCTGTTGCGGATAAAATTTGAATATGGTTAATAGTTAATGGTTGATAGTTGATAGTTAATGGTTGATGGTTGATGGTTGATGGTTGATAGTAAATGGTAATTGATAATTGGCTGTTATGGAAAAAAAGCTAAAAAGATGATTATCGGTTTCAGGCTTAAGCTGAATCCATTAAAATAAAAGAGACCATCGCGGTGACAGTCTCTTTTCTTTATTTTCAAATTTTCTGATTAGAATAATTCTTTTCTGATGATGTTCTGGCTTCTTTCAGGGCCTACGGAAACCAGGTATACGTTGATCCCCAAATATTTCTCGATAAATTCGATATATTTCTGAGCGGTGTCCGGAAGTTCGTCGTAGCTTCTTGCTTTGGTGATGTCTTCGTTCCAGCCCGGCAGATCCTGATAAATCGGCTCGTAGTTGTACAATTTTTCGGTAGAAGAAGTGAAATAATCGATGATCTTTCCGTCTTCCGTTTTATAATGGGTAACGACTTTCAGATTTTCGATTCCTGTAAGAACGTCCAGTTTTGTGATTACCAAATTGTTGATTCCGTTGATCATACAAGCGTGCTTCAAAGAAACAAGGTCTAACCAACCGGTTCTTCTTGGTCTTCCTGTTGTTGCTCCGAATTCACCACCGATCTGTCTGATGCTCTCTCCTAATTCGTTGTCCAACTCAGATGGGAACGGCCCGTTTCCTACTCTTGTACAGTAAGCTTTGGCCACCCCGATCAGGTTCTGAAGGGAAGTCGGCGGCACTCCTGCTCCGGTACAAACTCCTCCGGTAGAAGGCGAAGAGGATGTTACGTACGGATAGGTTCCGAAGTCGATGTCCAGCATCAAAGCCTGCGCCCCTTCAAACAAAACGTTTTTCCCGTCTCTGATGGCTTCGTTCAGTTCAAGCTCGGTATCTACGATTCTGTCCTGAAGCTGCTTTCCGATTTCCAGGTATTCGTTATAGATTTCTTCAACGTCCAGGGTCGGTTTTCCGAAATATTTCTCGAAAAGAGAATTTTTGATTTTTAAGTTTTTCTCAATTTTGTCTCTCAAAATCTCCGGGTTCAGAAGGTCAATCATTCTGATGCCCACTCTGGCGATCTTGTCTTCGTAGCATGGTCCGATCCCTTTTTTGGTCGTTCCGATCTGCGTTCCGCCGTGCTCTTCTTCACGGTACGTATCAAGCAGGATATGGTACGGCATGATGACATGCGCTCTTCTGCTAATGAAAATATGATCCGTTCTCAAGCCTTTGCTTTCGATCTGGTTCACCTCCTTAATGAAAGATTTAGGGTTTACCACCACGCCGTTGGCAATGATGCACTTCCCTTTGCACTGAAGAACTCCCGACGGAAGAAGGTGCAACACGAATTTCTCTTCACCCACATACACCGTGTGACCTGCGTTGTCGCCCCCCTGGTAGCGCACCACATAATCCGATTTTGCCGATAAAACATCCGTGATTTTTCCTTTCCCTTCATCTCCGTACTGAAGACCTACAACTACGTAAGTTGACATATTTTACTTTTATTTTAGATTCATGCAAAATTACTTTTAAAAAATTGGGTGGGCAAATTTGTGGTGGAATTTATTTTGGGGTGGGGTGGGAATTGTGTTGTTGAGCTTATCTATTATTTTTTCAGTTTTTCATTATAGTATAATATTAATATATTTGAATAAAATAAAAATAATGCCACAAAATATTACTTTAGAAGAGTTTGATATAGAAAATGAAGATGATTTACTTCAGAACATAGATTCCTTTGATCAGGCTGTTATTTGGGGAACTGATTGGACAACAGAGACCATAAATAATCAATTAAATAGAAAAAACATAGATTTATTTCCAAAATTTCAAAGGAGAGATGCATGGTCAATTACAGCTAAAAGCAAGTTTATAGAATCATTAATTCTAGGGCTTCCAATACCTCAAATAATATTAGCTGAGAAAAAAGATGAAAAAAGGAAAATATATTGTTATTGATGGAAAACAACGCTTACTAACGATTAAACAATTTTTCTCAAAAGTAGATGATGACTTTACACCTATTAAGTTAAAAGGGCTAGATATCCTAAAATCACTCAATCGGAAAGACTATAGCGATATCGAAAATGATGCTGAATTAAATCAAATACTAAATCAATTACAAAATCAAACGATTAGAACTACAGTTATAAAAAATTGGCCAAATGAAGATTTTTTATTTACAGTATTTCTAAGATTAAATACGGGTAGTATTAAATTAAGCCCTCAAGAATTGAGACAAGCACTACACCCAGGATTGTTCATCGATTTCACTGACGATTTTTCTATAAATAGTCAACCTATTAAAAGAGTTTTAGGAATTACTCGTCCTGATTATAGAATGCGTGATGTTGAATTAGTTATACGATATTTTAGTTTCAAATATTTTATAACAAATTATGAAGGTAATTTAAAAAAAGCTTTTGACTCTACTGTAAAAATACTTAATGAAAATTGGTATAATAGAGAAGACGAAATTATTGAGGACGCAGAGAATCTTAATACAGCTATTAATCTAACTTTTGATATTTTTGGAGAAAAAGAAGCTTTTAGCAAATGGGCAAATCAAAAGTTTCAAAATAATTTTAACAGAGCAATTTTTGATATAATGATTTATTATTTTAGTAATAATGAAATATATGAAATAGCTATGACTAAAAAAGAAGAAATAAAAAATGCATTTATAGCTTTATGTGAAAATAATAGAGCCTTTGTTAGTTCATTTGAACACACTACAAAGAGCTTGCACAACACAAATATAAGGCTTACAATATGGGGAAAAAAATTATCTGAAATTTTAGAATTAACAATTGATATTCCTACTTTAAATAATGAAAATAAGTTTGAATTAATTAATTATACTCATGGCTAAATCACGAAGATTAAAACAGCTTGAGTCTAGAATATTATTTCTGGAAAGGGAAATTTTACCTCCTACAAAAATACATGGTAACTATACAAAAAAAAGAACAAGATTTAATTAAAAGTTTCATACTATTATCACATGCTGAAATTGAAGCATTTATAGAAGATATAGCAAAAGAAAAAATTTAAAACTCAATCAGACTTTGGAATTCAGGAAGAAATAAAAGCCATTGCTTAAAGAGTGTTTTAGCTTTTATTGGACATGAAATAAATTTTGATAATGATTCAAATTCAAAACAGTTATCATATAGAATAAATAAAATTGTTGTTCATTATTTAAATGCAGTTATTGATAAAAACCATGGTGTGAAGGAATCTAATATTTTAAAAGTACTATTACCTTTAGGCATTGAATTAAGTCAAATTGATACAACTTGGTTAAATACTATGGACTCTTTTGGAGTAACTAGAGGTTTATTCGCTCATGCATCAAATAGAGTACATATTGCGGTTGATAGAAATACTATTTTGAATTTAATAAAAATACAAATATTACCGGAATTAAGTAATATTGACAATTTGGTAAAACAATTAAAATAAATAACCAATCATTATCTTAACAAAACCTCACGCCTCACTCCAATCTCCTCCAAAAACACCGCATCATGCGAAATCACCAGCAGTGTTCCCTGATAATCTTTAATGGAATCCGTTAGGATTTCCACATTCTGAAGGTCTAGATTATTCGTCGGTTCATCGAGGATGATCAGGTCGCGAGCTTTCTGGCTGATGGAGAGCCCGCAGAGCATGAGGCGCAGGCGTTCCCCGCCGCTCAGCACGCCGCACTTTTTATCCCAGGTTCCCTTTCCGAAAAGAAATCTTGCCAGTAAGGTCTTTATTTCTGATTCCGGCAGCGCCCGGTCGTTGAACTGCCGGGCAAACTTATAAACCGTCATTGTCTTATCGATTAAAGAATATTCCTGGTCGATGTAAATCCATTGAAAATCCGCTCTGGATATTTTCCCGTTAGAAGGCTGCAGATTTCCCAGTAAGAGCTTGATTAATGTGGTTTTCCCCGAACCGTTGAAACCTTTAATGGCGATCCGGTCACCGCTGCGGATTTCCAGACTGAGGTTTTCTTTCCAGAGGTTGTTTTCATGGTATGCGTAATTGATTTCCTCTGCCGAAATCAGGATTTTTCTCGAATGCAGACCGGAATTGTTAAAATTCACTTTCATCTCATCCGCATTTCTTACGGATGACCGCAGCTCCCGCAGCTCGCCTGAAATTCCCTCAATCTTTTCGGCATGTATTGCTTTCAGTCTGGAAGAATTGTTTTCGGCCCTGTTCCGCATCGTATTCATCATGATCCTGGCCACCCCCGATTTTTCCTGCTTGCCCTTCCCTCTGGCGTCGAGCTTCTGTTTGCGTTCCAGCGTTTCCCGTTCCTTTTCCCTGGCTTTTTTCAGGGCCCGTTCTTTGGAATGGATGTCGTTTTGCAAAGCTTCATCTTCAGCTTCTTTTTGTCCGGCATAAAAATCATAATTTCCGCCGTAGGTCGAAATCCCCTGGTTGCTCAGCTCAAAAATGGTATCTGCCAGGTTTAGCAAAGCACGGTCGTGACTCACCATCACAACGGTTGATTTTGTTTTTCCGATAAAATCATACAGCAGATTCCGGCCCTCAAGATCCAGGTGGTTGGTCGGTTCGTCGACCAGAATAACCTCCGGCTCATGGATCATCATTCCGGCGAGGAAGACTTTGGTTTTCTGTCCTCCGCTCAGGCTGCCGAGTTTTTGGTTTACATCTAAATTTCCGAGCCTCCAGTATTGCAAAGCCTTGCGGGAACGTTCCTCGATATCCCAATCGTCATTCAGTGTTTCAAAATACACTTCGTTCACTTCGCCAGCAGTAATTTTCTGCAGGGCATCGAGCTTTTGATCGATCTGAAGGCATTGGGCAACACTAAGGTCATCAAAACTCCCGAACATCTGCGGAACATAAAACAACCCTCCTTGAACGGTTATGTTTCCTTCCTGAGGTTCAATTTCTTTGGCCATTATTTTCAGCAATGTGGATTTTCCCGTGCCGTTGCTGCCAACCAGGGCTGACTTCGAGTTTGAAGGAATCGTTAAATCAATAGAATTAAAAAGCAGGTCTCCCGCCGGAAACCCGAAGGATATATGGTGTAGAAAAATCATAGTTTCTTTCTTTAAAAATTAAAACTGCAACAACCCATTCGGTTATTGTCGATTACATCGGAAAGAAATTAAATTCTACATGTTGATATTGATTGGTTTGCGAATAACAAAGTTATGAATTTTTATTTATTTTAAAAATCTTGTAGATCCAGAGTAAAATTGATTATTCACCTCTAAAACCTCCCCGTCAAAAATTCTCTGAATTTTCGACATCTTTCCTGCTTCTGGAGGGGAATTGCGGTAAAGTATATCTGCTTCAGACTTTTGATGGTTATTATTTTGTTGGAACGCGCAAATGCGCAAGAAATGAGGAATAACAGACCGTTTAAAAGGCGCAAGGAATTTGACGCTGTCAAATTTTTATGCCGCTTAATTTCCACTTCTATCTGCGTAATCTACAAAATCTGCGAGAGCTTATTTTCAATTAAATGCAACGATCCTAAGCAATTCACAATTTTATCAAAGATAAAATCCTTGCGACTTACAACATTAAGCATTTAAAACACTTTGCGGCTTTGCGGTTTTCCAACACTACCTATAGCATAAATTCACCATTCACTTGCAGAGTAAAATTCACCATTCACTACTCTTACTTCCGGCTCACCGAAACTTTCATCAAAAATCCTTAACTTTGCTGCCTACTAAAAATTTTTATGGAGAGTATTAAAGTTCACGACAAAACTTTTGTTCCTTATCTGGAGGATGCCGAGATTCAGGAGATTGTAAAAGCTACGGCTTTAAAGATTTATGAAGATTATAAGGATGAAGTTCCGGTTTTCATCGGGGTGCTGAACGGAGTCATCATGTTCTTTTCAGACCTTCTGAAGCATTATCCGGGAGAATGTGAGATTGCTTTCATCCAGATGAGCTCTTATGTAGGCACGGAATCTACGGGAATCGTTTACCAGAAAATGGAACTGACGAAAGACGTTAAAGACCGCCACATTATTCTGGTGGAAGACATCGTGGATACGGGGAATACGGTAGAAAGCCTGTTTAAGTATTTCAACGAAACGCAGCGTCCGAAATCGGTAAAGATCGCTTCATTCCTGCTGAAACCGGAAGTATACAAGAAAGATTTCAAGCTGGATTATATCGGAAAAGAGATCCCGAATAAGTTTGTCTTGGGATACGGACTGGATTATGACGAACTGGGAAGAAACCTGCCGAACCTGTACCAACTGGAAGACGGACAGATCAACCATTAATACGGCTATTGGCTTCTAGCTTCTGGCTATTGGCTTTTTAAATAAACATCTAAGAAAAGTAATTATTAACTAAACAAAGCTAAAAGCAAGAAGCCAGTCGCTAATTGCCAGCAGCGAAACAACATTATGATAAACATTGTTCTGTTCGGCCCTCCGGGAAGCGGAAAAGGTACGCAAGCACAAAACTTAATCGAGAAATTCAATTTGAAGCAGATCTCAACGGGTGACCTTTTCAGATTCAACATGAAAAATGATACTGAGCTTGGAAAACTGGCCAAATCGTATATCGATAAAGGAGAACTGGTTCCGGATCAGGTAACCACCGATATGCTGATCGACGAGATCAGAAAGCCGACCGATGCTGCAGGATTTATTTTCGACGGGTATCCGAGAACGGCGGTTCAGACGGAAGCATTGGAAAAAATCGTAAAAGAAGAGCTGAATGACGAGATCGATGTTTGCCTTTCTTTAGTGGTAGAGGATTCCATTCTGGAGGAAAGACTGCTGAAAAGAGGGGAAATCAGCGGAAGATCAGACGACAGCAATGTGGAGATCATCCGTAACAGAATAAAAGAATACTACGCGAAAACAGCAGAAGTAGCTGAGCTGTACAAGCAGCAGGATAAATATGTGGAGATCAACGGTGTCGGAGACATCAATGAAATCTCTGAAAAGCTTTTCGCTGAAGTAGAGAAATTTCAAAAATAAAATTTTTGATTCAAGGTTCAAAGTTCCAAATTCAAGGTTAAAACTTTGAACCTTAAACATAAAACCTTGAATTAAAATTATGTCAAATTTTGTAGATTACGTAAAGATTCATTGTAAAAGCGGGCACGGAGGGGCAGGTTCTGCGCATCTTCGCCGTGAAAAATATATTCCAAAAGGAGGACCTGACGGAGGTGACGGAGGCCGTGGCGGCCATGTGATCATGAAAGGAAATGCCAACGAATGGACTTTACTTCCTCTTCGTTACACGCGTCACGTAAAAGCGGAACGCGGGGAAAACGGAGGAAAAAACCAGCTTACCGGAGCTTACGGAGCCGATGTGTATATTGAAGTTCCGATCGGGACCATTGCCAAAAATGAAGACGGGGAAATCATCGGGGAAATCCTTGAAGACGGGCAGGAAATTATCCTGATGGAAGGCGGAATGGGCGGAAAAGGAAACGAACATTTCAAATCGTCCACCAATCAGACGCCGAGGTTTGCACAACCGGGAATGGACGGACAGGAAGGCTATGTAGTTTTCGAGCTTAAAATCCTTGCCGATGTAGGATTGGTGGGATTCCCGAATGCCGGAAAATCCACACTGCTGGCTTCCGTTTCTGCAGCCAAGCCGAAGATTGCCAACTATGCCTTTACCACACTGACTCCAAATCTTGGAATTGTGGATTACCGGAACTATAAATCCTTCGTGATGGCCGATATTCCGGGGATTATTGAAGGCGCTGCCGAAGGTAAAGGTTTGGGACACCGCTTTTTAAGGCATATCGAAAGAAATTCGATCCTGCTGTTTTTAATTCCTGCCGATTCCGAAGATCATTTCCAGGAATTTAAAATCCTGGAAAACGAACTGAAGGAATACAACCCGGAACTGCTGGATAAGGATTTCATTGTCTCGGTTTCGAAATCCGACCTTCTGGATGACGAACTGAAAAAGGAAATCGCCGCAGAATTCCCGGAAAACAAACAGCCGCTGTTTTTCTCCGGCGTTACCGGCGAAGGGCTGATGGAACTGAAGGATGCTATCTGGAAACAACTGCATGGATAGAAAGGTATTTCTTTTAACAATTATTTTAATCAGTCAGCTGTGCTTATCGCAAGGCAGAGCTTTATCAAAAATAGACAACCTCAGAACAGATTCTGAGGTTGAGTCTTTTGTAAGAATCAATAAATTCGACTCATACGACCGCTATTCCAGGTTTATTTTAAAAAATATTCAAAGTTTTACAGGAGGTTTTACCGGTATAAACAACAGATTAAAAAAAGCCGCCGACAGTTTAGGCATAACGGAAAGCTTTTACAAAGGCGATTTTGACCACAATGGCTTAACCGATCTGATATTTATCGGAGACGACCAAAGCTGTCAGGGTGTATCTTCGGATACACATGAAACATACTCCTGTGATTCGAGTATTAATTTGCTTCTGGATTTTGGAAAGCATTATAAACTTACCTCCGTAAATCCGACCTATTTCGATTTTGCAGTGCCTGTAGTCCTGAATATTCATGGAAAGGATTATCTTAAAGTCATTACGGAAGAAATCGAAGAAGACCTGTATTCTGATCGATATGCTACTACCCATAAGCTGGTGTCAAAAATTCTGGATTATCAATTTGATGGACTGGTAGAATATAATCCTAATCCTTCTCATCATTCCATACAGAAAATAGAATTCAAAACTGATATGTGTTATAGCACCTGTCCGGTATTTACTTTGGAACTCAATAAATCAGGATTATCAAAATTTATTGCTAAGAATTATAATTTTTTTAAACGTGACGATCCGGACTTTGAAAAAAAATCGCACAAAGCCTTCAAAAAAGGCGAAGGCAACTTTGAAACAAAGATAAAAGAAGCTGACTTTCAAAATCTGGAAAATCTGCTGAATTATCTGAATTTCGCTGAACTTCAGGACAATTATGCCGTACACTGGACCGATGATCAATCGGTTATACTAACCATTACCTATGACAACGGAAAGACGAAATCCATTAAAGATTACGGCTTGTCCGGCACATACGGTTTAAAAAGATTATATCAAATACTGTTTGATATAAGGTTTAATCAGGGCTGGAAAAAAGTGAAATAGGTTATTTCCTGCAGATCAGCACTTTTTCATTCGGAGAATACCCGTAATATCCATTCTCCGAAAAAGTCCGGGCCGTCACTTGGAAACCGGCGTTTTTCAAACGGGATTCCAAACCTTTAACCGAATAGATCCGTACATGATCTTCCTGCCCAAAATGCTTCAGTCGTTCTTCTTCAGATGTTATAGTGTCATCTTCATAAATTTCTCCTTCTTTAAAAGGGGTCTGAACTAAAGCGATACCGTCCTTTTTCAGAACCCGGTACAATTCGCTTATTGCCTTCTGATCTTCGGTGATATGTTCCAGAATATGGTAACAGACAATCAGGTTAAATTTTCCCACCTCCGCATCAATCTTCGTAATATCATAATGGTAATCGGAAAGGAATTCGTTTTCATAATCGGTAGGATAATAATAAATGTCTTTTTTCTTCTTCAATTTTTATACAGCATTCTGGATGGGGAAAAATCCAGAAAGGCAAATCCCGGTTTGAGAAACTCATCTTCGAGCAGCATGTTAAGCCGTCTTGTCCGGGGCAGACTTCCGCAGACCGGGCAGATCAGCTGTCCGTTTTCCAGCCGGACAAACTTTTTAAGCTTAGTCTTACAGATATTACATTCATGAGCTTTCCCCTGATAAAAAGGCTTCAGAAGCTTCCTGAACCGGTTTTCATTGCGGATAAGCATTTCTTTAGGAATGATATTTTTAACAACGGATTTAAGGAAAGTATACATGCATCATTTTTCTGACGTCAAAATAACAAAAATTTATCTGAAGAATCTTTTTAAATTTAATTTTATCCTGAACAACCGGATCTAAGGATCTTTCAGAACCTTTTCTTTAAATCGTGCTAACATGGTCTCCAATAGAGACTTTGGAACAATTATTGAGCGATACCGGAAAAAAATTGACCTATGAAATATATCCTGAGCCTTTGTGCGATGATCTTTATGTTTTCATGCAGCTCACAAAAAGCAAATTCCAAGTATTCTAAAATCGAATATGAAGCGGGAGCGTGCTTCGGATCCTGCCCTATCTTTAAGATAACCATCAACCCCGACCGTACTGCCGTACTTGAAGCAGAACATTTCAACTTTTCCAAAAATTTTTCCAAAGGTGAATTTGACAAGCCACGGGAAGGGACTTTTAAAGGAACCATCAAAGAAGCAGATTATAATAAGCTGGTTTCTCTGCTTGACAACCTAAACGTAAAAAGCCTTAATGAAAAATACGGTGAAAGAAACGTGACCGATCTGCCGACCTCGCATCTGAGAATAAATTTTGCAGACGGAACTTCAAAACACGTAGAAGATTACGGGAAAAGAGGTACCGAAAAACTAGCCGAATTATACAAATTCTTTGAAGATCTGAGACACAACCAACAATGGACAAAAGTGAATTGATCCATTAAAAATATTTAAACTACCTTTGCAAAATACAATTCCTTCATTTTGAAGGAATTTTTACGTTAATTATAAAAACAATTCATTTGAATTTTACAGACTTACATTTAATAGAACCTATTGCAAAGGCAATTCAGGAACAAGGATATACCCACCCTACCCCAATCCAGGAAAAATCGATTCCCGAGATTACAAAAGGCAAAGACTTTCTGGGGTGTGCACAGACAGGTACAGGAAAAACGGCTGCTTTTGCCATCCCTATCCTTCAGAACCTTTCCAAAAATAAATTTCCGAACAACCATATCAAAGCTCTGATCCTGACGCCAACCAGAGAATTGGCCATCCAGATCGAGGAAAACATCAAAGCTTACGGGAAATACCTGCCATTGAAACACCTGGTGATCTTCGGAGGGGTAAAACAGGGAAACCAGGAAGCTGCCCTGAAAAAAGGAGTGGATATTCTGGTTGCAACACCGGGAAGACTTCTGGATTTTATCGCGCAGGGAATCATCAGCCTGAAAAACCTTGAGATCTTTGTACTGGATGAAGCCGACCGGATGCTTGATATGGGCTTTGTGCATGATGTAAAAAGAGTAATCAAGCTTTTACCACCGAAAAGGCAGACCCTGTTTTTCTCAGCAACGATGCCGGCAGAAATCCAGAAGCTGGCAGATTCTATTCTGAACAACCCGGTAAAAGTGGAAGTTACTCCTGTTTCATCAACAGCAGAAACCATCAAGCAATCGGTGTATTTTGTAGAAAAAGACAATAAACTGAACCTGTTGACGCATATCTTAAAAAACGATATTTCAGATTCGGTACTGGTATTCTCAAGAACGAAGCACGGCGCGGATAAGATTGCCCGTAAACTTCAGAAAGACAATATCACGACGGAGGCAATCCATGGAAATAAATCGCAGAATGCCCGGCAAAATGCGCTGAACAATTTCAAATCCGGAAAAACAAGGGTTTTGGTAGCCACTGATATTGCCGCCAGAGGAATCGACATTGATGAGCTTAAATACGTCGTTAATTTCGAGCTTTCCGATGTTTCCGAAACCTATGTTCACCGTATCGGAAGAACGGGAAGAGCCGGTGCAGAAGGAACTTCCATTTCATTCGTAGACGGTTTGGATTTATTAAACTTAAAAAACACGGAAAAGCTGATCGGGATGAAAATTCCGATCGTAAAGGACCACCCGTTCCATACGGACGACCTGGTTGCCCAGAAAAGGGATTCCAACAACAAGCCGATGGCAGCTGGCGGAGACAGACCGAAATCTTCAAGACCTAACAACTCAAGGCCGAATAACAATAAAAACAAGCCTGAAGGTGCAGCTGCTAATGTCGGTTTCAAAAAGTCGAAGAATAAGAATTTTACGAGAAAGAAATAAAAAAAGAACCTAATCTGAATTTTTCCGATTAGGTCTTTTTTTAAGAAGCTGTTTGAATTATTTTTGAAAAAAGGCAGAAAGGAGCTATATTGTTTAAATGCAAATAAAAACATATAGTTCAGACCTTTCTGCCAGGAGTTGGCAAGTTATAAAAAATATCTTACCAGTAAAAAGAAAAGCAAATGGAATCTTCATGAGATAATAAATGCCATTTTTTATCTGACTAAAAACGGCTGTGTATGGCGGGATATTCCGGGAGAGTTTCCCTGCTGGCAAATAGTTTACTGGTATTATCGGAAATGGGTAAAAGATGGGACCTGGGATAATATCAACCGGTTACTGATAACAAATAACGCTTGATGGAGGACAGGGACTGGCAGCCCACCACGGCAATAATTGACAGCCAGACTACTAAAAACTCTTCTACAAGCACAGAAAATATCGGTATTGACGGAGGGAAACTTATTAAAGGAAGAAAGCGATTCTATATTGTGGATACTTTGGGAAACCTTTTGGACAGCTTTGTGGTTGCGGCTAATTCATATGATGGAACCACAGCCATAAAACGCTGGTATGCAAAGTATTCGGAAAATGAATTATTGGAAAACATAAAGCTTATTTATGCTGATGGAACTTTTGGAGGGACTTTTCGCCGGCAGATGAAAGCAAAATATGAGATTGAAGTTAAAATACCCACCATTCCTATTGCTCAAAAGGGTAAAGTTGAGATTCATGAAAAGCGTTGGATTGTTGAAAGAACCATTGCCTGGACACTTAATAACAGAAGGTGCTCCAAAGATTATGAAAGAAAAACTGAAAATGCAAATGTCTATATTGTCATCGCAAACATCAGAAGATTATCCAATAAAATTTAATTCAAACAGCTTCTAATTATTTTCAACCCTAAATAACTTTTTCTTATTCAGAAACCACTTTTCGTAATATTGGTATGAAATATGAGCCGTGAAAATGGTTATGGCAATAACTGACAGATAGCTTGAAAAAGTAACTATCGTATTGTTGATCCTGAACTT
Source organism: uncultured Chryseobacterium sp. (assembly GCA_913777465.1). Classification (GTDB taxonomy): domain Bacteria; phylum Bacteroidota; class Bacteroidia; order Flavobacteriales; family Weeksellaceae; genus Chryseobacterium. The sequence goes on from CAJYRQ010000024.1 coordinate 29,231, forward strand.
CGATAATAATTTCAGAAAAATAAAACCAATCAGCTGCATGACAATGACATGATACATATAAATCCCATACGATATTTTACCTAAATAGATTAAAGTTTTATTTTCAAAAAAATCAATGGGCCTGTTGACAAAGATTGTAATAAAGTAGCCGAAAAGCAACATAGCAAAAATAAAATACGCCGGTTCCGAAAGATAATCAATAAAGATATTTGTTGTAAAAAAAAGAATAAGAATGATGTAAACAATGGCATCCGGTAATCTTTGGAACCTATGGTCTTTGAAATTCTGCAGTGAACACCAGCCGGCAAAAGTAAAATAAAAAAAAATCATTTTATAGTCTTTTAAAAAGGTAAGGCCGGAATACTCATAGAGATAAACCAGAATAAGGCTAAGTATCAGAAAAAATGCTTTGTAATATCTGACAGGAATAAGAACAAAAAGCGGGGCGACAAACAGATAGCACTGCTCTTCAATCCCTATAGACCAGAGGATCTCCAAGATCCCTCCCGGACTTTTTACTAGAAGAACATTCGGAAAAAATGTAACCAGGAGAAGAATTCCTTTTACCAGATCGTAATTCCTTTCTACCGGTATCCCGATTGCAGGAAGAAACAGATTATAGTAGAAAAGTCCGATAAAGACGACCAGATAATAGACAGGAAAAATTCTCAGGATTCTCCTCAAATAGAATTTTTTTAAATCAATTTTCTTATTTTTGATTTTTTCATTATACAATTGCCGAAAAATAAGAAAACCACTTAAGGAGAAGAACATAAAAACAGCTTCGGTTCCTTTATTGAAGACTGGCCAGTCATTAAATGAGCTTATTCCCCGGTTGCTGAAGAACTGAGGAATATGAAATATCATCACCAAAAATGCTAAAAAAAACCTCAGCGATGTTATATTAGGTAATGTCTTCATGGACGCTAATATCTGTTAAATATCTTTTGGGCATTATCCGTCGTCACCCTGTCAATCTCCGAAAAATCTGTTTTATAAATATCCACCAGTTTGCCGGCTACCAGGTCCAGGTAGGAGCTTTCATTACGCTTTCCTCTGTGCGGGACAGGCGCTAAGTAAGGGGAATCGGTTTCCAGCACAATATTTCCCAAAGGAATTTCATCAAGGAACTGATCAATCTTACCGTTTTTGAAAGTCACTACCCCACCGATTCCCAGCATGAAATTCAATTGGATGGCCTGTTTCGCCTGTTCGAGGTTGCCTGAAAAGCAGTGGAAGATCCCGCGGAGCTTGGGATGTTTTTTTCTTTCCAGCACTTCAAAGGTCTCATCAAAGCTTTCACGGGTATGGATAACGATCGGCAGGTCCTTTTCAATCGCCCAGTCGATCTGCTGCTCGAAAGCTTTTACCTGAATGTCCAGGGTAGATTTATCCCAATATAAATCGATCCCGATTTCCCCGATGGCAGGAAAATCCCTCTGATCAAGATAGCCTTTGACAATTTCCAGTTCTTTTTCCCAGGTTTCCGGCTTTACATAGCACGGATGCAGCCCCATCATGGAAAAAATATGGTCCGGATAATCCGCTTCCAGCTGAAGCATTTTTTCATGGGATTCCGAATCGATGGCCGGAAGGTAAAATTCCGTTATTCCTTTATCCAAAGCCCTCTGAATGGCTTCTTTCCGGTCTCCATCAAACTCTTCTGCGTATAAATGGGTATGGGTATCAATCATTTTCTTTAAAATTTTAATAAATCTTCATAAGGGTTTTTAAGTCCGAGCAATATTCCAAAAGCCGGCTCCGTCTTAATGCCCTGTTTTTTCAATGCAATTATTTCGTTTTTAAAATCTTCTCCTTTTTCCTGTAATATCCTGTATTCGGCCATCATGTGGCGGTATGCTTTCTGCTCTGTTGCAGGCTTATTCTGTCCGAAAATTTCCACGGGAAATTCTTCTATGGTAAAATTTACAGTAATGCATTTTTCTCCTTCAATCATTGGATATTCAATTTTAACATCAATATCATCAGGAATACATTTGCTGAACGCTAAATCGTCTAGAAAGTCATCCTCAAATCTGAGATCAACTTCACAGATAATATCCAGATCACTTCCTTCAATATCAATTCCGATGGGAATCGTTCCGGCCAGAACCGGAGCATAATCTTTTAATTTTTCAAAGATCCGGTATTTGGAAAGCACCTCATATGCCCTCCTTTGTTTTTCATTTCCGTTTCTGAGATAATCAGTGGTTGTAAAATCAATCATAAGAAAATAGGATGCTTCACTTTTTTCCGCTGATTTTCAATCCTTTCGTTCAGTTTTTCTTTAAACTGAATGTACCTGGGATCCTTCTCATCACTGCTCCGATGTTCCAGTGCTTTGGAAATTTTAAAATTCTCTTTTATAAATTCTTTGGTTTCGTCCGAAAAATAAGCATTGCCGAACTTTTCAAAAATATAATTAACCGCCTGTTCCGTAGGATGAATCATATCTTCCCTGTAAAAACGGTAATCCCTGAGATCGTCCATTAATATTTCATAGATGGGAAGATAATGGCAGTAATCCAGTTCTTCGGTCATTTCATGGACAGAAGTGATCAGTTTTGATTTGCTCAGCTGATTTTCGATCATCCCGTCTTTGGTATGACGGACCGGGGATACCGTAAATAAAATCTGAACATCATCCCTGCAGATGTCTTTCAGGTTTAAAACAGTATCGTAAATGGAATCCGTAAGCTCCTGATACGTCAGCAGTCTCTTTTCAAAGAATTTCCGGGGAATCCGGTGGCAGTTGGCAACCAGTTTCTTTTTCGGGACAAATTCATAGATAAAAGAGGTTCCATAGGTAATGATTACCCAATTGCTTTCCTGCAGGAACTGGTTCCCTTCCGTAATCCTGGTATTGATCTTATCCAGCGTTTGATGGACATACCGGGTATCGAAACTGGTATGGTGATCCAGCGAGATAAATTCTTCATCAAAAGCAATCAGGTCTTCCTCTTCATAAAATTCGGAGTCATGAAGCTTTTTAACCGAATGGCTGATTGAAAAAGGATTGAAAATTGTTCCGAAAGGGTTATTAATCGTCTGCAGCTGCCCCTGCTTAAAAAGGTCCGACATTTCCGAAGCAAAGCAGGATCCTATTGAAAATATTTTATCTTCAACCCCTATTTTCTTTTCTGATTCTTTAATATCTACTTCGGTACGGAACTTCATCGATCGGATTATGATTCTCTTCTCAGTAAGTAATTCGCCAGTTCTGCAAACGGCTTTTTCTTTTCTTCCGGAATATCAATCTTCTGAAGATAGCTCTGGCCTATTTCATTGTGCTTTTCAATTAAGCGCAGTGCTTTCTCGTCTACTTTCGTTCTTCTGAAAATCTTTTCTACGCCGTATACTTTATCGATATTGTCGGTTTTCTTGGAATACCAGTAATCGAGTTCCTTCCTTTCTTCGTCGGTGGCATGCTCTCTTGCCAAAAGGTAAAGGACAGTCTTTTTGTTTTCATAGATATCCCCGGCATGCTTCTTCCCAAACTGCGCCTGATCCCCGAATACATCCAGGTAATCGTCCATGATCTGGAACGCGATCCCGATGTGCTTTCCGAAATTAAAAATAGCTTTTGCATCTTTGAAGTTGGCCTTTGCAATCAATGCACCGATTTCAAATGAAGACGCGCTTAAAACCCCTGTTTTATAAGTAATCATCCGGATGTAATCATCAAAGGTTACATCTTCCTGGGTTTCAAAATTAATGTCGTATTGCTGGCCTTCACACAAGAGGAGACCGGTATGGGTAAAAATCCGGATACAGGCTTTAAAAATTTCAGGCTCCAGGTCCTCAAAGAATTTATAAGCTTTCAGCATCAGACCATCCCCGGAAAGAATCCCTACATTGATCCCGTGAAGGGTGTGAATCGTCGGCTTGTTTCTTCTTAAAGGCGCTTCATCCATGATATCATCGTGGATGAGGGTGAAGTTATGGAAGAATTCGATCGCCAATGCCGGCTTGATCGCCTCTTTAAGATTACCGCCGAATAAATCGCAGGCCATCAGAACCATGATCGGACGGAGACGCTTGCCACCGTGGGAAATAATGTAGTTCATCGGTTCATACAATTCCGCCGGCTTGTCTTTAAAGGTATATTTGGCAATGGCATCCGCAACAATCTGCTGGTATCGGTCTAAAAATTCCATAAATTCTAATAGTTTAAACAAAAATACGATTTTTTGAAGGATGTAAAACAATCGGGAATCACATTTAAAAAATAAAAGCATCCCTAAAAGATGCTTTCATAAGTGATAAAGATTTGTATTTGTTTTTGGCAGTTCGCATGAAGATTAGAGTTCCTGAATAAGAACTGCCGTTTCCGCATACGGGTCTGCAATAGAGGTTGTAACCACGTTTGCATCGTTCCGTTTTGCCGTAATCCGCAGTTTGATATTTTTGGCAGATGTTCCTGTATTGATCACGCACAATGCCGGGCCACCCGCAGAATCATTTGTAGTTTCGGTTGAAGGCTCGTTATACCCTCTTGATGCTACCGTACAGGTAGAGGAATTATTAAGTGCGGCATCCACAATCTCATACCTTGCCCAGCTTTGGGTACTGTTTGAGGTAGATGCGATGGCCAAATAACCGGTTACGAGGAATGTTTTTCCTGCAGGAAGGGTAATTACCGAACTGCTTACGGATACTCCCGTACCCTGGCCGGAAGTCGTATCGAAAGTAATATCACCCGATGTATCCGCTGTCGGTATAGTCTGGTTTGTATTCTTACGGACAATCTGGAATATTTTTGCACTTGGTGCCACCGGTACCAGCGATTCCCACTGAACGCCCGAATAGTAATAGAACTGACTCAGCGTAGTGTCGTATACCATTGTTCCGGCAATTGGAGAGGCAATGTTCTGGCGCTGCGTCGTGGTCATTCTTGGCGGAATAAAACCACCCGTAATGCTCTGTACGTCCAATGCTCCCGCAGGAGCCTCTGTACCGATTCCTACATTACCACCAGCAGTTACAACAAAGTCATTGCTTTGCTGAGCGGCAGAAGGTAAACCTGTAGCAGGATTGTCTTTGGCCCCGTCCACGTGAAGAATTGCTCTGGGATTAGCGGTATTTATTCCTACCTGAGCGTAGGAAAGCGTTCCGAAAGCCATCATGGCAGTAAAAGCAATTGTTTTCTGCCCTTTTTTAAAATTTGTCATGTTCCTTTATATTTAATTTATTAGGTGAAGCAACACACTCTGAAAAGCATACTTAATATTTTGTGATGGGGTAGAATTTAAGAATGTGGAGTAACAAAGATCCGGTGATGACATTTGATCTGTCATACAGCAATTGCGCTTTGTTTTTCCGTTTCGTGAGCAAATATATAAATTAAATCAAGAATATGAGATAAAGTATCTTAAAAATTTAACAAAATCATACACATATTAATATTATGGTAATGTATAATTAATTATAAATTTAAAACATTAAATTATACTAAAAAACACTGGATTAAAAAGAAGAAATTTAATAAAGGCCTGAAACAAAAAACTTTGCCCGGATGAGCAAAGTTTATATATGATCTAAAAAATGATCTTTAAGATAAAAAGGTTACCGCCAGGTAGGTAATCCCTGCTACAATGGCTGAAATCGGAATGGTAAGAACCCAGGCCCAAAGAAGGCTTACGGTAATCCCCCAGCGAACGGCAGAAATTCTCTTCGTAAGTCCTACCCCGATAATCGAACCCGTAATGGTATGCGTGGTAGATACCGGAATCCCGAAATGATCCGTAATGAACAAGGTGATTGCTCCCGCAGTTTCAGCACTTACCCCTTCCAGAGAAGTTACTTTCGTGATTTTGGTACCCATGGTTTTGATGATCTTCCAGCCACCGCTCATGGTACCTAAAGCAATCGCAATAAAAGAAACCAGAGGAACCCAGATATAATGCTGCGCAAAATAATCAAAACGGTCTGCAGATGCGATATTTAAATACTGAGTATCCTGAAGCATATTGACATGGTAATAGATTACGGCCGCTCCGATAATACCCATTACTTTCTGTGCATCATTAAGGCCGTGCCCTAAGCTGAACAGGGCTGAAGAAGCCAGCTGCAGTTTCTTGAAGGACTGGTCTGCCTTATGAGGATTTGATCTTTTATACAGATGAACGATAATCAGGGTAATGATGATTGAAATAATCATCCCGATGATCGGTGCCATAAAGATGAAAAGGAAAATAGGAATTACCTTGTCAAATTTCACAACACTCTGATGGGTTACCTGTGTAAAAGCTTCTTTCACGGTTCCCCACATTCCAAGATCCGGCTGTGCGGCCGCAACATCGTGGTAATCCATCATAAAAGCATGCATTAAAGCTGCACCGAGAAATCCTCCGATCAGCGTATGCGAAGAGGAGGAAGGAATACCAAACCACCACGTTAAAAGGTTCCAGGCAATTGCCGCAACAAGACCTGAGAAGATGACCTCAAGGGTGATAAAGTTTTCGTTAACCGTTTTGGCAATCGTATTACCAATTTTAAATTCTCCGATGATGTAAGCCGCAATAAAGAAAGCGGCAAAATTCCATAAAGCAGCCCAAAGAACGGCCTGGAACGGAGTTAAAACTTTTGTAGAAACAATAGTCGCAATTGAGTTGGCCGCATCATGGAACCCATTGATGTAGTCGAAGACCAAAGCCAAGGCAATAATAACTATAAGTAAAATCGGAAATTCCATTGTTTAATTATAATTATTAATTAAGCGTATTTAATCATGATGTTCTCAATCGTATTGGCAACATCTTCTGCTTTGTCTGTTACTACTTCAAGATAATTAAGTACGGATGAAACTTTGATAATGTTGATCGCATCGTTGGTTTCAAATAATTCCACCATCGAGTTAGACAACAGATCGTCTGCGATATTTTCAATAGAATTCACTTTGATGCAGGCTTCTTTTACCTGCTCCATGTTTTTGAAACCTTTCAGGTTTTTCATTGCATTCTGGATCTCCAGGCATGCTTTGTGGATCAGTAATGAGAAATCCGAATACGCTTTCATTTCCGGCGATTTGTATAAGAAAATATATTTGGTGGAAGCGTAGATGTAATCTGCGATATCATCCAGTCCGGTAGCCAGCGTGTGGATGTCTTCCCTGTCGAACGGTGTAATGAAGTTTTTCCCCAATTCTACGAAGATCTCGTGGGTCAGCTCGTCGTTTTTGTGTTCAAAATCGCTCATTTTTTTCAGCATGGAATCATCATTCAGATCGAAATCTTTGATTCCGTGGTTGAACTCCTCAGACATGGCCACAAGGTTTTCTGTTACTTTTTCGAAAAGTACAAAGAAGATTTTATCTTTCGGTTGAAAAGCGTGGAAAATATTACCAATTCCCATTGTAAAGTTTTTATAATTCGGTTGCAAATTTCTTAAAAAACCCCCTTACCTGAAACAATACAACATTAAGTTTTGTTAACATTCGCTTAAGTCCTGATTATCAAATAAAAAAACCGGCAAAAATGCCGGTTTATTCTATTTTCGGAAGAAATTAATTCGCCTCTTCAGCTCTCATTTCCTTACCTCTGAATTTCATGGTTGAAATATTGCTCAGAAGGTCTCCTTTAAACGACTTTTCGATTTCAAAGAAAGAGAATTTCTCTAAGATTTCGATATCGCCGATTTCTGCTCGTTTTTTGGTTTTACCATTGGACGTCGCCTTGTTGATAATATCCAGAACATCAAGTTTCTTCAATTGGTCTTTTTTACCAAGGTTAAAGAAGAACCTTACCATATTTTCGTTCTTTCTTCTCGGTTTTCCGCCACGCTCTCTTCTTTCTCCTCTCTCACCTCTTTCTCCTCTGTCGCGGTCTCTGCCCCGGTCACGGTCTCTTCTGGAGCCTCTGTCGTCATCTCTGCTGCTCAGCTTCTGCTCCATCAGGTCATGACGGTCTTTATAATACAGGGCCAGATCTTTCAATTGGAACTGCAGCAATTTGTGGGCAAGCTCTTCTTTGGTAAAAGCCGATAAATCAGGGATCAGGGAATCGTCAAACTCAAAGAAATCTTCATGGATTTCGAATAGGCTTTCGAAAACACCGCCTACCTGGGCTTTGATGATATCTTCCCCTGTAGGGATTTTCCCTTCGTGGATCTCGATTTTGGTAACCGATTTGATCTGTTTCAGCTTTCTGCTTTCTTCCGGCTTGATCAGGGAGATTGAAATCCCGTCTTTTCCGGCTCTTCCGGTCCTTCCGCTTCGGTGAACGAATACTTCCGGATCATCAGGCAATGAATAATGGATTACGTGCGTCAGGGAATTCACATCCAGACCTCTTGCGGCAACGTCCGTTGCAACCAGGATATCGATGTTTTTCAGCCTGAACTTTTTCATTACCGTATCCCGCTGCGCCTGGGAAAGGTCTCCGTGAAGCGCATCGGCTGCATAACCGTTCTGCATCAGGAAATCGGCAACCTCCTGGGTTTCCATTCTTGTTCTGCAGAAAATAATGGAATATTGGTTAGGGTTTGAATCGATCAGTCGCTTCAAAGCCTCTTTTTTCTGACGGTAGCCGGCCACATAATATTCGTGTCTGATATTCTTTTTAACTTCATTAATAGAACCCACGGAAATACGGTGAGGCTTAGTCAGGTAATTTTTAGAGATTCTCTCCACTTCTTTGCTCATCGTAGCAGAGAAAAGGAAAGTCTGTTTTGTTTCAGGCGTTTCGCTGAGGATGGTTTCCAGTTCGTCTTTAAAGCCCATGGAAAGCATTTCGTCAGCCTCATCCAGTACCAACCAGTGGATGGCGGAAAAGTCCAGTGCCTTTCTGTTGATCAGGTCGATTACCCTGCCCGGAGTTCCCACAATGATCTGCGGTTTATCCTTCAGAGATCTCATTTGGTCCATAATACTGCTTCCACCATAAACGGCTGTCGTTTTGATGTCTTTCATGTATTTGGAATAGTTTTTTATGTCTTTAGCAATCTGAAGACATAATTCCCGTGTCGGACAAAGCACCAAAAGCTGGATTTTGCGACTCGTTTCGTCAATCATATCCAAAATCGGAAGCGAAAATGCTGCTGTTTTGCCTGTCCCCGTCTGCGCAAGTGCGATCAAGTCGCGAATATCTGAAAGAATGAAAGGGATCGTCTGTTTTTGGATTTCTGTCGGGCTTTCGTAGCCCAGTTCGCCAATTGCCTTAAGAATATCAGGACTTAAATTGGTCTCCGTAAATAAATTCATTAAATATTATAAAATTTCTGCAAAGATACAATAAATATCGGTTTGTTTTTGAATTAATTTCTAAATATACAAACTTTAATTCAGAATACTTTACTGATTTCTTAATTTTTAAAAAATTTACCATAAAAAAACATACCTCAGGTTAAAAAAATGTTAACCAATAATTTTGTTTGTTAAATTAGATTGATTTTTTTCCGGCTATTGATGAATTTTTGGAAATCGCATTCAGAATAGTTTTTGTAATTTTGAAAAAACACAGCTGAAACCATCAGCTCATAACAGCAAAATAAAACAAAATTACATGCCGGCCACCCTTTCTCCCGGAGTTTTTGAATTCCTGAATGCCCTTATCCTGAATAACAACCGCGAATGGTTTACTGAAAACAAACACCTTTATGTGGAATCTCAACAAAATGTGGTTGCCTTTCTGGAAGACCTGATAAAAGAAATGTCGGGATTTGATGAAGACCTGGCCAAACTTGATGCGAAAAAGTCTTTGTTCAGGATTTATCGGGATACACGATTTTCCAAAGATAAGATCCCGTATAAAAGCAATTTCGGAGCTTCGCTGGGTATGGGAAAAGGAAGCCAGAAAGGCGGCTATTATCTTCACCTGGAACTCGGGAAATCGTTCATTGCCGGCGGAATTTATATGCCGGAAGCATCCGTATTAAGGGAACTGAGGAAAGAAATTTCTTTGTACGCCGAAGATTTTCTTGCCGTTATCAACAACAAAGAATTTAAAAAATATTTTCCTGAACTGGATCAGGAAGGTAAGCTGAAAAAGATTCCGCAGGGTTTTGAAAAAGACGACCCGATGGCCGAATACCTGAAGCTTAAAAATTTTATTGTGGTGTACAACCTGAAAGATGAAGAAATCTCTGATAAAAACGCCGTAAAAAACCTTACCGGAATCTTTAAGCTGATGAAGCCGCTGAATGATTTCCTGAATGCACCGCTATCATAAGAGTGAATGGTCAATTTGTATAGCAAATAAATAGTAAATGGCTGATTTTATACTTCGGCTGTTTATGCAAAAACACAAGGCTGCAAGAGGTTTTGAGCATTTATTCGGCAGGATGTTTTCAGGCTAAATTTTAAACAGACGTATTACACGACAAATTCATGTCGCATTTTTTCACAAATACAAATTAATAACTGATTTCCAATTAGTTATATTTCATTATTTTTAACAATAATTTAACATTTTTGCTTATATTTGCGGATTAGTCAAATAGCCTGCCATGTCCCTGTACCAGAAAATCGCCGAAAAGCTGCAATACATAAGCCCGAATTTTTATAAAGAAAGGTATTTTAAAAGCTTACATCATCTGACGAAAGATAATTTTTCTGCCCGGAACGTAGAGCCGGAACTGGTGTGGATCAAGGATTTTCTACCCAGGAATGCAGTGATTCTGGATATCGGGGCCAACGTAGGTACGTTTCTTTACCAGCTGGAAAAGAAGCTGGACCATGAATCGATTTATGCTTTCGAACCCAACAAAAAACTGTACCGCCGCCTGAAAAGGCTGTTCCCCTCGATGAGAGTGCTGCCGCTGGCACTTTCCGATGAAAACACCACTGCCGAATTTAAAGTGCCGGTGATCAACGGGAAAACGGTAGCATCAAGAGGAACGCTGAACACCGGATACAAGGAAAAAGGCGAAGAAAAAAGCTATACCGAAAAGGTAAAAGTCATCAAACTGGACGACTGGGCTGCCATCGAGCATTTCCACAGGCTGGATTTCATTAAGATCGATGTGGAAGGCAATGAGATGAAAACGCTTTTCGGAGCCAGGGAGATCATCCGCCGGTTTGCACCGACGCTGATGGTGGAGATGGAACAAAGACATCATGATACGCCGATCTGGAAAGAGATTTCCGAGGTGGAATCCTGGGGTTACGATGCGCATTATTTAAACAGGCATCATTTTGCGCTTGAAAAACTGACGGAAGAAATTCTGCTGAAAAACACAGTGGATGAAAAAAACAAAACGGAATACATCAACAATATTATTTTTATCCCCAAAAGCCAATAAAAGATGAGTGTAGTAGCAAGACAGGGGTTTAAATATTCTATCATTGGCTATATCGGTTTTCTGCTGGGCACCGTCTCAGCCATTTTTATTTTTCCGAACGATTTTGAATTTTACGGCAAGTTGCGGTACAGCATGCAGACGGCGGAAATGCTGGTGCCTTTCGTGGTATTCGGGATTTCGTATGCCAACGTAAAGTTTTTCCACAGCGTGCAGAAAGACGGGAAGAATCAGAATATGCTGTCATTATCACTGCTTACGGTGGCTATCAATTTCCTGGTCTTCTGCGGGATTTTTTTCATTCTCCCCTATCTGTATCCCAGGTTCCTTAAAACACAGGCCTGGAACATCAAGGAAATCATCCTGCCATTAATCCTGGTGCTATCCCTTTGCGCGATTTTCAATAAGTACACTTCCAACTATAAACGGATTGTTGTCTCCAATATTTTCGACAATCTGTTTCCTAAAATAGCCAACCTGGGAGCCTTCTGCCTGTTTTTTTATTTTGCGATGTCTCAGCAGGTGGCCCTCTCCTTTTTCTTCGGGATATTCACCCTGATGCTTTTCGGGTATATTTATTACACCAATAAACTGGAAAAGATCAGCCTGGATTTCAATACGGATTATTTCAAGAAGAACAGCTTCTGGAAGGAGTTTGCCAACTATAGTTTTTTCGGCTTTTTAGGGACTTTCGGGAATTACCTGGCGATCAACAGCTTTATGATCGGCGAATATATGGGAATGGAGGAAAACGGAATTTATTCCACGCTGTATGCCCTGATTTCCCTGATTTCCATTCCGCAGCTCGGGCTTTTTAATATTTCCGCTCCGATTATCAGCCAGCATCTGGCCGACGGCGATATGGAAGGGCTGGACCGGTTCCATAAAAAAACGTCGCTTTCCTTGTATTTTCTGGGAGCTGTTCTGTTTTCCTGCATCATGGTCGGGTTCCCTTACCTTACCCACTTTATGCCGAAAAACGGGATGATGCTGCGTGAATACGAACCGGTAGTCTGGATCTGGGGTTCCGCAGTTTTAATTGATCTGGCGACAGGCTTTAACGGGAATATTATTTCCCTTTCAAAATATTACAAGTTCAACATCCTGGTGATGCTCCTGCTGGCAGGGCTTACCATTGCCCTGAATTTCTACTTCCTGAAAAATACCGATCTGAAGCTGATCGGGATCGCCCTTTCGACGGCCATTTCCCTGACTACTTACAATGTGGTAAAAATTGTGTTCAATTATTTCATGTTCAAGGTTTCGCCACTGACGATTGAAATGATTTTCGTTTCCATTATCTGTACCCTGGCTATAACGGTGGCAATCGTCCTCCCGAATTTCAACAATAATTTCATCAACCTGATGTACAAGCCGGCCGTTGTTCTCCTGTTGATTTTTACCGGAAATTATTTCACAAAAATCTTTCCGGTGGAAAATTACCTGAATAAGAATTTTATTAAAAGTATTTTTAAGTTTAAATAACAGCAGGTTACAGTCTGGATGAAGAAAGCAGAATGCCGGAAGCTTTAAGTAACATAACAGCTGGTATCGTTTAAATATTAACCGGCTTATTCAACGTAATCAACCCGTTCAAAAGCTTTTCAATTTTCTGTTGGACAATCTGCTTGCCGTAGTCTTTATGAAAATCAACTGGAGTATTTTTAAGCATCTCAAACTGGCTGAGGATATCTTTCTGCTCCGGAACGATAAAGCCAAGCTTTGACTGATAATTTTCAGGGAACACGGCCCATTTCCCGAATTTAATCGAATCACCTAAATTACCCGTCATTTTGGTTTTGCCATAAATTTCCTGTTGGCTAAAGAATTCGGTTTTCTGCTGAATCGGGCACCACAGGACATCGGCCTTCTTCATCCATTCATCAAAAACTGAGGAAGAAACTCTTTCTGAAAAATATTCCAGTATTATATTTTGCGGTATATTCTGGGAAAGTTCTTTAAGCTGCTCGAGTTCTTTGCCTTTCGCTTTACCCAGGAATATAAAGGCAATTGATTCTCCTGTTTTCAAATTTTTAATATCCTCAAAAACATGATTGTAATCCCTTCTTTTTTGAGATACACCTCCAGGAATAACAATGGTGAGAACTTTGTTTTCCGGTTTATTTACATCCTTAGTATAAAAAAGCGGAAGGAACCTGAATTTTTCAGAACCTAACGCTTCATCCAATACTAAAAGATGCTTTGCTCTCCGGTACGCGTCCGGAGCTCTCAACAAGCCTTCTTTTCCCAGGAGTTTCAGCCGGTAGACCCTGTCTTTTTTAAAGATGCTCTTTACCAGCTTCACTGAGGAAGCTTTGGTGAAATTCATATTATGGACGATTACGGCAGTATGGTATTTTGCTGTAATAACATCGAATATATTGAAGTACCGGTGAACGGTTCCGATAATGACAAGATCATAATTTCTATCCTTCAACTGATCCAGGATCATCGAATTGTCAGATAAAAAGACCTGTTCCCCATGATCTCCAATCTGGCTTTTAATTTTTTCTGAAAAATAATAATCTACCGAAAAAGAAGGTATCTCTTCCATGATTTCCATAAAAGACTGTGCAATTTCTGCGTGAGTATCGATTTCGATGTAGGCTATTTTTTTCACAATTAGCAAGTTTTGTCTAAAGTCAATCTGGTTTTTATTTTAAAGCAAACGGGTTTCTTTAATAAACTTAGGATGACATTGCCCGTTTTTATTGAGGTGTACAGCAAATAAGATACTATTGCAATTACATTTTAAGCCATTTTTTCTTCAGCATGTTCCATCGCTGGCTATTGATGACTTTCCGCTCTTCCCCGGAAATTTTCAACTCCAGTTTTTTGGAACGGCAACCTTCATAAGACTTTATAATATCCATAAAAAATTCAGCCGATCTGCTTTTCATGGCTTCCTTTGAGGCCGCGATGTAAGCTAAAAAACGGTTGAGCCCTAAAAAATAAAAATACCTTCCGTAATAATCCGCCGGCCGTATGGTATAATCTGCGCCTTTCACCTTGATTAATTTCACATGCAGCTCCGGCAGCACCATTTCTTTCCAGCCCAGGTTTTCCAGTAAAATGGCATCGATATTATCCCAGCCCAATGTTTCCCGAAGCCCCTTCATCTGGATAAAACATTCTTTCCGGTAAGCTTTCATCGGACCCCGGACGTGGTGTCTGTTGGAATTGCCTTCATATACCCATCCCCCGTCTTTTTCCACATACAGGAGACCTCCGACCAGTCCGTATTCCGGATGCATCTGAAAAGAATTTTTAACCGTTTGGAGATAATCTTCGGGTAAAATAATATCGGCATCAAATTTACAGATGATGTCAAACTTTTCCATTTCCTGTATCTGAAGTCCTTTGTTAAAAGCATTGACCACTTTGGATCCCGGCTGGTGCGCTGATTTTTCGAGGTTAACAGTTAAGAATCTGGAATCCGCATCAGTATATCGCTTAACGACTTCCAATGTTCCGTCCGTTGAACCGTCGTTAACGATCACGGCTTTAAAATCCTTACAGGTCTGACGCAATAAGGAATCAAGAGTAAACGGAAGGTTGTGTTCCTCGTTGTGGGCAGGAATGATGATTAAAAATGTCAAGAAATTATGTATTTTTTATTATATAAACCTGAAAATGACAATGATTTAACTGCAGAGGGTACAACAGATCATCAATGTTTTTTTCTCTTTTTTGGCCGGGAAAAAAGTTAAACAATCAGATTGTAATGAGTGATAAATGATTTAAATAAAAATATCTTTCATCACTTATCACTCATTATTACTATTACTTATTATGCGGTTTCAGCATATTTTTTGGATCGAGGATTTCATCCAGCTTTTCCTGCGAAAGAATTCCTTTTTCCAACACCAGGTTGTAAACACTCTTTCCGGTTTCCAAAGCCTCTTTTGCGATGGCCGTAGAATGTTTGTACCCGATGTACGGATTCAGGGCTGTTACAATTCCGATGCTGTGTTTCACCATATTCAGGCAGATCTCTTTATTGGCTGTGATGCCCACAATACACTTTTCACGCAGCGTATCCAGAGCATTTCCTAAAAAGTGGATGTTTTCCATAATGGCGTGGGAAAGCACCGGCTCCATCACATTCAGCTGCAATTGTCCGGCTTCTGCAGCAAACGTCACCGTAAGATCGTTTCCGAATACTTTGAAACAAACCTGGTTGACTACCTCCGGGATTACAGGATTTACTTTTCCCGGCATAATGGATGATCCCGGCTGCATTGGCGGAAGATTGATCTCCGAAAGCCCTGCTCTCGGTCCCGACGCCAATAATCTCAAATCGTTACAGATTTTTGACAATTTCACGGCCAGGCGTTTCATAGCCGATGAATAAATAACATACGACCCCGTATCCGGCGTCGCTTCTACCAGATCCGGTGCGGAAACTACCGGGAAGCCTGTGATTTCGGCTAAATTTTTCGCACAAAGCACGGCATATCCTACCGGAGCATTGATCCCCGTTCCGATGGCCGTAGCACCCATATTGACTTCTACAAAAAGACTGGCATTGTTATTTAATTTGGAAATATCTTCTTCCAGAGTAGCGGCAAATGCTTCAAACTCCTGGCCTAAAGTCATCGGAACCGCATCCTGAAGCTGTGTTCTTCCCATTTTGATGACATCCTGGAATTCCCGGCCTTTTGCACGGAAAGCTTCCACGATTCTTTCCAGTTTTTCCACCAGGGTATTGTTCATCTGCAGCAATCCCATTTTAATCGCGGTGGGATAAGCATCGTTGGTCGATTGGGAAAGATTCACGTGGTCATTCGGCGAGCAGAATTCATACTGTCCTTTATTTTTGCCTAATTTTTCAAGCACCCGGTTGGCAATCACCTCATTGGCATTCATATTCACCGAAGTTCCTGCACCTCCCTGGATCATATCTACCGGAAACTGATCGTGCAGTTCTCCCCTGCTCAGTTCATCACAAACCTCCGCAATGGCAAAATATAAATTTTCATCCAGAAGCCCCAGTTCATAATTGGTTTTTGCTGCGGCCTTTTTCACGAATGCCAGCCCGCGGATAAACTCCGGATATGATGATAACAGCTGTCCTGAAATTTTAAAATTATCGATCGCCCTTTGGGTCTGTACTCCATAATAAGCGTTTACCGGAACCTTCAGTTCGCCTAATAAATCGCTTTCTTTTCTAAAATCTTCCATAATTTATATTTAATGCAACAGTTTAAAATATAACAATTTAACGATAAAAGCATTGTATAAATCTTCTATTGACAGATTGTTCCATTGGTAAACTGATACATCGTTACATTTATTTTACCGGGTATTTCTGGTTTAAAGCCTGCAGGATGGAAAACGTTTCCGCATCCATGATCCCGTCGTAATTCTGCGGACGGAAGTGGTATTGAAACGCTTCAATGGTCTTTTTGGTCGCATCGTCCCACTTTCCGCTGAGATCCAATGCATAACCGAATTTCTGAAGCTGAGACTGAACATTCATGATGAAAGCCGCATCATTGTACGTGGCCTGATAATCCATTGAAGTTGCCAGATCGTAATATCCCTGCTTAATGGCATCATCGTACCACATCCCGATCTGATATTCATCGTAAAGCCTTTTCCATGGGAACAGCGGTCCCGGATCCTGCTTTCTCGTAGGGGCAATATCCGAATGGGCCAGAATATTCGTTGCCGGAATGTTGTATCGTGTCACAATATCTTTTACCAAAGCAGCTACTTTTTTTACCTGTGCCTCGTCAAACGGTACAAAAATTCTTTTTCCTGAAGCATCGGTGGTAAAGCCGGTATTTACGATCTCGATCCCGATGGAATTATCGTTCAGGTTACGGTCGTTTCTCCAGGCACTGACTCCTGCGTGGTAAGCACGTTTGTTTTCATCTACCAACTGGTAAATTTCATTATCGCCGGTATTGTTTACCAGATAATGGGCGCTCACCGACTGCTGGGAAAGTACCGTAACGGATTTGTCGTCCGGTAAAGCTGTATAGTGCAGGATAAGATACCGCTGTCTGAAATTCTGTGCAATGGCCGGAAAATAGGTCTTTACTACCTTATACCCTGCCGGCTTGGCGGAAACAATGGAACCGTAGCTTGCCGTGTTGTCATTTTTTGTAATATCGGCAATATTGGTGGTAAAAAATTCTACGCCGTGATCGGTTGTAACTTTCGGTTTCGGCTTATCATTCGGCTGTGCTTTTCCTGCTGTTTTCGGCTGTACCACGGGCGTTCTCGGGATGTACTGTTTTTTTTTCGCATTTTGCTGCGAGGTACAGGAAAAAACAAGAGTGCTTAATCCGATGATATATAATGTATTACGCATGAGTTATTTTTTTTAGTCGTTTATTACCTCAAAAATACGGAAATTTTTCTTGAAAAATATTTGGTAAATAAAGAAATCTGTTCTATATTTGCACTCGCAATAACGGAGTAACGATCATTAAAAAACAAAGATAAACAGGAGGGTTGCCGGAGTGGTTAACGGAGCAGTTTGCTAAACTGTCGACGCGAAAGTGTCGCAAGGGTTCGAATCCCTTACCCTCCGCTTTCTTATATATCTTTTCGGGGCGTAGCGTAGTCCGGTCATCGCGCCTGGTTTGGGACCAGGAGGTCGCAGGTTCGAATCCTGCCGCCCCGACTTTTTTTAACGCGCTTATTTACTAACTAAGCGGAATCAACCTTACAATGGGTGCGTAGCTCAGCTGGATAGAGCATCTGCCTTCTAAGCAGACGGTCAAAGGTTCGAATCCTTTCGCGCTCACTTAAAAAACCTTGCAACTTCTGTTGTAAGGTTTTTTATTTTTAAGGACCACGGCCTAGCCGGATAGAGCATCCTGATTAAATCGGGACGGTCAAAGGATTGAATGGATCAAGGATCAAGCACAAAAGTTGGGGAGAAAAAGTAAAAACAATAAATAACAGATCGCCTTATAGGAGCTGTTAAAACAAATAACCAACGTAGCGGTTAACAGACAGTTCCTAGAGAGCTTTGGACTCTTAACATTTATACTGATTACCGATTATTTAACACTTATATCAATCATTAATTACAGCTTTGAAATCCTTTTATTTTGAACAGAGATTCCCAAAGATTATAACTCACTGTGACCTTCAGGCATTTTTGCGGGTTGCTGATGTAGATAACTTTATTCTGAAATAGATAGAAATAATCCTTTTTTATATTGAACCGGCATTTGTTGGCATTCATTTTTATCAGTTCTTTCTGTAGACTCTCACCTATGTTTTCAATCCCGTAAGTATAAAAATTTTTGCTGGAATAATGCTCGAGATCTTTAATGTGTTCCATCTTCATTTGTAAGAATGCAAGCCTTAACTTTTCTTCTACATATACATTACAGATAAAAGAAAGTAAAACGACTAAAAGGAAAAGAAGTATGATTTTCTTCATTTTCTTGCTTAAATCAATGATTTGACAGGTAAATTTAATTAAATAATACTAAAAAATTCTGATGAATAGTCAACCAGTACAAAAGTAATCGTAATCAACTCATATTCAAAAATTTAATCCCTAAATAATCTTATTGACTATTGAGAGAATATCACCATTGAAGCTACTTATTCACTACAAAATAAAAATCGCCCTCTGCTAGAATAAAAACATATTTAGTTTGATTATTAGAAAATCTTTGATTCTATTTTTGAAAAGGGAAACTTCAGGCATTCTGCTTCCCTCCTCCAGCCTATTGATCCAGGTTTTTCTCCGCGGTCATGTTCATTATCATCCATATAAACCTGCGTTATTTCATCATAAGAGGACAATATTAAAAAAATAGCCTCAGAAGCCTTTGACCTGAATGATCAAAGATTTCTTGAGGCTAGTGAAAAAATTTATCTTATTTTGCAGTAACAACACTACAATTAAGATGAGTCATCTAACACTTGAACATAGATATAAAGGCTTACCGAAACTTGGAATAAGGCATTTGTAAGATTTCGGAATATATAGGCAAAGATGGATCAGCCGTCAGCCGCGAGATCGGAAAAACCCAAATGGCAGAAGCCGATTTATGGATGATCTGGTCCAATATGGATTCAAATAATTTTAGTCCACCTCGTTCAGCAATTTATGCTCTATCGTTTTTAAAATCAGTTCATCATCTTCTGCAATCAAAATCAACATAGCTTTTATTTTTTACTTTGTTAAAGATTTTATGGCATTCAATCCATTGGCTATTTCACCGGTAATTTCCTGCTGCATAGAAATAAAATCGATATGCTGGTCTTTTTTGGCTTCCCATCGCAAGGCGGTTTCTGCCAGCTTCACCAATCCGGCGGTACCGGCTGTTCCTCTGAGTTTATGAAGGATTTTTCCCAGTTCGCCGGTATTCTTTTCTGCAACGGCAGACCGGATCCCGTCTTCCGCCTGTCTGAGTTCACTGGTTACCAGATTTAAAAACATCTGTTTGAAATCTTCATCATCCCCGGTCTGTTCATGCAGCAGGTTCATATCAAGGTACCCTTCCGTACTTGTCGTATTGGGGGTATTTTCATCTTGACGGGTCAGGTATTTTCTGAGCATTTCCAACAGGTCTGCCTGGCGGAGCGGCTTAGGGAGGAAATCATCCATTCCCGATGCCAGGCATTTTTCTTTTTCTCCTGCTATTGTCCCAGCAGTTACCCCGATGATCGGCACTTCCTCATAGCCCGGCAGCTGCCGGATTTTTGTGGTGGCTTCCATCCCGTCCATTACCGGCATCTGCACATCCATCAGGATCAGCGAGAAATCCCGGTTCTGGCACTTTTCCCAGGCTTCCAGTCCGTTTACGGCTTCCGTTAGCTGTACGTCAGGAATCAGGGAAGTTACCATTTTATGGTTCAGGATCATATTCACCGGATTGTCATCTACCAGCAACACCTGAAGTTCCGGTATCTTTAAGACCGTTTCTTCCGTGTTCTGTGAAGCAGTTCCCGGAAGCTCTTTCCCATTATTGTCTACCGCCTTTCTGAGAGTTTTGTACAATTCTTCAGATTTAATAGGCTTCAGCAGGAAATAGGAGTTTTCTTCCTGACGGAAAGAATTGATGACATCATGTTCCTCTGAAGAAGTATGAAGAATAACCAGCGGCGATGTTTCATCCTGCGTACTGAATAAAGCTTTGATTTTTTCGATGGTTTCGAGCCCTGAGATTACCGGCATATGGTAATCCATCAGGATAATGTCGAAACGTTCACCGGCCAGTAAGATCTGCAGGGCCTCCATTCCGTTTGCCGCCAATTTCGAATCAATATTCTTATAGGCAAGCATATGCTGAAGGATGATCCTGTTTGCCTCATTATCATCTACAACCAAAGCTCTTTTGATTTTCAGTTCTTCATCACCGTTTGCTTCGGAAAGCTCATAAGAAACTTCGATATCAAAATAAAATACAGAGCCTTTGTTGAGGGTACTGTTCAACTCAAGATGGGTCCCCATGTAGCCCAGGATGTTGTTGGAAATGGTAAGTCCGAGCCCTGTTCCCCCGTATCTTTTGCTGATGGAGCTGTTTTCCTGGGTAAAAGCGTTGAAAATGTACTGCTGCTTTTCTTTTGCAATTCCGACCCCTGTATCACGGACGGCAAACCGGAGCGTAATTTTCTCCCCGTCTATCTTCAGTTTTTCTACTTTGAGCTCGATCTCGCCCTGGTCCGTAAACTTCACGGCATTTCCTAAAAGGTTAATCAGGATCTGTTTCATCCTGGATTCGTCGATCCACAAGGTTTTAGGCAGACCAGGCTCAATATTCAGCAGCAATTCAATATTTTTTTTCTGCGACTGGTAGAGGATCACATTGATGACCTGATTAACCAGATCATACACGTTGCATTTCTCGATAACAAGTTCCATTTTACCGGATTCGATTTTGGAAAAGTCGAGAATATCGTTGATAATGGTCAGCAGGTTTTCTCCTGATTCATTAATATAGTTGAGGTATTGCTTCTGCGTCTCATTAAGGGGTGTTTTCAGCAGGAGATCCGAAAAGCCAATGACTCCGTTCAGCGGGGTGCGGATCTCATGGCTCATATTGGCCAGGAATTCCGATTTTGCCTTACTGGCAATATCAGCCATTTTTTTGGCTTCCTTAAGCTCGTTGTTGGTTTTTACTTTCTGCGTAATATTCTGTACGGAAACAATGACACCACCAATAACGCCGTCCGACAGATACCAAGGTCTTACTTCGAGGTTGTAATGCTGCTCTTCTCTATGATCGGTTATAAGCTTGAAATCCTCATTATGATAGGCTTTACCCCTTATGGCATCCCGGTAGATGGTCTGGATTTCATTGGAAACATTCGGTGATATGGTAAAGATGTTTTTACCTACAAGCTCCTGATCGTTTATACCAAATTCCTCCCTCCAGCAATTGCTTGCAGAGAGGTAGTGCAGATTCTTGTCAAACATCGCTACGGCTACCGGCGCATAAGCTACAAAAGACTGCAGCATGGCTTCTTTTTTCGATAACTCAAGATAGATCTTTTTAAACGCATCAATATCCTGAATAATTCCGAAAACCCTGTTGCAGACCCCATTATCAAATTCAGGTATCGCTTTTACGCGTACCCAGATCATGACACCGTCCTGTCTTACCAGCTGAAACTCTTCATCATACCCGATTCCTTCCGATACCGCTTTGTTGAATAAAACCCCTACCTTGTCACGGTCTTCCTCCCGGTAAAAACGCACAGCCTCCTGAAATTCGGGCTGATAGTCAGGCGCCACCTTGTGAATTTCCTTGGTGGTCTGGGACCAGAATACCGACTGATTCTTAAGGTTTACCTCCCATCCTCCGACCTGAGCTGCAGCACTGGTTTGTTCCAGTATTTTTTTTGTATAAAGAAGATCTTTTTCCAGCAGCATTCTTTCCGTTATGTTCAGTGCAGTGCTTAAAACATACGGGTTTCCTTCCTTATTGAGTTCAACGCGGTTATGATACATCCAGATCAGCTCTTCGCCTTCCTTGGTTTTCAGGACCATTGTTCCCAGATGTTCCTTGTTCTGATTGATGTACTGTAAATATTCCTGGAGGTTCTTTTGGTTTTTTTCAGGGACCAGGTCTCTTAAGTTAAGCCCTTCGACCTCTTCTTCCGAATAGTGAAGGAATTCTCTTCCTTTTTTATTCACTTCGAGAATATTGCCTTCCATATCATGCATGCTCATAAGGCCGATTGCATTTTCGAAAAAACGCCTGAAACGCTGCTCAGAATTTTCCAACTGCAATTTTTCTTCAATAAATTGGGTAATATTGGTTCCGAAGCAGAAGATTTCAGAATCGTTATGATTTCGTTTCATATACCACTCTATGATCACTTTCTGGCTGCCATCTATTTTTGAAGAAGTCGTGATCATCAGTTCCCCGTCATTTTCAAGAAAGCGTTCTATCTTTTCTTTAACCTCATTGGGCTGATCTCCTAAAATTTCCAGAAAATGTGTGGCAGCGATCCTGTTTCTTTTAATCCTGAAAGCCTCTTCAAAAGCAGGGTTTATCTCTTTCAGCACCAGCTTTTCGTTCAGGACACAGATCGGATTATGTGAAACATCAAAGATCTGCTGAAAATATTCGGCCTGGATATTTTTTCTTTTGGCGATAAGCAGTTTCGTAATGGCGTTCCCTAATTTTTTCAGCGTAGCAATCTGCTCTTCCGATAAGGTTTTCGGCTCATTATTCAGGACACACAATGTCCCCAGAGCAAAGCCCTCTTCATCGATAAGCGGTATGCCTGCATAAAAGCGGATGCCCGCTTCAATAACCACCGCATTTCCGGACGAACGATCATCAAGCAGGGTATCCTGAATAATTACCGTTTGCCCGGTGGCCACAGGATAGTGGCAAATCGCATCCTTACGATCCAGAACATCCATCGAAGCCCCGATGCAACTCTTTATTTTATGGGTTTCGCTTTCCATTATGGCAATGAATGAAATCTGGCAACCAGAGATCAAACGTGCTGTTTCTGTGAAGATATCAAGCTGAGGATCTTTGGACAGATTGAGCAAGTCCAACAGTTTCAGCCTTTTGATACGCTCTCTTTCATTATCGGGAACCGGATAATTATTCATATTTCTTAACAATAAATCATTATACCGATAAATATAATAAAGTTATGCATATAAAAAAACAATTTTTTAAACAAACAGATACCATATTTCACAATTTTGAGATTAAAATAATATCGGTAAATACTCATTCTTTTCCCTGATTAAAAAAGTTTTCAAATAAATTATGTTTTTCAGTTAAAAATCCGGTTAATCCTCTCATTATGAATCCGGTAAATTAATCCGAAATCATTTCCTGAGAAATCATTGAAAAAATTCTTCTAAATTTATTTTTATAATTCAAAAAAACATTCTATATTTGCACCCACAAAAAACAAGGTAATTCTTGTTAAAAGATGACCTCAATCGGGGCGTAGCGTAGTCCGGTCATCGCGCCTGGTTTGGGACCAGGAGGTCGCAGGTTCGAATCCTGCCGCCCCGACTTCAAAAACACTTTAGGGTGCGTAGCTCAGCTGGATAGAGCATCTGCCTTCTAAGCAGACGGTCAAAGGTTCGAATCCTTTCGCGCTCACTTTAAGCCTTACAACTTTTGTTGTGAGGTTTTTTGTTTTTTAACGAAACTAAATATCCTTATTTTGGATCAAGCACAAAAGTTGGGGACTAAGCAAAAATTTGCGTTAATCTAAAAAGAAAAAACGTTTTGTCTTTTACACCGCGGAGTTGCATTCTGAAGTTTTTGATTTTGGCATTGAATGATTCTGCT
>CAJYRQ010000025.1 GCA_913777465.1 uncultured Chryseobacterium sp.
CGAAAGGCCCGGTTACTTTATCAGACCGGTACACGACCTGCCTCCGTTTTCCGCCTCTCGGCCAGGAAATCATCATCATGTAATATTTCCCGTCCTTTTTGATGATCTGGTTGCCTTCCAGAAGTCCCGTTTCAGATTCATCTTTTTGAAAGACCTGCGTACCGTCGGGGTTTCCGATAACCGTTTTAAAATCCGGGCTCAACTCGAAAACTTTGTTGGAAGTGAATACATAGACGCGGTCGTCATCATCAAAGAACAAAGAGGCGTCATGAAAATGCCTGGTCCTTGTAATGAGTTTCCAGTTGCCTTTTTCAGGATTTTCGGTGACATAGAAATAGGATTTGAACGGCTCGTCATTCGGGGAAAACAAGACATAATATTTTCCTTTATGATACCGGATGGACGATGCCCATTGCCCGCGCCCGTAAACGGTTCCGTTCAGCAGGTCATATTTCGAATTGTCATTCAGGGTGTTGAAAATATAGCTTGCCATTTCCCAATGCACCAAATCCCTGGAATGCATAACCGGAGCGCCCGGCATCAAATGCATCGTGGTGCTGATGAGGTAAAAATCGCCGCCGTTTCTAGTGATCGACAAATCCGGTGCATCTGCCCAGATGATGGGATTGGTAAATGCCGTCGTTGCCTTCTGAGAAGGGTTTATCTGGGCTGAAAGTGAATTCAGCCCGATAAATCCCAAAAAAGAAACTATATAAAATGATTTTTTAATATTCAAAGTGATATGGTTTTGTTTTACAAACCTTCAAGGTTTTAAAAACCTTGAAGGTTTAGAATTAGCGTTAGATTAATTCGGTACAATATCGTTAGACGACGTGCTGTACAGACCGATTAAACTTCCGGTGAAACCGCCTGCCACATCGGTGGATAAGATGTCTCCGGAAACCGGTCCGCCCAGGTTTTTAAAATTTTTACCATCCAGTGCATAGTTGAAACTGATGTTGTCATTTTCACCGGTCACCTGTAATTTAATGGTTTTGGAAAGAGAAATTTTTTCGCTGGCAATTAAATTTGAAACTCCTTTTTCAGTTCTTTCCAAAACGATGTAATAGTCTTTGCCTTTTTTGGTAATTCCGAAGACATAATTGAACCTTTCGCTTTGGTAGCAGGTAATTCCGGCCAGTTCCTTTTCAGATTTCGGTTTGAAATCCAGGGTTACGGAAGTTTCAAAATCTTCATGCTGCAGCCTGTGGAACAAAGCGGAAACCGGAGCCAAAGCTTTGATATTCGTTTCCATCGGATTCACTTTTACCCCATTTTTGGTGGAAGTAATGAAGTTCTCACGCGGCCCGCGCATGGCGATCCAACGGTAATCCAGGTTTTTGTCGGTCAGTTCATCATTATAGGTAAAATTTCCGTTCGGGAAGAATCCGTTCTTTCCGGTCTGGTTTTGAGTGCCTTCGGGTAATTTCAGTTTCGGTTTCATCGGCACCAGTCCGTTCTGGAAAACCGGATACGTTCCGCTCCAGTCTACCGGTAAAACGAAGGTTTCACGGCCTTTGTTCACGCGGTTGTTGACATTCGGACGGATAGCCAGGAATACGCCGTACCATTGTCCGTTCGGGCCTTCCACTAGATCGGCATGGCCTGCCCAGTCTACTTTTTCTTTGCGGTCTTTCGGGAAATACCGCTGCGTCAAGATCGGGTTGTTCTTCGCCGGAACAAACGGTCCTTTCGGAGAATCGGCCATAAAGATTACTTCGCTATGCCATCCTCCGGTACCGCCCTCCGCGCACATCAGGTAATATTTTCCTTTGTATTTGTATAAATGCGGACCTTCAATCCAGATCGGTTTTTGGGTGATATCGACACCGGCATTAACAATAATCCTATCAGATCCTGCTACCACCTGGTCTTTTTCCAGATCGTAATCCCACATTTTGATGACGCGGTGCCCCTGATACTGCTCGGTTCCCTTTGGCGGTGCATCGTTGTGAACGATGTACGCTTTTCCATCGTCGTCAAAGAAGATCGCAGGATCAATTCCGTCAAAATTCAGCTTCTGCACTTCGCTCCAGCCTTTGGCCGGGTCTTTGGTTTTTACGACCATGTTTCCCACTCCACCCGCAATCTGCGTAGTGATCATGTAGAACGTGTCGTTGTATTTATTATACTTGATGTCCGGTGCGTAAATTCCCTGGGAAACACCTCCTTTTTCTACTTTTAACTGAGACGGGCGATCCAATACGTGGCCAATCTGTTTCCAGTTGACCATATCTCTTGAGGTGAAGATCGGAACCCCTGGAAACATCGAAAATGAAGAATTCACCAGGTAATAGTCGTCCCCTTTTTTGGTGATGCTCGGGTCCGGATAACAGCCCTGAAGAATCGGCGAATAGAACTCGTCCGGTTTCAGCGGATTGTCGTTGTATATTTTATCGTTTCCACGGTAGTTGAAATCGGAAAAGGTCTGAGCAGAAATGTTGCTCACGCTTAAGAACGCTGCTGCCGTCAGCAGGGTGAATTTGTTCTTTAAAAAATTCGGATTCATGGGTCTCTTTTTCATATATAAATTTCTTAATTTTTGTTTTAAATTTTGAACCGCGTTCGTTGTTTTGCCCAGGTCACACCTGTTGTTATAATTGTTGAACCTTTCAGGGTTCGTGGTTTATTTTTCTTTTTTCCACAGGTTGCACCTGTGGCTATTTTTGTTCAACCCTTTCAGGGTTTCAGATGATCCCGTTAATAGGATTTCATCCTTTCTACATTAAACCCTCCCTTCAGGACTTCTTGTTTTGTTATCCTTCCACAGGCTGTCCTTTGGCCATGGTTGTTAAACCCTTCGGGTTCGTTCTTATTTTTAATTTATAAATTTTTCCGGTCTCCGTTGGGAAATCGTAGATGAATTCGTTTTTAATTTCAACGGAATTGAGTTTTGCATCTTTTGAGATCAACGGTGTTTTTATTTCCGGTATTTCAAAAAAGGGGTTCGGATTTTTACCTTCCGCTTTTTTAAGTTTTGTTTTTCCTTTTAATTCCATTTCGTTTGGAATCCTGATTCTGCAGTTTCCGCCTAATGCTGATTGTATGGTAATTTCTTTAGTTTTATGATTTTCCCAGACGATGCTCACTTCAAATCCGCCATAGGTTTTCAGTCCGGAGATTTCGCCGTTTTTCCATTCGTCGGGAAGTGCAGGTAGAATGTCGATGAAACCGTTCTGCGTCTGCAAAAGCATTTCGGTGATTCCCGAGGTACAGCCGAAGTTTCCGTCGATCTGGAACGGCGGATGGGCATCGAACAAGTTCGGGTAGGTTCCGCCTTTGCTTCCCCAGCCGTCTTTTTCTACCAGGGTCAGTTGGTCTTTGATTAATTTATTGGCATAGTTTCCATCGAGCAGTTTTGCCCAGAGATTGACTTTCCAGCCCATACTCCAACCTGTGGAAACATCGCCGCGATGGATGAGAACGGTTTTGGCTGCGTCTGTCAGTTCCGGTGTGATAAATGGGTTAATTTGATTGGACGGAAATAATCCGTACAGATGGGAAACATGGCGGTGGTTATCTTTCGGGTCGTCCCAATCGCCCATCCATTCCTGCAACTGTCCGTAACGCCCGATCTGCATGGGCGGTAATTTTGAAATGATGACGTTCCAGACCGGAATTTTATCATCATCAATATGAAGAAGCTGTGTTGCTTTTCTGGTTTTGGTAAACAAATCGAACATCAGTTGGTTGTCCATGGTATTTCCCGCTGCCAAAGCACTGCCCTGATGTCCCTGCGGAATATTTTCGGGAGACATGGACGGACTTACGACCAACCAATGATGCGTGGGTTCTTCAATAAGAAAATCTTCGTAGAATTGGGTGGCTGATTTCAGAACCGGATACACCGATCTGAGGTAATTCAGATCTCCGTTGTACAGGTATTTCTCCCATAAATGCTGGGAAAGCCATGCTCCGCCCATCGGCCACATTCCGGCGTTGGCAAAATCCACCACTCCGGTAATTCTCCAGAGGTCGGTGTTGTGATGAGCGACCCAGCCACGGCTGTTATACATTAGTTTTGCGGTTTCTTTTCCGGATTCGCTCAGGTCTTTTACCATTTGGAGCAGCGGTTCGTGCATTTCCGGCAGACCGGTTTTTTCAGCTGGCCAGTAGTTCATTTCCGTGTTGATGTTGATGGTATATTTGCTGTCCCAGGCCGGTTTGTTGGAGTTGTTCCAGATGCCCTGGAGATTGGCGGGCTGTCCGCCGGGCTGTGAGGAGGAAATCAGCAAATAACGGCCAAACTGGTAATATAATGCGACCAGTTCCGGATCGTAAGATGTGGCAAAGTTTTTAATCCTGATATCGGTCGGATTTTTAGCTGCTTCTGAAGTACCTAAATTAAAATCAACCCTTTTGAAATATTTCTGATAGGCCGCCAGGTGATTTTTAAATAAGTTTGTAAAAGATTTATTTTGTGCGGCTTCGATGTATTTTTTACTTTTTGAAACTTCGTCTGCCTGTAAGGTTTTATAATCTGTAAAATTGGTAGCGATCGAAATGAGGATCAATACTTCATCGGCATCACTTACCGAAATTTTGTCTTCTGAAACCTGGGTTTTACCGCCTTTGGTTATGAATTTTGCCAGTGCGTTAAATTTCACGCGACCCTGAACACCATCCAATGTAGATGATAAGCCATCCATCTGCAAGGTATTGGCATCGATAGCTTTAACATTCTGTTTAAGTTCACCATTAAAGTGAGCTGTAAAACTGAGAGCTTTTTTTTGGTCTGAACTCAGTTTAATAACAATAACATGATCCGGAATAGAAGCAAAAGTTTCTCTTTTAAAGGTAATTCCGTTTGAAGTAAATGTTGTAGTGGCAACGGCTTTTTCAATGTCTAATTCCCTGTAATAATTTTTAACCTCTTTAAAGTCGTTAAAATCAAGAATAAGATCGCCGATATTCTGATAAGCTGAACCGTGAAGGCTTTTTGCCGTTAGTCCCCGGTCTGCAAGAATCTGCGCCCGTTTGTAATTTCCGTTAAATAAATAATACCGGATAGAATCCAGGACTTTCGGCCCGTCCGGGTTATCGTTCCTGGAAGGACCACCGGACCAGAACGTGCTTTCATTGAGCTGAAGCTTTTCTTTGGAAGGATCACCATACACCATTGCCGCAAGCCTTCCGTTTCCGACAGGCAATGCTTCTACCCACTGCTTGGCAGGCTTGTCGTACCAAAGCTTGTTTTTCCCACCTTTCTGGGCAAGAAAAGATCCGCTTATGAAAAGACAAAGGGTGAATATGCAATGTTTGGGTTTCATTAATTTTTTATTTTGTCTGTTATGCTTAAACAGGATATTTTTTCATCATCATCTGTGGATATCAAACAAAATTTTAAAACGAGACCTCAACGTATGATAGTCAAGGTCTCTCTAACTATATATGAAGAAAATTAACAAACTTGTTAAACGCCGCTGAAGGCACTGAAACCTCCATCTACCGGCAATAAAGCTCCGGTAATAAAACTTGCGGCTTCCGAGCAGAGGAACTGTACAGTTCCGTTCAGCTCGTCCACTTCTCCAAAACGCTGCATCGGGGTTTTAGCAATTACTTTTTTGCTTCTGTCGGTTAATGAGCCATCCGGGTTCAGAAGAATCGCGCGGTTCTGATCGCCGATGAAGAATCCAGGCGCTACCGCATTCACACGGATTTTATCACCGAATTTCAAGGCCACATCGGAAGCCAGCCATTGCGTAAAATTGGTAATGGCGGATTTTGCTGCTGAGTAGCCTGCCACTCTGGTGATCGCTGAATATGCAGCCATGGATGAGATGTTGACGATGCTTCCGCTTCCCTGCTCTGCCATTGCTTTTCCGAAAACAAAGCTTGGGTAAACGGTTCCGTTGATGTTAAGATCGGTTACTTCATCCCATCCTTTCATATCCATATCAAAGAATGACTGGTCGGGAGATAAAGTCGCAGTGGGAATGTTTCCCCCAGCTATATTTAACAGAATATCGATTCTGCCGTATTTTTCAGTAATTTTTTTTGATGCTGCTTCAAGGCTTCCGAGATCCATGACATTGGCTTCTACGGCAAAGGCATCGCCGCCTGATGCCGTTAATTCCTTAACAAAAGCATCCAGTTTTTCCTGGTTTCTGCCCAGTGCCACTACTTTTGCTCCCGCTTCGATAAAACTCTTTGCAAGACTACCTCCAAGAACACCGGAAGCTCCTGTAATAACGGCTACTTTATCTTTTATGCTGAATATTTCGTTCATTTTTATGATTGATAATTGAAGATTGATAATTGATCAAAAGCAAGTGCTGATTTTATCTCGCCATTTCGTTTTGTACAGCGGCCATTACACCTTCGATCTGTCCTAAAGCCAGCATTCTGCCTAGGAATGAGTAGCCGGGATTATATCCTTTGTCTACATCTTCCGTCAGAAGCCTTCCATGATCGATCCGCATTGGTAGATCCGGGTTTTCTTTTTCAAATACCCTGATGACTTCGATTAATTTTCCTCTACCGCCTAAATGATGCGCTTCGATGAAATCCCCGTTCTCAAAAACATTGGTGCTTCTGAGGTGGACAAATTTTGTGCGGTGTGCAAATTTCTGAGCCAGCTTAGGTACATCATTCTGAAGATTGGCGCTTAGTGATCCTGCACAGAACGTCAGTCCGTTGTGAGGATTATCTACCGCATTTAAGAACCAATCGATGTCCTCTTCATTGGTTACGATTCTTGGTAAACCTAACAAAGCGAAAGGCGGATCATCGGGATGTACACACATCTGGATGCCCCATTTTTCGCAAACCGGCATTATTCTTTCCAGGAAATATTTAAGGTTTTGGCGAAGCTGGTCTTTATCGATTCCGTCATACAGCGCCAGTAAATTATTGAATTTTTCAACCGGATTCAGGTCGCCTTCCTTAATGTTTCCATTAACGAATCCCTGGGTTTTTACGATCACTGAATCGATCAGATGATTGTTATCTTCTTCGGTAAGGGTATTTTTGAGTTCTTCTACTTTCTGAAGAATTTCCTGCGTATAATCGTTTTCTGCTCCTTTTCTTTTTAAAATATGAATTTCAAAATAAGCAAATTTGGCTTTATCAAAATACAAAGATGACGAACCATCTTCCCACGCGTGGAAAAGATCTGTTCTTGCCCAATCCAGCACCGGCATAAAATTGTAACAAACGGTGGTTACCCCTGCTTTGCCGAGATTTTCGAGACTGGTGATGTAGTTTTCTATCAAAAAGTCGCGGTCTCCACCTCCGTACTTGATCGCTTCGCTAACCGGGAGGCTTTCCACCACAGACCAGCGAAGACCGTAACTTTCTATATAATTTTTGTAATCATTCACCGCCTCCAGACTCCAGACCTGCCCGTTCGGGATATCATGTAGTGCAGAAACAATTCCTTCGACACCGATCTGACGAAGCGTCTCTAATTTTATTTTGTCTTTTTTACCAAACCAACGCCAGGTTTTTTCCATAAGTTTTGAATTTTTCTTCATACTAAACAAAATAGGTGCTTTTCAACACCTATTTTGCTGCTAATATGAATGTAGAATAAAATTTAATTAGTATCCAGGGTTCTGGTATTTTGCTTTATCTGCCGCAGACATATCACTCATAGCATCCAATTGTCCCTGAGGAATCGGTCTTAAGTAGTGATAAGGCTGAATATTTCTGGTGAAGGTCTGAGGTGTATGGTTTCCATATGCTGTCCCTCCGATTTGATACGTAGCGCCATATTCTGCCCATTTTTGGGTTCTTACCAAATCAAACCATCTGTAAAACTCTCCGTAATATTCTCTTGATCTTTCTGCTAGAATATAATCAATCGTGATTGTCGCTGGCGTTGCTGCAATCATAGCTGCACTATTGTCAGCAATATAAGTTGCATTGTTTTTATTGCTAAATCTCCATTTTCCAGCTCTTGCACGGATCACATTGATTAAATCTCTTGCGCTCATAGCACCCGAAGCTCCCTTAACCGCTGCTTCTGCTGCGATGAAATAGAACTCTGAGAACTTGGCTACAGGGAACGGTCTTGTTAAACCTGCATTCGGATACCCTAATCCGTTTGGATCATCCGTACGGTAAGTTCCGATTTTCCACAGTCCTGGATAAACGATTCTGCTGATTCCATTAGGTGAAATTACCCAATCGGCACGTCCAGGCAAAACCCCTGCACCTACACTATTTTGTCCACCACCGGAAGGATAAACGATATTTGGAAGCTGAGAATCATCATCTAAAAAGCTTAATATTGCTCCGCCTACCGGCACAGGAAGATTATTGGCATTGTATAATGTGGTCGTTGATTCCAGCCCTGTTCCTGTTTTCTGCCAGTTTCCTCTATAAGTCGTTACAAAAGTACCGTCATAACGGGAATCATTTGTTTTATCAGCAAAGGTATTTTTAATAACTCCAATAGGTGGAGCCATACGTACCCAAGGTCTTCCCAACGATTGTGCCGCTTCTCTTGTGATCGGACTTGCAGGAGTCCAGGAAGTAGCAGATTTACTACTTTTAATATTGGTATAATTCCATGTTTGCATCCAGGCAGCAAAATTATCAGGAGCCCATCCTGAACCGAAACCGACAGGATCCGATTCGTTATAAAAAACGCTGGAAGCCGTGTGGTCTGCATAAAGCATTTGCTCTGAATTGCGGTCTTTGGAACCTTCGTTTACATCATAGTATGTCGGCTGAAGAGCATAGGATCCAGGAGTGTTAATGCCTTGTAAAGCTATATCGTAAGCCTGTTGGAAATACCATTGTGCATTATGTCCGTCCGGATCTGTTCTTGCAGCATCTGGATAAGTCGGGATGTTATTAGGGTTCTGTAACCACCATCCGTAAGTAAGGTAGGCTTTGGCTAAAAACAGCCTCGCCACATTCTTTGTAACACCGCCGGTAACTCTAGGACTGGCAGGAAGATTATTGATTGCTTTCAATAAATCCGGGAAAATACCTCTGGTATACACTTCCGGAACGGTATTTCTCTTAGACAGAGTCGTAGGTGAAATATTAAGAGCCAATTCTCCGGAACCTAAATCTAATGGTACCCCTCCATAGGTCTGTACCAATTGAAAATAATAAAATGATCTGAAAAAACGGGCTTCCGATACAAGGGATTCAGCAATATTAAATTTCGGTCCTCTTTCTATGATCCCATTAGCTGTATTGATATAAGGAAAAACAGATCCCCAAACCATACTTGTTGGGAAAGTACTGGAATTAATTGCCGTCGCTCCCCCTGTCATATCTAAATCCTTGAAGTTCCCGTCTGCACTCTGTGCCCAGGTTGCTTCATCCGTTCCGTTCTGTGTTGCACTCATGTAATAGCCGTTTCCGTAAAGAAGACGTAAGCTTCTGTATAAAGCCGTTACACCAGATGTTACACCATCTGCAGAGTTGAAATAATCAACTGTATATCCTGATCTGGGTTGCTCGTCTAGAATTTCATTGCAGCTAGACAAGGCTAGTGAACTCACTAAAATACCCAATACAATTTTTTTGTTAATTTTTATCATGATGATGTAGATTTAAAAAGATAAATTAAGTCCCAATATAAAGTTTCTTGTGGCAGGATTATTGGTTCCGATAATCAGCTGGCGATTTCTGTAGCTGCTTACCGCCTGGTTTTGATCACCTGTAGAATTCGGCTCAGGATCCATACCGGACATTTTGTGATATGGTGAATAAATTACCAATGGATTTGTAACAGTAAAGTAAATTCTTAAGCTGTTAATATTAAGATCCTTAAGGAAATCCTTATCTAAGTTATATCCTAATGTCAATGTTCTCAGTTTCACATATGATCCGTCAAAAAGAGCTAAAGTCGACAGATATTTAGGGTTATCACCACTTAGCAATCCGCCCGGTTTAGGGAATCTTGCGTCTGTATTATCATCCGTATAGTAATCTACGTCTACGTTATTTCCTCTACCGGTTAACCTGTTTAAGTACCCAGCAGATCCATAAATGGAACTGATCAGAACACCACCTTTCTGGAATGCTCCCACTGTACTCAACTCAAATCCTTTGTAAGCAAAACGCATATTGAAACCTCCCTGCCAATCCGGGTTGGTATCTATAATCTGTCTATCTGCAGGACCGATAGCTCTTACAGGTGTACCGTCCGCATTATATCCGCCGGTGTATAAAACTTTGATCATACCCGGAGCAGCTCCAACCTGAGGTTCCAAAATATTTAAATAAGGATCTCCTTTTTGCCATAGACCTACATATTGATAATCGAATAATGAATTTACGTTATGACCAACAAACCATAAGTTATTTTCATCTCTGTCAGCACCTGATGCAAGTGATAAAATTTTGTTTCTGTTGGCATACCAGTTAACTCCTGCATCCCAGCTGAAACCATCTGGCTTATCAATAATAATTCCATTAAGGGAAGCTTCCCATCCTTTGTTTTCGATATCTCCTACATTTTGCAGAACACCACCAGGAATTCCTCCACTTGGCGGTAAACTTTTATTTTGAAGTATACCATAAGTATGTGTTCTGTAATATTCTACCGTACCGTTAATTCTGTTGTTCAAGAAACCAAAATCCAATCCTGCGTTATGGGTTTTAGAATATTCCCATCCTAACTGTGGGTTTGGTGCTGTGTTAATAGAAACTCCTGTTGAAAAAGCATTTCCAAAGTTATACGGGTTCACAGTTAAACTTCCTGCAGTTGTATAAGGTGAAATAGCCTGATTTGATGTCTCTCCCCAGCCATATCTTAATTTGAATAAATTAACAAACTGGAAATTTTTCATGAAATTCTCATTAGCCACGTTCCATCCAACAGAGATAGCCGGATAGGT
The DNA here is from genome assembly GCA_913777465.1 of uncultured Chryseobacterium sp. Lineage (GTDB taxonomy): Bacteria > Bacteroidota > Bacteroidia > Flavobacteriales > Weeksellaceae > Chryseobacterium. The sequence continues at coordinate 10,806 of CAJYRQ010000025.1, forward strand.
ATTCCACTTATGCCCTTCCGCAAGAACAGAAGCTCCGTCTGCCCGAAGTGTAGCGGTAATCATATACTTGTTGTCATACGTATACATTGCTCTACCCATATAGGAAATGAGCCCTGTTCTTGCATAAAATTGATTATTTGGATTTACCGTAATGTCCGCTTGTGGAGACTGACCAAGATTGTAATACTGGAAAAAATCTGACGGTACATTTTTAGCACTTATATAGCTGCTTGTAACAGTATTCTGTTCAGAAGAATATAATGCAACCGCGTTGATCTTATGCTTTCCAAAAGTCTTATCATAAGTCAGTAAGTTTTCTATAGTCCAGTGGTAAGTCTGGCTATTCCCCCTTCCAGCAGAAGAAATGGCAGCAGGATTTGTACTGAATACGCCTACTCCTGTATAATTTCCACTGTTTGAAGTTCTGAAATCCAATCCTACATTGATACGGTATTTCAATCCGTCTACTGGTAATTTAACTTCACCATAAACGTTGTTATATGATGAGAAAGCCATTGTTTCATCTACATATTTATCTCCTAATGCATCAAGAGTTTGTCTAGTATAAACCCATGCCTGATCCATATTCGATGACATCGTTAATGTTCTTCTCGGATTACCGAATTCATCATAAGGACTGGCCAAAGGCGAATATCCTAAAGTAGGCGCTGAAGCAATACCATTTCCTTCGGATTTTACATAATTGGAATTGGTAGTGAAACCAAATTTGAAACTCTTTCCAACCTGCTGATCCAACCCAACCCTAATACCAAAACGTTCATAGCTTTGCAAAGGAACAACTGCATCCTGTTTTAGATATGACAATCCAACATTATAGTTACCTCCTTCTGTACCTCCGGAAACTCCAACATCATGGTTGGTAATCATCGCCGGCTTATAATACAACTTTTGCCAATCTGTATCAACACCATCTTTTTCGCTGTCTCCATTTTTTATAAGATCGCCTGCATCATGCCTTAGTTTCGTTAATTGAGCACCATTCATCATAGGGTATCTCGAAAACAAAGTCTGGCTTCCTGTAAAAGAGTTATAGGTGAATCTAGGTTTTTGTCCTTTAGATCCTCTGTTTGTTGTTACCAAGATCACCCCGTTTGCTCCTCTGGAACCATAAATAGCTGTTGCAGAAGCATCTTTCAGGATATCTACACTCTTAATATCACTGGAGCTTATATCTCCCAGGGATCCTGCAAAAGGAATTCCGTCCAATACCACAAGCGGATCGTTTGCATTGTCTGATAATGATCTCTGTCCTCTGATTCGTATTTTCATGGTTGCTCCCGGCTTACTGGAAGTCTGATTGATTTCGACCCCTGCACTTCTACTCTGTAGAGCTTGTGTAATATTGGCCGTAGGAACTTCTCTTAGGGTTTCACCTTTTACAGTTACTACCGATCCCGTTACAGCTTCTTTTCTTTGGGTACCATATCCGATGACAACTACTTCCTCTATCTTTTTCTCCTTGGGCACCGTATCTTTTTTTACCTGAGCATACGCCATGCCGGCAGGTAATAAGGCCATGGCAAAAAAGAGGGCCGCCTTATTGGTTTTTGAAAAATAAAATCGGTTCATAATTATTATTTTTAAATATTAGGGTTAAAATAAAAAGGCTGGTAATAATTATAGTTTTAATAATCCTTAGTGTTTAGCAGCCTTTTCATTTATTTTTTAGATATACATATTCACAATAGCTTCAAACAATTCCTGTTTTCCGCTTTTTGGCTGAGGTTCCCCAATTTCATGTGCGATTCTCTGAAGATCCTCTAACGTAAGAGATCCTTCTTCAAATGCCTTTCCGTGCCCGTTGTCAAAAGAAGCATAGCGGTCTGTTCTTAATTTGTTGTAATCCGAATTTTCAAGAATATCGGCAGCAGCCAGAAGTCCTTTGGCAAATACATCCATTCCTGAAATATGAGAGATGAATAAATCTTCAGGATCGATAGAGTTTCTTCTGATTTTAGCGTCGAAGTTTACCCCTCCTTTTCCTAGACCTCCTGCTGGCAGCAATACCAACCATGCCTGAACCATTTCCAGATAATCTACCGGGAACTGATCGGTATCCCATCCGTTCTGATAATCTCCTCTGTTCGCGTCGATGCTTCCTAACATTCCTGCATCTACTGCTGCCTGAAGCTCGTGCTCGAAAGTATGCCCTGCCAATGTAGCATGATTTACTTCGATATTTAATTTAAAATCTTTATCTAATCCGTAATATCTTAAGAATCCGATTACCGTTTCAGAATCGTAATCGTACTGGTGCTTGGTAGGCTCCATCGGCTTAGGCTCGATCAAGAAATTCCCCTGGAAACCTTGCTGACGGGCATAATCTCTGGACATTGTTAAGAAACGTGCTAAGTGGTCTTTTTCACGCTTCATATCCGTGTTCAGAAGGCTCATGTATCCTTCTCTTCCACCCCAGAACACATAATTTTCTCCTCCTAGTGCAATGGTTGCATCAATAGAGTTTTTTACCTGAGTTCCGGCACATGCCAATACATCAAAATTCGGGTTGGTAGAAGCTCCGTTCATGTATCTTTCGTGGGTGAAAACGTTTGCCGTTCCCCAAAGAAGCTTAATTCCCGTTTCTGCCTGCTTTTGCTTGGCATATTCTACAACAGCCTGAAGATTTTTCTCGTAATCTTTCCAGTTGTCTGCAGGATCTACCAAGTCGATGTCGTGGAAACAGTAGAAATTGAAGCCCATTTTGGACATAAATTCAAAACCTGCATCCAGCTTGTGCATCGCTCTTGTTACGGGATCATTTCCGATATCCCAAGGGTGGTGAATGGTTGCCCCCCCGAACGGATCGCTTCCGTTAGCACATAAGGTATGCCACCACGCCATTGCAAAACGGGTCCAGTCTTTCATCGGTTTCCCCATGATTACTTTTTCTGCATCATAATAGCGGAACGCCATCGGATTTCGGCTCTCCTTTCCTTCAAACTTAATCTTATCGATCCCTGTGAAAAACTCTTTCGTACCTGTTAAAGTGTTCATATTTGTCTTATTTATTTTTTAATTTTATTTACATTTTTGCATAAAAACTCCCGGCTCACTGATTTTTTGATTGTCAGTAAGTACAATGGAATTTCCGTTGTCGTTTCTTAAATTATTTCATGAAGATGGTTTTTCCATCTCGAATAGGCTTCTAAATATTGTTCGCGCTTCTCGTGTTCCGGCTCTATGACGGCGATTTTTTCCAGTGATGAAAATGCTTCTTTTGAATCCGCATAGAATCCGATGCCTATTCCCGCAGCCCTGGCAGCACCTACAGCACCGTCGGTATCATAAAGTTCAATCACCGCATTGCTGACGCTGGCAAGCGACTGGCGGAAAATCGAACTTAAAAACATATTGGCATTTCCTGCCCGGATCACCTGGATGTCCATCCCGATGTTCCGCATAATGTTCATTCCATATTCGTACGAGAAGACGATTCCTTCCTGCGCCGCGCGCAGAATATCCCCTTTTGAGTGGATGTTAAAATTGATTCCGTGGATCGAGCAGCTGGTATCTTTATTTTCCAGTACCCTTTCCGCTCCGTTGCCGAATGGGATAATGCTTAATCCTTTGGATCCGATCGGCGAAAGCGAAGCCATATCGTTCATATCTCCGTAAGAAGAAAGTGAAGTGGCAAAATTATGCTTCAGCCATGAGTTGAGGATCCCGGTTCCGTTGATGCAAAGCAGAACGCCCAATCTTGTCTGTTCCGGGGTGTAATTTACGTGGGCAAAAGTATTGACCCTGGACAGTTTATCATACTCCAGCTGATCCAGTACTCCATAAACGACTCCTGAAGTTCCTGCGGTGGAAGCGATTTCCCCCGGGTTGAATACATTCAGTGACAAGGCGTTATTCGGCTGGTCTCCTGCCCTGTAGGAAATCGGGGTTCCTTCTTTTAATCCCAGTTCCTGAGCAGCGGCTGCAGAAACCGTAGACTGGATTCCGAACGTCGGTACGATTTTCGGGAAGAAGCTTTTCGGGATTCCGTAATAGTTGATGACATCTTCCGAAATGCAGTTGTTTTTAAAATCCCAGAAAATCCCTTCGGACAATCCTTCTATTGTGATTCCGATCTGTCCGGAGAGTCTCATCGCGATATAGTCTCCCGGAAGCATGATCTTATCTATTTTTTCAAAAATCTCAGGTTCGTTTTCTTTTACCCAGGCCAGTTTGGAAGCGGTAAAGTTTCCCGGTGAATTCAGCAAATGCGATAAACATTTTTCTTCTCCGATGGCCTTAAAAGCTTTTTCCCCATAAGGAACGGCACGGCTGTCGCACCAGATGATGGAGGGTCTCAGCAGGTTCTGGTCTTTGTCCACGAGAATAAGACCATGCATCTGCCAGGTAATACCGATTCCTTTGATGTCTTCCGCCTGTACGCCGGATTCGTGCATCACGGCTTCATGGGCAAGCTTAAGATTGGTCCACCAGTCCCCCGGATTCTGCTCTGCCCAGCCCGGATGGATTGCCGTAATTTTCATTTCCTTTTTCGGAGAAAATTCTGAAGCAATCACTTTTCCGCTGGATGCCTCGATGAGACACACTTTTACAGAAGAACTGCCGATGTCATAGCCTAATAAGTACATAGTATAAAGGAGGGTATTATTTAATTAGTTTCGTATTGTTTTTCTTAAAGACCTTGGCATCAAACTTATAATATCTGGCGGCACGGTGCGATACATTTTTTTCAATTTCATCCAACGGCACGATATAGTTGAAGGATGATATTTTTTTATGAAAGTTTTTGATATCTATATATTTTTCGCTCAGCGCGCTGTACAGCTGGTAAAGCTGTCTGATCGTAAATCTTTTCGGCAGAAGCTCGAAAATAATCGAGAAATCCGACTCGATCCACTTTCTGATCTCGATCAGCGATTCACTGATGATTTTATTATGGTCGAAGGGCAGTGAAGGCACCTGATCGATCGGGAACCAGTCTACCGTGCTGTATTTGGTGCTGTTGATCTTATGATCGATCTTGCAAAGCGACAGATACGCTACGGTAATAATCCGGTCGATATGATGCTTATACTCCTCTCCCATCCAGTTGATGTCTTTTTCATTATTCGCCCTCATCGGGTCTGCAAAACATTTAAACTGCTTCAATACCATTTTTCTGATCCCTGTAAGCTCGTGAAGAACTCTTTCTGCTGCATCGTCTACATCCTCATCACTAAAAATAAGACTTCCCGGAAGCTTAATCTGCTTTTCCGCATCCAGATGCCTTTCCACGAGTAAAATATTCAATCTGTTTTCATGGTCAAATCCAAAAACAACACAATCAACAGAAACATAGGTATGTATAAATTCAGGGCTCATTAAAGTGTTAACATTTATGTAACATGACAAATATAAAAATTCAGATGAATAAAAAAAATATTTTTATTGCTAACACTTAAATATCAGTAATTTACATATCGATTTTTTATGATAACAATTGTATATTATTAATGATAAGGTTATCATACTTATGACACTTACAAATATTGTAAGAGATCATTTTACAAGCATTTATATAAAAAATTCACACAAAAAAGGCCTTATTTTTTCCGGTAAAATATTATGATAAGAATTGTTAAAAAATATTTTTAAAAAAAATATAAACAAGTGTAAAAAAAACACTTTTATAGCCGAAAAAGCATTAAAAAAACATTAATTTTTTTACCGTTTTTGTATGTAAGGCTCACTAAAGTTATAAAAAGTGGAATTTTGGCAAATGTTTACATGATGCGGGAAGGCTTTTAAAATCGGATGTAATTAAAATTACCGGGTATACCTGTAATGGGCAGGGCATTTACAATCAATTATGATGGTCTGACTATTATACCAGATCCCATTCATGTTGTTTTATCAAACGGAAAAGCAGCTTTGTTAAATCCAGTCCGGCTGCTTTTTGAAAAAATCAGATTAAATTGTATAGAAATTTCATCATCCTCAATTCGGCTTCAAATAATCTCGATCGGGTTACATCCATACGCCGGTAAATAATCAACTTTGCTTCATTACATTTTAAAATCACTTAGAATTATGCAGGACCACACAAACAAAGTTGCGCTGGTATCGGGTGCGAATACCGGGGTAGGCTTCCAGATCAGTAAAGCCCTTATAGAAAACGGATACACGGTGTATACAGGCTCCCGCGACCTGCAAAAAGGAAGAACAGCAGCTCGCTGATCGGGCAAAACGCCTGGCAGTATATTCGCAGCAAGCTCATTGAAAAAGACAAGGAAAAACTCATCGGAACCGATCTAGCGGTAGCAGAGATCGCCTATGAGCTGGGATTTGAACACCCGCAGTCGTTCAGCAGGATGTTCAGGCTCCGGACGGGCCTGTCGCCGCTGGAGTTCCGGGGTTCTTGTGAATGAGACAGGAAATCTACGGATTTTTCAAAAAAGAATATTTAATTAAGATTTTAAACCCGAATGGTATAAACGGAAAATTTTATTTTACAAAATACTCAAATATTATGGTATTTGTTTTTCCGTTTATTATATTTTATTTAATTTAACCAATCTGAAATTAAATAAAGATTAATAAGCACTTTTTTCATTCAGACATATAAAAACAAAATAACTATTGATTTACTTTGACAGAAATAGAGAAGCATATTGGCCTTATTTCTTATATCGATACGGAAATTGAACCTACCAGTCGCAAAATCCTTGATATCGGAGGAATAAAAGAAGACGGAAGTTCGTTTCATAAGACTTCTGTTACAGAATTTATTCAGTTTATTGAAACAACTCCATTTATCTGCGGGCATAATATCATCAAGCACGACCTTAAATATATCTGGACAGCTATCCGTGATGCAGGAATTGATGCTAAAAACATTATCGACACCCTGCCCCTTTCCCCTTTACTCTTTCCTACAAAACCTTATCATGCCCTTTTAAAAGACGATAAAATTCAGACAGAAGAGGTTAATAATCCTCTTTACGATTCCATTAAAGCAAGGGATTTGTTCCACGATGAAATAGAAGCTTTTTACCGGACCGATGAGAATCTCAGGCAGATCTTCTACCTGTTATTGAAAGACAAAAAAGAGTTTGCGGGTTTTTTCCGTTTTATCAATTATACCGGAAAGGAACGTGATACCGAAGAGCTGATCCGGCAGAAATTCAGGAATCATTTCTGTGAACATGTCGATTTGGCAAAAATAATAGAAACCTATCCTATCGAATTAGCTTACTGCCTCTCACTGGTTGACTCTTTCGTTCATCATAAAAAAATCCACTCCATTACTCCGCCCTGGGTGCTGAAGAACTATCCGGAGGTGGAAAGATTAATGCTGATGCTGAGAAACAGGCCCTGCATCAAAGGATGTACCTATTGTCATGAAGCATTGGATATATACAAAGGTTTAAAAAAGTTTTTCGGCTTCGATTCATACCGTAAGTATGCTGGTGAGGCCCTACAGGAAAAAGCAGTGCAGGCTGCCGTAAACAATAAATCCCTGCTTGCCGTCTTCCCGACGGGCGGTGGAAAATCCATTACTTTCCAGGTACCTGCTCTGATGGGCGGAGAGAATTCAAAGGGCCTTACGGTTGTGATCTCACCTTTACAGTCTTTGATGAAAGACCAGGTGGATAACTTGGAGAAAAACAATATTACGGATGCCGTCACAATCAATGGATTACTCGACCCTATCGAAAAGGCCAAATCATTTGAAAGGGTGGAAGACGGATCCGCTTCCCTTCTGTACATCTCTCCGGAATCACTGCGTTCGAAAAGCATCGAGCGACTGATGCTGGGAAGAAAGATCATCCGTTTCGTCATCGATGAAGCGCATTGCTTTTCATCATGGGGACAGGATTTCAGGGTAGACTATCTTTATATAGGTGATTTTATCAAATCTATCCAGGAAAAGAAAAACCTCGATTACCGCATACCCGTTTCCTGTTTTACCGCTACGGCAAAACAAAAAGTAATAGAAGATATCCGGAATTACTTCAGGGAAAAACTGGATCTTGACCTTGAATTATTCACATCAAAAGCATCAAGGACGAATCTCCGGTACAGAGTTTTTGAGAAAGCTGATGAAGAAGAAAAATACCAGGCCGTCCGCGATCTGATAGAGGAGAAAAACTGTCCGGCGATTATCTACGTTTCCCGGACGAGGAAAGCCTACCTGCTTGCAGAAAGATTAAGCAAAGATGGTTTTGACGCAAAGCCATATCATGGAAAAATGGACAAGCAGGAAAAATCTGAAAACCAGGATTCCTTTATCAGCGGTAAAACACAGATTATGGTGGCCACGTCTGCTTTCGGAATGGGCGTAGATAAAAAAGATGTGGGTTTGGTGATTCATTACGAAATTTCGGATTCGCTTGAAAACTATGTCCAGGAAGCGGGAAGAGCCGGGAGAGATGAAAATATTGTTGCCGAATGCTATGTGCTGTTTAACGAAGAGGATCTTGGCAAACACTTTATCCTGCAAAATCAGACCAAACTCTCCATTAAGGAAATACAGCAGGTTTGGCAGGCTATTAAAGCCATTACCAAATTCCGGTACACGGTTTCCCATTCTGCGTTGGAAATCGCCAGAAAAGCAGGCTGGGACGATAATATCATGCAGATCGAAACGAGGGTAACGACCGCTATTGCAGCCCTGGAAGATGCCGGATACCTAAAAAGAGGACAAAATATGCCGCGGGTCTTTGCCAACAGTATTTTAACCAAAAATGCCCAGGAAGCCATCGACAAAATCAATCTATCCGCAAGATTTACGGAGAAGCAGAAAGAGAAAGGAATCAGGATCATCAAGAAGCTTTTTTCAAGCAAAAGCCGGAAGCAGACAAACGAAGAAACGGCAGAATCGAGGGTCGATTATATCAGCGACCATCTGGGTATCGTGAAGGAGGAAGTAATCAATATCATCAATCTTTTACGTGAAGAAAAAATCTTAGCCGATACCAAAGACCTTACCGCTTTTATAAAAAAAGGAGAAAATAAAAACCGCTCCCTCAATATTCTGGAGACTTTCTGTAAAATTGAAAATTTCCTGCTCTCTTTTGTCGAACAACAGGAACAGATTTTCCACATCAAGGAACTTAATGAAAAAGCGGAACAGGCAGGATGTTTAAACAGCAATACGCAACAGATAAAAACAGTCTTCAACTTTTGGTCGATCAAAAACTGGATCAAAAGACGCAGCATGGAATATTCTAAAAACCATTTGGCCCTTGCTGCTTTGTATCCCACGGAACTTTTAAAAGACAAACTTGAAAAAAGGCATGAACTGGCCGGTTTTATTGTTGATTTTCTGTATGAAAAAAGCCTTTCGGAAACTTCAGAAGATGACGCAGGCAAACAGGAAGTACTGGTGGAATTTTCCGTTCACGAACTGAAATCCGCTTACGAAAACAGCCCGAATCTGTTTAAAAGGGATATAGTCCTGGAAGATGTCGAAGATACCTTGTTTTATTTATCAAGAATTGAAGCGATAAAAATCGAGGGCGGCTTTATGGTGATCTATAACAGGCTGACCATCGAACGTACAGAACAGAACAACAATAAACGGTATACAAAGGAGGACTATCAGAGGCTGCATCAGTTTTATGAAAATAAAGTCCAGCAAATTCATATTGTCGGAGAATATGCAAAGAAGATGATTACCGATTATCAGCATGCGTTACAGTTTGTAGAAGATTATTTTCAGTTAAATTATTCATCTTTTCTCAGTAAATATTTTAAAGGCAGCCGGCAGCAGGAGATCTGCCGTAATCTTACACCGGCAAAGTTCAGACAGCTTTTCGGAGAACTCTCGCCAACCCAACTCAAAATTATCAATGATAAGGAAGCACAGCATATTGTGGTAGCTGCGGGACCGGGAAGCGGAAAAACCCGGGTTCTTGTTCATAAATTGGCTGCCCTGCTTTTAATGGAAGATGTGAAACAGGAACAGTTGCTGATGATTACGTTTTCCAGGGCGGCAGCAACAGAATTTAAAAAGCGGCTGATCCGACTGATCGGGAATGCAGCGCAATACGTGGAGATAAAGACTTTTCATTCGTATTGTTTTGATTTATTGGGTAAAGTGGGAAACCTGGAAAAATCTGATCTGATTATTAAAAAGACGATCGAGAAAATAAAAAATGGTGAAGTGGAAGCCAGCAGGATCACCAAAACCGTTTTGGTGATTGATGAAGCCCAGGATATGAATGAGGATGAGTACCTGCTTATCAATACGCTGATGGAGCAGAACGAAGAGATGCGGGTGATTGCGGTAGGCGATGACGATCAGAATGTTTATGAATTCAGAGGCTCCAGCTCAAAATATCTGGAAGCATTTATTTCAAACAACAGCGCCGTAAAGCATGAACTGGTTGAAAATTACAGAAGTAAAAACAACCTGGTAGCCTTAGCAAATGAATTTGTAAAGCAGATCCCTCACCGACTGAAGAATACCCCGATCGTACCTGTACAAAATGATAACGGAAAAATAAAAATCATTAATTACAAAAATAGAAATCTCATTGTCCCTCTGATTGAAGACCTGCTTCATACCGGTCTGTCCGGTACGGCCTGTGTACTGACGAAGACCAACCATGAAGCTTTGCAGATTACCGGCTTGCTTTTAAAAAATAAAATACCGGCAAAACTGATCCAGACCAATGACAATTTTAGTTTGTATAACCTTGTGGAAGTCAGATTTTTCCTGGACCGGTTGAATTTATACAGTGATGCTTTTACCGTCAGCGATGAAGTTTGGGATTCCGCCAAACAAGAGGTAAAAAATAAATTTCACAGCAGTAATAAATTAGAGATCTGCATCAACATCATTAAAGAATTTGAAGCGACCAACACGAAGAGAAAGTATAAATCCGATCTGGATGCATTTATCAGGGAATCAAAGCTGGAAGATTTTTTTAATACCAACGGTGAAACGGTTTTTGTTTCCACCATTCATAAAAGCAAGGGAAGGGAATTCGACAACGTTTTCATGCTGCTTGAGAATTTCAGTCTCTCAACAGATGAGGCCAAAAGGCAATTATATGTAGCCATGACCAGGGCAAAAAACAACTTAACCATCCATACGGATGCTACATTTCTGGATCATTTTTTCATTGAAAACCTGACCCGGACCCAGAATAAAGAAACATATTCACAGCCGGACGAATTAGCTGTGCACCTAACATATCAGGATGTATATCTGGACTTTTTTCTTAACAGCCAACACCTGATTTCCGGGCTTACCTGCGGTGATTTGCTGATTTTTTATGGAAATATTTGTATGAATTCCTGCCACCAGCCTGTTCTGCAATTCTCTCAGCGTTTTATCGAAAAAATAGAAACCCTGAAAAAACAGTCATACGAATTAAAAACGGTAAAAGTGAACTTTATCGTTTACTGGATGAAAGAAAATACAAACCAGGAAATAAAAATTATCTTGCCGGAAGTCTGTTTCAAAAAAATTGGTCCTTCTACAGTCGGTTAGCTGGTCAGAATTCAATATTTCATGCTTATGCAGAAACAATATCAATTGATCCGTTTCATCTTGTCCTTTTTTACGAAAGGCATTCCATTTTGGCTACGACAATTACCATTTAGGCTTCTCCTATGCTTGGCCGGTAAGATACCTTTGCTGTAATAAATTTAAAAAATTATGAATCAGACAATTTTTATTACCGGAGCTTCTTCAGGAATCGGAAAAGCGACGGCCAGGTTATTCGCATCAAAAGGCTGGAACGTCATCGCTACGATGCGTACACCGGAAAAAGAAACGGAACTCAACACAATCGGGAACATTACCCTGCTGAAACTGGATGTTACCGTACCGCAGGAGATACACGAAACGGTACAGAACATTCTTCAGAAATATGAAGTGGACGTGGTTTTCAATAATGCGGGCTACGCGCTGATGGGTGCCCTGGAAGCCGTGTCCGACGAAGAGATCCGTGCCCAGATGGAAACCAATTTCTTTGGCGTCGTGCGGGTAACCAAAGCCTTTATCCCATATTTCAGGGAAAGAGGCCATGGATTGTTTATTACGACCGGTTCGTCTGCAGGCCTGGCAGGATTCCCGATGGGATCGATGTATGATGCCAGCAAATGGGCCATTGAAGGATGGAGTGAAAGCCTTTCCTATGAACTCACCGAATTCAATATCGGAATCAAAACCATCGAACCCGGTATGGTATCTACGGAAATCATGAACAAATCCCCGATGGTTTCCCATCCTGCCTACGATTCCCTGCTGAATAAATTTGTAGCGGCGGTCATGCAGCAGGAAAACATGACGACGCCCGAACAGATTGCCGAGGTAGTTTACGGAGCGGCCACTGACGGCTTAAAGAAACTGAGGTACGTCTGCGGTAAAGATGCCATCGCCATGTACAGCCACCGTCTGGAAGTCGGCGACGAGGCCTTCCGCGAGGGAATCTTCGAAATGCTGAATGGCGGCAGATCTCTTATTTAAAATCTTAAATATAGCAGCATAAGAAAATTATGGATTATTTTAGCGATTTATGTAAAGAAAAGTGGAAATTTTAAAGATTTTAGCATAATGTGAATCCGACGTTAACTATTTGTTTTTAAGCGATTTAATGGAATTAAAAGAAAAGTGAACATCTTAAAGACTTTACATTAGTGAAAAAAAATCAGTTGATATTCAAAATTATGGGTAATATCCTTTTCGACTGTGCTTCCGCCATCCAGCATCCCTCTTCCAGCTTTTTAAGTACGGTTTGTAGCTCGAATCCATGTTAGCTTAGTGAAAAATCAGTTGATATTCAAAATTCCCGGCAATATCTTAACTAAGATGCTTCCGGCATCCGGCTTCCCTCTCCCAGCCTGTCAATCCGGTTGATACCGGAAGTTCACATTATTTAAACCTTCCAAAGAAATCTGACGGCCACTATACCGGCCGTTGGATTTTTATGTACATTTGAAATTATGAAATCTAGAGAAATTCATCATCCCAGGCATTTCCGGACGCTTTCCGAAATGCAGCACGCACTGAACCTTCCCAAGCCGGCGCATCCTTTAATCAGCTTGCTGGATTACCGGGAAGCCGCCATTACCAATGAGATGCTGTCCTTTGATTTTGTGATGGATTTTTATCACATTACCTATAACGATTCTTCGGGATGCCGGATGAAATACAGCCAGACGACCTACGATTTTAATGAGGGCGGCATGTGCTTTACCTCACCCGGACAGTCTTTGGCAGGCATCTCATCTTCGGGAAACCCTGCAGGTTTTACCCTGCTGATCCACCCTGATTTTTTCCGGGGCTATCCGTTGGAACGTAAAATCAAAACGTACGGCTTTTTCTCCTATTCGATTAATGAAGCGCTTTATCTGTCGGACAAAGAGAAAAATATCATCACCCATATTGCCGGTACGATCAACGATGAACTGAAAACATCAATCGATGATCTGAGCCAGGATGTCCTGATTTCCCAGGTAGAGCTTCTTCTGACCTACAGCCAGCGGTTCTACAAAAGGCAGTTCATTACCCGTAAGATCATCAACAACGATTTGCTAAGCAAAATGGAAATGCTGCTCGATGCGTATTTCCATTCGGAAAAGCCGTCATCGAAGGACTCCCGACCGTAAAATACCTGTCGGATCAGCTGAAAGTTTCCCCGCGTTATCTCGGGGATATGCTCCGGTCGGTTACCGGATTCAATACCCAACAGCACATCCACATGAAACTTATCGAAAAAGCGAAGGAAAAACTCATCGGAACAGATCGAACGGTAGCAGAGATCGCTTATGAACTGGGCTTTGAACACCCGCAGTCGTTCAGCAAAATGTTCAGGCTCCGGACAGGCCTGTCGCCGCTGGAGTTCAGAGGTTCTTATAATTGATGTGAATGGTGAATGGTGAATCCTGCTCCGCAAGTCAATTTTGCTTCGCAAGTGAATTTAAACGGCATAGAAAATGACTATTCATCCGAAGGAATTGACCATTGACAAAAAGTGAAAGGTGAATTCTGTTTTACAGGTCAATGATGCTTCGCAAGTGAATTTATATGATAAAAATTAACCATTAACACAAAAACTTCCCGCATCCGGCTTCTCTTCCAGCCATTAAACCGCATTTTACATTTAAAACAACCTTTTCGCCGAAAAAAGCTGGGCAAAACCATCAAATGCTTCCCGGAAACTCCGGCCGACAGGAACAGAAACTTTCCCAATCAAAACTTCATGATGGCTGATGGCCGTTACCCTGTTCTGATTGATGATGAATGACCGGTGGATCCTTAAAAACCCTTTGTTTTGAAGACGGGCAGCCATTTCGGAAACCGACGTTTTAGGAACGGTAACCCACTCATCCTGAAGTACCGCCTTAATATCATTGCCGCTGCTTTCAAAATAAAGGATGTCTTTCAGCAGAAGTTTCCGGCTGAATCCATAGGATTTAAAAATGACAAAATCCTCTTCATTTTCCTTTTCTGCCCTTCTCAGGATCCGGTCCACCGATTTGAAAAAGCGTTCGAAGGTGATCGGCTTCAACAGATAGTCTACCGCTTCAAGCTCAAAGCCATCGATGGCAAACTCGCGGTAAGCGGTGGTAAAAATGGTAGGCGGTTTTTTATGCAGCGATCTTAAAAATTCAATACCATTCAGATCGGGCATCTGAATATCGAGAAACAGAAGATCCACTTCCTGCGTCTGTAAAATCCGGTAGGCTTCCAGCGCGTTTTTGGCCGTAGCTGCCAGATTCAGTTCCGCTATTTTCGAAATATGATTTTCCAGAAGCTTTACAGCCAGAGGTTCATCGTCGATTATGATACAGTTAATCGTCATTTCAGAGGAGTTATTAATTGAATAGCGAAGCGGTTACTTGCCTGTTTTATTTCTAATGAATACTGATTGGGATAACAGAGGTCCAGCTGCCTTCTGATGTTTTCCAGTCCGATTCCGGTGTCGGTATTCTGATGTTTTTCTAAAAGCGGATTGTCTACGGTAAAAACGGCGTACTCTTCATCGGTTTTAACAGAAATCCTGATGGTCACCTCGCCGCTTGTTTTTTCAGCACCGTGCTTAAAGGCATTTTCAACGAAAGACAGATACAGCAAAGGCGGAATAAGGCCGGGAACTCCAATGTTTTCCCGCACTTCAACGCTTAGGCGTTCGTCATAACGCAGCTTTTCAAGGGCGACGTAATCCTTTACGATTTTTATTTCTTCGTCAATTGAAACCTTCTCTTTCTGCCCATGGTAAAGCAGGTAATCCAAAATGTCCGAAAGCCGGCTGATCGATTGAGAAACCGCGCCGGAACCGGTAACGGACAAGGAATAGATATTATTCAAAGTGTTGAACAGAAAATGAGGATTCAGCTGGGCTTTCAGGGCTTTCAGTTCCAGTTCGGATTTCTCCTTCTGAAGCTGCAAGGCATTCTGCTTTTCATCCCTGTACAGGAGCATGAATTTCACCGAAATGAAAATGAAAGATCCGGAAATAATGGGCAGGACGTAGTGAAACAGAAGGTATTTAACATCGATGAAAATATCGGAAACCAGTTCCTGAGGATAGCCGGCAAACAAAGGTTCGGCCAGATACACGATGAAAAGACGGTTCAGTACACCTAAAAGGTATATTCCACCAACAAAATAAACGGTGAAAAGGAAATATTTCTTAGCCTCGAAAAATTTCCGGATCAGAACGGAATAGATCCAGTTGGCCCCGATGATCTGGAAGATCCAGTGGCATACGTCATAATAAAATATCTCCCTGAAATCCGGCTGCTCCAGCTCACCGTAATTCCGGAACATACCGAACACGAACAGGGCGATCCAGAATACCGCCTGCCGGATGATCTCGTTTTTTAATTTCTCTTCTGATATTTTTTCCACAGTATGTAAAGATATTACTAAAAAGCTTTGCATAAGCAGAGCGGTTTTAAAAGTATCTTTTCGGATGGTGAACGGCAGCCAAATGCATTTATCCGACAGGTCATGTTATCTGAAGGCAAAAGCGGTCATTCTGCATACTTCGTTTGAAGTTCATTGCAAATAGAAAGACTTTTGCCGTAAAAAAGAATGGAAAAAGAAAAATTCATCGGGCTGGATCATTTAAGGGCGGCTGCGATCGTGTTGGTATTCCTTTATCATTACCGGATGTTTGAGCACCCCGGCTGGATCGATGACATCGGATGGATCGGATGGACGGGCGTTGACCTGTTTTTTGTATTGAGCGGTTTTTTAATTTCCAATCAGCTGTTCAGTGAAATCCGGGAATACCGGACCATCCGACTGAAAATCTTTTTTACCAAACGATTTTTCAGGATTATTCCGCCGTATCTGTTCACACTTTTTCTCTATTTCTGCTTTCCGGTGTTCAGGGAACGGGAAGCTTTGCCTCCGCTGTGGAAGTTTCTTTCCTTCAACCAGAATTTCGGTCTGGATGTAATCGATCAGGGAACCTTATCCCATGCCTGGTCGCTGTGCATCGAGGAGCAGTTTTACCTCGCACTTCCCCTTTTACTGCTGGTTTTAATCAGATTAAAAAAAATAAAATACCTCAAGCCGATTATTGTTTCACTGATGGTGTCCACCCTGCTGCTGCGTGTTTTCTGCTGGAATGAATATGTTCTTCCCTATCTGGAATCCCCGGATTTCTGGAAAGAATGGTACATGAACATCTATTATCCAACGTATACAAGACTGGACGGACTGGCCATCGGGGTTCTGATCGGTTTCCTGTTTCAATCCTCAACATTCAGGACAATCATCAACAGGAACGGGAATCTTCTGGTTTTTACCGGATTAACAGCTGTTGTGTTTTCCCTCTGGTGCTGCAGGGATCAATATTCAGAGCAGGCCTCTCTTTTAGGATTTACCTTGATAGCTGTGAGCTATGGATTAGTGGTAACCGGAGCCATTTCAGGCACTTCGTTTATGAGCAGAAAATCGAATATCATCACCGCTCAATTAGCAACACTCTCCTACTCCGTTTATTTATCACATAAAATCGTTATCCATCTGGTACAGAAGCTTCTTGAAAAAACAGAGCTTCCGGTTTCAGGTACATCAGGGCTGCTTATCTGCTTTATCTTCTGCATTTTGGCAGGCTTCTTTTACCGCTATTGCATTGAAAAACCATCTGCTGTGCTCAAAAATAGAATCCTTAATTCGCCAAATATTTACCATCAAAAGTTTATGAACCAGTAACAAAGGTCTCGCTTTATGAGTTCCCGATACATTTTTCTCCGCTGCGCTGCAAAAAACACCCGAATAGACGTAGTCGTTCATTAACAAATTCTAAAATAAAACCTCTCATTTATGAAAACATTTATTCTCAGCATTTTCATGCTGTTTTCTCATCTTGCCGTAGCCCAGAAGTTCATTACGGAGCAGACGGAAATCCAAAGCGTCATCCGGCAGTTCAAAGAAAGCATTATTCAAAAGGACTCAGCTGCTTTCCACAGCCTGTTCCATGAAAATCCGGTGGTCTGGACCGGCGTTGTTAAAAACAGATCCCAGCAGAAACGATTGGAAAAGAATCCCGGGAACCGTAAAAATTATTTCAAAGATACCTATGAAAATTTTTTCCGCTACATTATGGAAAAAGGCCATAAAGAAGAAAAATTTAAGAACATCAGGATCATCAATGATGATGTGACCGCGAGTGTCACCTTTGATTATTCATTCCTGGAAGAAGACATCATAACAAATTGGGGAAGCGAATCCTGGCACCTCATCAAAGCGGAAGGAATATGGAAAATCGTGAGCATCATCTATTCTTACGAAAATGCAAAGTTTTTCCGGAAACCGTAGACTTGAACCGGGAAGCAGGATGCCGGAAGTTTTTATGTCAAAAGTATGGTCGAAGTTATTTCCTGGTCAACTACCTGAGAGCCTGTTTAAATTTAATTCAGAAATTTCCAAAGATCTCTTTTGCGCTTAATTTTCTAAATTAAAATAAACTTTGTTTATTCTTAACTTTTGCTCAGTACAAATAATAAAAGCGGTACTCGGTAGATTATATTTTAACTGAAATATCTTAAATTCTTAATGTTAAAAAAATTCCAAATTTAAACAGACTCTAAAAAATAAAACCCACCTATGCAGTGGGTTTTACAAGTATTGATTTAATATATTTTCAATAATATCCGTGTGAACACAATTGCTTACTTTACCCTAGTCCCTGCCATTTCATTTGGGTCCGGGCAAGCGTATATTTCAACAGCTTTACCGGAAAACGGATCCGCCATACCTTGGCAGCGGGAAGCTCCAGATGCTCGGCGATCATAAGGTAAGTCACTGCGATCATCGCAAGGTTATGACCTTGCGGCAGCAACATCGGGAACAGCATCAATGCCCAGCCGGAACCCACGCACCAGAGGCCGTGCTTTACACCGAACTCCAGCGAATCGCGATAAGCGTCCCATCCGAAGGCACGTAAGGCATAATGATCATGGCTGAGGTTGAGAAACTTCTGCTTCACCGGCGAAAACTGCCACACCACTGCAATGGTCAACACGCCCAACGCAGGAAGGTACGATCCCGGCATCAAAAGATTTAAACCGATGATAATGCCTACCATAAATACCCCCGCTGTCATCCATACCGTAAGATAGCCTAGCACAAACCATACGGAGCATATCAACCGGTACCGTCTCAGGCTCTGGAGATAAATGGCCTGGACAGGCACGATCAGTTTAGGCAGCATCATGGCAATGACCATCAGTCCCCAGCCCGTGAGCTGCGAAGAAAATGGATTCATCTGCAACAGCATTTTCAGGGAAGCAGCCGACGGTCCGGCGGCAGAAATGTGGCAATGTTCCATTGTCATGATATGGCCTGGATTTACCAGCAACAGCAGCCAGGCGACGAGGCTGATCCAGATGATCACAAAGCCGATCTTAAAACGGTCAGTTCCTGAAAGTATCATGATCCGATTATTGGGCTACACGGTAAACACTGATCCGGTCGATGGTCAGGTCATTGTTCTCCGGCAGAGGATTCTTGGTTTTGATCACCACATTCAGCGCGCTGAGATCGACCTCGTTGTCCAGGTACAGTTCGTCGATAACATTGGTGATATTCAGGGTAAACGTTAGTCCCGAACCTCCGTGCGCACCGTCTTTCTGCGATGCCATCCGGATTCCGAAAAGCGCCACCGATCTTACGAATTTATCATTCACAAATACCGAAAGGAAATTGGAATTGTTGGTTCCTTTCACGTTTTCCAGCTGAAGAAATACCTCATCCGGCAATTTGGAAACGGAAGCATTTTTCAGGCTCTTTGAAACGGTTTTCCACGATGGGGTATCCAGCTTCACTACGGCTTCCGTTTCTCCGCTGTTCAGCGACAGGGCACCGGCATTGGCCCCGATGATTTCATGTCTCTTTTTTTCGCTCATTGGGATTTTATTTTCAGGAACGGACGCGCCCAGTTTATTTAACCGCTCCGTTAAATTTTCAGGTTCAGCCTTTGGAGCAGCCGTTTCGTATGAAGTTAAAGACAGATCGTCGTAGGTGTAAGAATAGGGAGATCCGTTAAAATTAAGACCGGTGGTGCTGTCAACATCCGCCGGAGTATAGTACCACGGAGTTCCTTTGGCATCCAGGGGCATTGCAAACTGCGAATTACCGTGTGCGGAAGGCCCTTTCAGCCAATCGGGCTGGTCGGGATTGCTGTTTTTACCGGTAACGTTCCACGCATCCCACATCCGGTCGATATTGGCATGGTGCAGGTAAAAGATGGGGTCCAGCCCGGCTGTCGGAGGATCGGACATCAGGCCTTCCACCTTTTCCAGGTTTGGATCAGGGTCTGTCCAGGTCTTTCCGTCAAAGCCGCCTACCATAACGTGTACGAAATTATGGGGATTGGATTCCAGGTCTCCGAAACCGCCGTTGCTGTGGCTGAATCCCGTCTCCTGCCCGCCGTAATAATAGCCGTACAGGTTGCCGGTTCCCGTCTGTCCGGGCGAAGATTCGCTGTAGATGGTATCCAGCTGGCATTTGTCGTTGGCCATCGGATCATCCGGGCTGTCCGGTCCTACCACGACATACACATTGCCGTCGCCGTTCGGGCCATATCGTTCCGGCACATACAACGGATTGGGTGAACCGTCAGGCAAAGTTTTCACCGTGAATGCCGTTGGAATTTTAGATTGGTTACCGGGAGCCGACTGGTTCAGATAATTCCAGTACGGTAATGCCCAGTCGGCCGGTCCGCCCAACTGTTCCACGATAATGGTACGGAGCAGGTTTTCGAGAGCCACGAGGTATCCCCGGTGCCATGGCGGGAAAAACCAGGTACCATGCTGGCACTGATCCCAGAACAGCTCATACACCTGGGCCGGAGGAAGTGAAGAGAGTTTAGCTCCTGCCGGGATGTACGGGATGTCCGTCCAGTTCGGATAGCCCACCGGCGGCTCCCCGGTATTGTTATTGACCAGATACTGACCGTGCACCGCGGCATAGAACCACCAGCTGGTGGCATCATCAATCGGTTTCGCCTGCATTACCTGCACCGCCTTCGCGTACCATAAAAGATCCGGATTGTCGAATGTCCCGTTGTTGTTCCAGGCATTCTTTCTTGTAAATGTTGTCATGTTTAATTTTTAATACAGTGGTTAAAAAGTTATTTTAAAAATTTTAGCGTTTTGTTTTTTAACGATGCTTTCCAAAGTTAAAAGATCTTTTAGAAAAAAGATTCCGTATAAATACGCAATTGCTTATTCACGGATCTTGAGATAACATCAGGGTTTAAAAAGATTATTATTAACGTAAGTCCGGCCGTATCAACATTATATTCAACCTATTATTTAATTCAAAAATAAAAATGAGGCTGACCCAGCCGGGATTTTAAATATCACTCATCTTGCCGGAACAAATAAACGGTTTATGCTTCTGATAGAATTTGCTCCTATCCATACAAAGCCGTCCATTCAGAACTTTAAAATAATATAAATCTGTCCCTTATTAAAAAGAAATAAGGCCGGTTATTCAGGTTTAAATAAGAACTCCTTGGAAAAAGCGATAACCTATTCAGTTTGATGATCAAGATACTGATCCTATGTTTGATAAGAGAAACTTCCGGCATCCGGCTTCCCTCTTCCAGCCTGTCCATTTACTGCTGCGTCTCACCCACTTCCATCATCTGCTCCGCATGCCTTCTTTTCCAAAAAGGTTCATTTTTCCACCGGGTTTCCTTTTGGTAAAATTCGGTCCGCTGTTCGTTATACAGCCGGAAAGCCAGTTCGATTTTTTCATGATAACCGTTGCCGGCAGAAGAAATCCCTGTAAGCTGCTCTTTTGCAGCCAGGGCAGCATCAATACCGCTGCGCAGGGCAAAGGCAATGCCGTGTGACGACAGAGGATCCAGCGAACAGGCGGCATCTCCCGCGGCCAGCCAGCCTTCCCCGGCATAATGTTCCAGATGGTGGCTTCCTGCAGAAGTAAATTGTAAAGGCAGAATTTCCTTATAACGGTTTACCGGGACGCGGTGCCTGATGAATTTTGTCTGCAGACTTTTGTTCTCCCAGTACAGGGGATCCAGCCAGGAATTCCGGTCATGCAGGTCGGGATCCGTAAAAAAGATCCGGGCGATTTTTCCTTCCCCGATATCGGAAACATACCACCAGCCATCGGAAACCGCTTCAATCAGACTTTGCCGGTTATTCAGCGGATCAGTGGCGGCCAGGATGCTGATCACAGCGACCTGTTCGTCCCTGCGGATGCGTCTGATCCCGAGCTGCCGGCTCAGCCATCTGTTTCTGCCACTGGCATCGATTACCATCGTCGGACTGATTTCTAAATGGTCTCCGGCGTATTTCCAGCCGTTGTCTTCTCTGTAAAGCCTGAAAGAACGATCCGTTTCATAAAAAGATACTCCTAAAGAGGTAGCTTTCCGGGTCAGCATCGACTCAAAAGCCGGACGGTCGACATACCAGCCCTGCCCGGACGGTGACTGGATAAAATCGTTGAAGTACAGCCGGTCGTCTCCCCAGCAGGAAGCATTTCCGTAGCAGGGTTCATGTCCGTCGTTCAGAAATTCTTCCCATACCTCCAGTTCCGCCAAAGAAATCCGGGCGGAAGCCGCAAGGCTTTCCCCTGCCCGGAATTTATTGCTGTCAGCCGGCCGGTGCACGACCATCACTGATGCGCCCTGCTGACGCAAAGTGATGGCCGAAGCCAGCCCGGCCGGACCGTTGCCTATGATCAGTATATCAATCATTCGCCTCTTCTTTTCTCTGCACGGCTGACCATCCAGAGGTAGCCCGGATCTTCTTCAGCAGGTGACTGATCAAAAGCCCCTTTCATTGATGATCTCATTTTCGGCTGCTCTATTATTGTCCGTCCGTTTTCCACCCAAAGTTTATCCGGGAAATTGGCATCGCCGTTTCCTTCCTTCTGAATCAGGATGCCTACATCCGGCCATTTGGTAATAAACTCGTTGATGCCTTTGGTATAAGGGCTTACTTTTTTCGGTGGATACCCGTATTCGTAAACGATGCCCCGAAGCCACTTCACGCGGTTGCCGAAAGCCTCATTCTTTTCTTCAAGGCTCGCCGATTGATTCATCATCACTTCATAATCGGCTTCGGTCATCACGTCATTCGGTACCCGCACCGGCCAGAAGGTCGGCACATACTGGCCCATGATCGGCACATAACCGCTTAGGCAGCTTGACGTATCGGTCTGCCACGGCACAGCCATCCATTTGGTAATATCGCCGGCTGCCGAGCCGTCCAGCGGTCCGCCCGGGGCCAAAGCATTTTCAGAATCCAGAACCGGCCCGAAGGTCAGCGGATCGTCCATCCTGCGTTTGATCCGGAATGGCTCGGCATACATCATCGGCTGCCGCATCGGCCAGGTAAATTCGCATCCCGGATGGAAAGGCCCGCCGATGGTTTCATCAAGCGCCGTACGGTCCAGCTGGGCGGCCTGTTCTTCGGGGGAAAGGTCTTTCCATGCTATGGTTCCCGGTTTATTTCCCAGGGTAAAATTGCCGTTAGCCCACTGCCGCATATATTCGTACTGGAACGGCAGTACGGCCATAAAATTTCGCGGATCGGTATCCGTTTTCACAAAGCCCTGCAGCCCGTCTCCGTACACCGGCGGGAAAAGTTCAGCCTGCATCGTCACATAATCCGGGTTACGGAACTGGCGGAAGATGGCCTGGCGCAATTCAAAAAAGCGGTCGGAAGCATCCGAAAGCCTCTCAATCATTTCCGGGGTGGAAAGGTTGCCGGGACTTCCCCATCCGTTCTGCTTGAAGATACCTGCATTTACCCAGCCGTTCAGCGGCATCCGTTCCAGCATCGGGTAGATATGTTCCCAGAATTCCGGTGTTTCCGGCAGGACGGATTTTCCCATATCGGCAGCCGTCTGCGCCAGCAGGTCATAGCCGGTTACAAAAGCCTGCACGCCCGGGGAATAGTCCGGCGGTGCCGTAAGCACCCATGCTCCTGTAGCTTCCAGCACCTCTCCGGTTTTCAGCCTGATCTTCGCATCCACGGGCCCATCCGAAATATCGTCATGCCAGGTCTCATTGTTGGCGAAAGTAGTCGCGGGAAGATTGGCGTAGGAAGCAGAAAGCCCGCGTCCTCCGAGGAAAAGAAGGCGGCCTTCTTCATCGGTACGTACTTCCCCCAGGTATACCGGTTTATCGTTACAGTCTAAGGAATAAAAAGTTCCTTTATCAAATGCAAACTGACGGTCTTTACCGTCGGCATTCGTATTCGTTCCTGAGATTTCAATTTTTCCGCCGTCGATGATCAGCCTCTTCCGATGATGATCGGTGATGGAAGCATTCCGCAACGTGCTTTTCACGGCGGGATATCCTTCCTTCTTGTAAACGCCTCTGGCCTGCGGAATATCCAGGGCAAGGTCGAAATCGTACCAAGCCGCTTTTTTGTTCGCTACGTGGACGGTCCAGGTGATGTCGCCGTCTTCCGCGGTCAGTTCGCGGATGATCTTACCGTTTTCATCGGCCCCGAAAAGGCGGAACCGGGTTGCCTGGCGCTTGATCCGGCCTTTATCGTCGCGGAAATTTCCGGAATCGGTAATCGGTTCGTTGATCTGCTCCGGAATCAGGAAATATTCCTCCGGACTGTTTCCCACCCTGGCAACGCCTATGGCCGGATGGATGATGACTTTTTTAATTTGAGACATGATATAATGGTTTTTAATTTGAATTAAAGATCGAAAAACCAACAAATTTATTCACTAATTTGTGATTTTATATAAATGCGATCATTAAAAACTGACCGCTTTACTGACTCAAAATAACGAAGAATACAGCAGGTATTGTTCAGTATTAGCTACCAATCGGTAGATTCAGTAAAAATACTTATAAAAGGTTCCGGATACTCCCTGTTTCTTAATCAGGAGAATTCCTGACCAGGATTACAAACTGGTTTAAAAAAAATCGTTGATGATGAAACAAGGTAATTCCGGAAATGATCCAATTTGTTAGTAATGGAAGTGTATAGTATTTGTAATCAGCACAGTGAATTGCTATCACTTCTACTAAGATTTAAAAACAGTTACAGTCTATTTTCTTAAAATCAGGGCTGATATGAATGTTGTTTTTTATGTTATCGAAGATTTTATCAGCAGATTCTTTTTCCTCAGGTAAATAAAAATTGATTAATTCATTTTTTTTATCAAAAAATGTACTCCAAACATAATCCTCATCATAAAAAGATGTATTATTTTTAGATTTATCTCTATTTAAAAACACTCTATTGGATTTCCCGATTGATTTTTTTAAAAACTTCAGATCTTCATTAGTTTTCCCTACTAATAAGATTGTAATATTACCATATGCTTTTTTTACTTCTTTCGGTGATACAACCTTAAAGGTTTTAATATCGCCAGAAGTAAGTTCAAAATCAATGTTATAGTTTCCATCTTTATCCTTCAAACTTATTAAAGTTAAATAATTTTTATCCAAATTAACTTCTTTGCTAATTAGGTTTTCTATAAAAACATTTACAAAAGGATTTAGAGAAAAACAATCACTCTTTTTTGTTTGTGAAATAGCATTGTTAAAAAATAAAATAAATGCTATGATATAAATTTTCATATTCCTAATTTGCATGGCTTAAATCATATCTGTTTTTTCAGAATATGTCATCTATGAACATTTCCCCTTACAGAGTCTTTTAATAGGGCAAACGCATGAAATTATGAGATTAAGTCTTTTAGATATTGTACATCATATGCAGCTCTTACCTTTCGCTTCTTGAGGCTTAGTTTATCATCATGCTCCTTGAGGATTTGCAAAGCAAACTT
>CAJYRQ010000026.1 GCA_913777465.1 uncultured Chryseobacterium sp.
AAAGTTTGCTTTGCAAATCATCAAGGAGCATGATGATAAACTGAGCCTCAAGAAGCGAAAGGTAAGAGCCGCATATGATGTACAATATCTAAAAAAGTTAATCTCATAATTTCATGCGTTTGCCCTAATTTTTTAAATAATTACTAAAGCGTTATTAATCAAACATTTTTTTAAACGGAGATTAAAAATCCCTTAAAAATTCAATCAATCGTTTGATTTATTCAAATTTGGACGTAAATTTGCAACGTCAAAAAACGAGAATATAGCTAAGATGATTTCAAAAGAAGAAAATATATTGTTTGCCGCCGAAAAGCTTTTTGCCGAAAAAGGTTTTGAAGGGACTTCCACCCGGGAGATTGCCAAAGCGGCTAACGTGAATATTTCCATGATCTCTTATTATTTCGGTTCAAAAGAAAAGCTGTATGAGAAGCTGGTAGAGTTTAGGATGAATGAAGGGCAGTTCTTTTCGAAAGATATTCTGGAACGAACCGATATTAACGATTGGGAAAAAATAAATAAAATCGTAGATCAGTTTGTAGGGAGAATAAGACACCAGAAATGTTTTTACAGGATTATGCAGCGGGAGCAGCTTCATACTGAAAATCCGAACATTGTGGATATGCTGAAGCAAGCCAAGCTCGGATTTCTGGCTATGTATTCAAAAATATTGGAAAGTGGCCTGAAGAACGGAATTTTTACTAAAAACCCCCCGATCTATCTGCTCCATTCTACCGTAAGCGGAACCTTATTTTATGCTGTGAATGCCAGGGAAATGTATAAAGAATTCCTGAATGAGACCGAGGAAGATGCCGTTTTCGACGAAAAGTACTACACAGAACTTAACACACATATTAAATACTTACTTAAAGACCTTTTAGGTTATGAAGAAAATAAATAACTCAATCCTTGCATTGGCTCTGTTTGTAGGATTAGCAAACGCAAATGCCCAGGAGAAAAGAACCCTCACCCTGGATGAAGCCGTGCAGCTCGGTATCCAAAACAGCAAAAACCTGAAAATTGATGCTGCCAGGATCGAAGAAGCGACGGCAGATCTTCTTGCGGCTAAAAACAGACAGCTGCCTGAGCTTTCCGTTTCGGGAAGTTACCTGTACCTTCCTTTGAAACCGAATGTGAACATCAAGCTTCCGGGCGTTTCCGGAGGAGGCCCTGAAATCCATCAGGTGGCTTACGGATCGGCTAACTTGAGCGTTCCGATTTACAGCGGCGGAAGAATAAAGTATGGGATTGAGTCGGCAAAATACCTGGTGGAAGCATCAAAATTAAATACCGAAAACGATAAGGTGGCTATCGCCTATAACGTCGCACAGGCTTATAACAATCTATTTAAGGCCAACCAGTCGATTAAGGTGTTGGAGGAAAACCTTTCAGCCTCCCAGAAAAGAGACGAAACTTTCCTGAAACTTGAAAATAACGGGGTAATTGCCCGTAATGACCGCTTAAAGGCCAACCTTCAGACCTCAAACATCGAGCTGCAGTTGCTGGAAGCGAAAAACAATTACAATATTGCCAATATCAATATGGACCTGCTGTTGGGACTTCCGGAAAGTACGGAAATTGAAGTAGACCAGGATTATATTGAAGAAGGTGCCGAAGTAAGACCTGTTGATTTTTACATCAATGAAGCAAGGGAAAACCGGAAAGACCTTCAGGCTTTGGATAAGCAGAGACAGGCAGCTGCGCTGGGCACCAAATCGGCAAAAGCGGAAAACCTGCCGTCGATCGCCTTCACCGGAGGTTATGTAGCTGCGGACATCCCTAAATTTTTAACGATTTACAATGCGGTAAATGTCGGTGTCGGGATTTCCTATAATTTATCCAATTTATGGAAAGAGAATTCCTCATTGAAACAGTCGCAGGCAAGAGAAATGCAGCTGGCGGCCAATAATGAATTGCTGAACGATAATATCAAGCTGGATGTAAACCGGGAATACCAGAACACCGATTATTCTAAAAAGAGAATTGCGGTTTTTGAAAAATCTGCCGAGCAGGCTAATGAGAACTACAGAATTACAAAAAATAAATATGATAACGGGCTGGCTACCATGACGGAACTTCTGGATGCCGATGCCGCACAGATTGCCGCCAACGTAGGCGTCATCAATGCAAAAGCAGACGCAGCACTGGCCTATCGAAAACTATTACAGACGACAGGAACTTTAACAATTAAATAAATAAAGAACGATACCCAACATGGAAAATAATACTACCCCAGCTACTGAACCTAAAAAGAAGAAAAGCTTAGTCTTTCCTATTATTTTAGCAGTTGTTCTTATTGGCGGAGGAATCTACGGATATAACGCGTATACCTACGGCCAGTCTCATGAAGAAACTGATGATGCGCAGATCGCCTCCAACCTTTCTCCGGTGATTTCCAAGATTTCCGGATATGTAACGGAAGTAAAGGTGAAAGATAACCAGTTTGTAAAAAAAGGAGATACACTGATTGTCCTGGACAGCAGAGACCAGAAACTGGCACTGGAACAGGCGGAAGCCGCTCTGGCAACGGCAAAAAGCAATATTTCCAACGCACAGGCAAGCACAACGGCAACGTCTAAAAATATCGGTTCGTCCCAGGCAGCAGTTACTACGGCCAATGCACAGATTGAAGCCGCAAGGGTAAATGTCTGGAAGACTTCCCAGGATCTTAAAAGATATGCGAATCTGGTAAAGGACCACTCCATTACGGAACAGCAATACGAGCAGGCACTGGCGGCAAAACAGACAGCCGACAAACAGCTGCAGGTTTTGATCGACCAGAGAAACCAGATTGTCCAGCAGACCAATATCGCTTCTTCGCAGACAGCGGCAAGCTCACAGCAGATCAGTGTGGCAAGCTCCGTAGCCAAGCAGAGAGAAGTGGATGTTGAAAACGCAAGATTGAATTTATCATATACCGTAATTTTAGCTCCTGAAGACGGGTATGTCGGAAAAGTGCCGATCCAGGCCGGGCAATTTTTACAGGCCGGTTCCCAGCTGTTTGCTTTGGTAAAAAATGACCAGAAATGGGTAGTGGCCAACTTCAAGGAAACCCAGGTGGATAAAATGGTGGAAGGACAGAAAGTGAAAATCGAGATCGACGCTTTCCCTGATCAGGAATTTGACGGGGTAGTGAGCTCTTTCTCTCCTGCAACGGGAGCTACGTTCTCTATCCTTCCTCCCGATAACGCCAGTGGTAACTTCGTAAAGGTGGTTCAGCGTCTTCCGGTAAAAATCGATTTCGTAAATCTTGATAAAAACGTTGCCAAAAGATTGCGTACAGGAATGAATGTGAAAGCAGAAGTTTCCTTAAAATAATAAACTTAAAGTGAATTGTCAATGCTGCGGAGGAAGTCGATCGCGAGAGAAAATGAAGAAGCAAAAATTGACTGTGAAATGGATGAACCATTGGCAATTCCTTTATTATCATAAAATACATTATAAGTGAATTGTCAGTTTGCGAAGGAAGGTCAGCATGATGATGATGATGATTGAAGAGGCAGACTGATGATGCGGAGGTTGGAGAACGGAATAAGCCGATGAGGTAGGACAGGATGCGGAAAGCTGATGATGAAGAGGGAAGCGGTGGTTGATGTAGGGTTCCTTATGTTGCAGGAAATGAAGAAGCAGGAACCGGTAATGAAGAGGAGACCGCCTGAAAAGAAAATCAGCAATGCAGGAGAAATATGAAGCGGAGGCTGTCATGAAGAAGGCCTGAAGAAAGAATTCCGTCTGGATGCAGAAGACTGATGAAGGGGATTAACTGACCGTCATGCAGATGAAATGCTGACAATTCACTTTTTATAAAATACCATTAAAACAGACAGAGGTTAAGAGATCCGGATCTCAATGACTGAAATAAAACCTTAAGATTTAAAGTAAGGAAGCAGGAAGATCTCTGGATCAGCCTCATCCCGAATCTCAATCTCTTTTAAGCAGAATAAAGTTAGTTCGTTACCGCTTGTTCTGATCAGAAGTCTCCGGATCTCTTGATCTCTTGATTTTTTAATACCGAAAAAAACTATGCAAGATTCATTAGTAGAATATGGAGCCCGAAGGGTAATCGTTACGATTACGGCCATCCTTTGTGCGCTGCTGGAAATTGTGGACTCCACAATTGTAAACGTTGCCCTGAATGAAATGAAGGGGAACCTGGGGGCTACCCTTTCGGAAGTGGGCTGGGTGATTACGGCGTATGCGATCGGTAACGTAATCATCGTGCCGATGACGAGCTGGCTTTCCCAGCAGTTCGGACGGAGGAATTACTTTGCCGCATCCATCATTATATTTACCGTATTCTCCTTTCTTTGCGGAAACGCAACGAATATCTGGGAGCTGGTATTTTTCCGCCTGATGCAGGGGATCGGTGGGGGAGCGCTTCTGGTAACTTCCCAGACGATTATTACGGAATCTTATCCGGTGGAAAAAAGAAGTATGGCCCAGGCGATCTATGGACTGGGGGTAATTATCGGCCCGACATTAGGTCCGCCGCTCGGAGGATACATCGTGGATAATTTCAGCTGGCCATACATTTTCTACATCAATATCCCGATCGGGATTGCGGCGACTTTAATGACGCTGCAGTTTGTAAAGAGCCCGAAATATGCCGAAAAACGGAAGGCTTCCGACGTCGACTGGCTGGGAATTGCCTTGCTGGCGGTAACTGTAGGATCTTTACAGTATATTCTCGAAAGAGGACATGAAGAAGACTGGTTTGCCAGCGGATGGATCGTTGCCCTTACTGCATCGGCCGTTTTAGGGTTTATCTTATTCCTATGGCGGGAGCTTACCTTCAAGTATCCGATCGTGGAACTCCGTGTTCTGAAGAACAGCAACTTAAGAATCGGTACTGTGATGTCCTTTGTTTTAGGGTTCGGATTATACGGTTCCACATTTATTGTTCCTCTCTATACACAGAGTATTCTGGGATGGACGGCGCTTCAGTCGGGAGCTTTGATGATTCCAGCCGCACTGACAACGGCTTTCATGATGCCGATCATCGGACGGCTGCTCTCTAAAGGGGCCAAACAACAGGTGCTTGTTTCCCTCGGACTGTTTATCTTCTTTATCTACAGTTTCTGGGGCTATAAAATCCTGACACCGGATACCGGAAAAGATGCCTTTTTCTGGATGCTGATCGTAAGGGGTGCCGGTCTCGGACTATTGTTTATCCCGATTACATCTCTTTCTTTAAGTACCCTGAAAGGACAGGAAATCGGACAGGGTGCAGCCTTTACCGGGATGATGCGGCAGTTGGGGGGGTCCTTCGGGATCGCTGCGATCACCACCTTTATTGCCAATGCGAGCCAGAAATACAGGGTGAACCTGATTTCCCACCTCGATGAAACGGACCTGGCGGTGCAGCAAAGACTGCAGGCCCTGAAAGGAAGTTTTATGGCCAAAGGAATGACGCCAGATGCCGCCATGAACGCTGCCTACAAAATACTCGATCTCTCCGTAACGAAACAGGCCACCGTGCTTTCCTACATGGACGTGTTTCTCTATCTCGGAGTGGTCTTCCTGATCTGTATTCCGTTTATCCTTTTCGTGAAAGAGCGGAAGAGTAAGGAAAAGATCGATTTGAGTGGTGTACACTAATTAATATTTAAATAAACGAAAACCTCCGGATGGAGGTTTTTGTTTTTTAATACGATGAGAAAATTATTCTGCTATAAATCAAAAAAGTACTTTAATAATTTTTTTAGCATAAAACTCACTTTATTTAAATCGATTGGCAGTTGCATTGACGGTAAAGGACTTTCCTGCACCATCTTCCAGCCTTTCAATTTGGATTCTGAATTCAGTGCGTGTTACATTTAACGAATAGCCAAAATTATTGTGTTAAAATTTCCTACTGCCATACCCTTGTCATTATCCGTCTTATCTTTGCAGGATAAGAGAACCATTATGAGCTATTGCACCGTTATAGAAACCCTGCAGCCCGAAAGCAGAAGGGTCCTTCACCAGAATTACCATGATCACCATTACGGTTTTCCGATTCATGACGACAACGAACTGTTCGGAAGGCTGGTGATGGAAATCAACCAGGCTGGTCTGAGCTGGGAAACCATTCTGAAAAAGGAAGAAGGGTTCAGAAAAGCGTATGACAATTTTGAGATCGGAAAAGTGGCAGCGTATACCGAAGCCGACCGTGAAAGGCTGCTTGCTGATGCCGGAATCATCCGAAATAAATTAAAGGTCAATGCGGCCATCGAAAATGCAAAAACCATTATGGAGCTGCAACAGGAATTCGGTTCATTTGAAAAATGGCTGGACCTTCACCATCCGAAAACGTTGCCGGAATGGATGAAGCTTTTTAAGAAAACCTTTAAGTTCACCGGCGGGGAAATCGTCAACGAATTCCTGATGAGCACGGGCTATCTGAAAGGCTGCCATTCGGAAAGCTGTCCGGTGTACCAGAAAGTGTTGGAACAGAATCCGAAGTGGCTGGAAGGCTGATAGAGATAAACTTATAAAAAGGAATGGAAAGTCAGGCTGAAGTAAAATCAGGTTGATAGGCTGGAAGAGGGAGCTGGGTGCTGGAGGTTTTTCCAGTTACCTTCATAACTAAGAATCTTTAAGTGAATAATCAATACCTTATCTGATGGTTTGGCTCAAATTAAATGAGTTCCAATTGACTTTTAATCCTCTCCGTAAGCATCGAAATAATCCTTTTATTAAATGCCTTGGTATTGGTAAGGTAGATCTCCATTTCTTCCGGAGTCAACATGCCGATGGTCATTCCGATAAAGATGTTTCGTAAAGCATTATCCTTTTGCAGGCTCTGATCGATGAAATTTATTTTCTTTTCCTTCTTCAGCGTATCGAAATCTGAAGCTTTACCTAAAGCATAGTCTTTGAACAGCATCAGGAAGATGTCATTCTGTAACTTTAAAACAGGGCGGAGCGTCCGGTTTTGAAATAATTCGGTTTCGCTGGTGGAGTCGAATATCGGGAGATCAAGTTTTTCTCTGAGATCGGTTTTATTTATCATGAATGGAAAGTTTTATACTTAAAGTTTGTTTTTAATGCCAGCTGAACCCACAATATCTGCATTGTTTTGCAGACGGAGTTCTTGCCAGCTTTCCGCATTTCGGACAATTGTTGAAAAAGATATCTTTTGGTGCTTGAGCTGTAATACGTTTGGCTACATTGATTTCAAATTCCTCATATCCTTTCCGGAGCAGGTTATCCGTTTCAGCTGTCTGGCTGATCCAGCCTTTTTCTACCATGATTTTCCGTTGCTTTTCATTGTCGGAAGATTTGTACATATACATCTGATATTTCAAAGCTGCGTTTTCATCATCCGTCATGAGATGGCCAAAATAGCGTATAATGTATTTTGCGGTTTCCTGATCCATGAATTTAGTTATTTAACACAAAATCAATTCTTTTTTCAGCCTCTTTTTTTGAAATTCCCTGATAGAAATCTTTCACGAAAGGATGATCATGGCTTTCATGAGGGTAGATAAAAGGTCTTCCTATTTTATTTTTGATAAAAACGTCGGTAGGAATAGCATTGCTGAAATCATATTCCGGAAAGTAGCTTGCCAGCCATCCGAAACATCCGTCTTCAAATTCTTTGTCGTCATAATGTTCCACGTAATTCTCAAAACTTTTTTCGCTTAAAGAAACCCAGACCCCATATTCAAGGTCCTGGCAGTCGTTATGCACTTCCTGCACCAGAACAGCCCGGATAAAATAACAGGTTTCATCAGAATACCGGATAATACAAAGATCGGACGTTAATTCGGAATTCTTTATTTCTTCTTCCGATAAACCGAAATAGGAATATGGCGCAGAATAGGCTATTGCAGGCCAGTCTTCTTTTTCTTCGCCGCAGCATGGGCAGGTGTATTTTATCATTATCTTTTAATTATTTTGGAACTGAGAGTTTGTTTGTCTTCTGAAATAACTTTAGAAATATACATCTTATATATGATATGCTGCAACATTAAGAGGCTGTTGCCACAATTTGTGAGAACAGCCACTGTTTAATTTTATTCGGTATTCAAATGTCAGTTACGGAAACCATTTTCGGGAATAAAACAGAATGAATGATATTCCTATAACAATCGAAAACGGATATAAAAATAGTTTAGTAATCAGAAAATTAACCGTTAATATTAAAAGAAAGATAATCAGCAGATAAACAAAAACCGATTCCTTATGAATGACTTTTAATGTGTTGTAGACCAGGAGTACAAAAAATGCAAAAAATGCAAACTGTCCAATGATATTCTGTCTGTAATCATAATTCGGATGATCATTATACGAATCGCTCAGCCAGGTATAACCAAAATAAATAACGCCTAATAATGGGGCAGCGATTCCAACAATAGATTTATATTTATTTGTTTCCATAATTTTATATAATTAACATCCTGCTGCTTCCAGACAATCCTGTAATCCCCAACCGGTTCCTGCAAAACCAATCACAGCACCGCCCCAGGCACCAAATACCGCGCCCCAGCCTCCTCCGCCAAATGCTCCGGAAGCTCCACCAACTATACCACCTAAAATAGTAGCTGTAACCATTCGTGGTTTCCATTTTTTAACACATGCCTGGCAAGGCCCGATTTTAGCTGACTTATGATCATCGATCTTATTGCAGGCTGCCACAATAACTTCATTTATAAATGTTTCATTGTTGCCATCATACTTTAGCTGTGGATATTTATCGTATACATTATATAGCAAATCATTCATGACTGCCAATGAGAAATCTACGTCTTCATTTTTATAGCCCGTTAAATTTAAAAAATAACTTTCTCCGCCTTTTTTAAAATCTTCTTCATCATAATTTTTTAAAAAGTTTTGTTTATCAGGCATATTACCGATAAAATTGACAAAGCTGTTACCCAGATCAATAAATTCTTTGTCCTTTGCCAATTCATCAATCAATTGTTCCTTCGTCAGGTGTACGGTCCTTGCAGAATAATGATTATTTTTTGCATTACCAATAATCGGTACGTCCGGATTTTCCAGGTCATTCTGCCGATTGCAGGCTGTTAAAAATAAAGAGGTCGTAATAAGTAACAAATAGAATTTTGTTAAGAAAGATTTTTTCATTTTTCAATTAGTTTAATATTAAATACTTAATTGTTAAACTTAATGCGCATTTGGTTTTAACGAAACAAATATATTTAAAAAAATTAAATATCCAAAAAAAATCCCATTCCCTAGATATATTTTTTATTTATTTAAAATAGTTTAATTTCAGGATGTTGTAGAATTCTTTACCCCACCGTTTTTGTATCCTCTTCCTTCAGGATCTTTTTCTCTTTCATGGAAAGCATCATTCGTTCGCACTTGTATTTCTGCCAGTCGAATTGATGAAGGAAGTCCAGGGCGGCGGAGAAACCGCGGTTGAAGAGTTCTTCTTTTTCGCTTTTTTTCATGAAGAAATTCAGCCAGCTGCTGGTCCCGCAGTTCACGGTCTGGATGCTGAACAGGTGGTAAAAAGTATGCTTGGTGAGGAAGGTTTTGTCATTAAATCCTTTCAGGGTGCTGATGATATTGCCGCCAAAAGAAAAAGGCGACTTTAAGATCTCCGCACTGGTTTTGCCTTTTTCTGAAAGAAGATCCGAATCGCTGGTGAGCTGTACCCCGAAGAGCGGTGTTCTCGGGTAAAAAATATCGGCAGAATGGAAAAGGTCGATCGGGAAATTGGAAATGCTCCCGCCGTCGATAAAAACCCCGACCGGATTAATGTCTTCCGGCTTCGTGTTCATCCAGAATTTCCAGGCATATTTTACCGAATCGTCGTTCCGGTTGATCTGTTTCTGGAACGGTTCGAAAAAGAAAGGAACCGACATGGACGCACGAACGAATTCCGCCGGGCTGATGTGTTTGAGTTCTTCTTCGGACCAGTACAAATTGGCCATGGTCGGCAGCTCTACCTTGATCTTGGCATTGATGTCGGTAGTCACCACGATATATTCCGACTGCAACAGGTAGAAAGGATCTTTTTTATAATAATCGTTATTCACCGTACCTTCATAAAAAATCCGGTACCGGATCTCGTCGATGTGTTCTTTGTTATTGGTGTAAATTTCCTCAATACTTTCCAAAGCCATCTCATAATACTGCATTTCGTTTCCGTAGCGGTAGTTCAGGTTCAGGTCTTTGCCTTTCTGTACAAATTTTTCGTTCAGCTCGAAAACGGTTTTGATGCCGAAACCGTCCAGCACCGATTCCATCTGTTTCAGGAAAACGTTTCCCGGATTCAGCCCGGAATTGGCTTTCTTGAGATCGTTATACAGCTTCAGCAGGCAGATCATGGCAATGAGGATCGGGATAATCGGAACCAGGAACAGCAGTTTGGCGCATAAGGTGGTTTCCGAAGAAATGGCGAACGGCATAATCACCAGGATCAGCATAATGATTCCGGCAATGATTACATTATTCCGGATGAAATTTTTATTGTTGAGCATCGAATGGATGGTCGTCCTGATGTACGGTTTCCCATCCATAAAATCGGCAAAGTTCCAGTTGAACAGGATTTCCCTGATGGTTTCGCTCTTTGCTTCTTCCTTTGTTTTACAGGCAGCAATCAGCATCGTATTAATGGCTCCCGCGCTGGTTCCTGCCACTTTCAGGAAACGGATTCCGAAAATTTCCAGGGCGTACAGATATCCTACTAATGCGCTTCCCCAGACCCCGCCGCCTTCCTGCACGAATTCCACATACTGGTTTCCTTCTTCATCCAAGAGATCCGAAAATTCTTTGGCTGAAATAAGATCGTGCAGCGCGGAAAGCTTTTCTTTGGATGCTTGGGAAAGGGTAGGGTCTTCCAGGACTTTTTGCAGGGCTTCAGGTTTCATGGTGATTGGTGATTGGTGGTTACATTATTTAGGTTTAACGAAGATATTTAATTCTGACCTCAATAAAATACCCGGACACGAATTTTTTCAGTCTTTGCAGCGGTTTCCATCATAGGGCAGCCAATCAATTTAATATTACCACTGTTTCCTTCTGGCGTAAATAAAGGTGCAGATCACAACGACAGCCATTAATCCGAGCGTAAAAAAATACCCGTTTTTATGGTGCAGCTCCGGCATATTGTCGAAGTTCATCCCGTAGACCCCGGCGATAAAGGTAATCGGTAAAAAATAGACCGAGTAAACAGCAAGGACTTTCATTACCTGGTTGGCCTTCTGGTCGGAAAGTGCCAGGAACATTCCGATCAGGTTGGTCACCTGGATGTTCAGGTGGTCGAAATCCGCAACCACATCTTTATGCTTGTCCTTTAAATCGGATACTTCGGAATCCTGAAGCCCCAGCAGCTTAAACTTATCGATGGCATCGGTGGAAACCGTCAGCACCCTGGAGTTCAGTCCCGACTTTCTTTTCAGCTTGTACAGCCGCCTGATCTGGTTGGTATGGTTGGTATTTTTAAGGAAAATCTCATTTTCGATATTGTCCATAGTTTCCAGCAGGTTTACCGATTCGTCGTCGAAGCTTTTCATGATCAGCAGGGCAATCCGGAGGGCAATATTCCTGACCGTGTTTTCGGTGGTCATGCAGGACAATTGCTTTTTGGTTTCGGTAAGGCTTTTCGTCTTCATCCGGTGGATGGTGATGATGGTCTTATCCAGCAGAAAGATCCCGATTTTCGTGCTGATGTCGCTGATGGAGTTGAGGTTTTTCCGTTCCAGTTCGGTACTTTCCCGCAGCAGGAAAAACTTCACCTCGCCGTCTTCCTCATATTTCGGGAGGTGGTTCGGATCCAGGGTATCTTCCAGCAGAAGATTGTTGATTGCGTATCTTTCGTGTAAAAACGTGAGGTCTTCCGCCGTAGGAGCCTCCACATCCACCCATTCGCATTGGGAGTCCCGGTAAATGGTAACAATTGCCATATCGTAAAAATAATAATATTTTGAAAAACTATGTGTCAAATAAGTTTATCTTTACCAAAATTAAACAAACTATATGATTAAAAGTACAATAAAAGGGATCGGATTCCATGTTCCGGATCACATTGTTACGAATGATGATTTAGCCAAATTAATGACCACCAATGACGAGTGGATTACGGAGCGCACCGGGATCAGGGAAAGAAGACACCGGGAACACCGTAACGATGCGCAGGAAACGACTGCTTATTTAGGATTCAGAGCTTCCGAAAAAGCCATTGCGAATGCAGGACTTACTTCAAAAGATATCGATTATATTGTTTTCGCCACCCTTTCGCCGGATTATTATTTCCCGGGCTGCGGCGTATTGCTGCAGGATATGCTGGGCTGCGGGACTATCGGCGCGCTGGATGTAAGAAACCAGTGTTCGGGGTTTGTTTATGCGATGAGCGTGGCCAATGCGTTCATCAAATCGGGAACTTACAAAAATATATTGGTTGTCGGAGCCGAGGTACATTCTTTCGGACTGGATTTTTCCGACGAAGGAAGAGGCGTTTCCGTGATTTTCGGGGATGGGGCAGGAGCGATTGTTCTTTCTGCGACCATCAATGATGATGCAGGTGATGTACTGGCAGTAAATATGCATTCAGAAGGAAAATATGCCGGCGAGCTGTGTACGCAATTTCCGGGTTCCAAATACGGCTGGAGCGACCGGATGAGAAAAGAACCGGAAAATGTGACGGATAAAGAAGTCTATCCGATCATGAACGGGAACTTTGTTTTCAAGCATGCGGTGACGAGATTCCCGGAAACCATGCAGGAAGCCCTGGACAAAGCCGGGAAAACAATCGATGACCTCGATATGTTTATTCCGCACCAGGCGAATTTACGGATTGCCCAGTTTGTCCAGCAGAAATTCGGATTACCGGACGAAAAGATCTTCAACAACATCCAGAAGTACGGAAATACGACGGCTGCCTCCATCCCGATCGCTTTAAGCGAAGCCATTGAACAGGGAAAGATCAAGAGGGGAGACCTGGTCCTGCTTTCGGCCTTCGGAAGCGGCTTCACCTGGGGAAGTGTTCTTTTTGAATATTAAATTAAAAACTTTATTGAAATAAAAATCCGCTGTCTGAAAAGGCAGCGGATTTTTTATGCTTTGACGTGACGTTAATCTTTCAGCAGCTTTTCGATCAGCCTATTCTGCACTTCCATTAATTGATTGATGTGATGTTGATTATTAATCACGTTTTCCAATAAATTCTGATCAGTAGTGTTTATTGTTGTATCACCAATATTTCCCACAGCAGAATTAGTGCTTGTTTCAATGTTATTGTTAACAATTGTATCACCCTCTAAAAAATACTGGGGTTCTACTTTAAAAAAATCGGAAATTTTCTGCATAAAAATGAAGTCCAGTTTTTCAATAGCTCCGTTTTCAATTTTGCTGAGATAGCTCTGTGATACGTCCAGGTGAAAAGCCAGGTCCTCCTGGGATATCTCTTTCTGCTCCCGCAATTTTTTTATTTTAAAACCGATACTGTTGTTCATCATAATGGAAATTGAAATGTAAAGATACTGTTTTTACGAGAATATTTTTATTCCAACCGGAATAGCTTTTTATTCCTTTTGGAATTGTTAGCTAGGGAACCGTTACCCATCTTTGAAAAAAGTTTCGCGAAATACTTTTAGTGTAAAAAATTATTATTAATTTCAAAATTCAAAACACATGAAAAGAATTTTTTTATTGGCAGCTTTTGGCGTTGCCGGAATAATGAATGCCAATACTTCCAAAGAAGTGACAGTTGAATCAAAAGTTTTTTATCATCCAATAACCCTAACGTCATCTTGTGGCTATACACAGGTTGTTGAAGTCGGGCCTAATGACCAACCAGATTGTTGGGTAACTGATTTGCAACAAATGGAAGATGAATGCTCTGCTCCATTTACTAATCCGCAAATAGTTGAGTATTGGCCATAATCAGTTAAACTCTTTAAATTATGTTTAAATACTTTTTAATTATATTATTTATCACTTTCTCTTTTGCTTTTTCTCAGAAAAAAGAAGCAAAAACCTTTTCTGATCTGGAGATACATTACGAATATTCTTTTGTTAGGGATACTGCAGATTTGGCCCATAGGGTTAAAGAAAATATGATTCTCGATTTTAATTTAAATTCATCAATGTACTACAGTCAGCAATATCAGGCGGTAAGAAAAATATTTGAACAGGCAGCTATTGCTGCACAGACCTCACCAAATGTAGAAATCCGTGCGGCAGACCTGCCAAAATATAAAATATCTTATTCTATATACAGGGAAGGTTCAAAAATTTATGTTACAACCGGTATTGCCAGGGA
The DNA here is from genome assembly GCA_913777465.1 of uncultured Chryseobacterium sp. Classification (GTDB taxonomy): domain Bacteria; phylum Bacteroidota; class Bacteroidia; order Flavobacteriales; family Weeksellaceae; genus Chryseobacterium. The sequence continues at coordinate 14,216 of CAJYRQ010000026.1, forward strand.
TTTTTTCACTTTTGAAACGACCTATTTAAAATGGAAAACAGACTACGATGAGGTAAAAACAATTCTTGGATATAAGTGTAATAAAGCTACAACAGTTTTTAATAATAGATTGTTTACAGCATGGTACACTAAAGAAATCCCGATTTCTGAAGGGCCTTACCGTTTTAAAGGCCTTACAGGTCTGATCCTTCAGATTGGTGACGAGAAAAATTATCATTCTTTTGTTGCTAATGGTATAGAGAGGAAACAAGTTGAAATAAAACCTTTTCAACAAGGTATCCCTGTAACAAGAGAGCAATATTTGAAGAAGAGAGAGGAGTTTAAAAACAATCCTTATCCCGAACGTAGAACACTTTCAAAAGAAAGAAGAGATCAGATGATTGAAGCATTAAAAAAGAATAATAATTTATTAGAAAGTTAAAAAACGTGATTTAAAGAATTAACGACAAATCCGCAGATTGTTCTGCGGATTTCTCTATTTTACTGTATCGTCAAGCTCTTCAGCAGCTTCTCGGTATCGGCTGAATCTTCACCGGATTTTTTCGCCAGTGCGATGGACTTTTCGGCCCAAAGCTTTGCGTTTTTCTTATCACCTACTTTGTTGTACAGGTTGGCCAGCGTATCGGTATTGGCGTAATTTTCATTTTTCTTCACCGATTCCTGTGCCCAGGCAACCGCTTTTTCAAGAGATGCTTTGTTGGTCACATTTTCAAAGAAGTTCCATGCCACGGAATTCAGTTCTTCCGAACTCATGGCAGAAGTGTCTTTGTTCAGTTCAAGGGTCAGCTTTTCGTATTTGGCCATATCTTTATCCCTCAATGCTCTTCCGGCCTGTGTTTTTTTCAGGATCTTTTCAGCTTCTTCCTTCGGCATGAATTTCTGGGCTTCCGTCAGGAAATAATTGTCGTTCCAGGATTTGGTATCGGCATTATACGATTTCTTGAAAAGGCCGCTGATCTTAATGCTTTTATCAATAGCTTCATATTTTTCCGGCGTGATCACTTTGGAGATCTCCGCTTTCTTGGCCTGGAATGTCTTATACATCGGGCTGTCGATATTCTGGGCAGCAAAAACAAGCATCTGGATATCCTCCTGATTCAGTTCCGTTTTCGCATTGAAATACCGTTCCATTACTTTTCCGGAAAATTCAGGATCGCTGTACATGGTAAGTCCGGCCAGGTTTTTCAGGAATTCAGGATCTTTTTCACCTTCTTCGAACTTCTGCTTCAGGGCGGTGAGTCTTTTGCTCGGATCTCCCGCGTCTTTGGCAAACTGGATGAAATCGTTTTCCTCCACATATCCTAATGTTCTGTGCACCAGTTCCCCGTTTCCGTCTACGAAAAGATAAGTAGGAAAGGCCTTCACATTATATTTTTTGGCAATTTCGATGCCTTCGCCTTTCTCCATATCGATCTTGGCGTTTACAAAATTGGCATTGTAATAGTCGCCTACCGTTTTCTGCGGAAACACATTTTTAGCCATCAGCTTACATGGTCCGCACCAGGTGGTATAGGCATCAATAAAGACCAGCTTATTTTCTTTTTTGGCTTTGGCAAGAACGGTAGCAAAGCTGGATTCTTCAAATTTAATTCCCTGTGCGAAAGCAAAAGCTCCGATAAACAGGGCTGAGAATATTGTCAATTTTTTCATAGTACTTTTTATTGGCTACAAATGTAATAATTATGTCGACATATCGGTCTGAATAAGACAAAAATAGTTACAACCGTATTTAGATTAACGAATGTCTTTCAGGTTAAAAGAAGGAACGGGTACTTTGAAAATCAATTTGGCAGAAGCATTCAGGAAAATTATCCACTAAAAAAACCGCAGTAGCGCTGCGGTTCCGTTTTGTTTTATTTCATTGTTGCAGTATCCTTTTTCATTGCCGTGCTGTCGGAAGCGGAAGATTCGGAACGGGCACTGGCCGTATCGCCCAGGCTGTTTCTCATGTATTCCTTATTATGGTCATCCTTAAATTCTTCCCGGTTTTCTTTTTTATCGGCGCAGCTGCTTAAGAACAATAAGCCCAAAACAACGCCTATTCCTAATTTTTTCATAGTAAATTCTTTAATGTTTAGTTGTAGATCAAATATAGTGATTAAAAGTAAAAAGTAAAAAGTAAAAAGTAAAAAGTAAAAAGTATCTTTATTAAATCTCTTAAAAGTTACCGGTCGAAAGCTGTTGCAGAATAATGCAAACCTGTATAGGCCGGAAGAGGGATGCCGGATGCCGGAAGTTTTTATTATTAAAATAAAAATCCCCGGACTTTCATCTGAGGATTAAAATGTTTGGGGGGTCAGTGGATCCTATCGCGCCGTAGCGGCAGTATCCATTTTCATTTTCATGCTGTCCGGATTACCGGTAGTCGTTGGTGCTGTCGTCATGGTATCTGTAGTGGCAGGCGCCATGGTTGCAGTGTTGTCTACCGCAGTGGAATCCGAATTGCTCATCGACGTCGAAGATTCTTTTGTACCGCAGCTGATGGCAAACATTCCTATCGCTGCTATTAACACTAATTTTTTCATAATATTTTGTTTTGGTTGCGTGTTTCCATCAGTTCAATAACCGTTCCGAAAATTCGGTTTGCTATTAATTATCAATAAATTGAATTTAAATTAACTTGGTTCGATGTACGTATGCTATTCAAATATTAAACGAAATGGACAATGTCATCCTGAGCTAGCCGAAGGAAGTCTATGTACGATATGTCGGTTTATGAGCGGTTTCAGCCGAAACCTATAATAAATTACGGCTAAAGCCAATTTGGAATTACAATTTTCACATCGGGCTAAAGCCCGACGCAATTGATGAAATATGATAAATCGAATGCCAGATGATTAATTCTCTTTTTAAACCGGATTTACATTAAATTCATTGATAAATTTCTAAAATAAAAGCCCCGAAATCAAAATTCCGGGGCTCATTATCATTTATTATCCAAGATACGGATACCTGTAATCTTTAGGAGAAACAAAAGTCTCTTTAATTGATCTTACGGAAGTCCATCTCAACAGGTTCATTTTAGAACCGGCCTTGTCATTGGTTCCGGAAGCTCTTCCGCCTCCGAAAGGCTGCTGACCTACTACGGCTCCTGTCGGTTTATCGTTGATGTAGAAATTTCCGGATGCATTTTCCAAAGCTTTGAAGGCTTCGTTGATGGCATAACGGTCCTGTGCGAAAACAGAACCCGTAAGTGAATAAGGTGAAGAAGAATCTACCAGCTCAAGGGTTTCTGCCCATTTCGCGTCTTCATATACATATACGGATAAGATCGGACCGAAGATTTCCTCGACCATGCTTTCGTATTGTGGATTGGTGGTTTCAATAACGGTAGGGTGTACAAACCATCCTTTGGAATCATCGGTTTTTCCGCCGATCACTACATTCGCTTCTTCCGATGCAGTGGCTCTGTCAATATACCCTTTGCATTTTTCGAAAGAGTTTTTATCGATGACCGCATTCACAAAGTTAGACGGATCTTCAGGAGAACCGATTTTGATGGAAGAAATCTGCATTTCCATTACTTTTTTCACCTCAGCCCAAAGCGACTGCGGGATATAGGCTCTGGAAGCTGCCGAACATTTCTGTCCCTGATATTCAAAAGCACCTCTTACCAAAGCGGTAGCTACTGCTGCAGCGTTGGCAGAAGGGTGGGCGATCACGAAGTCTTTTCCTCCGGTTTCCCCAACGATTCTCGGGTAGGTTCTGTAATTATGGATGTTGTCACCGATCATCTTCCACATTCCCTGGAATACCTTGGTGGAGCCGGTAAAGTGAAGCCCGGCAAAATCTCTGTGCGCCAGTACTTTTTCAGCCGTTTCTTTCCCGTCGGTAAAAATCATGTTGATGACCCCTTTCGGAAGGCCTGCTTCCATAAGAACGTCCATGATTACTTTCGCAGAATAAATCTGCTTATCGGAAGGTTTCCATACCACTACGTTTCCAAGCATGGCCATACATGCCGGTAAGTTTCCGGAAATTGCCGTAAAGTTGAAAGGGGTAACTGCAAAGCAGAATCCTTCCAAAGGTCTGTATTCTACACGGTTCCAGATTCCAGCATCCGAAACCGGCTGCTCGGAATACATTTCCGTCATAAATTCTACATTGAATCTTAAGAAATCGATGAATTCGCATGCCGCATCGATTTCTGCCTGATGAACATTCTTCGACTGTCCGATCATCGTTGCTGCATTGATGACATCCCGGTAAGGTCCGGCCAAAAGATCAGCCGCCTTTAAGAAAATCGCCGCGCGGTGCTCCCAGCCCAGCTCATTCCATTCCTTTTTGGCAGCCAATGCCGCGTTGATGGCATCGTCTACGTGCTGCATCGTCCCTCTGTGATAGAACCCGAAATCGTGGGCATGATCCTGAGGCGACTGAAGCTGAACCTTATCTCCTGTCGTTACTTCCTCACCATTGATGATCATTGGGATTTCTACTTTCTCGGCCCACATTTTTTTATATTGGGCGATCAGGCTTTTTACTTCCGGGGTTCCCGGTGCATAAGAATTTACCGGCTCGTTTACCGCAAACGGTACTTGCGAAATTGCTTTTGCCATATTCGTTGTATATTTTTTATTTTCTGAGAATACAAATTTACAACATTTATTTGAGGTCTCCGGCAAAGAGCGAGGTGAATGGTGGATCGTCAATAGTGAATGGTGAATGGTCAATCCGCTCCGTTTGTCAATTTATTGTTATTGAATATAAAAACCGGTTATTAAATTGGAATAAAAAGACAGTAATCAAAGCTTTCACCACAATTCCACTCCTCCGGAGGGGTGGCTAAAATTATGAAATAATTTTTGACGGGGTGGTTTTTGAACGGTAAATTTCACTGCGCAGAAGAACAGTGAATAGCGAAATTGCCAGTTTTTATGAGTCAAACACTTCCGACGCTATGAAGTTTTTTGTAAAAAGATTCCGCCTATTTTTGTCTGCAAGGGACTCACATAGGCCCATCGTAAACTTTACACTCAGCAAATGACAGCAGGGAATAATGCGAATAGTGAATTTGCTGCACTTGTCAATTGGTAATGACGGGATGCTTTTATAATGAATGATCAATAGTGAATGATCAATTTTCTGGTGGTCTTTACTTAAATTCTGTTTTAGCAAAACATTATTAAATTTTACCTTTTCTTAAAAAAATTGCCAGCAAAGCGTATTGACCATTCACCATTGACCTTCTAAATCTTCTCGTTTTCCAGAATTTTCAGCACCAGCTTTTCCTCATGGGTAAGGCCGGCTTTCCCATCATTTTCTTCAATCTGCTCGAGTTCGTCGAGGTATTTTTTGATGGTGTTGTTTTCGTAAAGATTGATAACCAAAGGATGAACATAATATTTCCGGCAGACGGTACTGGTATTCCCCAGATGGGAAGCCACCATTTCCAGTGCTTCTTTTACTTTTTTCTTGTATTCGGTATGGGTTTCCGCGTAGCCGATCTCTTTAAAAGCGATCAGGGCACTTACCGTTCCGGACCAGGTCCTGAAATCTTTTGCCGTAAAATCTTCACCGCTGATTTCCTTGATATAATCATTCACCATTCCCGAATCTACCGTATGGCGGTTCCCTTCATCATCGATATATTGGAATAGCTCCCTTCCCGGGATATCCTTACATTTCTGGATGAGTCTGGAAAGCCTGCGGCTTTTGAGGTCGATATCGTGCATTACCCCTTTTTTACCTTTGAAATGAAAGGTTATTTTCTGTCCCTGAACTTTAACGTGTTTGCCTTTCAAGGTCGTCAGTCCGAAAGAACCGTAAAGTTTTTCATAGGCATTGTTTCCGATACGGATGTTTGTTTTCTGCATCAGGCTTACAATCAGCGCCAGGATTTTTCTTTTTTCGAAATTGCGAAGGGCAAGGTCTTTTTCCACCTGCAATCTTATATCGGGCAGGGCATAGCCGAATTGAAGCATTCGGTAAAACTTGGTATGGTTCCGCAGGGCACTCCAGAGCGGATGATAGCGGTACTGCTTTCTTTTCTTGACGTCAATTCCGGTTGCCTGGAGATGACCGTTGTCCAATGCACAAATCCAGACATTTTCCCATGCCGGAGGAATTACCAGCTTGTTGATACGGGTAATTTCATCTTTATCCTTTATTTTTTCGCCGTCTTTGTAATAGGAATATTTTTTACCCGTCTTTTTCCGGGTAATTCCGGCTGTTTCTGCATCGGAGGTATAAATAAGATGTACCGCCTTTGCAGAAGCTACCGGATCTTTCATAATTTTTACAATCTTCGAAGGCTTCAGATGGGTGATCAGGTCTAGGTCTGAATTTTCCATAAGACTTTGGTTAAGAGTTTCTACCCCTTGAGAACAGCCACAAAATAAGGGCTATTACGCCGACCACTACGATGATTCCCCACCACATTCCTGCTTTAAAGATCGTTTCTACTGCTTCGCAGCTTGTTAACATCAGCAGACATAATACCGTCATGCTGTATAAGCTCAATTTTCTCATGATAATATATTTTGGTGTTTATTATTTAAATTAAATCCGGTGATGGTCGGCCCTCCATTTTTTGATGGATCTTTTGATTTCATCACCTTTGATGTTTTCGTGAAGTGCCTCGTACAGCAGTTCTTTAAATTCATCATCATAGGCGAACCGCAGGGCGGCAATCTGGTCGAAGGTCAGTTTGCTTTCCACCTCATCCGATCTCAGCTGGAAAATCTCGAAATATCTTTGTCTGAATTCCAGTCTCACGATCCGGTTCTGTAACCCGATTGCGTAATGCTGTCTTACCATCACAGCCAGGTATAGAATCAGAAAAACAACAGCAGAAAATAAGATCCAGATCAGCTCATGGGATTCGTCATTGAAAATTTTAAAAATCCCGAAAACCTGCAGCACCATCAGTAATGGAAGGTAGATAAAATGATGCGGCGGATAAAATTTTCTGTGGTTTTTATAATTCTGGCTTTCCATATTGTGTAAGTAAGCAATAACCTTTCCAAAATCTTTTAATTTCTGAGCCGAACATCATTTTTGAGCTGAAGATACGGTGAGTCTAAGGCTTAAATATCACGTATGATATAATTTAATTACAAAATCTGGAATTTAATTCACCTGTGCGTGTTTATATTTGAGTATATTAACGTCTTAATTTAATGTCTTTGCAAAATGATCAGAAAAGGAATATTCATACTCAATTTTTTACTCTCTGTATTTTGTTTTGGTCAAAAATACAACTTTACTTATGCGTACACCTACAAGCCCGATTCGTTACATTTAGAAAAGACCGAAACCGAACTGATGGGCCTTTTTATCGATAAAAACGGATCCACTTACTTCAGAAATATAAAACTTAATTTATCTGCCTATATTCCGGTGACAGAAAGCCGTTATAAAAAAGCCCTTGAAGATTATATAAAAGATCCGATGAGCAGAATGAGAGAACTTAAGCAAAGGTATAATATTACCAGCTTAACATCAACGATGCCTGACGGGACTTCCTACTCAGATAGGGAATATGAAAAAAATGAGAACCGAGAAAATCCGGGAGTATTTTAAAGAAAACAACAATTCCATTGAACTTGACTGAATATACATTCTCTTTTAAAAAATAAACGATTCAATCATGGACAAAAAATTAAAAATATTTCTGATCAGATCCTTCATTGTATTAAGCGTAATCCACCTGGCTTATTTTACCTATGGATACTTTAAGTTTGAAGGAATTCATCAGGTTGATAGCTACACGGAGTTTTACAGGTTTAAATTTTATGATGACGTGTCTATTTCCCACGTTTTTATTACCGGCCTTTTCCTGTTCTGCTTTTTTGTTTTGTTATTAAGAAACCATTCCGGCCAAAGATACAAGGCTGCCGGCAAAGTGAAAATCGGAGCTTCTTTATTGCTCGTTTCCTTTCTGTCACTGACTTTCTTCATAAGCTACAGCTTTGGGATGAATGCCAAAATGAGGACGGAGCTTCCTGAAAAAGATTTTAACAAAGACAAGACTTTGCTCAATGTCTTAAATCCTTTTTTATACAATTATACCTCGTACAGTTCGGATAAATTATTCAATCCGGAAAATATTTTATATCCTGAACCTTATCCGGTAATCGCGGAGAGAGGTACTACTTTTTATGATCCCGGTAATCCGGAATATTATTCCGTTGAGACCAGGTATTACAGTATAGATACGTTAAAAGTATTAAGTGCCGATTACAAAAACATAAGTTCCAAGATCCTTTCAGGAATGGGTGATCTGGGAACTGAACCTGAAACCTTTACCAAAAGAATTATCTCGAAGAAAACCATTGGTGACAGCACGGAAGTTATATTCAAGGGGGTTGAGGCCTATCCGGAAAGTGATGAAAAGGTCTGTATCTTTACGGAAAATAAGATGTTGTACAGTCCCGTCCATCAGGTTTCCCAAACGGCACAACAGTATCAGAATGCGGTAACGAGATACAAATTGCTCTACAAATTTGATCAGGACTCGCTGCTTCATTCGTTTCAAAACTTCATGGCTTTGCTGAAGAAATACAAGATAGAATCAGAGATCATTCCCAAGGACCTGACCCATGATGTCTTTTATTACCGGGATCATACCCGGGAACCCCTCAATGGAATCCGGAATACTTTTGACAGGGATAAGTTGAAGGACCGGTTTAATAATTTGGAACATTTATTTTATAAGCCCAATTACCTTCATCCCTCCATCCGGATAATCTTTATGACCGTTGTCCTGAGCGTATGGCTTGCAATCTTGTTGCTGTATCTGATCTGGAACTATGTGAAAACAAAAAATCTTAAGATATCTGCAGAAGACAATAGACCTTAATGATAACCTGATAATTGGTATATTAATGTAAACTCAACGAAGAACCTGGATTAACAGGTTGGAAGCCGGAAGCCGGATGCGGGAAGTTTTTCTTGTCAAAAATACGATCAAAGGTTTTGACGATCAAACGAAAAGCGTGAATCTTTTACTCATTCCAACCGAAAGGAAATTCTATTTAAAACCCTGACTGAATTAACCTTGATTTTTAAAAAAAAACAATTAAATGACTGAATTATAGTTTAATACGGTCGAATTCCCATTGTATTACATTTGTGAAATTTAAAAAGCATCGTCAGGTTCATGAATGTGAAACCTAACGACGCTGTTTGCAAAAGCAGATAAGTAATTTATCGGCGGATGGTTACCCCTCCGTCAACCGACAGGTAAGAACCTGAGATATAAGAAGCTTCGTCTGAAGCCAGGAATACAATGGCATTGGCAATTTCTTCAGCTTCACCGATCCGTTTCAGGGGCACTGCGGCGGCAATGGCATTTTTGATGTCTTCCGGCGTCTGTTGATTCATTGGGGTATCGGTTAATCCCGGAGCTACGGTATTGACTCGGATTTTCCGGTCCGCCAGCTCGATGGCTGCAGTACGGGCGATGGCATCCACTGCACTTTTTGTTGCGGCGTAAGCACCCATCTGCGCATATCCGCTCACCGAAACGCCGGACGAAATAAGAATAACGGAGGCACCTTCAGCCAAATGGGGAATGAGTTTCTGCAAGGTAAAGAACAGTCCTTTTACATTGATGTTAAACAAATCATCAAACACTTCCTCCGTGGTTTCTTGTATTGAAAATTGTTTCGCAATTCCTGCATTCAGTACCAGGACATCAATTTTTTTTCCGCTTTCCGAAACTTCTTTTTCCAACGCTTTGATATCTTCAATTTTAGAAATATCAGAGGCTAAGGTTTTAAATTTAGGGCTGTTAATGGTTGCGGATGCCTGATCCAAAGTAGCCATATTTCTTCCGGTTACCAGAACATCCGCTCCTTTTGCGATAAATGTTTTTGCCGTGGCTAACCCGATTCCTGCGCTGCCGCCGGTAATGATTACATTTTTATCTGTGAAATTCATTTTTTTTTAAATTTTAAATGATGAAATTAATTTTGTCTGAGACTTCTAAATGGTTTGTTGTTGAAATCGATTTCTTTAACGAAGCAAATTTAAAGTGAATAAATTTATTTTAGTAACTTTGTAACTAAAAGTAACAGTAACTTTTGGGTAACCAGGTAACTTATGAAGGAAATAAAATGCTCGGATAACGATTCCAACAAGAAACAAATCAGGGCTGTTCATGACGCCATGGACGTTTTGAACGGCAAATGGAAAATTTCAATCATTTCATCTGTCTGTTATTACAACAAACGGCGTTTTTCTGATATTCTGAATGATGTAAAAGGGATTTCCAACAAGATGCTCAGCAAAGAGCTGAAGGAGCTGGAAATGAACCAGCTCGTAAAGCGGATCGTGCTCGATACCCAACCCGTAACGGTACAGTATCAGCTGACCGAATACGGTTTGACGTTAAAGAAAATCATTGATACCCTGGCCGATTGGGGGACTGAACACCGGAAAGTAATCGTTGGAAAGTAAAAAGGCTGTATCTTACTTCAGCATAGAATGAGAGGAAAAAATGTATTAACCTGAAAAATATACACCAGGCGGCAATAAAATCCGATAAAACAATACCGGACGCTGTCAGGTAACCTTTAAATTCGTAACTTCACTTTTTAAAAAATTATAAAAAAATGACTTCAAAGGAAAAAGTAGCTGCGCTTCGTGAAGAGATGCAGAAAAATAATGTTGATGCATTTATAGTATATTCCGCCGATCCGCATATGAGCGAATATCTGCCTCAGGAGTGGCAGGAAAGGGCCTGGCTGTCAGGATTCCTGGGTTCTGCGGGTTTTGTGGTGATTACCAGAGACAAAGCCGGTTTATGGACCGACGGACGGTATTTTACCCAGGCGCCGATTGAGCTGGCCGGTTCGGGAATCGATCTTTTCAAGGACGGAATGGAAGGTACGCCGAATTATATCGACTGGATCATCTCTGAAATTCCGGAAAACGGAAAAGTAGCGGTGAATGCCCAGGCCACTTCCCACGCCAACTGGGAACTGCTGACTGAAAAATTAAACGCTAAAAATATTACCCTCACCGATCTTCCTTTGCTGAAAGAGATCTGGAAAGACCGGGGAACACCTTCTAAAAATCCGATTTTCGTACATCCTGTGGAAAGAGCAGGAAAGTCGGTGATTGATAAAATCGCGGCGATCCGCCAGAAAATGGAGGAGCAGTGCGCCACCATCCACATCATTTCCAGCCTGGATGATGTGGCCTGGACGTTAAACCTTCGGGGAAGCGATGTCGAAAGCAATCCGGTATTTTTAGGCTACCTGGTAATTACGAAAAACGACGCGAAACTTTTCACCGATCTGGATAAAATGGATGTGGAATCCAGGAGGCAGATGGATGAAGCATGGGTAAAAATGATGCCGTACGAAGAATTCTACAATTGCCTGAAAGCATTCAGCAATGAAAAAGTATTGGTTTCCCCGAACAGCAACCAGTCGATTTTCGAAGCGCTGAAGCCGGATAATGAGTTCATCAAAGCGGCGGTACCGGGAAATCTGATGAAAGCCCAGAAGAATGAGACGGAGCTGGAAGGTTTCAGAAAGGTAATGGTACGCGACGGCGTGGCGATGGTGAAATTCCTGTACTGGCTGACGCACAATGCCGGAAAAGAAGCCATGAACGAATATTCCATCGGTGAGAAACTGAGAGTATTCCGTGCGGAAGGAGAGAACTTTGTAGGGGAAAGCTTCGGAAGCATTGTCGGATATAAAGACAACGGAGCAATCATGCATTACTCTGCAAAAAAAGAAGGCAGCAAGGAAGTAACCAACGACGCCAGCATTCTGGTGGATTCGGGAGGGCAGTACCTTGAAGGAACAACCGATATCACAAGAACGTTGGCTTTAGGGGCAGTTTCCGAAGAATTCAAAAGAAATTCAACTTTGGTTCTGCAGGGACTGATCCGTCTTTCGATGGTGAAGTTTCCGAAAGGGACCCGCGGGGTTCAGCTGGATGCGATTGCAAGACTGCCTTTGTGGATGGAAGGCAAAGACTACAACCACGGTACCGGCCATGGGGTAGGCAGCTTCATGAATGTGCATGAAGGCCCTCAGAACATCCGGAAAGACATGAACCCGCAGGAGCTGATGGTCGGAATGGTGTGTTCCAATGAACCGGGATATTACCTGGAAGGCGAATACGGCATCCGTCACGAAAACCTGATTGCCGTAAAAGAATCCGACACTACAATCCATGGTACGTTCTACGAGTTTGAAACGCTGACGTTCTGTCCGTTCTTCAAAGATACCATCGTTAAGGAAATCCTTTCGGAAGAAGAAATCACCTGGCTGAACGCTTACCACAAAACCTGTGAAGAAAAGCTGGCTCCATTCCTGGAAGGGGAGGTGAAAGAATGGTTCCTGGAACTGGTAAGCCCGCTTTAGAAATTACCAAAGCCGGAAGAAGGAAGTGTGATAATCACAAGTTTTTCAGATGGCATCACGGCTAAATCAAGAACAGTTCAAAAATCTTAAATAAATAAGTCGTCCCGCAAATTCTGCGGGACGATTTTTATGGGTTACCGTATTTTTACGGAAATCATTTCGGGGTTTCCCCTGAAGTTGTGGCAGCCAGCTGATCGTATCTTTGTCCTACAAAACATCATTCATATCTTCAATAGTAAATTCAAAGCAAGCAAATCATCTCAGTTGTTGAGGTGATTTTTTATTTGGTATTTATATAAAAACCTTTGCACGATATCAGAAGTTTATAAAAGGTTAGCGAATGATTTTAAAAACATTAATCAGTTCCGCTACTTTACAAACCGCCCGTGTGAAGGCAGTGCCAGGGTGTCGAAATCTTCAGCAAGCTTATTGAGGCCAATTTTTAATTCTTCACCTTCCATATATTGCCCGTGTCCTGAAATCACAATGGATGGTGATAAATTTCTTAACTTGATTACGGTATCCTTAGCGGCCGGCCAATCTGTGGTTAAATATCGGGGAGGCCCCTGTACTTCACGTTTCTGAACCAGGACTTTATAAAAAGAATCCTGTTTTACCGTTATAAAAGCATCGGCTGAAAGCAGGATGCGGTCTTTTTCGCGGAAGAAAACCACCTGGCCGGGAGAATGGCCGGGTGCATGGATCCACTGCCAATCATTAAGGCCCGGTAATTTGCCATGCTCCGGATAATCAGATACGTGTCCGGAAATATCTATGGGTTTGTGCGGATAAATGAAAGACAATTTGGCCAGCAAGCCGCCTTCTACAGAAGCATCAGGTTCAGGGTATTCCTGTTTTCCGGTAATGAAAGGGATTTCCAGAGGATGGGCATATACAGGGATATTCCATTTTTCCAAAAGCTTTACAATTCCACCGACGTGGTCAAAATGGCCATGGCTCAGGAATATGGCTGCCGGCGGTCTGTCTTTGCCATATCGTTCTTCAGCAGCAGCGATAATTTCCTCACCGCATTCCGGCATTCCACAGTCTATTAAATACCACTCTTCACCAGGCTTCCCAAGCATGATCACATTTACAATCTGATTGGTGTAATAATACACATCGTCTGTCACCGATTTACCGTTTCCACTGGAAAAAGACGTCATCGGAATCATTCTGTTGTCATCACTCTGTTTCATATTAACATTTTTGATGGGTTGATATAATTTTATCTTTTATGCAGGTTAATATACTGTACATAAAAGAAATGCTTATAACATACTTTCAATCAAAAATTTAAATGAGTCTGTATATTTTAAAAACAAAAACCATACCTGAAAGCGGATTTCCATTTGTTCTTGTTTTAGCGTAAAGTTGTAAAAATGGTAACTTTACAAAGGTCTATGGTCATCTGACGGATATTTTAAAGAAGAATATAGAAATGCAGAATAGCATTTTAATGAAGAATAATCCGATAGAATTGAATTTCTGATAATCATTGCAGACAGCTGCGAAATTTATATAAGGATATTGATACAATGCTTAAATTCGGAAAGGCCGCTGATATTAAGTTCGATATAAAATCAATGATTATTTGTCCTTGATGAAAAATCAGAGATTTCAATTCCAAAAATTCCCTGAAGCAAAATATTATACATAGATCCTCAATACTTATCAAGTGCTGAGGGTTTTTCTATTTAAACTGAATGCATTGTCCTGTAGTTATTTTACTACATGAACTTCCATTTTGCACTACAGGGAAACTTTTACCGCCGCCGTAGATTTGTAATGTTCAAAAGAGGACAATTAATCAAGAATAAAAAATAAAATAATACGGTCATGATAAAACAAATCGCCATCGCAGCCTTAACCATCGGAGCATTCATCCTGGGAACGAATAATGCCCGGGCCCAGAATACGACAGCCTCCACAACGGTAAACATTACCCTGAACGATGTGATTTCCATTGATGCGGGAAGCACGGCCATCGGTAATACGGTTGACTTCAACTATGCTACCGCCGCAGACTACAACTCGGATCAGACAGTGACCAA
>CAJYRQ010000027.1 GCA_913777465.1 uncultured Chryseobacterium sp.
GAGAAAACAGAAGCTATCTGTTTTGCCTCAATACCATTATGATTCATGATCACCCCGTGAGCGCGTTCCCGAACAAAAGAATTGGGATAATTAGCGGCCATCATTTTTAAGGTCTCAAGTTCAGCTTCACAAAGATTTATAAATTTCATCTTCTAAATTTATAAAAAATGATGAATAATTAATGTGGAGTACTTATAACACGTGGCTCTATTCCGAGTATTCTTTCAGTAACTGGCGGTAACTCATCAAAATGGTGGATTTTGAAATGAACCCGATAAAGATGTTGTTTTCATTCACTACCGGAAGGTTCCATACGCCAGCATCATCAAAAGTCTGAAGGATTTCCAGCGGCTGGTTTTCAGGATGGATCACAGCAGGCGGAGTTTTCATAATCTGGTTGATTTTTGCAGAGACTTCCGTATTGGTAAAAAGATATGGCCGGATGTCATCCAGCGTTAAAATCCCACGGAGAACTTTATCTTCATTCACCACAGCAAATATGTTTTTGCTCCCGTTTTTTACAAGGTCAAACAATTCCGTAATCGGAGCGTTTTCGTTAATAGACTGGGAATAGCGGTCGATAAAATCTTCCGTTTTCAGGGAAAACAACAAATTCTTATCGTGTTTGTTCGTAAAAATTTTTCCCTGGTCGGCAAGCGATTTCAGCTCAGGAGAAATAGGAGAGAACCATTTGGCAATCAGATAAGAAATAATAGAAACAATCATCAATGGAATAAACAGGTCATAGCCAAAGCTCGATTCGGCAATCAGGAAAATAGCAGTCAGCGGAGCATACATCACCCCGCTCATTGCGCCGGCCATTCCTACCAGCACCAGATTGGTTACCGGTACATCTGCAAAACCGATCTGCTGGCAGATGATGGCAAACAGATAACCTACCGTTCCCCCGGCAAAAAGTGAAGGAGCAAAGTTTCCGCCGTTTCCGCCGCTGAAAATCGTAAAAGAGGTCGCAAAGGCCTTCAGCAACAAAACAAGAATCAGGAAAATGATAATTGTCAAATTTTTAATTTCAAAATACCTGAAAAAACTGTTCTGGATAATATTGTGCGTATTCCCGTTGGTAAAAGCTTTTACCGTATCGTAGCCTTCACCGAACAGAGGCGGAAAAAGCACACACAGCAACGAAAGCACGGCACCCCCGAACATCGCTTTTCTGAGCCTTGACATTTTCAGATCTTTGATAAAATGTTCAACTTTCTTCGAAACAAGAACAAAATAACGCGCGTATAATCCGGTAACGATTCCTAAAATGAAATAATACGGGACATTTTTATAATTAAATGCTTCACGGGTATAAAACCTGAACAGCACATCTTCCTGCAAAAGGATACGGGATAAGAGGCTTCCGCAGACAGCCGCCACCACCAAAGGGATGAAATCGGTAAATACTACCCCCGTAAGCAGGATCTCGAAGGCAAACATGATTCCGGCAATCGGTGCATTGAAGGCCGAAGCAATCCCGGCAGTAGCTCCCGCAGCCAGCAGTAACGTCCGTTCCTTATAACTCAGGCGGTAAGTCTGGGCAAAATTCGATCCGATGGCAGCACCGGTAACGGCAATCGGGCTTTCCAGTCCGGCTGATCCTCCCAATCCTACGGTAACCGCACTCTGCACAATCTGGGAATACATTTTCACCGAAGAAACGATGCTGGAATTCTGTGCAATTTCATACAGGATGACGCCGATTCCTTTCCGGTCCTGACCTTTAAAAATGGTTAAGACGATTAAGGTCGTCAATACAATTCCGAGAAAAGGAAATACAACATAGAACAGGATCTGGTATTCGAAGTGAACTTCAGTGGTAATAAAATGATGGATGTTGTGTACCAGTGTTTTCAGTAATACGCCGGCCAGGCCTGCCGAACAGCCGACCAGGATTCCCGATAGGACAAGGAACTGGTTCCGGCTGAGCCTGTTGTTGAGCCAATGCAGGATAATCTCATAGCTGCGTGCTTTTTCAAGTCCATACTTCTGAAAGTCTCTTTTGAACTTCAGAAAGCTCAGAAACTTTTTTTTATTATGAATATTCACTCTCAGGAAATTTTAACCGCAACCGAATTGTTACGGCCTGTAAATTTATGAAATATATCAGGAACTTTACAACTGTTCATACTGTCCGGTCTCTTTTTTCGGACGTAAAATAAGTCTGATGGATGGATTATTGGTAATGAAAAGCCTCAGCCAGTTGAACGCCAGACGGGCTTTGCTTCTGAAAGTAACCAGCGGAATGATGTGGATAAAAAGCCAGGTAAGCCAGGCAATAAATCCTTTATAGGAAAACTTCGGCAAATCTACCACGGCATCGAATTTAGAAATGATGGCCATGCTTCCTTTATTGTTATATTTAAAAGGAACCAATACTTTTTCTTCCTCGATCCTTTTTAAATTTTTTCCGAGATTCACAGCATGCTGGATCGCCACCTGGGCCAGCTGCGGATGTCCTTTCGGAAAATCTTTGTCCGTAAACTGTAAGGAAATATCGCCCAAAGCGTAAATGTTTTTCATTCCTTCTACTTTGTTGTAAGCATCCACGAGTATTCTTCTTCCTTTTCCAATGCTTTCCGCAGGCAGTCCGGGAACTTCTCTGCCGATAACTCCGGAGGTCCAGATCAGCGTTTCCGTATCAATGGTCCGTCCGTCGGCCAGGATTACTTTCTGGTCTACATAATCTTTTACGGCAACGTTAAGGATAATTTTCACCCCTAATTTCGTAAGCCGTTCATAAGCGGCTTCCTGAGCGGTTTTACTCATTGGTGAAAGCAGGGTAGGCAGAGCATCGATCAGGTAAATATTGGAAAGGCTGAGCTTGATTTCAGGATATTCTTTTTCAGCAATGTAGCTGCCCATTTCGGCAATCATCCCGGCAAGCTCAACACCGGTCGGTCCGCCACCTGCAATTACGATGTTCTGTAATTTCTGGGCTTTTTTAATATCTTTATTCCTGGCAGCTTCTTCCAGGGTCAGAAGCATATAATTGCGGAGATACAGTGCTTCATCAATGGTCTTCATCGACAGTGAACATTTTTTCACATTTTCCATCCCGAAATAATTGGTTTCGGTACCCAATGCCAGAACCAGGTAATCGTACTGAAGGATCCCGTTATCAGTTTCCAGTGAATTGTGCTCATGGTCTACCTTTACGATGCTTCCCATATGGAAATTAACGTTTTTGTATTTTGAAATCATCTTCCGGAACGGATAACTGATGTTGGAAGCCTCAATGAATGAAGTGGCGACCTGGTAGATGAGCGGCGGAAAAAAATGGTAATTGTTCTTATCGACCAGTGTAATTCTGAATCGTTTGTCATTCACCAGAGATTTGATCAGGTTGATGCCCGCGAAACCTCCGCCTACGATAACGATGTGCTTTTTCATATAATGATGATTTGTAATGGTCTGAAATAAGCTTCAAGAATAACGCCAAAGGACGGCACTGTGGTATTTATTAAATAGGATCAAACCGCCCTGTCCGGAATTCCCTGCACGATGTTTGTATCCTTTACCGAACCAAATCTTAAATAACAATAAAATGAAATCAGACATTTTAACGGAAAAACACCAGCTTGGTTTAGGCGGAGTAGCCATCGGTACCGCCTTTGAAGCACTAACTGACGGGGAATCGTATGAAGTTTTACAAAAAGCCTGGGATCTTGGAATCCGCTATTACGATACTTCACCGTGGTATGGCCTTACGAAAAGCGAAAGAAGATTCGGGAATTTCCTGCACAGGCAAAACCGCGAAGAATTTGTACTGTCCACAAAGGTAGGACGCCTTTTTGTAGAAGTTCCTGAAGATGAAGTGCCGCCGACGATGTGGCAGGATCCTTTACCCTTCGATTTTGAACATAATTATACGGCAGACGCCATCAAAAGATCCATTGAGGAAAGCCTGGAAAGAACGAGATTAAACCATATCGATATTGTGTATGTACATGACCTCTCCGAAGATCAGGTGGGTGACCGTTACGATTATTTTTTAAAACAGGCAAGGTCAGGCGCTTTCAAAGTATTATCCGAGCTGCGGGACCAGGGCGTGATCAAAGCCTGGGGAATGGGTGTCAACAAGATAGAACCGATCCTGGACTGTATCGATTCTGCCGACCCGGATATTTGCCTGTCAGCAACCCAATATTCAATCCTGGATCATGAAGAAGCTGTGGACCGTTTGCTTCCTACCGTAAAGAAAGCCGGTGTAAAGCTGGTTTCCGGAGCAGGATACAATTCCGGATTTATCAACGGCAGGCCGAGATACAATTACAAAGACGTTATCCCAAAAGGCATGACGGAAAAGCGTGAAAAAATAAGCGAAATTGCCAAAAGATACGGGACAACCATCACCCATGCGGCACTTCAGTTTGTACTTGCTGCCGATGAATTCGTATCAATTATCCCGGGAGCCAGCAAGCCGGAACAGGTAGAAGACAATGTAAAAGCCTGGAAAGAAAATATTCCTTCCGATTTCTGGAAAGAACTGCAGTCCGAAGGATTGATTTATGAAAAAGCACAGGTTCCTAACTAGTCAGAACAGAATATTAAAAACATGCCTTCCAGACGGAAGGCTTTTTTATTTCCGGGATTTAAAATTAAAGTTAAAAAAAAATTAAATTAAACTTAAAGCGTGAAATGTGCTTCCATATTGGATTTTTCATAAAATCCGTACATTAAAACAGATAAAAATTCATATCCAAATAAAGCTTTTTAATTTTTTTTTAAGGAACCGTTAAATATTTTTTTACGGAATGTTATCCCTGTGTTAACGGCCTGAGAATAGACTTCCGGGTAATTTTGCCATACAATTTTGAAGTATAAAAAAATGAAAAAAATAATCTGTGCGATTGCATTATTATCTTTCAGCCTTGCTTTTTCGCAGGAAACCAGCTCTAAAATTTTCGGGAGATTAAGAGGAACCTCTTCCGAAATGACCATTAAAGTTACCCATGTCCCAACCAACAGCAGTTTTGAAACCAGGTCCAACAAGAACGGGCAGTTCAGCTTAGACAACCTGCAGCCGGGCGGACCTTATACCATTGAGGTGACCGACGGGGCGAAAGTGGTGTATTCCAACAGCAATGTGCAGCTTTCCCTGGGAAACAACGACCTTCCGGTAGTGGAACTGGGCAGCAAAGAAAAGATGATTGATGAAGTAAAGCTGACTTCCAAAAGAACCACGGCCGCTAAATTCGGCGTGGGCATCAGCCAGGCACAGATTTCAGGATTGCCGAATATCAACCGGGGTATCCAGGATGTTACGAAACTGGTTCCCCAAAGTGCCAACAACTCTTTCAACGGAACCAACTTCCGTTACAACAATGTTACAATTGACGGTTCTATCAACAATGACGCTATCGGATTCAGTCCTTCTCTGGGCGGACAAACCGGAACTTCGGGAATGCCGGGCAGCAGTACGCGTTCCAACTCCATCAGCCTCGATGCCATTCAGGATGTGCAGGTCTACATCGCGCCTTATGACGTAAAATTAGGCAATTTCTTAGGGGGAAGCATCAATGCCGTTACCCGGAGCGGAAGCAATAATGTGGAGGGATCTATGTATTTCTATGGCAGAAATGCAGCCATCACCGGCAGAAACAGAGTAGGAGACAATTCTAAAATGCCGAATTCATTCGGGGATTATATTTACGGAGGAAGGGTCGGGCTGCCTGTTATCAAGGATAAGCTTTTCCTTTTCACAAATATGGAATATACGAAAAGAACGGATCCTGTTTTCTATAATGCCGGCGATCAGGGATCACTGGTAAACAGCACCGTTGCCCAGCAGATTTCGGATTTCGTAAGAAGCAAATACGGCTTCAACACCGGAAGCTTCGATCAGTATACGAACTTCTCCGAGAGTTCAAAGCTTTTTAACAAACTAGACTGGAAAATCAATGACAAGCATACGTTGTCCGTTAAAAACAATACCGTATTTTCCCACGCTTCCAATCTGGAAAGAGATGCGGCCAACTTCCGTTTCTCAAGTATGGATTTCGTGCAGAAAAATACGTCTTCTACGACCACACTGGAGCTGAAGAGCCGATTCAACGATAAGCTGAACAATAATCTGGTGCTCGGGTATTCATCCATCCACGATTACCGGGATCCTACTTCACAGAATGCAATGTTTCCGCAGGTGGAAATCGCTTACAACGGCGGAACCATCCTTCTTGGAAACGACAGGGAGGCAACGGTTTTCAACATGAGACAGAAAACCTTTGAAATTACCGATAACCTGACCTATAAAGCAGGGCACCATACGTTTTTACTGGGAACCCATAATGAATTATACAACATCGATTACGGATTCGTAAACGCTCTGAACGGAAGAATTTCCTATAAGAGTTTAAACGACTTCTACAATGCCAATCCGGCCAGAATCCGTGGAACCTATTCTTTAGCGGGAGAGGACAGACAAAACTTATTCGATAATCCTTACGCTCATTACAAAGTAAATCTTTTATCGGCTTATTTTCAGGATGAAATCAACTGGGGAAGGCTGAGACTGACGCCGGGAGTAAGAGTCGATTATACCGACCTGCCGGACAAGCCGGTACTAAGCCCGAAAGTGACGAGCTCACCTGCTGATCTTTATTACGGAAATACGTACACTTATACACCTTTAAGCCAATTAACAAACAATTATCTGAACAAGCCTACCATTTCTCCACGATTAGGATTTAATTTAGACCTTACCCAGGACCGTTCGCTAGTGATGAGAGGAGGATCGGGGATCTTTGTGGGAAGAATTCCTTTTGCCTGGCTCGGCTATGCATATTATAACGACGGTGTCGGATTCGGAAGCTACGATTACAATGCGCCGACCGCCGCACAGCTGTCCGCCAATGGAGATCCGTTAATAAGCGGGAATTTTCCGAAATGGCAGAATTCTTCAAAAGTGCAGGTGGATTTAATCGACAACAATTTTAAGATGCCGCGGGTATGGAGAAGCTCACTCGGCTTTGATTATACTTTATCAGGATATAAGTTTACCCTGGAAGGCATTTATACCAAAGTTTTATACGACCTGAAATTCCAGCAGGTGAACAAGACCGATAACGTAACGTATTACAGCTATGATACGAACCACGAAATGCCGGTCTATACAACGAATATCAACAGCAATTTCTCCAATGCCTATATGCTTTCCAATACCAAAGAAGGCTACCGGTATAACCTGACGGCACAGCTTTCAAAAGCCTATAATTTCGGACTGAACTTCTTTGTGGCGTATACGTATGGTGATGCAAAAGACATTACCAACGGAATACGGAATTCCATGGAAAGCAACTGGCAGATGAACCAGTCGTTAACCCCGAACGATCCTAAACTCACCACCTCCAACTTTGCAATCAAAAACAGGATCGTGGCTAATTTAGGCTATTCTGTTCCGCTTTCCCAGTCGAACAGATTGTCGGCCAATGTATACTTTAATGCACAGTCCGGAAACCCTTTTTCCTGGGGATTTGTAAACAGTACGATCGCCAATACCGGACAGGCGGCAGGACTTGCGTATATCTTTAAAGATGCTGCTGAAGCAACAAAATATATCGCTCCGATAAAAGATGCTTCCGGCAATATACTGGTAAGTACCGCACAGCAGGTGGCGGACTATGAAAAATTCATCAGCGGAAATCAGTACCTGAACAGCAGAAGAGGGAAGTTTACCGAAAGAAACGGCGACTTCACCCCCTGGAACATCCAGGCGGATTTCAGGATTATGGACGAAATCAGGTTAAGTGAAAAGTCTAAGAACACCCTGCAGATTTCATTCAGCATCATTAATGCAACGAACCTGCTGAACAAAGACTGGGGGAAAGTGTACTTCGTACCGAATACTTTCAACTCAACATCAAGTGTCGGCCTGACGAAAGTAGGAAATGTTGCGGCAGGCCAGCCTTCTGCAGGAGATCCGGTTTACAACTTCAAAACACCGGGACTGCCTTATACCGTCGATCAGTTTGCATCGAGATTCCAGGGACAATTGGGAATCCGGTACAACTTTTAATCCGTATTTAATTCATTTTAAATAGATTATTAAATTCTTTCAACCCCAAGTCCGGATTTTATCCGGGCTTTTTTATATAATTGAATATTATAACTAGGTATGTAGTTATATTTATTATATTTGCTGACTTTAAACAGAAAATTTTAAAATAAAAAATAAGATGAAAAAGTTAATCACAACATTTTCTTTGGCCGCAGGACTTTTCCTGACTTCAAACCTTGTACATGCACAACAGAAAATAGGACACGTAAATTCCGACGATGTTTTCAACAATCTTCCGGAAGCCAAAACAGCGGAGGCATCTTTAGATACTTTCACTAAAACAAAACAAGGCGATATTGAAAAAATGATCACGACCTACCAGACAAAGCTAAAGGCAGCACAGGATAAGGAAAAAACCATCAGCGAAGCCAATAAAGACGCCGTTATTAAAGAATTAACGGCTGCACAGACCGAACTTCAGACTTTGGGTAAAGATATTGAGACGGCCAGAACCAAAGCAGCGCAGGACATCAGTAAAAAACAGACGGAACTGTTTACTCCGATCCAGCAGAAAGTAGCTGCAACCATTTCCACCGTAGCCAAAGAAAAAGGACTGGCTTATGTATTTGATGTAGCCAGCTCTCAGGGAAGCAATATCGCGTATATGGATGGCGGTGAAGACATTACTCCTGCCGTAAAAACAAAACTGGGAGTTACCGGTGGTAAAAAATAATAGAAAATAATTCTTTCACGGATTTTATGGATGGCCGATGCCGGAAGCTGGATGTGTACTGGGTATGTGTTTTTATTAACCACAGATCTGCCTTGACACCAAAGAAGAATTATCTCTTTAAAAAAATATTTGCTCTTAAATCTCATGCTGCAAATATGTCTGAAAAGCTTTGGGAACAACAAAATAAGCTGGAAACTCGGTTTCCAGCTTTCTATTTTCTGCTTCTACATTGGTCTAATCAAGGGGCCTTCTGCCTGAGATCAGATTATAAAGAACCACCACGATGGCGATAACC
The DNA here is from genome assembly GCA_913777465.1 of uncultured Chryseobacterium sp. GTDB lineage: Bacteria > Bacteroidota > Bacteroidia > Flavobacteriales > Weeksellaceae > Chryseobacterium. Next base: position 9,031 of record CAJYRQ010000027.1, read on the forward strand.
AGCAAGATGTGAACCAAATATCCTGTATCCATTCCAGGTACGATACCCAACATTCCTAATAGCCACACTACTATACAGATAACTGCGACTAACCATAATATACTTCTCATAATTAAAGATTTTAAGTGATTTGATTTATGCTATACATATACTGTGCCTTTTTTTAAAAAAAGTGTTAAAACGAATACCACAAAATGATCAAAGTCTGCCTTATTTAATCTGAAAAGATAAAATATTACAACAGTCCGAAACGGATAAGTGCCTGTTCTATACCATGTTCGTCTACTTCGGCCGTTACAAAATCGGCAATTTCTTTTACTGCGTCATTTGCATTTCCCATTGCCACGCCAATTTTCACGAACTTCAGCATGGAGATATCGTTGCCTCCGTCTCCGAAAGCCATCGTATTAGCCGTATCGATCCCGAAATGGCTACAGAAATTTTCAATACCCAGCTGCTTCGTAATCCCTCCGCCGTTTACGTCTGCAAAAAGCGGTGTCCAGCGTGAGGAAGTACTGTTGGGCATTACCTTCTTCATAAATTCCTCTTCGGCTTCAGGACGCAGAAAAATATTCGCCTGCAATACATTTTCCATATCGATATGTTCTTTATCGTGGATCGGCGGGACAGGAAGATTGATATGTGAGTACATACCTACCACCTCGGGCGTCGCGTCATTGATCTCCACTTTATTTTCATACATCAGCGAATAGCTCAGCGGTGCTTCCTCGGAATACCGGATCAGGCTTCTGATATCGGCTGGATCAATGGTATTTCTGGAAATCAGTTCTCGGGAAGTCGTTACGCAATAAGCTCCGTTAAAGGTTATAAAACCATCGAATTCCAGATGGCTGATATGATCCAGGGAATTGATCGACCTGCCGGTGGCCACAATGACTTTGATCCCTTTTTCCCGAAGTTTCTTCAGGGCGTTCTGTGTAGATTCCGGTATTTTTCCGGTTTTAAAGCTGATCAGGGTTCCGTCGATATCAAAAAAGACGGCTTTAATAGAGTGAGGATTGTCACCTGCTGAAATATTCATGAAGTCTTTATATTTAGATATAAAAATACGGTTTTCTTTTTCCGATTTGTCTTTAAGCAATATAATCCAAGTTATATTTTTGTTAAATAAAGACGGATCAGGTGCAAAAGTTGGGAACGAAGTAAAAAGTAGAAATTTGCGTTACAGTCTTTAGGTACCACGAAAAAGAGTTTTCTGTTGTGAAGGTACGGTTCTTGCAGAATTTCCAGCATCACAAAATATCTACTTATGAAAAACCAGGAAGAAATATCCGTTTTAAATGATCTGCTTCACATTACCAACGACCGTATTGAGGGTTTTGGGAAAGTGGAAGGCAAAGTCTGGGAAAATTATCCCGACGTAAAGCCCGAATATGCAAAAATGAATTCCCTCACCAAAGTGATGAAAAATGAACTCATCGATCTGATCACGGAAAATGGCGGTGAGGCTGAAGATACACCATCGGTTGCCGGTGCATTGCACAGAACCTGGATCGACATTAAAAATTCCTTTACCATCGGGAACAGGGAAGAATCTACCATCGGAAATGTGATTTTCGGTGAAAAGGCGGCGATCGATGCTTACCAAAATGCGATCGACAGTGGAAAATTAAGCGAGAAAAGCCTGCCGATTGTTTCCGAACACTTAAAACACATCAAAGATTCCTATCATCAGTTTAAGGGAATCAGCGAGTACAAAGATTAATATTCGTACAGTCAATCTTTTTTTTAAAACAACTTCTCAGGTACCATTGGGAAGTTGTTTTTTATTAAGCTAATTGAATATTCCGTTCATCCTGGTTAAAATAACAGGTTTGCTATCGGTAATAAGAATTGTATGTTCGTGCTGCGCCATAAATCCGCCTCTGTTTCCAACCATTGTCCAGCCGTCTTCAAGGTCAACAGCCGTATTGGATGACGTAGAGATAAAGGTTTCGATGGCAACCACGGAATTCTTTTTGAACCTCCTGCCGTCAAAACGGTTGCGGTAATTCATCAGTTCATCCGGCTGCTCGTGCAGGCTTCTGCCGATTCCATGGCCGCCAAGATTTTTAATGACTTTAAAACCTCTTTTTTTTGCTTCGGTTTCCATCAGTCCGCCAATATCGGCAATTTTTACGCCGCCTTTAATATTGTCAATGGCTTTCTGCAGAATAGCTTTGGATGCATCCACCAATTTACGGTGCTGATGAATATCTTCTCCGATAATAAAAGAATTGCCGTTATCTGCCCAGAAACCATCCAGTTCCGCAGAAACATCAATATTAATCAGATTTCCTTCCTTCAGGATTCTTGATTCGCTAGGGATTCCGTGGCAAAACTCATTTCCGACACTGATGCAGGTCCATCCGGGAAATCCATAAGTAAGATAAGGGGCAGAACGTGCACCGAAATCCGACAGGATGGAAGCACCGTAATCATCAAGTTCTTTGGTTGTCATACCGGGCCGTGCGTATTTGGTCATTTCACGTAAAGTATAGGCAACTACTTCACCGGCTTTCCGCATTCCGGCCAATTCCTGTTCGTTTGTAATAGACATGTTGCTGTTTTTAAATGGATTATTTAAACAAAGTTAACGAATAGTTTCCGGATTTCCCCTTGCAGGAAGAAGTGTTGAATTGACCGATGTTGAATAACGGTGGAAAGAGGGAAGAGGAAGCTTTTTATCTAACCAACTTAAATAACGTGAATTCGACGTACAAACTTAAATAAATGCTGGAAGAGGGAAGTTTCTCTTGTCAGAAATAGGACCAAAGCTTCTGATTATCAAACTTAAGTAGGTTATCGCTTTATAAAAGGAATTCTTATTTAATCCTGAATGACCGGCCTGTTTTTTAATTTCTATTGTTTTAAAGTCCTGAAAGAATGGCTTAGTACAGGATATGAAATCATATCAGAAGCATAAACCGTTTTTCAATTTTTTCTGAAAGGTTAAATAAAAATAGGGAAGGAGTGCACGCTTAAGGGCTTGAACTTAGGCTGCATGATATATTTATTTAAATTATATCCGAAAACAGCCACAAATCAGATAAGAGATTTGTGGCTGTTTATATTTTAGATAAATTAATCATTAATAACTTTCCGGGAAAATACCGGTAGCGTACTGCCAAACTTCAACGATCTCATTTAGAGGAATATCGTAAGGTTCATAAAACGTATTGTCGGATGCGACCGTAAGTGAGTTTTTATTTTTGGCTCTGAGGCGTTTATAGGTAATTCCGTCATTCAGTGTAATGAAGATATACGTATTGCCTGATTTCAGATCGTTGACACCTTCCATATATTTCCCGATAATGAAGGATCCGTCCGTGAACGGCGGCATGGAATCGCCATCCGCAGGGAAAGCCCGGAATTTACCGTTTTTCAAAAAAGGCAGTGAAATCGTCTGAAGGCTCTCGATATAATCCGGATCGCTGTAACCGCGGAGATAACCCATGGTCGCTTTTTGTGGAACAATTTCAATGCTTTCGTTGCCTTGCTGATCTACGACAACCGGCAGAACAATCCGGTTATCCGGAAGTTTCAGCATATCTTTAAGGGAATGTTTCGTTAAATCCACCGAAAGCAAAAGATCGATGCTGACGTTGAAGATTCTGGAAATCCTGATCAGCACATCAACAGGAGGCTTGGACTTTCCGTTTTCATACGAACTGTATCTGGAAGAGGTGATCTGTATCTGCTGAGACAATTCACGCTGGGTTTTCCCGAGGGTAGCGCGCAAAAGCCTGATATTTTCTGAAAAAAGTGACATTTAAAAAGATTAGGGTAACAAAAATACGAAATGTTTTAAGGAGCGGCTAATTTTAACCGTTAAAAAGACGGCTGCCACAGGAAATTAATCAATAAGCAAAAGCTTGAAAAACTTCAGGATGTGATTCCGGAAATAAATACTATTTAACATAATATAAATTATAGGACTTTTTACGAACTGGATAAAACACTCTGAAAAACATTATTTTCTTTAATTTTAATGACTTGATTTAAAGGCTTTTTAAGAGGTCAGAATGAATCAAGAACCTTAGCTATCTGACTGATATTAAGAGGCTTTAAAAGCCCTGAAATCAAAAACTTCTTCTTCCATTCAAATTAAGCTGTATTTTTATAATTAAAACTTTTTAAAATTTAAACCAGATAAAAATTGATATGAGCAAAAACAAATTAACCCAGGAACAAACGGATGAGCTTTTAAAAATTCTGAAAATAAGATTTGACGAAAACATGAACCGTCACGAAAATCTGCATTGGGATGACATTCTGAAAAAACTGGAAGAAAATCCTGACAAGCTACGGGCTCTTTATGAAATGGAAAATAAGCTAAATATCTTAATTATTTAATGTTGAAAATTTACACAGCTTCTTATCCATTAAATATTTTTTTCATGTAAAATACAATTATTATTTTAGCATAAGCGAAATTTGATAAATAAAAAGGATATGAAAAACTTAATTGTACTGGGTGCTTTATCTGCATTCCTGCTGAATTGCAACAAAAAGCCGGAAGCTCCGGTTGCCGAGCCGGCTTCTGCGGATACAGCAACCGCTATGGAGAAAGTGACAGATACTCTAGGTCCGAAATCGTTCTGCTACATGGGCGTTACCGGGAAAGATACCGTTTTTGTAAGCATCGACGACAATCTCGGAACCATTACCGGAAAAATGGCGAGCAAAAACAGTGAGAAAGACAGTAACAAAGGAGATCTTACCGGCTTCAAATCCGGAGATACGCTGAAACTTACGTATATTTTTGCTTCCGAAGGTAAAACCGGGAATAAAAACGACCTCTATTTTCTCCAGACCAAAGACGGTCTGAGCGAAGGAATCGGTGAAAGAGATGCGGAAACGGGAACCAAATATGCCGACGAAAAGAAAATAAAGTACACCGGCGGAAGAACTTTAAAAACGGCAGACTGCGCGATGGTAGCCAATGCTCTGAAATAAGAAATATTTGTAAGATAAAGATAAAATGCAACCGTTTCCGGTTGCATTTTGTCTTTATAATTCTTCTTTAATAATTTTAATAAAATCATTCACCGGTTCATCTCCTGTATTCCAGGAGGTAATGAGGCGGATTGCTGAAAACCGGCTGTCTATCCTTTTCCATACATAAAATTCGAATTTTTCCGACAGCTTTTCGATCAGTTCCTGGCTGAGGATCGGAAAAATCTGATTGGTGTACGTATCGGATAAGAACTGCACTCCCCTTTCCTTCATGGCATTTTTCATTTTCATCGCCTGCTGATTTGCGTGTCTGGCCAGATCAAAATACAGGTCGTTTTTCATCAGCTCAAGAAACTGGATCCCAAGCAGTCTCCCTTTTGCCAGCAGCGCACCTTTCTGTTTGATGTTAAATGCAAAATCCTGTTGCAGCTCAGGGTTATTGATTACGATGGCCTCCCCGATCAATGCGCCGTTCTTCGTTCCTCCCAGGTAGAAAATGTCTGTCAGTTCAGCAACTTTTTCCAGCGTCAGATCACTGATTTCCGAAGTTAGCCCATGCCCCAGCCTCGCTCCGTCCATAAACAGATACAGGCGGTTTTCTTTACAGAATTCGGAAAGCTTTTCCAGTTCCTGTAAGGTATAAACCGTTCCCAGTTCCGTTGAATTGGAAATATAGACCAGCTTCGGCATCACCTGATGCGGAACATTGCGGTGGCTTTCCAGTACCGGAATGATATCTTCAGGAGTTAGTTTCCCATCCTCCTTTTCAATGCCCAGAATCTTATGGCCGGTAGCTTCAATGGCCCCGGTTTCATTATTCAGGATATGTCCCGTTGCTGCAGAAATTGCACACTGATAAGGCCTTAAAACCGAAGAAATTACAATAAGGTTGGCCTGGGTACCTCCCGAAACGAAATAGATTTCGGCATCGGGGCTTTTCATCTTTTCTTTGATTAAAACTTTGGCCTCCCGGGAATATTCATCTTCTCCGTAACCCGCCTGCTGATTGAGATTATTTTCTAAAAGTGCCTGTAAAATATCAGGATGACAACCTTCCGAATAGTCGTTTTTGAATGAAAATTTCATAAGGTAAAATTAAAAAAAGTTAACCGAAACATCCTTATTTATTGGCAATAATTTGTTAGATTTGTCACGAAAAGCATCTAACATTTTGAAGACAACATTAACGGAAGAAAATTATCTGAAGGCTTTGTTTCACGTGGTGGACCAGGATGGAAAGGTAACGATTAACGAGCTGAGCAAATTTTTAAACGTAAAAATGCCGAGCGTTAATAACATGATGAAGAAATTTGCCGAGAAAAACTGGGTAATCTACGAAACCTACAAGCCGCTGAAAGTAACGGAAAAAGGCCGCCGGGAAGCAGCGCTGGTTGTAAGAAAACACCGCCTGACGGAAATGTTTCTGGTAAAAAAAATGAATTTCGGCTGGGAAAATGTTCATGAAATTGCCGAGCAGCTGGAGCATGTGCACTCTACCGTTTTCTTCGATAAGATGGACGAAATCCTGGATTACCCCAAATTCGATCCGCACGGTGAACCGATCCCGGACAAAGACGGCAATATCATCGCACAGGATTTACAGAAACTCAGCCATTGTAAAGTCGGGGAAACCGTCATTTTCACTTCGGTTACCCTTTCCGATGATGCCTTTTTAAACTACCTGACTGAAAGAAATTTACTGCTGAATAAAAAAATCAATATCCTTAAGATTGAAAGCTTCGACAAATCGTTTACCGTGGAAGTAGACGGAAAACAGGAAATCCTAAGCCGTAAAGCCACGGATAAAATACTGGTGAAGAAATAAGACTATGTATTGAGTGTACTTAAAGCTCTATATGATTATCTGTGAAAGTCTGTGAAATCTACGATAGATTCTTTATTTATGCATACCTCCAATACTATGTTGAGATTCCTTCGGAATGACAAATGTAGTGTTGAATTATGATTCACTCCACTGTAAGGAATGGCTGTCCGGTGGCTGAGGCCCTCGAAGCCAGGTAATTATCTGTGAAAATCCGTGCAGATTTGTGGTTTATTTTAGACCTGCCTTTAATACTTCAGAAACCTTCTCTATTTCCTCCGTCGTATTGAAATAATGAGGTGAGAGCCGTACAATGCCGTTGATATTCTTGTTGGTAAAGTCGATCAGTGCAGAGTTTTTGTAAGTCACGGAAAAGTATACGTTATTTTTTTTTAAGATTTTCTGAATATTTTCAAGGTCGCCGTCTGGACCGGAAAAAGTAACGATGCTGCTCAGCCGGTTGCCCCAATCCCAAACGCTGAAACCGCTCTCTTTGAGATTTTCCCGCAATTTCCGGGACAAGCTTTGGTTATATTTTTCGATGGCATCCATTCCGACAGCGTTGGCATATCCGATGGCGTATTTTAAACCCAGCATGGAAGCGTACGACATTTCCCAATGCTCGAAGCGTTTTGCGGTTTTGAACAATTCATAATCGTTATATTCCGTCCAGTCCGCCCCTCTCATGTCCAGCAGCAGCGGTGCGTAGTCCTGCTCCAAGATCCGGTCTGAGACGTACAGAAATCCCGTTCCCCTCGGTCCGCGCAGAAACTTCCTCCCGGTTGCGGTAAGGAAATCGCAGCCTATTTTTTCGACATCTACCACCATCTGCCCTACTGACTGGCAGGCATCCACCAGATAGAGAATGTCATGCTCCCTGCATATTTTTCCTACGGCTTCCACATTCTGGATCAGCCCGGAATTGGTCGGAATATGTGTAACGGCAATAAGTTTCGGGTGATGTTCCCTGATCAGCCGTCCGAGGTCTTCCAGGTCCAGTTCGTGATCCGGCAGATTCTTCATTCTAATCACCTTCACTCCTACTTTCTTTTGCAGGGAAATAAACGTAATCTGATTGGAAATATAATCGTCCGCTGTCGTAATAATTACGTCGCCATCCCTGAAAATAATACCCGACAAAGCTTTGCTGTAAGCTTCGGTGGCACTTGTCATAAAAGCCATATTGGCTGGTTTGGCGTTAATCAGTTTTGCCGATTCACTGTAAAATTCTTCCAGCACATCCGCATTCATGTTCGCCACATCATATCCTCCGGAGCGTTCTTCCAGCTTTAAATAATCGACTACTGCATCGGTTACGATATCCGGCATTAAAGAAGAACCGGCATTGTTAAGAAAAATTTTGCCGTCTCCAAGGCCGCGGGTATCCTGTATTATTTTATCGATGTTCATTGTGATTCTATTGAAATATAATGTTACGGATTTTTTATTGATTCCGGAAATGTAGGATAATATTTTATTTTTTGGATAAGCGCAAAAACACAAGACATTAAGAAAAGGATGATGCTTTAAGGCGTGAAGAATCTGACACTGTCAAATTTTTTATGCTGCTACTACCCTATTAAATTTTATTCCTTCCGGTCAGTAAGCCTTTTATAATTTTTATTAAAGATAAAATCTTCGGAACTTTGCATTTTCCAACAAAAATTCCCGGCCTTGTACTGCCGGGAATTATATGGATATAGCTTTTTTGAATTAATCCAGAACGCTCCAACCCCTTTTCGGATTGTTGTTGTTGGATACTTCCTGCTCGTTGACGATGATGTTTTCCTTTCTCTGGCCGATGTAATCCAGTTCGCTCAGTTTAGCAAAGATGGTTTCCAGGCTTTTCAGCATCTGCTGGATGTAGATAAACGGTTCACCGCAGTTGTGATGGTCATAATTGGTTTCAGCAACAATAGACAACTGGTTCAGCAGCGTGTGGGGAGCAATTTCACTCCATTCCAGACTGTAGTTCAGCATTTCTTCCAACTCTGCAGGAACCAGTACCTGCGTCGCATTGTACATGCGAAGCGCCAGTTTGGCAAACAGCTCAATCAGAAATACCGGTGGCTGATACGGGGTAATATTCCGGAACTGGAAATACATATCGCCGAAAGTATTGATCATCGTATTACACAGAAATTTAACGTTCTGGGCCAATGCCGTATTCTGGTTTTTATGGGAAGCTTTCTGAATGATTTTGAAAGCATATTGCTGCAGGTTCCCGACGGATTTTGCAAAGATATTGTAATAATCCAGCAGTGCCGGATGGCTCTGAATGGAAGTACACGGCGGGATGAAGTTGGAATCCACCTGTGCGATATTCCCTTTCAGGTCTACTTTTCCGATGATGAGGTAATTCCCTCCCGAGTAGCTGCTGTTCAATGAAGTTACCGGCAGCAGTTCCAGGTGGTGGTTGGACTGGGTATTCGGGTGGCGTGGCGGAAGCTCTTCCGGATCGATATCCCCAAACGGCACTTTATCGAAAGGATTTACGGAAATCAGGATGTAATATTCTCCGTCGGCCTGTTCTTCATTCATGGATTTCGCCATTGATTTGACACTGATTCTCCTATCCACCAGCTCGATCCGGTAACCGGCCATGGTAACGGCACTGCATCGTTTGATCACGAGCTGTACGTCATTCGTTGCCGTGTTGTGGACATCGAAAATCGTCCGGTCGGTAAACTCGTTCGAAATAGGCAGAAGCCCGTAATTATAGTTTGTGATTCCCAATGAATTGGAATCCCTGATGGTATCGATTAAAAAATTATCCTGGTCATTAAGATGTCTCTGGGAAACTTTCATCCCGTCAACCCAATTGATGGCAAAATGCTTAATAGGCTGTATCATATTCAATATTTTTAAACGGTGTGCGATTGTGGCCTTCTGATTCCTTCTTCTTCATGCTGGATCACCCTTTTGCAGATTACCACGTCATTTTCATGAATTCTGTTCTCGGTAATATCCTGCTCGAAATCGATGTATTTCCTGAAGCTGAAAAAAGATTTTTTGGTGTAGAAAATCCAGTAAAAAGGTTCCTGTGTCTCGTCGGTAAGATGGATTATCGAATTCGGATTCTTATGATTGTAGTCATCAACCACCCGATAGAACCAGTCGCCGAAGGTAACCCCCGTAGGAAGGGTCTTGGCTTTAATCCTGAAACGGTTGGCTTCTTCAAGGTTCTTGCTCAGTTCAACATTCAAAACCATCAGCCGGTCGAAATCCGCACCTTCAAAGTCCGGCAGCTTCTGGTCCGGAGAATACCTCCATGTTTTATAAATATCCACGGGAATGCTGATGAGTTGTACATAACAGTAATGAAACACCAGCGGAACCATGAAAATAAACAGGCTGGTTGCTGCCATAATAGGATATCCGGTTCCTTTGCTCATCCAGTTAAAGATCAGGTAAAAAAGGTAACCTCCGAAACCGATACAGGTTAAAGTGAGGATGGATTCAAACAAAAAACTCTTTGTGGTGGACATAAAATGCTTTTTGAAATACCGGTCTGATAAATTGACGTGAACGATTCCTAAGATAAGGTAAACAATCTGCGCAATGAGATACCAGTACGGATTAAAAAGATTCCCTGTGAAGCCGAAGACCCCCGGGACGGCCAGGCACAGACTGCACAGCAGAAAATAAATGATTATGGTTTTGATCTTTATAGCAGGCTTATTTCTCCTGATGGCTCCCAGAATTGCCATCATGATTACTGCAAACAAAGGCATCATGATATACCTTAAAAAGATCCCTTTTACTGACGAAACTTCCATCTGATTCTTCGAATTAATATTTTTTCTTGGTAAATGTAAATATAGTTAAAATTTTCACAGGAAAGTAGAGTATCCGAGCCTGTTTGCATTTCTTTCGTCATCTTCCAGCGCAAAAGAATATTCTTTTTTCTCGGTAATGAATTGTTCCTCCACTTCAACGCTTACCGGCAGGAAATAATCGTACATGGCCTGCAATACCTGCCGGAAAGGGCTGCCATCTATGTATTTCTTCATTTCCTGATAAGGAATCGGCCCGATATTTACCACCCAGTTCCGCTGGCCGTCCATATGTCTTCCGCTCGGAATATAAGTTACGCCCAGCCTTGAATTCCCCAGCAGCATGGAATTATCTTCCTTTTCAATCCGGTCGATCACATTTGGTGCGAAGGTAACATTTACGGGTATCCGGAGGAAAGCGGTCATGCACCTTTCAAACCAGGCTTTATCACCACGGATCTGATGAAAAAACGGCAGGATATAGATAAAAATATAAGCATTCTGTATATCAAGCTTACTGATCAGCGGCCATAATTCGCTGACGGTATCCAGCAGAGCACCGGTATCGCTGGAGATATCAAAATCAAATTCTTTCATCAAAGCACTGATCTCGGTAAAGAATATTTCCAGTTCAAAAGGCTTGAAGAACTTCCGCGCATCCTCCTCTACTCTTTTCTGTCTTCGGATTTCGCGGACCACCGTCTCCACATTTTTACGGGAAGCACCTAAGGACGGAGGATGAAAAAGACCTTCCGGAAGATAATCGTAAATGCCTTCCCTGTAGGTTTCGATGGTATACACTTCTTCATCAAATCCCAGATAATCGCTTGAAATACTTTTGATGTCCTTCAGGTAAGCCCGGTCGTTGATCCCGATCCGGTCGATAAAAATATTGCTTACCGCCCTATGGTATTTTAAAAGGTTCACGGCTACCGCTTCCGCCTTGAAATCGGTTTGCAGTTTATTGTAATGCATGTCTACAATATTATTCTCATACATGGTCTGTGCTGTGATTTTGGCTTGTAAAAATAGTATATCTCAAATTATTGAAAAAATATTTCCCAATGAATTTTCTATTAAAAATAGTAAATAATTGTGAGCAAAGGAAGAAAAAAAGGAAAATAAGGCTAAGATTAAGGTTGAGGTAAAGTTTGGGTGTGTGAGAATCATTGATATCAACAGCTACCTTTACCTTTACCTTTACCTTTACCTTTACCTTTACCTTTACCTCAGACTTAAATTAATATTTGATTAATTTTTCCCGCTGGTTTTCTCCCGATTGATGGCAGCCTTAAAATTAACCGTATCTTTGCGCCCTGAAAATGTTATTTACAATGAAAAGTATGTATTCTAAAATTCTGGTTCTGGCCTTCATGGCCTCTTCGCTGTATTCTTATGCGTGGGGACTTACGGGACACCGGATTATTGCAGAAATTGCAGAGCATCACCTTTCCGGAAAGGCAAGAAGGGAGATCAAAAAAATGATGGGAAGGGAACGCCTTGCGTATTGGGCCAACTGGCCGGATTTTATTAAATCCGACACCACCGGTGCCTGGAAACAGGCTTCAGCCTGGCATTACGTGAACATCGATCCGCAGACGGATTTCAGGGTGTTTGAAGAAAAACTGAAGGCACAGGCCGGCCCGAGTCTGTATACTCAGGCAAAAACCCTGTCCAGCCAGATCAAAGATCCGAAAACTTCGGAAAAAGACCGAAAGATCGCACTGATTTTCCTGATCCACATTATGGGCGACCTGGCTCAGCCGCTGCACGTAGGAAGAGCGGAAGATCTGGGCGGAAACAAGATCAACGTGACCTATTTCGGGGAAAAAACCAACCTGCATTCGGTGTGGGACGGAAAGCTGGTGGACTCCCAGAAATACAGCTATACGGAATATGCCAATCTTCTGGACATTAAAACCAATGACGAAGTAAAGCAGATCCAGACCGGAACGCTGGAAGACTGGCTGTACGATTCCCATAAAATCGCCAACAAAATCTATGCACAGACGCCGAATGATTCCAAACTGGCATACGACTATCAGTATAAATTCAACGATACGATGGAGAGACAGCTGCTGTACGGCGGTCTGAGACTGGCGAAATGGCTGAACGATCTTTTTTAAGGTAAATGGTTCAATGGTGAATGGTGAATTTACTGTTCGTTAAAAGATATTAGGCGGGGCTTCGGTTCCGCTTTTTTTTGTAGTGAATGGTCAAATGTCAATTTGATGTTGTTTAATCGGTAGGTAAAGGTTTAAAAATCGGTAACAAACGGTAATCAAAGGGAATTAAATTCCACTCCTTTGGAGGGGTGGCGAAAATTCTGAAAGAATTTTTGACGGGGTGGTTTTTAAAAGGGTGAATTTTGCAAAGCAAGTGAATGGTCAATCTTGAATTGTTAATTTTTCATGTGTACCTGACGAAAATTTACCATTCACCGGCAAAGCCGAATTTACCATTGATCTGAAATTACCGGCTTAAACTGAATTTAAAGACCAATGCCCTAGCCCGGATAGAAGCGGCTACCCCACAGCGGGGCCGGGATGCGGCGGCGCGAGGAGTAATAGCGGATAGCCGGATCAAGCTCCTGGAAAAAAAAATCCTGCTGGTCTTTTCTGCGTAAAATCTGCGTTCTGTATCGTGAGAGGCATAATTTACAATTAATTTCTGAAAATAAGTTTAATTCAATAAAAATTTTCTGCAGCTACTGTAACCTTTTTGATGTTTCATACGTATAATATAATAGAAACTCTTTTTTGAGGATAAAATAGATGAGACAATTAAAAATCACTAAGCAGGTAACCAACAGGGAAACTGCTTCATTAGACAAGTATTTGCAGGAAATTGGTAAAGTGGAACTGATTACTGCGGACGAAGAGGTAGATCTGGCACAAAGGATCCGTGCAGGCGACAGGGCCGCACTGGAAAAACTCATTAAAGCCAACCTCCGTTTCGTAGTTTCCGTATCCAAGCAGTACCAAAATCAGGGTCTTTCTTTACCCGATTTGATCAATGAAGGGAATTTAGGACTGATGAAGGCAGCAAAAAGGTATGATGAAACTAGAGGTTTCAAATTTATCTCTTACGCGGTTTGGTGGATCCGTCAGTCGATCTTACAGGCTTTGGCAGAACAGTCGAGGATTGTAAGGTTGCCGCTGAACAAAATCGGTTCCATCAACAAGATCAACAAAGCTTACGCGCATCTTGAGCAGGAAAATGAAAGACCACCTTCCCCGGAAGAGCTGGCTGAAGTTCTCGATATGAGTGAAGAAGACATCAAGGAATCGATGAAAAACTCCGGAAGGCACCTGTCGATGGATGCACCTTTGGTAGAGGGTGAAGATTCCAATCTTTACGATGTACTGCGTTCAGGAGAATCTCCGAGCCCGGACAAAGACCTGATGCTGGAATCGCTTCAGATCGAAATCGAAAGAGCTTTGAATACCCTGACGCCAAGAGAAGCGGATTTGGTACGTTTGTATTTCGGACTGAACGGGAAACACCCGATGACGCTGGAAGAAATCGGTGAAACTTTCGACCTTACCAGAGAACGTGTCCGTCAGATCAAAGAAAAAGCGATCAAGAGACTGAAACACAACACCAGAAGTAAGATCCTGAAATCTTATTTAGGGAAGTAATTTTTTAACGAAACATACATACGCGGAGCCTGATTTTCAGGCTCCTTTTTTTATTTTTACGGATGATCGTTATTTATTTCACACATCAGGCACAGAGAGATTTTATTGGCCTGCGTATATTTTAGAACACAGGAGATTAAAAATCAGAGATTTTAATATCTAATACGTATTTAAAGAAGGTTAAATAACTTTAATTATTTTGCCGTTACATTTTTGTTTATGAATGAACTTTACTTTTTTATCGGAGGATTTATCCTGATTTTTACTTTCGCTAATGCTTTCGTTTATTTTTTAAATAAAAGTAATCAGAATCGTTTTTTAAATTTTATCAAAGATAGAAAATACGATATCATCAGAAATGTGGAAACTGAGATTGAAGCGTATTCGAAATTAGGAGCAAAAATAAGTTATCGAAAAGGTAATATTGTTTTTTTGGAGGATGAAATCTTTATTATTTCTTTCAATAAACCGATTATCCAACTTACCAAAGGCCAGGAAAACTTCCCGGGTGTTTTCTGTAAATTTTATTATGACTTTAAAGCAAAAGTAAAACAAAGACTTGAAATAAAAAACTCCAATGGCAGTATTAAAGTCAATCTTAATTTCAAAAATACCGGTTTTGATTTAGAAAATCATCTAAAGAAACATATTTGACAACGGTTTGTTTTGGTTCCTTTTTCTACAACATAAACTTAACAGATAATTAACCCGAACGAAATCCCGTTCATCATATAATCCGATAGCTTCGCATCCATTAAATTATTAATTATGATTCAGAAAAAATTTCCTGGATGGATGCTTTTATGTGCCCTGACCGGCGTCGGATGCCAAAACAATGCCCTGCCTTCGACAGAAGAAGAGCAGTCTTTAAAAACCATTACCGGCAGAGCATCGCTGGATGCGGAAGTCAATGTAAATGCTTATGTGGATACGGGTACTTATATCAATTCCGGTTTCAGTTTTTTAAATCCGTCACAGATCAATAAGAACCGCCAGGCCATCGGCGGAAGTGCTTATACCGAAGTCTACGGTTTCAACATTCCTGAAGAAAACCGGGTAAGGGGCATCCGCTGGAATACCGATGATGAAACGACACCGCTCTGGAGACCTCAGGGAATTGCCGGATTCAGCAAAGACGGCGTGCGCTATCTTCTGGTGAGCTGGTACGCCAAAGATGAAGCGGCTTTCAAAGGCTCGCGCATTACCCTGATTGACATCAGTCCAAGTTCAAGCACATATCTTACCTACCGCCATATCCTTCTGGTACAGCCTGATGTTCCGGCAGGCTCGACGGGTTATTCACAGTACGGCACTTACGCCCCACTCAATGTGCATGCCGGTGGAATGGCTTATTTTAAGGGAAAACTCTATATCAGCAGTACGAATCTGGGAGTGCGTATATTCGATCTGAATAAAATCATCGAAGTAAGCACCGGCGATGCAACCAATGACAAATGCGGTAAGGATGCGAACGGTAATTTATTCGCTTTCACTTACCGGTATATCCTGCCACAGACAGGATATCAGAAAATCAACAATGCCAATCCTTTCTCTACGATTCAGGTGAATGCCGAAGGTACGCAGTTCTGGACCGGACAGTATTATTCTGGCAGCGCAGATGCTTCCATCGTTCCCAAAGTCTTCGGATTTCCTGTTGATGCAAACGGGATTATCCAGAATACCGGCATCGTATCGGTTGCCCCGAAGAACAGCCTCTTCATCGACAACCATGCCCACGGGATACAGGGCGTATTCAGAAAAGGCAACCGGACCTGGCTTTCCTGCACCGGATCTCCGAGCAATTCGTACGGATCCAATGCAAGACTGGCCCGTTACACCGACGGCGCTGACGATACCGTGCGTTTCCGATGGCCTTACGGAGCCGAATCGCTTTACTATGAATCCCAATACAATTATCTTTGGAGCCTCACCGAATTTGAGCCTAATGCCGGCGCACAAAACGGAAGCCAGGTGAACCGGTGTATCTTTGCCGTTGATTTTTCCAAATATGAATAGAAATTAAGCAGGCTGGAAGCAGGATGCCGGAAGCTGGAAGTTTTTTGTCAGTCTATATTGATGTAAGCCGAAGAAAAGACCAGTCTACCCTTTTGAAAGAAAATTTCCGTTATCCTAAAGAGAAATAACCACAAGTAAATCTGCCCTGGAAAGGCTTGATTATCATAACCCCGGGTTTTACCCGGGGCTTAAACGAAAGCAGAAGGCCGTAAAAAGCACTGAAGGGGCGCAACCGGTTTAGAGATAAACGGAAAACAATAAATACCAAATATTTATCAAGTCCTTTTATGACTGAATTATTTAAATTACCGAAATAAATTAAACCATCAAATTCACGTTAAATAAGAAGTTCCACTTATTATAAAAATAACGTAACCTAAACTTCTTCAATAAGGAAATTTCAAACATTTAAAATTTTAAGCTATCTTCAGGGCTTAATAAGGAAAAATGCATAATAATTCAGAAGAAAACAAAATAGCAAAAGATAAAAATATTCTGGTTGTTTTAAATAACCGTCAGGAAATCAATCAGGAACTGCAGTACCTGATCGGTCATTTCTGCGGAACTGTAGTTGATGACTTAAATGCGGATTTTAAGAATAAAAAAATATACATCTGCGGGGATTTAAATAACCTTACTGAAAGCACCCATTTTCTGCATGTTATTAAAGAGTTGTCGGTAAATTACGAAAATATTAATGAAGATCAATACGAGATTCTAAATCTCGGAACGGTCCCTGTGATCATCAGTAATGCAGGCGTTTATTTCCGGAAACTTTTTCAGGAAGAGAATATTTTTGATAAGGTAAAATCCGAACATCAATTTCAGGAGCTTACCGAATCCAACAAAAAAGCAAAAGCATTAAGGAAAGGGATCTACCTGAGTAAAGTTACCAATAAGCCTGGTAAAAACGGTGAAGAAGAACTGCATTTCAACCTTCTGCGATGTTCCAGCAATCTAACGGGTCCAACGGATAATTTCAGGGAAACGGACCACAAAATCATTTCTCTGCTTAACCGATGTGTTGAAGAAGCTTTTGAATATAAAACCGATCTGAATCATGCCTTGGTGCAGATCTATGAAAATAAAAAGAAAACTACGGATACCGAAAAGGAAGTCAAAGCCAAAATCAAAGCCCATTCCGACAAAACGAAGGATATGCCGAGAGAAGGACTGATTGCCTTCTGTACCTTTTATGAGAATACCCATTCCGGACATTTAAACCCGTCACAAACAGACCGCTTTGATGTATGTTACAAGCAGACCAGTGCATTAACCAGGCTTCATTTCAGACTTAAGAAAACCGTAGAAGACAAATCTTTGGAAAAAGAATTTACCGTGACTTTATATCCGGATTCCGCATTTATCATTCCGCTATCCACCAACCGGCTGTATACGCATGAGATCCGGCCTTCTATTTTGGGTGTTGAGCAGATTCCGGTAAGAATGGGATATGTGGTCCGATGCTCAAATCTGGAAGCGATTTATAAAAACAACCAGACCTACATTAAAGAAAATGATGAATACGTTATGCTGGAAGAAATGAATTCTGAAATGCATGCTGAACTGAAAAATTCATATTATGAAGAAAATATGACTGAGCATATGGTGGAATATAAGAAAACACATTTCAGTATGAATTCCGGTGATTACGAAAAACCAATGTTGTAATGAACGGTTCCGGATTTTATCAATTAATTTTACCTTCAGAACAGAGCTTGTTCGAAAAACTGACGAACGCTGTTGATTTTGAAATAACAGGAAAAGGCAGGCTGGGCAATCATCTGGTAAAAGAAAACAACGGAATAATCCCGCTTGTAAGAACAACAACGCGATTCCAAAATCGTGCAGGCTTATTTTGTAATATCCACCTCCAAATTATCAAAAAGATAAATGCGTTTATTTTATCTGAAAACCTGGAGGTGCCTGAACAGGATTTTAACAATGCCCTGGCCGAAGTGTACGACTCTTCTTATACTAAAATGGGTTACCATTCCGACCAGGCTCTGGATCTGGAGGATTATTCTTTTATCGCGCTGTTTTCCTGTTATGAAAATCCTGATATGTTGCAGGAAAGCCAGAAAAGGAAGATGATCATAAAAAATAAGATGACCGGAGAGGAATCTGAAATCGTATTGCACAACGATTCCGTAATTCTGTTTTCTCTAGAAACCAATAAAAAATTCCAGCATAAGATCATTTCCGATCTGAAGCAGAATTCCAAAGACCTGATAGAGACCCGCTGGCATGGAATAACATTCAGGACGTCCAAAACCTTCATCCACTTTGAAGATAACCAACCTTATTTTCAGACCGGAGAATTATTGACTTTGGCTGATGAAGAAAGAGAAAAAGAGTTCTTTCAGCTAAGGGGCCAGGAAAACAGGTCGCCGGATTTTATTTATCCTGATGTCTTTTATACGATAAGCCCTGCCGATCTTTTGATTCCAGGAAACAAAAATACCCTTTAAAGTATATGACCATGAAAAAAACATTATTCATCACTCCTCTGCTTATCCTGTTATTTTCATGCGGGAAAAACAAATCTGAAAATAAGCCTTTGATCGAAAATGCAATTGATAATACGGATTCGTCGCTGAAAGGTTCATTTGAGGGCAGCCGTTACGATGATAATATGATCGATAAAATTTATTCTGAATTAATTAAAAACGACAACAGATTATCTGCTCTTGACGATAAAATTCTAAAAATCCACGAAGTGGAATCAAAGGTCATTCACCCATATGAAAATATATTCATAAAATCTGATGGTTATTACCGTGATGCTAAGATTCAGACCAACAGCATAACAGATTCGACTCTGAAACATCAAATTGAAGATGAGATTAAATTAAGCGTCGAAAAATATGATTTAAAAGTAAAAAACATCAAGGCTTTAATTTCGCGGATTTCTAAAAATACGGAGACCATCAATAATTTATATACGGCATTCAAAATCAGGAAAACCCTGCCGGAAATTGAAAAATACCAGAATGCCCACCCGTTGAAAACAGACAGCCTGGAGCATTTCATCGGTAAGCAGAACCAATTGCTGAATGCGCTGAAAAACATAAAATAATGAATCCCATTTCAATTATCGGAGCCGGAATCGGAGGCTTAACCCTTGCGAATATCCTGAAAAAACAAAACCTGGATTTTGCCCTGTATGAATCCGCCCCGGAAATAAAGCCTGTGGGTTCAGGAATTATGATGGCCATTAATGCGATGCAGATCTTTGACAAGCTCGGACTGAAAGAACGGATTGAAAAAGCCGGTCATAAAATCCACAGTATTTCCGTAACCGACCGGCACCTGAAAAATATTTCAACCACGAATGTTCTGGCCCTGGAAAAGAAATACAATTCCTGCAATGTCGCCATTCACCGGGCAGATCTTCAGCGGATTTTGGCAGAAAACATTGGTTTTGAAAAGATTAACCTGCAGCATGCCCTGACGGAAATCAGGAAAGAAGAAAATTACCGGCTCCATTTTGAAAATGGCAGTGAAATCGAAAGCCGCATTGTTTTCGGAGCCGATGGGATCCATTCGAAAATCAGAAATCAGATATTGCAGACCGGAAAAATCCGGGATACCGGACAGATCTGCTGGCGAGGGCTTGCCGAATTTGACCTGCCGGAAAGATACCACCGTGAAGCTGTAGAAGCCTGGGGCAAAGGAAAGCGTTTCGGCTTCGTGAAGATGACCGGTAAAAAAATATACTGGTATGCCGTTATCAATCAGGGACTGCACAAGCGGTACCGGAACATTGCCGAAAATTTCGACGGCTTTCATCCGATGATGATTGATATGATCAACGCCACCCTGCCGGAAAATCTGATCCTGAATACACTTACCGATCTGGCGCCCATTCCCAGATGGTATGCTGATAACTTATGCCTCATTGGCGATGCCGCCCATGCCACAACCCCTAATCTGGGCCAGGGCGCCTGTCAGTCGATTGAAGACGCTTACATCATCGGAAAACTGCTGGAGCGTACGGACAATTTCAACCGGGTGTTTGAAGATTTTCAGAAAATAAGAAGGAAAAAAGTGGATTACGTAGTGGATACCAGCTGGAAAATCGGACAATTCTCCCAGTGGGAAAAAGCAACGGTTCTCCGGAATTTCATGATGCGGATGGTTCCGGAATATTTCAACCGTAAAATGATCGAACGGGTTGTGGAACTGGAAATGTGATAAGCTGGAAGAAGGAAGCTGGAGAATGAAAGTTTTCTAGTTTATGAAACAGCTATTAATTCTCACTTAAAAATTTTTATCATTTATTCGGCCAATTATTTATAAAAATAAACAGGAATACTGAAATATTAGTTTAAAAAACCCGAAATTTGCAGACATGAGCATTCAGGAAAATTATAACCGCATTAAAAACCAACTTCCTTCAGACGTAGAACTGGTAGCCGTTTCCAAAACGCATCCGGTTTCGGCGATCCGGGAAGTTTATGATCTGGGACAAAGGGTTTTCGGGGAAAATAAAGTTCAGGAAGTAACGGAGAAATACCCGCTCCTTCCAAAAGATATCCAATGGCACCTCATCGGGCATCTTCAGACCAATAAAGTAAAATACATTGCCGGATTTATCGACACCATCCAGAGTGTGGATTCTGAAAAGCTGATCCGCGAAATCAATAAGGAAGCGGCCAAGCACAATCGTAAGATCAAGGTCCTGCTTCAGGTAAAAATCGCTGAGGAGGAAAGTAAATTCGGACTGGAAATCAGCGAAGCCAAAGACCTGTTTGAAAAGTACCTCAGCGGAGAATATCAGAATATTGAGATCACCGGATTAATGGGAATGGCCACTTTTACAGAAGATCAGGAGCAGATTAAAAAGGAGTTTCTAACCCTCAAAAATCTTTTTGACGAATTAAATAAATTCAAAAAGCTGGAAACCCTGTCCATGGGTATGAGCGATGACTTTCCGGTGGCGATCGAATGCGGCGCGAATTCCATCCGCGTCGGCTCGGCTATTTTCGGGCGAAGGGATTATTCCCAATAGTGGATTAGGTACGGTTTTTGCTAATAATTCAATCTAAAAAATCTAAATTTGCAACTATGCAAAAAATCCTTATTGTAGAAGACGAAAAAGCCATCTCAGGAGTACTCCAAAGTATCCTTTCTGACGAACTCACCGAATATGAATTTGTAATTGCCGAAGACGGACTTGAAGGTTATAAGCAGATCGAAAAAGAAGATTTCGCACTGGTTATTTCAGACATCAAAATGCCTAAACTTTCCGGAACCGAACTTTTGAAACAGAGTCTGGCCTTAAAACCGGAATCCACTTTTATCATGATTTCAGGACACGCAGACATTGATTCTGCAGTTTCCTGCCTGAGAGAAGGAGCTTACGATTTCATATCCAAACCGATTGACATCAACCGACTGATTACCAGTGTTAAAAATGCTTTAGCCAAAGAAACGCTGAAGAAAGAAAACAAAAATCTTCAGACCGAAAACAAAACGCTGAAGAGAAAGGTAAACAAAAAGTACCAGATGATCGGTGAATCGGCAGGCCTGAAGAAGATCCAGGAGATGATCGAGAAAGTGGCCGTGTCTGATGCAAGGGTTTTGATTACGGGACCGAACGGTGCCGGTAAAGAACTGGTAGCCCATGCCATCCACAACCAGAGCGACCGGGCAAGAGGTCCTATGGTTGAAGTGAACTGCGCCGCCATTCCGTCGGAACTTATTGAATCCGAATTGTTCGGGCACGTTAAAGGATCTTTTACAGGTGCTATCAAGGACAAGCAGGGGAAATTCGAGCAGGCCAACGGCGGTACGATTTTCCTGGATGAAATCGGAGATATGAGCTTAATTGCCCAGGCCAAAGTTTTGAGAGCGCTTCAGGAAAGCAAAGTTTCACCTGTGGGCAGCGATAAGGAAATAAAAGTTGACGTAAGGGTTCTTGCAGCAACCAATAAAAACATGCAGAAGGAAATTGAAGCCGGAAGATTCAGGGAAGACCTTTACCACAGGCTTTCGGTAATCGAGATCTATGTTCCGCCTTTGGATGAAAGAAAAGAAGACATCAGGCTTTTGGTTGAACACTTCTCCGGAATGATCGCCGATGAACACGGTACAGCTGTCAAAAAGTTTGACGATAAGGCAATTGATGCGTTAAAAGCGCTTTCATGGACCGGGAACATCAGGGAGCTGAGAAACGTTGTGGAACGTTTGATTATTTTAGGAGGAAACACGGTTTCTGCCGATGACGTTGCAAGCTTTGTAAGGAAATAATGTAATTATTACTTAAAATAAATGAAGAAAATTGCAGTACCGTTTGATACTGCAATTTTTTTTGATTAAACGATACGATGAATAAACGATTATGAAGTTTTTAAATAAAAACTATACCAAAGAATGCCTGACCCTCGCACTGCCGGTGATGCTGACGCAGGTAGGACAGGTTTCAGTAAACCTCTTCGACAATATTATCGTGGGAAATCTTCTTGGAGCCGATGCGCTGGCTTCCGTTTCGCTGGGAAATGCCGTCTTTTTCTCCATGTTTGTTCTGGCGCTGGGCTTCTCTTTTGCCATTCCGCCGCTGGTTTCGCAGGCACATTCACAGCATGACCATCAGACGATCAATTCGGTATTCAGCCACGGCTTTGTCATCAACATGACGGTGGGAATTTTACTGATGGGAGTTTTGTTGCTGGGAATGCCGCTTTTGTATCAATCGGGACAGCCGGAAAAGATCATTCCCAACACCGTGGATTTCCTGACGATCATGGCCATCAGCATTGTTCCGTTTATGGCTTTCCAGACGTTGAGGGAAGTTTCGGAAGGCTTGTCTTACACAATCGGGGTAACCAAAGCTACGATTATTGCCAATGTGAT
Source organism: uncultured Chryseobacterium sp. (assembly GCA_913777465.1). Lineage (GTDB taxonomy): Bacteria > Bacteroidota > Bacteroidia > Flavobacteriales > Weeksellaceae > Chryseobacterium. The sequence continues at coordinate 32,103 of CAJYRQ010000027.1, forward strand.
AAATATTGTACTGAATTATGTCTTCATCAAAGGGCTTTTCGGATTGCCGCCGATGGGCGTGAAAGGTTCTGCACTGGCCAGTCTCATTGCCCGGATCTTTATGGTAGTCTTTCTCTATTTTGTTTTATTAAAGGAAAAGAAAACCGGACAGTATATTAAGGATTTTTCTTTGAAGATTCAGGTGTTCAGCAAAAAAATGTTTGAGAGAATGATCCGTTTGGGATTCCCGACGGCTTTGCAAATGTTCTTTGAAGTAACGGCTTTTGCCGGGGCTGCCTTTATCTGCGGACTGATTTCGGCACATGATATCGCTTCCCACCAGATTGCGCTGAGCATGGCATCCTTCACCTTTAACTTATGCATCGGCTTCAGTGTAGCTTCTACCGTAATGATCGGCAGAAAAGTAGGCGAAGGAAATTTTGTGGAATTAAGGAAAGTCGGCATCAACAACCTGAAAATCGCTTTTGTCTTCATGTGCATTTGCGGGATCATTTTTGTTCTCGGACGGAACATCCTCCCGACGTTCTTTACCAAAAAAGAAGAAGTAGAAGTGATCGCGCTGGCGGCCAGATTAATGATCATCGCTGCTTTGTTCCAGCTGTCGGACGGCATTCAGGTTACGGCTCTGGGAATGCTCCGGGGATTGCAGGATGTGAAAATTCCATCCATCTACACTTTTATTGCCTACTGGATCATTACCATCCCATTGGGCTACCTGCTGTGCTTTACTTTAAAAATGGGCGCTTTCGGAATGTGGATCGCGCTCGGACTCGGGCTAACGATTTCGGCAGTGATGCTGGTGAAACGGTTCCTGAATTTATCTGCGAGAAGAATTAAACAGAATGTATAATATAAAAGCGGTCCTTATGGATCGCTTTATTTTTTTACTTTAATCAGTCTGTAGACATTCGTATTTTATCTTATGAAATTTTTTCTTATTTTTAAATAAACATTTAAATGATGAGAACAGTTGTCTGGACAGAAACTGCTGAAAAGTCTTACAAAGATAATTTGGAATACCTTTCGGAATATTGGTCAAAGAAAGAAATCAGGACCTTTATGGATAAGGTTGATGAAGCTATATCCAACATTATGATATATCCTTTTATGGGCAGCATTTCTAATGACCATATCCAGTACAGAAAATATTTAATTGTCCCACAAATATATTTATATTACCGCATAACACCGGAAAAAATATACTTGGTAGCCTTTTGGAACAACTTCCAGAATCCGGACCATTTAAAGGAACTTCTCACGTAATTCTTTGTTCACCTCTGCATGTTCACGATATCTTCCATTCTCAATATCGCTCTCAGACTGCTCTAGTTCCAACAGCAATGCTTCACGAGGGGATAATATTTTAGCCAAAACCAGCATCTCATCCGGTGTAAAAGATTGGGCATTCAGTTTTCTGTAAAACGTAGCAGGCGCTATTCCGGTCTTGTCAATAAGATAATTCTTTTTATAAGGGCTTGCGTTAATAAGCGCATCTATTTCATTTACAACCTTCTTATAATTTAAAATTTCCTGTATCATTTTTGATATTTTTTCATCTCGTAATTAATACAAATATAAGAAAGAATTATTTAGATCTCAAATTATCCTGTTTAACCAGAAATCCTTTTCCCCAAAATCACCAGCGTCCTCTCTACTCCATCCAGCACGGCAACATCCGGAAAGACGCCCCAGTCTTCGAAACCGAAGTGGCGGAATAATTTCAGGCTGGGCTCATTATGCAGAAAGATAAATCCCAGTAATGTTTTCACGTCAAACTTCGGCGCATTATTGATACAATATTGCAGGACTTTTTTTCCGTATCCCTTTCCGCGGGAATTCTCGGCCATGTAAATGCTCAGCTCTACGGTTCCATTATAAGCCGGCCTTCCGTAAAATGAAGAAAAGCTGACCCATCCCAATACGGCACCCTGCTGATCTTCGATCATCCACAGCGGCCTTCGGTCAGGCGTATGTTCATGAAACCACCGAACCCTGCTTTCCACGGAAATATCTTCCGTATCGGCAGTGACCATTCTTGAAGGAATGGTAGAGTTATAAATTTCTACGATTTTGGTTAAATCTTCCGGCGTTGCATTCCTGAATTTCAGTTCTTCCATTGGAGGTCGGCATTTCTGCAAAGATACGCGAAGATTTTCCAGCGGCCTATACCCTATTCTTCGGAATTGTTCTCCTGCAGTTCTTTTAGGGAGCGGTTCAGGCTTCTTACGGTAATCCCGAGATAAGCCGCCATATCTTCTTTGGAAATTTCCATCTCCCTGGACTTTACTTCCAGAAGCTGGGACAGGGTATGTTCTGTGGTGTGAAGCTGCTGATAGGAAGCCCGGCTTGAGGTATTGACAATTCTTTCAGCGAAAACATCCAGCAGCAAATTGTTTAGTGCCAGGTCATTTTTGATTAGCGACTGAAAGTATGGAATTGACATGGAATAGACCGTTACCTCCGTAATGGCTTCAATGCTGCAAAGGCAGGGAACATTTTTAATGACTTCTATTTCACCGACGATCTCCCCTTTTCCCAGAAACTCAACAATATATTCCTTATCGTTTTCTTCTACGAAATAGCATTTGGTAATCCCGGTTTTAATCAGCATGATCTTCGTGGAGATCTCATTTTGGGTCAGTATTTTATCTCCTTTTTCAAATGATTTCAACACAATATTGCCTTTATGATCCTGCCGGGTATACAGCTGCTCCAAATAATCTAAAAATGTCTGATTGGTACGTAACATATTTTCGGTTGGGACAAATGTCCTTTTCTTATTTATTTTTTATACTGAATTTTGTCGGCAGAAAAATACAAAAACTAAAGTAAACAGAATATGAATAATTTGATAACGACCATTGCATTTGATGCGGATGATACCCTTTGGATCAACGAGCCTTATTTCCAGGAAGCGGAAAACAAATTCTGCGCACTGCTGGAAGATTACCTTCCTCAGCATTCCGTTTCTCAGGAATTGTTTAAAACCGAAATGCAGAACCTTCATCTGTATGGATACGGGATTAAAGGATTTATGCTTTGCATGGTAGAAACGGTCTGCCGTATTTCAAATTCAACCGCTTCCATGGAACTTATCAGCAAAACCATTGAAATCGGGCACGAACTGTTGATGAAACCGGTCGAACTTCTTGACGGAGTAGCGGAAACTTTAGAAAGCCTTAAAGGAAAATACCGGCTGGTGGTTGCCACAAAAGGAGATCTGCTGGATCAGGAACGGAAATTAAAAAAATCCGGACTGCAGGATTATTTTCATCATATCGAAATCATGAGCGATAAAAAGGAAAATGACTACCGGAAATTATTGAAACACCTGGATTGTAAACCGGAACAGTTTCTCATGCTGGGAAATTCTATCAAATCGGACATCGTACCGGTACTGGAAATCGGTGGTTTTGCGGGGCATATTCCATACCATGTCACCTGGACTCACGAACAGTATGACGTTCAATTGGAGCATGACCGTTTTCTGGAATTTAAAAACATTAAAGAGGTGTTGAATTATTTGTGACATGGTTTTGAAAGCTTTATGTTGTAGCCTTACTCTGGTTCACTTAATTTAAGCTATTCTCATGAAATCATTAAACGCTGCTCTTGTCATTGACTGCGTCGAATCTTCGATTTCCCGCAGGGAATCTAAACATGGTATTACACATTCGTATGGAAAGACAACCGGACGTTTAGTTTTCAAGCCAAATTTCCTTTGCACCATGTTTGTCATTCCCGCAGGGAATCTAATTATCGCATTAGAGATTCGCATGGAAAGATTCGTATATAGATTCCTACGGAAAGACAACCGGACGTTTAGTTTTCAATCTAAGTTTCCTTTCCGTCGATGATAACCAACAAAAGACCCGCTCAGAAGAGCGGGTTTCAGCATTTATTTTTTAAGGCATTTTTCCAGGAATTGATCCTGTTCCCAAAGCAAATGCAGGATGTTTTCTTTCGCGGCATAGCCATGCGCTTCTTTCGGCAGCAGCACCATCTTTACCGGAGCCCCCAGGTTTTTCAGGGCCTGGAAATAACGTTCGGTCTGTAAGGTGAACGTCCCGGGATTGTTATCGGCATCCCCGTGAATCAGCAGCAAAGGTGTCTTCATTTTATCGGCATTCATAAACGGCGACATGGTGTTGTAAATTTCCGGCACGTCCCAGTAATTTCTCTGTTCGCTCTGGAAACCGAATGGCGTCAGCGTCCGGTTGTAAGCTCCGCTCCGGGCAATTCCGCAGGCAAACAGCTTGGAATGCGTCAACAGGTTGGCCGTCATGAAAGCACCATACGAATGCCCTCCCACCGCTACTTTTTTACGGTCGATATAGCCCAGCTGTTCCACGGCATTAATGGCTGCTTCCGCATTGGCTACCAATTGCGGGATAAAGGTGTCGTTCGGTTCGGTTTTACCTTCGCCGATGATCGGGAATGCCGCATCATCAAGAACGGCATATCCTTTTGTGGTCCAGTATACGAAAGAACCGTAGGAAGGGAAGGTAAAATCATTTGGGTTCTGGTTGTTTTGCCCGGCTGTATTTTTGTCTTTGTATTCCGTAGGATAAGCCCAGATCAGCAATGGCAGCTTTTCGGTTTTGGCCTTGCGGTCGTAGTTGGCAGGAAGGTAAAGCGTTCCCGTTAAAGTCACCCCATCATTTCTTTTATAGGTAATCACCTCTTTGTAAACATCCTTAATACTTTCAAACGGATTGGCAAAATCGGTTACCGCTTCCGCCTTACCGGACTTGATGCTTTTTTTGAAATAATTCGGGTACTGACTGGAAGACTGCTGGATCGTAAGCACTTCACCTTTGGAAGGATTCAGGACATCGATGATCTCTTCCTTGCCGTTTTTAAGACTGGAAGTATAGAGTCTCTTTTTCTTCAGGGTTTTCATATCCATTTCATCCAGAAAAGGATGCTGCCCATCTTTGGTAAATCCGGCTCCGATGAGGTAGGATTTCCCGCCCTTCATATCCACGACATATCTTCCGTACTGGTTTTTGGTAGTGTTGAAATTTCCGGGATCGCTGTAAATATCCTGATAATTCCGGTTTTCCAGAACTTTCGATTCTCCGGTATTCAGGTCTACGAGATAAGAAGTCGTATTTCTCGTATCGTACCAGCCTTCCGAAACAATCGCGTAATGATCGTTGGTCCAGCTTACATTTTCATACCGCTGTCTGGTTTTAAAAAAAGATTTCGGTGTATTGGTGAAAGGTGCTTCCCAGGTAAAAACCTCATCGCGGTAATCGGCTGTCTTCGATTGGTCGCCACCATCCAGCGCTTCGGTGTAAACCAAAGTGGCCGGCATATCGCTTCTCCAGCCCATATCTCTTTTTCCGGTACGTACGGAAGAGAAACCTTTCGGCATAATTTCATTCAGAGGAATTTCGTTTACCACTTTTACCGTATTTCCGTTCATGTCGTAAACGGTGGTCGTCATTGGGAAGCGGCTAAGCGGAACGATATAGGAGAATGGTTTTTTAATCGTTGTCGCCATCAGGTAATTGCCGTCCGGCGAGAAGCTCAGTCCGGAATACAGATCCCGGTCCTTTACTTTTTTTAAACTGCCGTTAAGATCAACATTATAAACTTCCGAAGCCGTCAGGATTTCAAAATTCTTTTCGTCCTGGGGATTTTTCAGCAGGTCCTGGTAGGTTCTGTTCTGTGAAACTTTCCCGTCGGCGGTCGATACGATCGGGCCTGTCGGAAGGTCTTTACTCGCATCAATTAAAGTTCCCCTGTTTTGGGGAAGGGTTTTGATCAGCAAATGCTGCGAATCTTTATACCAAAGGTAAGGGCTTCCCAAATTGGCGTTCAGATTGTCGGAAGTGATTTTTTTGGCAGCAGCCGTTTCCAGATCGACGATCCACAATTCCACTCCTTTATCGGTGGTGTTGGTAAAAGCCAGTTGCTTTTCGTCCGGTGAAAATGAAGTATAGGCAATTTTAGGATTTGCCGGTAAATTCTTAACCTGCACTTCCGTTTTATCGTTCATCCTTCTTACTTTCAGGTTATTGACGTAAGTCATCGAGCTTGAAATGTTCGTTACCGGGTTGATCCTCAATCCGCCCAGTTTCATCTCCTGCTGGCTCAGATCCTCCAGTGTCTTGTAAGTCGGACGGTAGCTGAAAACGATCCAGTCTTTTTTACTGTTCATTAAAACACCTGGAGGACGTTCATAATCCGCCAGCTTCAGAATCTCCGCAGAAGGTTTCTGGTAGGTAATGCTTTCCTGTGCTTCGTAGAAATTTAGAAATGCAAGAAGGCATATGGTTAACTTTATCTTCATAATAATTTCGATTTGCACGAATTTAATGAATTTTATTACGATAGCAAAAGGTTGTGGCTTTTGGAAAAGGAGATCCGAATTCAATCTGATCTCTAAACAAACCTTCAAGGTTTAAAACGACAACAAAAAAGAGCGGTAAAATTTACCACTCTTTCTTTATTTATAATTTATATTTTAAATCGGATTACCAGTCGTTGGCTCTTTTCCGTTTTTCAATCATATAATCTACGGAAACCTTTCCTACTCCGAATACCATCAGCAGAAGATAGACGGCCAGGTAAACCAGGCTCATTTCCTGCTTGGCAAAAGGGTCTGATGCATGGACTACAAATCCGGCAATAACCATTGTAAAGATGAGAAAGCCTAATGCGATTCTTGAAAAAAGTCCCAGGATCAGAAAAATGGAACATACGAATTCAGCAAAAACCGTCAGCCCAAGCGATAATTGCGGGCCCATTCCCAGAAAATTGTAGAAATCACTTTTTCCGTCGATCAGCATCTGCATCTTGGGAAACCCATGGGACAGCATGGCAAAACCGATAAACACCCTCACCACCAATAACGCAATATCTTTTACCACCGAATCAGAATTTGTTGAGCTTGTGTAGTTCATTGAAAGAGATTTAAATTTAAAGATAACAAAAATCTTTTAATACAACGGCTTTCAGGCAGCTTTTAGTCTACCGGTACCCGAAATTTTTAAGGTCCCTGTCGTTTTTTCGCCAGTCTTTTTTCACCTTTACGAAGAGGTTCAGATGGATTTTCTTATTGAAGAACTTTTCCAGATCCATTCTCGATTCGGTTCCTACTTTTTTGATGGCTTCCCCTTTGTGGCCGATGATAATACCTTTTTGGGTATCGCGCTCTACGTAAATGATGGAATCGATAAAAATAATCCCTTCTTTTTCCTTAAACTGCTCCGTCACCACTTCTACGGAATACGGGATTTCCTTTTCGTAGTTCAGTAGAATTTTCTCTCGGATGGCTTCATTCACGAAGAACCGTTCCGGCTTGTCCGTATATTGGTCTTTATCATAATACGGCGGGTTTTCCGGCAGCAAAGATTTAATCTTCGGAAGAATAATATCGGTATTGAAAGCATTCAGGGCAGAGATGGGAAGGATCTCCGCTTTCGGGATCCTTTCATGCCAGGTTTCTACCAGCTTTTCAAGACCTTCCTGGTTGGTCTGGTCCACTTTATTCAGCAACAGTAAAACAGGTACCGGAATTTTATTCAGTTTATCGATCAGGAATTCGGAAGGTTCGGCTTTATCGGTGACGTCTACGATGAATAGGAAAACATCTGCATCCTGAAGGGAATCCTTTACGAAATCCATCATTTTTTCCTGCAATCCGTATTTCGGATCGAGGACGCCCGGCGTATCGGAAAATACGATCTGCAAATCTTCCTCGTTATAAATTCCAAAAATCCTGTGGCGGGTCGTCTGTGCCTTTTGGGTAACAATCGCCAGCTTCTCTCCCATCAGTTGGTTCAACAAGGTCGATTTTCCGGCATTCGGCTTTCCGACGATATTTACAAATCCTGCTTTGTGCATAAAATAATATTAAGAAATGCAAAGTTAATAAAACTAAACCGGTCTTTCGGCTAATCATGAAGATTAAAACCAAAAAGCCCTTCCAAAATTCAGGAAAGGCTTTTCTTTATTCGTATTTCTGTCTAATTTACAGGCAACGGCTTTTCATGAAATCCAGGCTGCCCGCTGCAAGTGTATCGGCGTCATACGGTGATTTCTGCCATAAGGAAACCATCTGCTGCATGCCGGGCACCGAAGATGAGAAGTTTTCGAGAACAAGATTTCCTTCAAAATCAATTTCCTTCAAAGCGGCGAACAGCTGATCCCAGTTTACGGTTCCTTCACCTAACATTCCGCGGTGGGATTCTGTCATGTGGATGTGCTTCAGCTTTTTACCGGCCAGAACCACAGGGTCATAAAAGTTGTTTTCCTCGATATTCATGTGGAAGGTATCGAGGTGAAGGTATAAATTGTCTTTTCCTGTTTTTGAAATCAGATCCAGTACATTTTCTGCCGTATTGCAGACGTAGGTTTCATAGCGGTTAATCGGTTCGATTCCGATATTCACGCCTTTCTCTTTGGCATAATCCGCAATATGGCTCCAGACCTGGATAATAATTTCAGCTTCATTTTCGGTCAAAGGATTTCCCGAGAAAACACCGATCCCGCCGTGCAGGACCCCACCCAGAAAATCGGTTTCCAGTTCGGAGGCCTTATCGACTGCCTGTCGGATCAGGCTTTCGGCTGCTTCGGGATAAAAGGCAATGTGGGCTTCTTTGGGAAGATTCAGGGAACAGACCACCTCAAGCTTGTTATCTTTAAGCTGCTTCTTCACTTCTTGGGCATCAAACTCCATCGATGGTGGAAGCAAGACCTCGATAAGGTCGAACCCGGCCCGGGCTGTTTTTTCAATTGCATATTTTCCGGCTTCAGGACTCCAGACCGGAGTGATCCATGAAAGGAGCGATGCTCCGAATTTTATATTCATTTTTAATTTTAATTTTTTTTTTCTGTTTAAATTTTCATTTAGGAACGCTCCGTTGTTTTTCTTCATTTTCCGAATAAAACTAAACTTGGTTTATCCTTCACTTTAATAAGAAGCTTTTTCTGCAAACTTAATTTCAATGAGTAAAAATGAACTGGCAAAGTTTTGATTTTTAACAACAAAAGGATCTTAATTTCTTCAGGTTTACAAATAATCGCCAGATTTATACAGGCTTTTAAAATACCCACCATTCCGCTCTCACGCCTAAATAGGTTCCGAACCTTTTGGCTCCGGACTGCTGCAGGAAAGGTGAATACAGGCTGTTCATCGCCTGATCGTTATATCTTGAAACCTCAGCAATAAACCGTATGTGCGGTCTCGCCCATACGCTTCTTTCAGCAGTAGGAACAATCGTCGGCGCCAATACGAATTTTACCATGGAAGCAGGGTCCTGGCTGCCGTCTTTTCGCTGGGCATAATGCAGTTCCGTAAGAATATGAAACCAGTCGTTAAAATAATAGGTAGCTCTTACACCGGTATTAAATTCCGACTTTTTGTTAAAAATTTCCCTGCCGTAATAATCCTTGGCTTTATCGCTGTCTGCACCGCCTTTGCTCCGGGTGTAAACGGCATAACCGTTTATCGACCAGCGGTCGGAAAGATTCAGCAAAATATGTTCAACGGCTGTTAAAGAATAAGCACCATTGTAGGTCCCTTTTATTTCATCGGGAGCGCCATAGGTTCTCCAGGTCTGGGTATTTCCGCTGTCTCCGCCATTGGCAATTCCTGATCCGTAACGGAAGGAAATCTGGTTAAACGAACCCGGCAATCTGGTTGTAAGCGTCGAACTTAATTTTGCACCCAGCACCCAGCCATGATCTGTCGGATACTGCTCCACGGAGTTTTTCCCGGATTTATCGACCGTATGGAATTCCGCCAGCAATTTTACCCTATGATTACTATTTTTAAACGGGATGGTCTGCTCCAGCACAAAAACTTCCCGCTGCCGGTAGATCAGGTTTTTTCCTCCGCTGATGACGTTGGTATAAGAATACGGAGTTGAATTGCTCGCTGCGGTATCGATGGCTGCAGGGAAAAACATGGAAAATCTGGTATTCTTATGACGTACGCCCCAGCCTGTCGCCGAATGATCGTCAAAATAAAAATAGTCTGCAATATGCACATCATCGAAACGCAGCCAGCGTGATCCTGCCCAGACATCCCAGTCGCTGCCCATGATGTTCCGGGCTTCCACAAATGCTTCCGGAAGGGCAACAATCATCCCCTGGTTTGATTTGGTATCCACGTTTCCCAGGAAGGTACCTCCGGAATAAAAGCTCAGCCTGGCCTGCATGTCGATCTTTGTTTTCTTAGCACTGTCGCCCACTACCGGTGTAAAATGAAAGCCCGGAAGAAAGTCAACATAATCGCCCTGGTCCATCCGGCCGCCCAGTGATCCCTGATTATTCAGGTTCAATTGCCTACCTGTTCTGCCGTCTGCATTCGGGGAATAGCCTGCCCCGATCCTTCCCGTCGTTCCGAATGAAAACTTCTGGTTGGTAATCACGATCTGTGCAAAGGCTGCCTTGCTGACCATTATCAGCACAAGCAGGCAACCCTTTAAATATATATTTCTGATCATGTTAATTTTATTTTAATGTTTTAGGCCTGTAAAATTTCACAGCAAACAAAATGATGATCACATAGCAGATAATCGGCAGCAGATAAGCATGAGCCACATCCGTTTCGGCAATTTTCCCCATGATCGGCGTAAAAAAGGCCCCGCCGAACATCGCCATTACAAGGAATGAAGAAGCCTGGTGAACTTTTCCGCCCAGTTTTTTCAGTCCTAAACTGAAAATGGTAGGATACATGACGCTTAGGAATAAATTCAGCAGGATGAGGCTGATAAAGGAAACCCATCCGAAACTCTGGGAAATAATCAGGCAAAGCACGATATTACACGCTGTAAAGATGGTAAGAACTTTATTCGGTGCAATATACCGCATCAGAAAAGTACCGATGAACCTTCCGACCATCATCATTGCCATGCTCAGCGAAAAATAATAGGAAGCCTGTGTTTCCTGGAGATGCATTTTTTCCACTCCGTAATTAATGAAGAATGCCCATGTGCCGCCTTGCGCCGCGATATTGAAAAACTGGGCGATTACCGCAAATACAAAATGTCTCTGCTTCCAAAGCGGTGCGCTGGTATTTACCTGATCATGATGATTGTCTTTGCCGGTGGCATGTTCAAGGATTTCCGTTTCCTCAGCATGCGGGTCTTTCAGGTGTGGTACTCTGATGAAAGCAAAGATAACCACCAATACCAACACCACAATTCCTATCCAGGTGTAAAGGGTTTTCACAGAATCCAGAGACTGATCTCCTCCGGTTCCGCTGAAGATAAAAAATCCGCCCAGCAAAGGCCCCATAATGGCACCCAGCCCGTTGAAAGACTGTGCGAAGTTGACCCGCTGATCACTTGTTCTTTCATCTCCGAGCGAAGCTACAAAAGGGTGCGCTACGGTTTCCAGAGTAGCCATCCCTAAAGCAAGGATAAACAAAGCAACCCTGAAAAAACTGAAAGATGCGGTGTTGGCTGCCGGAACAAACAGGAAACATCCTGCTGCAAATAAGGCAAGACCCAGAATGACGCCCATTTTATAGCCAAACTTTTTCATGAACAGCCCGGCGGGAATTCCCATCAGAGCGTAAGCTCCGAAAATCGAAAGCTGCACCAACCCGGATTCGGATTTGGAGATATGCAGAACATTCTGGAAATGTTTATTCAGAACGTCTCCCATCGTAAGGGCGATGGCCCAGAAAAAAAACAATGAAGTTACAAAAGCCAGTACCACCAGGTACTTCTTTTCGGTAAATTTTGCCGATTCCATAAGTATGTTTTTTACAGATTAAATGATAAATGAATGGAGGTAATAAGGTTCCGGTAAAGCATAAGATGACCTGCCCCTGCTTTTAGGAAGCAGGAAAAAAGAGACCTGAAAATTGAAATTTATCTTATTACCGGATTTCCCGTTGACTAAACGGTATGCTGAACTTTAAAGCTATTGAATTCAGACGGTTCATAATCCGGGCATGCTCCGGATTTGGAAGTAATAAAGGCACCTAATGAAATAGCCTGGTGCATGATCTCTTCCGGACTTTCCCCTTTGATTCTTTTTGAAATAAATCCTGAGAGAAAAGCATCACCGCTTCCAACGGTATCTGCAATGGTAATAGGTACCGCCGAAAATCCGTAATTCTGGTTTCCTACAAAATACCGGGCTCCCTTGCTTCCTTTGGTAAGGACAATTTCACCGATATTAAAATGGTTCTGAATGAATGCGGCACTTTCGTCTTCACTTCTGTACTCTTCACCAAAATACGCCATGATTTCACGCATCTCTGCCTTGTTCATCTTTACGATATCAGCTTTGTGCAAAAGGGTTTTAATGAGTTCGACATCAATAAAAGGCGGCCTGAAATTCACGTCAAAAATTTTCAGCCTGGCATAGTCCAGGAGTTGCAAAAGGGTTTCTCTGGTTTTTTCATTTCTTGCGGAAAGGCTTCCGAAAACAAATGCCTCAGCATTGGCTACCAATTCTTTATGTTCAGGCAACAATTCGATGTAATCCCACGCTACCTGGTTGATGATTTCATACGTCGCTTCATTGTGCTGATCGATCTTTGCCAGCACGGTGCTGGTAGGCTTTTCATCATCCACCTGAATATAGTCGGTGGTAATGCCCCAGCTTTTGATCTGGTCTTCCAGTTTATGGCCCAGCTCGTCATTTCCTATTCTGCTCAGCATCTTCACACCGGTTCCCATTTTATGGATATTGTAAGCGGCATTGAACGGTGCTCCTCCGGCTCTCGAGCCTTCAGGAAAAATATCCCAGAGCACTTCTCCGAAACAAACAACGTAGGGTTCTTTATTATTTATCATAAGGTTAAACGTTTAATTAAGCTTTTAAATTTTTTTATTGTACGGAATTTCGCTCCATATATTTTGCCTGGAGCATAATGCGTTCTCCATTGGGTGTATAATGATTGATCTGATGGTCCAGCAATTTTACGGATTCTTTTGCCATGCCCATTAGGGGCTGCTGCACAAAATTGATATCGGTAGGAAAAAGATGATAGGCTTCCGTTTCATCAAATGCAATTACGGAAACCTGTTCGGGAACACGGATCTGATGGTCGTTCAGGTATCTCAGCCCGGCAATCCCGAGCTTATTGCTGGAAAAGTAAATGGCCGTTCTTCTTTTCAGGTCGATATTCCCATTGAGTTTTTCATTTACTTCTTCCGTAATATTCTGAATGCCGATCAGAACCTTTTTTACCGGAATTCCTGATTTCTGTACTCTCCTTTCGAAACCTTCCTGCCGGTCAAGCAGATGTGGCAGTTCGGTATCGTAGCCTACATAAATAATCTCATCAAACTTCTTTTCGGTAAGCTGATCACAAACATAAGCCGAAATTTCAGCATTGTTGATCATCACACCGGGAAGGCTGATGTTTTTCAGATAACGGTCGATGGTGACAATCGGGTATTCCGCGGCAATCAGCTTATTGATGGCTTCATCGGAATCCACTACGGGGGCAACAATCATCCCGTCTACCTGCTGTTCGGAAAATAGCTCCGTCAGTTTTTTAAATTTTTCAGGATTTTCATCACAGCTCCCGATTAGGAGCGTATAACCAAGCTTCATCGCCTCGTCTTCGATGTTCCGGGCAATGTTGGAGTAAAAATCATTGGAAATATCTGCAACGATAAGCCCGATCAGTTTACTCTTGCTCATTTTTAAGCTTTTGGCAATTTTGTTGGGCGTATAGTTGATGGATTCGGCGACTTCAAGAATTTTCTCTTTGGTAGCATCGCTGATCCGGCTTCCTTCTTTTTTGTTCAGGACATAGGATACGGTTGCCACGGAAACACCGGCAATTCTGGCTATGTCTTTAATGGAAGCTCTTTTCATACAGTTATTTTCAGGAACAAAAATATTTCATAAAAAGCATATAAAACAATAGCCGGATTTTTTGGGCTGATATAAAAATTATTGTATTTTCGCACATTTTTTAACAGACAAAAAAACCAGGTACAACTATTTGATTTTAAAACATTTAAACAATTTACCTGTACGTATTTAAATTTATTGTTAATTTAATATGAACAAGCGGCTGACATTTATAACATATTTTGGTTAAACGTTTATCCTTAAATATTTTAATAATTTTTAAAATAAACCTGATATTGGTCCTTTATTGTTTGAAATAATAAAAGAAAACTGATATTTTTGGCTTTTTGACCGACTGAATATGACCCTTGACGAAATCCTTGACCGCATCTACCCTCTTCCCGACACATCGAAAGCCAGCCTTAAAAAATCGATTGAGGAAGTTTCGTTCCCCAAGAATTTCTGCCTGATGGAGGCTCACAAAATAATCCCGTTTGTTTATTTTATTAAAAAAGGAATTGTCCGTGCTTATGCTTCCGCGGAAGACAAAGACATTACATTCTGGTTCGGAAGTGAGGGCGAACCGGTGGTTTCCATGAAAAGCTATGTGGAGAACAATCCGGGTTATGAAAACATAGAATTGCTGGAGCCCTGCGAGCTGTATAAGCTGAAAACTGAAGATCTGAAAAAGTTATACGACGAAGATATCCATATAGCCAACTGGGGCCGGAAATTTGCCGAACGTGAGCTTGTAAAAACAGAGGAACTGATTATCTCAAGACAATTTAAAACCGCTCTCGAACGGTATAAAGATCTGATGCGTGACAAGCCTGATCTTTTAAAGCGTGTTCAGCTGGGACATATTGCTTCTTACCTTGGAATTACGCAGGTGAGCCTGAGCAGGATCCGGGCAGAGATGAAATGAATTGAAAGTTTGAGAGTATAAAATATAAGGGTTTATGCTGATGTTTTTTTCCTTTTTTAACAATTGTAAAATTTTATTCTTTATTAAATCCGGACCTTTGCAGGAGAAAAGTCAGAACAAATGAATTGGATCATCCTGGTAATTGCAGGTTTATTTGAAGTTGCTTTTGCATCATGTCTAGGAAAGGTAAAAGAAACCAACGGAACAGCGATGTATTTGTGGTTTGCCGGATTTTTGATCTCCCTGACGGTGAGCATGCTCCTCCTGATCAAAGCTACCCAGACCCTACCGATCGGGACGGCCTACGCGGTATGGACGGGAATCGGAGCGGTAGGAACGGCGCTGATGGGAATTTTCTTTTTTAAAGACCCGGTTACGTTCTGGAGAATTTTTTTCATCATCACCCTGATCGGTTCGGTGATCGGACTGAAAGCCGTTTCTTCACATTAATAAAATTAATCACCTATTAATTTAATCTTGTTAAATGCTTTAAAGCGAAGCCGTTTTTCACCTGTTGGAAAACGGTTTTTTCATTTTGCCGGATCCGGGTTTGAAGCACATAAAAAATGCCTCCGGTCTGAAGGCATTTTTTTATTTTTTATAGATCAAAGGAAGGATTTCATTTTTCCTGAGTCCGTATTTTTTGATTTCGTCTTCTGAAAAAGTCTGCGAATAGAAATTAACATCCGTTTCAAATCCGGCATTTTTCAGCCGTTCAAAATAATCCATTCCGTACCAGCGGACGTGGTCGTACTGTCCGAAATGTTTCTGACGCTTCTTCGGATCTTTGATGGTAAAATCCTCGTAGGTTTTTTCCAGTGAGTTTTTCATCGGAACCTGCACGATTCCCCAGCCTCCCGGTCTCAGGATCCTGTGTAGCTCGCTCATTGCTTTGGCATCATCTTCAATATGTTCCAGCACATGGTTGCAGAAAACCACATCAAAGCTTTTGTCGGCAAAAGGGAGATCCAGAATATCCGCTTTTACATCCACAATCGGAGAATACAGATCGGCAGAGATATAATCGAGATTACGCATTTTTTTGAACTTCCGTAAAAATTCCTGCTCCGGAGCGATGTGTAAGACCTTGTAGTTCTTAATGAAGAAGTCGGTTTCGTTCTGAAGGTACAGCCACATCTGGCGGTGCCTTTCCAGGCTTAATGTTCCCGGAGAAAGGGCATTTTCCCTTTGGATTCCGTAGCCATAGGGAAGAAATTTCCGGTAGGATTTTCCGTCGATCGGATCAACGAATTTATCGCCTTTAAAAAACTGGTAAATAAGCGGCCGCGCCCAGATGCTCATCTTGATCAGCACCGGACGGGGAATTTTATTCAGTAAAAGTTTGGTAACTTTTTTCATTTAAAAATCCAGTTGGAACGCTTTTTCTTCATCGCTTGTAATTCCCAATGCCTCATAGACATATTGGAATGTAGAAAGCAGTACCGGTTTCCCGTTGATAACCGCCACATCATGTTCAAAATGGGCGGAAGGCTGATTGTCCAGCGTCGTTACCGTCCATCCGTCATTGTGGAATTTCACTTTTTCGGTACCCAGGTTGATCATCGGTTCGATGGCAATCGTAAGACCGTCTTTGATCACTTTTCCGCTTCCCTGTCTTCCGTAATTGGGAACCTGCGGATCTTCGTGCATCTGCCGTCCAACGCCGTGGCCTACGAGTTCTTTTACGACACCGTAGCCTTCTTTTTCACAATGCGACTGGATGGCATATGAAATATCGCCGATTCTTTTTCCCCTTACACATTGCTCAATTCCTTTGTACAGAGATTCTTTGGCAACTTTCAGAAGTTTTTTGGTTTCCGGTTTCACTTCACCGATCTCAAAGGTATAGGCATGGTCTCCTACAAAACCATTTAAAATCGCCCCGCAATCCACGGAAAGCACATCGCCTTCCTTAATTTCTTCTTTGCTCGGAAAACCGTGTACTACCTGTTCGTTCGGGGAAATACACAGGGAGTATGGAAAGCCTCCGTATCCTAAAAAGGCCGGCTCGGCACCGTGATCCTTGATAAAGTCGTGTGCTAATTTATCTAAATACAAAGTGGTGATCCCCGGCTTGATTTCTTTCGCCAACATTCCCAATGTTCTGGAAACCAACTGGGCACTTTGCTTCATAAGACGCAATTCGTCTATTGTTTTTAACTGAATCATAAATAATGTAACAATTTATAAATCTAACAATGTAACAATAACGAATTAAAAAATGGGTGTATTGTTACACTGATACATTATCAGATTATCTTTACCAGAATAATCCTTTTTTCTTTTCTTTTTTTAGTTTGGAATAGGCCAGGACTTCTTTTCCTTCTACCCTGAATTCGATCCTGTCCTGAATGATGTTGTAGATTTCACCCCATCCCGGAAAACCGCCCAGGTTTCTGTCGTCGATAAACCAATCGGCGTCCAGCTTTCTCGATTGGGTTGCTGAATCAAAAACTTCCCCTTCAAAGCTTGAGTTGACGGCATAAAATTCAATTCCGTTTTTTTTGCAGAACTCTACGGCTTCATCCAGGGTCTTCCCGTGTCTGTACGTCCATAGAATCAGTCGGTATCCTTCAGACTGAAGTCTTTTTAAGGTTTCAAAAGCAAAAATTTTCGGTTTGCCGATCGACGGGTAAGCATCATCAACAATCGTCCCATCAAAGTCTACAGCAATTTTCTTATTATTCATCATATTGAATATTTTTGATTTGCAAAGATACAAAAATAAAAGAGTGCTAAAATACTCAGCACTCCTAACTTTTTAGTTAATTATATTTTAAAATCAGCTCTTCACCCAGTTGAACTGGAACTGCAGATCCGGCGTTGAGATCCTGTCTGTAATTTTCTGAAGCCTTGCCGGAAGCTTCATCAGGTATTCCTGTGCTTTTTCCGCTTTTTCGTTCAGTCCTTTTACGTGCTCGATCTTCCATTCGTCCAGAAGCTCTTTCATGATGTTGATATAATCCTGTCCGGTATACACCATGCAACGCTGTGCCGCATCCGAGAAATGTCCCCAAAGCTCTCCTGCTTTTTGTCCGGATTGTCTCATCATGTGAGCCGGCATCACGATCTTCTTACGCATCATGTCTTCAAAGGCAAGGATCATTTCAGAAGGATCGATTTCAAGGATTTTAGCAACGAAATGTTTGTATGCTTTAGCGTGTCTGGCTTCATCAGCAGCAATAACCCCGCACATTTTTGCCAGTTTCCCGTTTCCGCACTGCTTGGCCAAGGTACCTACCCTTCTGTGGGAGATGTTGGTAGCCGTTTCCTGGAAGCTGGTATATACAAAGTTACGGTACGGGTCCATGCTGGTTCCCAGATCGAATCCGTCGTTGATCAGATATTGGGTAGTGACTTCCACTTCACGCATATTCACTCTTCCGCAAAGGTAAAGGTATTTGCTTAAAAGATCTCCGTGCCGGTTTTCTTCAGCCGTCCAGGCTCTCACCCAGTTGGCCCAGCCGATTTCTTTCTGTTCCTGGTCTACACCGTCTACGCCCATCAGCCATGATTCGTAAGAAGGCAATGCTTCCTCAGTTATACAGTCGCCGATAAGGGTTACGAAGAGGTCGTATGGCATTTCTCTTGCGAAAGTCTGGATTTCTTCTAAATCGTATTTGAAGTTCTCGCTGGAAGGATCCGGAAGATAATCGGAAGGCTGCCAGATTTTTTCAATCGGCGTTAAAAATTTATCCAGAAAAGAACCGACTTCCTTTTCCAAAATTCCCATTACTTCTTTTCGTACGAGCTGTTGATACATTTTTAGAATTTAGATTAAACCACAAAGTTAGAGTTTTCTTTATTATTTAAGACATAATGTTATGTTAATTCTTCTGATATTCGTCATAAAAATTGCCGCTATGAATATCATAACGGCAAATGTGGTATTTTTTTATTAATTTTTAGCTTACCAGGATATCTCCTGTCATAACTTCCGGAATTTCGACCCCCATTACTTTAAGGATCGTCGGGGCCACATCTCCCAGTTTTCCGGGCTTCAGGTTCCAGGTATGGTCTTTATCCATTACAATGAAAGGAACCAGGTTGGTGGAATGCTGTGTATTCGGCGATCCGTCCGGGTTAATCATGACATCGGAGTTTCCGTGGTCTGCAAGAATGAAAACGGCATATCCGTGTTCGTAAGCGGTTGTTGCGACTTTCCGGATGCATTGATCTACAGTTTCCGCTGCTTTTACCGCTGCTTCAAAAACACCGGTATGCCCTACCATATCGGTATTGGCAAAATTCAGGCAGATGAAATCAGCCGTTTCATGCTCCAGCTCCGGTACAATGGCATTGGTAATATCGTACGCCGACATTTCAGGCTTCAGATCGTACGTAGGCACATCCTTCGGACTCGGGCAAAGCAGTCTCTTTTCTCCGGTGAACGGCTCTTCCCTACCTCCCGAAAAGAAGAATGTAACGTGAGGGTATTTTTCCGTCTCTGCAATCCTGATCTGCGTTTTATGGTTTCTCTCCAGGATCTCTCCCATGGTTTCCTGCAAGACTTCTTCATCGAAAACCACGTGAACATTCTCAAAGGTTTTATCGTAATTGGTCAACGTAACATAATACAACGGCAGTTTTCTCATGAAATATTCCGGATTGTCATGCTGGGTCAGTACTTCAGTAATTTCACGGCCTCTGTCCGTACGGAAATTGAAGCAGATTACCACATCATGGTCCGTAATCTTCGCAACCGGAACCACATTTCCAATGGCTGTAGAATCAATCATAATGATTGGCTTCATGAATTCATCGGTAATGTTTTCATCATACGACTTCTGGATTTCCAGCAGTGCATTTGTTGTCTGTGCACCTACGCCTTCTACCATGGCATCATACGCTATTTTTACACGCTCCCACCTTTTATCACGGTCCATGGCATAATACCTTCCGACTACGGAAGCCAGCTTCCCGACGGTTTTCTCCATGTGTTCCTGAAGATCTTCGATGAATCCTTTTCCGGAACGCGGATCGCAGTCGCGGCCATCCGTAAAGGCATGAACAAAAACATTTTCGTGCAGCCCGAATTCATGGGCGGCTGTAAGAAGGCCCTTTAAGTGGTTGATATGGGAATGCACACCTCCGTCGGAAACCAGTCCGATGAAATGTACTTTTTTATTTTCTTTTTTAGCATAGGCAAAAGCATCCTGAATGACTTTCTGCTGGCCCAACGACCCGTTTTCTACCGCCATATTCAGCTTTACCAGGTTCTGGTAGACTACTCTTCCAGCTCCCAGGTTCATATGGCCTACTTCGGAGTTTCCCATCTGTCCGGCAGGAAGCCCTACCGCAAGCCCGCTGGCTTCCAATGTGGTGTTCGGGAAATTTTTAAGGCAGCTATCTATAAAAGGAGTGTTTGCTTTATCCAGTGCTGAAACATTAGGATTGGTCCCCAATCCCCATCCGTCAAGGATCGCCAATATTGCTTTTTTCGACATTTTGTATAAACTTTTGTACTACAAATTTATTTATTTTGAAATAAAACGAAGAACCTGCGGGCTTAAAATTTATTTAAATTTGCTTTATTTGCAGGCATTGAGTGGATTTTCTGGTTGGTTACAGGTACTGACTGTCAGAAAATCTAACGGGGATATCTAATTAAGGTGAACTCGAAGAAGAACCGGAGTTAACGGGCTGGAAGAGGGAAGCTGGATGCTGGAAGTCCCTCCTGTCAAAAATAAGTTCATAAGTCTTGATAATCAAACTAAACATTTGTCAATATATAAGAGGAAGTTCTTATCTAATCCTGAATAAAATAGCCTTAGTTTTATTTTCGAATTAAATAAATGTTTGAATATGAAATTAATATGGCCGAATTCACATTAAATAACGTGGATTCGAGTTACAAACCATACTTAAAAGGCTGGAAGAGGGGTGCCGGATGCCGCAAGCACTGTCGTTTAAGGATATTGCCGTTAATTCTGAATATCAACTGATTTTTTTTTACTCGCTAAAGCCTTTAAGATGTTTACTTTTCTTTCAATTCCATTAAATTGCTTAAAAACAAATAATTACCGTCGAATTCAAGGTAAATAAAAAAGGACAAATGAAAATTTCATTTATCCTTTATTTTTTAAAACAGAGTTTTGATTATCCTCCGTAGTTGTTCAGGTAATCTTCCTGAGAAGCCTGGATTACTTTTTTGGCATGCTCCGCACCGTACACTTCCTGGATTCTGCATTTTGCAGGCTCATCCGGTAAATTTTTGTACGTCAGGAAGTAGTGCATTAATCGTTTCACTTCCGCTTCCGGCAATTCTGAAATGTCTCTGAAATGTCCGAATGCGTGGTCACCGATCATTACCGCTACAATTTTGTCGTCCGCTTCTCCTCCGTCGATCATTTTAAAGCCTCCGATCGGAATAGCCTCCATCAATAAACCACCGGCGTGGATGTTGTGCGAGCTCAATACGCAGATATCCAGCGGATCGTGGTCTCCCATGCTAACGTCTGTTGCCCCTCTTTCAATAGCAAGGTTCATTACTGCAGTATCGCAGTATGTTCTTGGAACAAAACCATACAATGCCGGGATGATATTGGAGAATTTCTGCGGGCGGTCTACCTTCAGAAATCCGGTTTCTTTATCTACTTCGTATTTGATGGTGTCTGAAGGAACGATCTCCACGAAAACATTTACAACATTCGGCGCATCTTCTCCTGCAGAAATTCCGTGCCATGGATGTGCTTTAAAATTTGGAATCATTTATTTAAATTTTTTATTTTTTTAATTAAGCTATTATTATAATTTCTTTTCTCAGATCTTCGATGGTCATGGAGATATAATCTTCCCCTTCCATATAGTTCATCAAAAGAATGGTTTTGAATTCGTCAAGATTGATGTTTCCGCTACTCTCTTCGTAAGTTTTATGAAGAAGTGCAATTACGGCATTTTTAGAATCCACGATATTCTGCCATGAAGTTTTCGTGATGTACAGCTGCTGGGAAGCATTGTAATCGAATTCTTCGTTGATGGATTTTTCAGTAAGGAAAATAAATTCGTGGGCAGCCAGGCCTTTGTCGAATCGCTGGATCAGGTTGGAAGGTTTCAGCCTTTCCATAAACAACGTCATCCTTTCGTAAGACTGGGTTTTGTTCTCTGAATTTGATTTTACGGAAAGGAGCCTGATTTCCTGCTCTTTAAGTTTTATGTATGTGAATACGAACTGACGGAGCAACACCAAAAAAGGAATTGCAATAATCAATGCGAAAGCATAGGGTAAATATCCTGAAAAACTAGCCATAATTTGAGGTAGCAAAATTACTAATATTTTTTGAATTATACTTCAAATAAAGCAGGCCGTTGCGTTACTTCATGATAGCAGATGCTGTTTTCATCAAAATAATGGTAAACGAGACTTTTCCGTGTTCTTGTTTTATCGGTATGCGGTTCGCCGCCATGCAGGATATTTGCATGCCAGACCAGAAGGTCACCTTTTTTGGCCCGGAAAATTTCTTTTTTCAGCCCCAGTTCCCGTACCTTGTCTTCCAGAAATACTTCATATTCTTTATAGCTCTTCTTTCCTATTTTAAAAGACGTGCCTTCGTTGTCATAATCAGAATTCAGGAAATAAGGCAGGGTATGGCTTCCCGGAATGTAATGAAGCGCACCATTGGTTTCATCGGTATCTTCCAGGGCAATCCATACTCCAAGCAGGCCGCCCAGAGGATATGTGGTCATATGGATACTGTCCGAATGGGTCTTTTGCTGGCTTCCATTGATGAAATTGATGCTCTGGAACAGCTTGGCTTCCCCGTCCAGGAGAACAGAGAGGAATTTCAGCAGTTCTTTGTCGTTTCCGATACGGTGTATAAGTTCGGAATGGTGAATTGCAAACATGAGCTTACCACCATACCTGAATTTCAGGGTTCCGTTTTCCATGAGTTTATCGATCTCAGCATTAATGGTATCTGCCGTTTCCTCACTCAGGTAATTTCTGAGGATCAGGAATCCGTTATCGCTGTAGCTGTCCACGCTTTTTTTATTTTCTTCGGAAAGGTTTTGATAAAAAGGTGTACCGGATAAACGCTGGTGGTCTGTTTTTCTTTCTTCAGGCGTAAGGTGCGAAAAATCTTTACTGGAAATACTTGAAAAGTAACTCTTACCAATCCCGTATCTTTTGTATAAAGGAATATTATGTTTAAGCTTCTTTTTATTGAAAAAGTTGTAGATAGCGTATGGAAGCTTATAATTTCGAATTAGTTTTAGCATGACAATATAATAGGCACGATAAATTTAGGAATAATATTTAGAAGTGATCCGAATAAATATCATGCAAATCTTTTCAGGAACTTATTTTCGATAAAGCTGTATTCATGAAGTTCTGCACCGAAACTTTTAAAAAACAATTCAATGCCGCGGATATTGCTGCCCATGAAATTGAACGGCTTTTCACCTATATCCTGCTGAAGAATTTTATCGATGAGAAACGAAGAGCCGTTTTCATGCTTATAGTCTTCATGGTTAACCAGACCTAAAAGGGAAAGCTGCTTATCTTCCGTAATTAGCAGGGCCAGATTTATAAGAACATCAGCTGAAAAAGTCCCGCAAAGTTTTAAATGGCCATTTTCAGAAAGGAAGATCAGATACCTGTTCAGCCACTGCCACTCTGCATCCTTCAGGCCTTTAAAATGATCTTTAATAAAATTTAGTGATTCTGAATTAAATTCAACTTCTTTGTAGATAAGATGCTGCGCCATTTTAACGGTGGATTTCCTGCCTTTAAAATATTTTTTTCTTCTCAGCAACGAATATTCTGAAACAGGAACAATATAATTTTTCCTTTTCTCCAGTGGCTTATGGAATTTATTATGTTCGTTAAAAGAATAAAAAAAAATTTTGTATTTTTTCCTGAGAACCTCTAGAAACGCCTCATTGATTCCGGGATCGTCAGATTTGGAAAAAACCCCCAACTGCTGGCAGAAGAGAGGCATGTGAACAAAATCAATTCCCATTTTTCTTCTGATATGAACAGGCATCACCGCCTCATAATCACCCTTTATCATAATATGCCAGTTCCCGGAAAGCCGGTCCAGCACTTCTCTTCGGGCATACCAGTTCTTCTGCTCCGAATTTTCAAGACAAGCCGTGTATTTATCGAAATCAATTTCATGGTACTTCAATCTTCTAATCATAACAATCCTTCGTCTGAAAAACTAAAATAGGAATTTTGGGTAACAATCAAATGGTCCAGAAGCTGGATATTCAGCATTTTTCCGGCTTCTTTGATTCTCTGGGTAATGTCGATATCTTCCTTACTGGGCTTAAGATTTCCGGAAGGATGGTTGTGGGCGATGATAATGGCCGTGGCATAATGATCCAGTGCGGTTTTAAATAATATCCTCACATCTACAATCGACTGATTGATCCCGCCCTGGGTAAGCTGCGAAAAATGGAGGACCTTATTGCTTTGGTTGAGAAATATGGCCCAGAATTCTTCGGTTCTCAAATCCGATAAATATTTCCTGAGGAGCTGATACCCGTCATTACTGCTCGTAATCACAGATTTTTCCGGTACTTCCTGGGCTGCCCGCCGCCTGCCGATTTCGAGCGCAGTAGCAATGGCTATGGCTTTTACTTCGCCTACTCCTTTAAATTTCATTAAATCTTTTACAGAAAGCAGGCTCAGCTGATGCCAGCTGTGGTTTACCGAATTCAGGATTTTACGTGCCAGCTCGATCGCCGTTTCTTCCCGGCTGCCGCTTCTGAGAATGATGGCCAGCAATTCGGAGTCTGAAAGCGAATTGATCCCTTTCAGTAAAAATTTTTCCCTGGGTCTGTCGTCTTCAGCTAGAAATTTAATGGCCATAAGCAGTAAGAAATTAAATTTTGAATCATGGTTTAATAAAATGCATACAACAGAATGGTCTTCGGCGAACGGTCGATATACTTCGCCGTCTGGTTAAATGCATTCTTTGACAGCATGGGACATCCGAAGCTTAAACAAAGCGGTTGCGCAGATTCGCTGTCCGGAACAGAATAATAAGAATGCAATACGATTGCCCTGGACCGGGCATTGCTGTTGGATTCATCCAAACCCTCCAGCCGGTACGCCTTTCCGAATTTTCCCGTGTAGCTTTCTTTGATTTCATATTTTCCCAGAGACGACTGATGCGAACCGTCGGTATTACTGAAACGAAGTACCGATGAATTCTTAATAACCGAACCGTCGCCATGGGCAACAATAGCCTTCTGAAGGATTTTATTGTTTTTCAGGTCGTATAGGAAATACCTGTATTTTCCGGAATGAAGCCTGAAATTAATAAATACTGCCAAATCCTGATTATACTTTTTTCCTCTGATAAAACTCCTGACTTCCGAAATTCTTGATGCTGGCAGATCACTGCCGGTATCTGAAGTCTGAGATTCAAATTTTGCGCATGAAAAGACGAGTAAAAATAAAAAAAGAAAGGGTTTCATCATTTGTGTGCTTTTTATTCGACAATCAGCCCGTCTTTCATCACCAGTTTCCGGTCTGTAATTTCTGCAAGATTCGGGTTATGGGTTACAATGACAAATGTCTGGTTGTATTTGTCCCTGAGATCGAAGAACAGCCGGTGAAGATCGTTTGCATTTTTGGAATCCAGATTTCCCGTGGGCTCGTCCGCAAAAATAATTTTGGGGGAATTGATGAGAGCCCTGGCCACGGCAACCCGCTGTGCTTCCCCACCGGAAAGCTGGTTGGGCTTGTGATGAAGCCTTTGTTCGATTTTCAAGTCTTCAAATAAGGCATACGCTTTTTCAACCGCTTCCTTTTCATTCGCTCCGGCAATTTTAGTCGGAAGCAAGACATTTTCCAACGCTGTAAATTCAGGGAGCAGCTGATGAAACTGAAATACGAAACCAATATTCTGATTTCTGAATTTAGAAAGCTGCTTGTCATTCATATTGATAAAGGATTCTCCTGCAATGGAAATTTCCGTATCGAATTTTCCGGAAGTCGTGGGCTGATCCAGTGTTCCCAGAATCTGCAGAAGCGTGGATTTCCCAGCTCCGGATTCTCCGACAATAGATACCACCTCGCCTGTTTTGATCTGGATATCCACCCCTTTCAGTACTTCTAAATTCCCATAAAATTTATGGATATTTCTCGCTTTAATCATGATTCAAAAATAGTGAATTGATTTAAATCTGAAAAGTCCTAAAGCGCTATTTTCTGAAGTTATATTGTACCGGGACGCGAACTTTTCTCGATCCTGTTGGCCAGCCAGCTTACATAAAACAGCTGGAAACTGTGGTAAATCATAACCGGCAGCAGGAATAATACTTTCTGATCCTCCGGAATTCCCAATACCATGACGAAAAGACTTCCGTGAACCAATGATTTTTTGGAGCCGCAAAACGTTGCGGTAATCACATCTTCTCTCCTGAAATGCATTTTTCCGGAGATGAGCTTCAGAATTTCATACACAGAAAAAAACAGGATGATGACACTTGATGCAATGATGATAAATACCACCGGCGGAACCGATGCAAAAACATTCTGGGTAAAAGCCTCGGAGAAACTTTCATACACGATCAGCAGGATAATCAGCTTATCAAATTCTGCAATGACCTTGCTGTATTTTGTAACTAAATTTTTGAATACCGGATTTAAAAGCACGCCTAAAATAATAGGCAGCAGTACTTTCAGCAGAAGCTGTTGGATAATCTCGGAATTGTCGACGTTTCCCTGGTCCGGCTGGATAAACAGGCTCATGAGCAGCGGCGTCATTACGATGCCGATGATTCCGGATATTGAGGCGTTGAAAATTGCAGAAGTAACATTTCCTTTGGCAATGGAAACCATCACCACCGAAGAGGATACTGTGGAAGGAAGACTGGCCAGGAAAAATATCGAAAGCCAGGTGATAAAATAGACCGAATCCTTTACCAAACCATAAAAAGGAATAACCAGCAAAGGGAAAATGACAAATGTTCCCAACTGTACCAGAAGATGAAGCTTCCAGTTGGAAATATCTTTTACAATTTCTTTGATGTTGAGCTTTAATCCGTACAACAGGAAAATCGCAGCAATTCCCCAGTCGATAAATGCGGACAGATTAAAATATTGATTATATCCATCCCGGAACGGGACTATTTTGCCGGCAATAACCATTGTGACCAGCAGCAGCAGAAAGATATTCTGCTTATCCATTTTCAGTTTTCCTATCTTCATCATTTAAAGATAAGAAGGATTTCTTGATTTTTTATTATTCTGTGACGAAAATCAGTTTTGCGCTGGAGTAAAACAAAAAAGTTTACCGGAAGTCCGGTAAACTTTTTTATTGGTTAAAAACGTTAATCAGAAATTACAGTAACAGCGTTAATGGGCTTTCCAGATATGTTTTTAATGTCTGTAAGAACTGAGCACCTGTAGCCCCGTCTACCACTCTGTGGTCGCAAGCCAGGGAAAGCTTCATGATGTTTCCTACTACGATCTGTCCGTTTTTCACAACAGGCTTTTCAATAATGGCTCCTACCGAAAGGATGGCCGCATTCGGCTGGTTGATGATGCTGGTAAAGGTTTCGATGCCGAACATTCCCAGGTTGGAGATGGAGAACGTAGAACCTTCCATTTCGTTGGCTTTAAGACCTTTGTTTTTCGCTCTTCCGGCCATATCTTTTACCGCTGCAGAAATCTGGGTATAGTTCATCTGGTCGGTATTCTTAAGAACAGGAACCACCAATCCGTCAGGAATAGCTACCGCCACCCCGATGTTGATATTCCCACGGTGGATGATCTTGTCACCGGCCCAGCTTGAATTTACCTGCGGGTGTTTTCTGAGTGCAACAGCCGTTGCCTTGATGATCATGTCGTTGAAAGAAATCCGGGTATCCGGTAAAGAGTTGATTTCCTTTCTCGCCTCGATGGCTTTATCCATATTGATTTCTACCATTAAATAGTAGTGGGGCGCGGAGAACTTACTTTCGGAAAGACGTTTTGCAATTACGTTTCTTACCTGAGAGTTTTGGGTTTCCGTATCTTCTCCCTGTACGAAGCTCAAAGCTACCTGAGCCGCCGCAGGACTTGCCGTCGGAGCTGAAGCTTCCTGTTTTGCAGCAGAAGGATGGTAATTTTCGATATCTTTTTTAACGATTCTTCCGTTTTCGCCTGAACCCTGGATGCTGTTGATGTCTACCCCTTTATCCTGAGCCATTTTCTTGGCCAGCGGAGAAATCGCTACCCGGTCTGAAGATGAAGCTTCAGCTGCAGGAGCTGCTTTCTCTTCTTTTTTAGGTTCGGATTTTTGTTCGGCCTGCTTTTCGGAAGATGAACCTGCTGCCTTTGGAGCCCCTACTGCAGAAACATCTGTTCCCTCAGGTCCTATTATGGCTAAAACAGAATCTACCGGAGCGGCACCGCCCTCTTCAACACCCTGCTTCAACAGTACCCCGTTGAATTCGGATTCAAAGTCCTGAACGGCTTTATCGGTTTCAATTTCTGCAAGAAGATCCCCTTCTTTTACGGTATCACCTACATTTTTGTGCCATTTTGCCACCTTTCCTTCCGTCATCGTATCAGAAAGTCTTGGCATCGTAATCACTTCCACCCCTGCAGGAACTCCGGCATCAGCCTGTTCAATGCTGGTTGCTGTATTTTCCGTCTTGTGGTCTTCTTCAGATTTTTTCTCTTCGGAATCGTTGGATTTTGGAGCTTCACCGCCGGTTAATCCGGAAATATCCTCGCCTTCTTTCCCGATAATTGCCAATACAGAATCCACTGCAGCAGCATTGCCTTCTTCAACTCCTACGAATAAAAGGGTTCCTTCTATTTCAGATTCGAAATCCTGAACGGCTTTATCGGTTTCAATTTCAGCTAAAATATCACCTTCCTTTACTTTATCTCCTACTTTTTTATGCCATTTAGCCACTTTCCCTTCCGTCATTGTATCGGAAAGGCGTGGCATTGTAATTACTTCTGCCATAATTTATTGATTTGAGATTTGAAATTCGAGATTCGAGATTTGAGATTCACAGAATTTCAAACATCAGATTTCAGATTTCAAATAATAGTATTTTTTAGTTTTCTAATTTGTCTAAGAACGGATAATCTTCCTGAGCATATACATACTCGTAGATTTTCTCCGGATCCGGATATGGGGAGTTTTCCATGAACTCGATGCACTCTTCCACAAAATCCCTTGATTTGTTATCCATTGCTTCCAGTTCCTCTTCAGTGGCCCAGCTATTCGCAAGAATTCTCTGCCTGATCAGCTCGATCGGGTCATCATTCTTGTGGATGGCCACTTCTTCCTTGGAACGGTAAGGCTCTGCATCAGACATGGAATGCCCTCTGTACCGGTACGTTCTGGCTTCAATAAAGGTTGGCCCGTCGCCTCTTCTTGCCCTTTCGATCGCTTCATAAGCAGCTTCAGCCACTTTTTCAGGATCCATGGCATCTACTGCAAGACAAGGCATTTCGTATCCTAATCCAAGTTTATAGATATCCTCGTGGTTGGCAGTTCTTTTTACAGAAGTTCCCAT
The DNA here is from genome assembly GCA_913777465.1 of uncultured Chryseobacterium sp. GTDB lineage: Bacteria > Bacteroidota > Bacteroidia > Flavobacteriales > Weeksellaceae > Chryseobacterium. Next base: position 61,282 of record CAJYRQ010000027.1, read on the forward strand.
GGCGTACTGGTTGTTTTCCACGACGAAAATTACCGGAAGCTTCCAGTTCATCGCCATGTTAAACGTTTCATGTAATGAACCCTGTCTTGCGGCTCCATCTCCGAAAAAGCAGATGTTTACTGCTTTTCTGTCGTAATATTTATCGGCAAAGGCAATCCCGGCTCCTAAAGGAATCTGTCCTCCTACGATACCGTGACCTCCGTAAAATCTGTGCTCCTTGCTGAAAATGTGCATAGATCCACCCATACCTCCTGACGTCCCTGTAGCTTTGCCACAAAGTTCGGCCATGATTCTTTTCGGATCTACCCCCATCGCCATCGGATGGATGTGGCATCTGTAAGCGGTGATCATGCTGTCTTTGGTTAAATCCATTGCATGGGTAAACCCTGCAGGAATGGCTTCCTGACCGTTATACAAGTGTAAAAAACCTCTGATTTTTTGTTTTAGATAAAGAGAACGGCATTTGTCTTCAAACCTTCTCCACATTGTCATATCTTCATACCACTTCAGGTATACCTCTTTAGAAAATTCTTTCATGTGTTAGCCTTTGCTTAATTATGATGAAATAGTTGAGCAAAATTATAAAAAAAACTTCATTTTTATTGTATACCTACCCATTGTTTTTTTAGTTATAATATTATATTTACACCGTCAAACTTAAATATGAAAGAAAATCAGCCGCCGTTGCTACATAAAATATCAAAAATCATCTCCGATTTTTTTAATCCCTTACTCTCTTTGTTTCTCTTTTTCATCTACATGAGTTTCATAAAATACTCGCTGAAGAATTCCGTGCTGTACTTCCTTCCTATCCTGCTGATCATCATTGTTCCAATAGTAGCCTGGCTGGTGTGGAACGTACAAACCGGACGGTATACGAATATGGATGTTTCCAACAGGATCCAACGTAAAAGCCTGTATGTATTCATTGCCACCTGCGTGGTTTTCTATATTGCTTTTAATTATTTTAAAAACGGCTACGTCGATCTGGTAATGCTTTTTATCTTAATTCTCCTGTTTGCCCTGCAGATCAGTAATTTTTATATTAAAAGTTCCATGCACACGGCCTTTAACGTGTTTGTAGCGGCTTTATTTTTTGCTTTAAATCCGATAATGGGATGGGTCTGGCTGGCGATTGCCATCCTGGTGGGAATTACCCGGATTATTCTGAAGCGGCATACCCCAAAGGAAGTGTTCATGGGAGCCGGAATTGCTTTTATGGTATCTTTTCTTTACCTTTATTGCAATATTCAGTTTCAACATTAAGCATTCACTATGAAAATCAACCATCTTACCTCTGCGGAAGAAAATTTAATGAGGCTGTTCTGGAAGTTGGAATCCTTTTATCTGAAGGATGTTATGGAAAAGCATCCTGAGCCGAAACCGCATCAGAATACCGTATCTACCTATTTAAAAATACTCGTTGAAAAAGGATATCTGGCAACCGAGAAAGAAGGAAGGATCTTCAAATACAACGTTGTCCTGCCTATGGAAGAATACCGGAAATTCCTGCTGAATGAGCTGGTACATCATTTTTTTCATGATTCAGGGAAGGAAATAGTCAGTTTCCTGCTGCACGAACAGTTTATTTCAAAAGAAGACCTGAAGGAATTTAATCCGGTGGTAGAAATCAAGCCTCTCAAAGTTATCGAAGAGTTTAAATATGCCGATGAAATCCTGAGTCCCAAAAAGGATAAAAAGAAAAGCAAGGATAAAGACAAGGACAAAAAGAAGAAAAAGAAGAAGGAAAAATAGAATAATGAAGATTGGAAAAGCGAAGCCGGATACCGGAAGCTTCTTAGTCGTTATTCCCTCCTATTGTTTCAGGGTATGCTTATGGCAATGATTCTATCTTTCAATTTTTACCTTAACGGAATAAATTAATATTATCGAATTTAAATTAAGAATAAAGCCTGTCTTTCACGGACAGGCTTTATCCTTTATCAATGAACTTCCGCAATCAGTAATTCCGGGAAGGCCATAAAAAAAGCGGCCCTTAAAAAGAGCCGCCGTATTTTTTACCAACGTTTTCCACCGCCGCCGTTTCCGCCACGATCTCCACCGCCGTAGCCACCGCTACCGCCGCCGCTTCTGTTTCCGCCGCCGTAGCCACCGCCACCGCTTCTGTTTCCACCGCCGTAACCTCCGCCACCGGTTCTTCCACCTCCTGCATTGTTACCGAAAGTTCTTCTTGGCTTTTCTTCTCTTGGCTTAGCTTCTGAAACATTTAGGGTTTTTCCGTTGAAATCTTTCTGATTAAGAGCCTCAATAGCTTGTTGTCCTTCTGCGTCCTCCATTTCGACAAATCCGAAACCTCTTGAACGTCCGGTTTCTTTATCTGTAATGATTTTTACAGAAGAAACCTCTCCAAATTCTGAAAATAAATCCTGCAACTCATAATCTTTAGTTGCGTAGTTGATGTTTGAAACAAAAATGTTCATCTTGATTAATAAAATTAAATAAGTTAAAAATGATTTGGTTTATAAAGGAAAAACAACATAAAGAATGAACAAATATTGATTCCAGCTATAATACAGGTGCAAGATACGATTATTAAATTCATGGCCAAGCATTTTTTGAAATTATTTTAATAAAATTTTCAATCAAAATATTATTTTGTTAAAAAGTATTAATTTATCATCAAATATTGATGATAAATTATTAAAAATAGTGGTATGTGTAAATTTATCAGGCAAAACAACAGTCCCGATTTACGGAATTATAGAGATTTCATATAGAAATAAAATAATATGTGATTCATAATTCCTGAAATCAGAACTATAAAGTGTTTCAAACATTAGATATTTTACAAGTCTCAGGACTTAAGACAGATTATTGAACATATAAATAATACTCTTTTATATTACGGGATCGCGATTTTTTGCTAAACAGGATTTTAGACTTAAATTTGCAGCATAAAATTTCAACAATGAATTACCATACCAGAAAATGGGTAAAACCTGAAGACCTCAACCCTAACCAATCCCTGTTCGGAGGCAGGCTGTTGCAATGGATTGATGAAGAAGCGGCTTTATACGCTGTTATTCAGCTTGAGAATAAAAAAGTAGTAACCAAATTCATTTCCGAAATCAACTTTGTGAGTTCGGCGAAGCAGGGTGATATTATCGAAATCGGCATCGAAGTTTCAACCTTCGGATCAACATCCATTACCCTGAGATGCGAAGTCCGGAATAAAATGACCCATCAGACCATTATTACCGTAGACAAAATTGTTATGGTAAACCTTGATGAAAGCGGAAATCCTGCGCCTCACGGTAAAACAAAGGTGGAATTCGTAAAAGACCGGTTAAGCAATCAGAATCCTTTATGAAAATTTTCATCAAAAATATGGTTTGCGGCAGATGCATTTCTGCAGTGCAGACTATTTTTCAGGAAGCCGGTATTCCGTTGAAATCCATAATTTTGGGGGAAGTGGAAACCTGCTCTGAACTTTCTGAAAAACAACTGGAAACGGTGGAGCAAAAGTTGGAAGAGACCGGTTTTGAAAGGATCAAAGATTCTGCCCGTCAGCAGACTGAAAAAATCAAAAACCTGATCATCGCTGAAATCAGCGGACTGGATATTGCGGAAGACTTTCTGCTGTCCGAGTTTTTAGCCATGGCATTCCACAGGGATTACAGCGCGCTCTCCAAATCATTTTCGCAAAATGAAAATATTACGCTCGAACAGTTTTTTATCCTTCAGAAAATCGAAAAAGTAAAGGAACTGCTCCTTTACAATGAATTCACCCTGACGGAAATTGCCGGGAAACTGGGCTACAAAAGCGTCCAGCACCTGTCTTCCCAGTTCAGGAACGTCACCGGCTTCACTCCTACCGAATTTAAAAAACTGAAAATCCACAACCGTAAACCGCTGGATCAGGTTTGAGGGTTGATAATATAGGCTTACAGGAATGTAATCTTTTAAATCGGAAAAGAGTGTGTTAAAAGATCAGAATCTATACCCTGCAATTCTTCAACTCTTATACTAATACCCTAACGCTCTAACTTCATAACCTTCCTACACCAATCGCCCCTAAAACTTAGAAAAGACACCAAATTTTACACATATTATCCTTAAATTTATAACAGGCTTCCGATTGGATAGCGGAAATTTGTACCATAAATCAGAAGGATCATGAAAAAGAAATATACCATTACCGGAATGAGCTGCTCCGGATGCCAGAAGAAGATTTCTGAAAAGCTGAACAGTTTAAAAGGCATAGAAGCCGACATTAATCCGGAAACCCATACCGCAACCATCACCTCCGATCAGGAGCCCGATCTCAACACTTTAAATAAAACCCTGGAAGAAGCCGGAAATTACAGGCTTGAAGACCCGGACGTTTCCCAAAAAGAATTTATAAAACCCCGGGACCGCGTTTCTCCGTCATCGGTATATTACTGTCCGATGGAATGTGAAGGCGATAAAGTGTATTTCCAGCAGGGAAAAAGATGTCCCGTCTGTAATATGTACCTGGTTCCGATTGAGGAAAAGCAGACCAAAGACCCGAATTTCAAGCCGGCTTATTCCAAAACATACCTTCCGGAAAATTTTAAGGATCATATCGGAGACTATTACTGCCCGATGTTCTGCGAAGGAGATAAAGTGTATGGGGAAAAAGGAGACTGCCCGGTCTGCCACATGCATCTGGAAGAAATTACGGAAGAGCTGGTGAGCAGTTCCGAAGTGCATGCGCACCAGCATTCTCACCACCACCAACCACCTCATCAGCCCATGGCGAAAGTCACCGATGAAATGGCAGGGAAATATTATTGTCCGATGTTTTGTGAAGGAGATAAAGTATATGACAGCAATGTCGGCTGTCCGGTCTGCGGAATGGATCTTGTAAAATACCCGGAAAAGAAAACAGCCCGGTATACCTGTCCGATGCACCCTGAAATCATCCGGGACGAACCGGGCGACTGCCCCATCTGTGGAATGGATCTGGTCAGGATGCCGGATAAAGAGGATGATGGACACGACGAAACTTATAGCATCCTGAAAAGAAAGCTGATGATTTCACTGGCTTTTACCGTTCCGGTGTTTATCTTTTCCATGGGCGGAATGCTGATCGACTTCTCGTTTTCCCACCGGATTCAGGGATTTATCGAACTGCTCCTTTCGCTGCCCGTGATCTTTTATTCCGGATGGTTCCTGATGAAAAGAGGCTGGGTTTCCTTTAAAACCAGGAATTTAAATATGTTCAGCCTTATTGTACTGGGAGTTGCGGCGGCATTTCTTTTCAGTATTACCGCTCTGATTTTCCCGGACATGATTCCCCACGAAATCCGCGGGCATAACCATGAAATTCCGCTTTATTTTGAGGCAGTCTGCGTTATTCTGACCCTGGTGATTCTGGGGCAGCTGATGGAAGCAGCCGCTCATAAAAAAACGGGGAATGCCATCCGTGAACTGATGAACCTCTCCCCTGACGAAGCCCATCTTATCGTAAGCGGACAGGAGAAAAAAGTACTGCTTTCGCAGGTGAAGAAAGGCGATCTTTTAAAAGTAAAACCTGGCGAAAAAATTCCGGTAGACGGAAAAATCACCGAAGGAAATTCGGTGGTCGATGAAAGCATGATTACCGGCGAACCGGTTCCCGTAGAAAAGAAAACTGGAGATCAGGTAACGTCGGGAACCATCAACGGAAACCAGACCTTCGTCATGAAAGCGGAAAAGGTAGGGGATGAAACCCTGCTGTCCCAGATCATCAAGATGGTGAATGAAGCCAGCCGCAGCAAAGCCCCCATCCAGAAGCTGACGGATAAAGTTGCTAAAGTCTTTGTTCCGGCGGTCATCGGTATTGCTGTTCTTACCTTTATCTTATGGCAGTTCTTCGGTCCGGAAGGCCAGCGAACTTTATTTGCGTTCGTCAATGCCGTTGCCGTTTTAATTGTGGCCTGCCCGTGTGCACTGGGCCTTGCCACGCCGATGTCTCTGATGGTTGGAATCGGGAAAGGTGCGAAAAACGGGATTTTAATTAAAAATGCCGAAGCCCTTGAACACATGAATAAAGTGAATGTTCTGATTACAGATAAAACAGGAACATTAACGGAAGGAAAACCATCGGTTGAACATATTGAAGCTTTAAGTGGCAACCAGGATCAGATTTTAAAGCTGGCTTATTCCCTCAACCGGAATTCGGAACATCCTTTGTCGAATGCCGTTATTCAGAAAGCAAAAGACAACAATATTTCTGCAGAAAAAGTACGGGATTTTGAGAATGTTTCCGGAAAGGGCGTGAAAGGAGATATCAATGGAAAACCGGTCTATCTCGGAAATGAAAGCCTCCTGACTTCGCATCAGATCCGGATTCCGGCAAGCCTGAAACAGAAAGCGATCGAAGTGCAGTCGAAAGCCCATACGATTTCTTATGTGGCCCAGGATCAGGAAGTGCTCGGCTTTATCAGCTTTACCGATAAAATCAAGGAAAGCTCCAGGAAAGCGGTTCAGCAACTGATGGCCGAAGGAGTTGATGTCGTCATGATGACGGGCGATAACGAACATACCGCCAAAGCGGTGGCCGATGCACTGGGAATTAAGCATTTCAAAGCCAACTGCCTGCCGGAAGATAAATTGAATGAAGTGAAAAAGCTGCAGCAGCAGGCAAAAGTTGTTGCAATGACCGGCGACGGGATCAATGACGCACCTGCCCTCGCCCAGGCCAACATCGGAATTGCCATGGGAACCGGGACGGATGCCGCCATTGAAAGCGCAGAGATCACGCTGCTGAAAGGAGATCTTTTAGGTGTAGCCAAAGCCAGACTACTGAGTGAGAAGCTGTTGAAAAACATAAAAGAGAACCTGTTCTTTGCCTTTATCTACAACATACTGGGCGTACCTGTTGCGGCAGGATTGTTGTATCCGTTTTTCGGAATTCTGTTGTCACCGATGATTGCAGCGGCAGCCATGAGCTTCAGTTCTTTATCGGTCATCTTAAATTCCTTAAGGCTGAATTCGGTTGATTTAAATAATAAATCTGTTGAATAAACTGTTTAAGTTTACCAATTACGAAGCAGTAACACATCAGTCAAATTAGATGTTAGACTTTCTTGCATGGTGGATATTTTTAGAACACAGAAAAAAAAATATTCGATTTTTTTGGTACTGTCAGATAAATGATGGGTTTGCTCTTGAATAGGGATTCAATCCGTAGAACTATTCATAATCATCTGGAAAATCCGTAAAGTCTGCGGGAGAATTTAAATTAATTTTAATCATCAAATCTAAAAAAAACTATGGAAAAAGAGAATCTTTATATCGGCTGTTCGGGTTTTTATAACAATGACTGGAAAGGTTCACTCTATCCTGAGGATGCCAAAAGCAAAGACTTTCTGACGCTGTATTCCCAGGAATTCAACTGTGTGGAAATCAATTCTACCTTCTACCGGAAGCCGACAGCTAAGACTTTACAGAAATGGGCAGATGAAACGCCGGAAAATTTCAGGTTTTTTATTAAAATTCCCAAAACCATTTCCCATGAAAAACGGTTGGAGAATTGCCGGGAAGAAATTTCAGAATTCTGCGGACATATCCAAAGCCATTTGAAGGAAAAGCTTTCCGGATTTCTCTATCAGTTTCCGCCATCATTTAAAAACACCCCTGAAAATATCGATTTGATTCTGAACAATCTGGATTTCACTCAGGTCAACGTCATTGAATTTCGTCATGAATCCTGGTGGCGGGATGAAATCTTTACACAGCTCAGGGAAAATCATGTCATTTTTTCCGGTGTCAGTTTTCCGGGAAATCTGCCGGAAGAAGTCGTTGTCAGCAATCCTGACATTCAGTACTACAGACTCCATGGAAAACCTGTTCTTTACAAGTCGGAATACAATGAAGAATTTATCAGAAACCTGGCTGAAAAAATCCGGAATTTCAAACATAAATCGTTTATCTTTTTCAATAATACCTGGGGAACAGCAGCAATTAAAAATTCTTTAAATTTAAAAGAATTGCTTGAGAAATAACAGTCTGAAAATAAATTATTAAAATCAGCTTAAAAGTATTTTTTAGAGCAAAACCGGCATATTTTTTGTTAAGAAATATTTGGAAAAATTAACAATTTTTAACAACAAAATTCCATTAAACTTTATGACAAAAACTTTTGCAGAAAGGTCTTTAAAAACGACTTTTCTCGGGATGTTTGCATTGATGAGTGCAACTTCAATTTTATTTAACAGCTGTAATAAAAAAAATGATAAAAAAGAATCGGTAAAACCGATTCCCGAAGACCATCCCGTCGCAAACATTGTCCCCAAACCCGATGATGAAAAAGTTCATTCCGATAAGAGAGTGATTTATCTTACTTTCGACGACGGCCCCAACCGCGGAACGGAAAATCTCCTGAGGATTTTACATAAAAGAAACGTTTGCGCTACAGCCTTTCTGGTTGGTAAGCATGTTTACGGAAGCAAGAAGCAACAGCAGGATCTTGAATTACTGAGAAAAGACCAGCTGATAGAACTGGCAAACCACAGCTTTACGCATGCCCACAACCGATACACCGACTTTTACAAAAATGCGGTGGCTGTAGTTCATGATTTCGATACGGCAAAAGACAGCTTGCGTTTGTATGATAAAATCGCGAGAACGCCCGGAAGAAATATCTGGAGGCTGAACAACATTACGGTTACAGATCTTAAAAGCTCCAAAGAAGCTGCCGACCAACTGAAACAGGCTGGCTATAAACTGGTTGGCTGGGACCTGGAATGGAAACCCACCAATGCAATGGCGTTAAAAGGAAAACATGAAGAGATGCTGAAAAAAGTAGACAGCATTTTCTTCAACGATCTGGAAAAAACCTCTAGGCACCTTGTTTTCCTCACGCACGACCAGTATTTAAATGATGGGGATTCCATCAATGAACTGGATCTTTTCATTGAAAAACTTCAGAAAAGCAACCGGTTTGTATTCAGGAAAATTTCGGAATATCCGAAAATCAAGGAGGTGCTGAATTAAATGTTTTAGCCTGGAATTTGAATGTGACAATAAAAAACCAGCTGTCCAAATTTTTGGACAGCTGGTTTTTTATTTGATTGCTTTTACACAAAACCTCATAGGTTTTGAAAACCTATGAGGTTTAAATTGTAGCTTAATACATCAAAGTAATTCCTGCACCCCAGCCCATTTCGTTATCATAATTTCCGGATACCGAAAGCCACTTCTCAACGATATACCGCAGACCCATTGAAAATTCCCCGTCGGAGTTCAGGCTGAAATTCCCTCGTAACCTTCCTGATATCGGAATATCTTCCCTCTGAAATTCCAGCAGGACTTTTCCGTTCTGGTCGATGCTTGCGTCGGCTGTGATGAGCATCGGCAATACATATTGTACTCCAACGATTACGGCGCCTTTTGTCTTTGAAGCTTTCTGCTGCCCGAACCATGTTTTACGGCCGTGAAAATCCATGCCCATTGCCTCGGCCATCTGCCGTTCCATGATCTTGTGGTTATTCTGGATCCTGAACCCTGCATAAGGCAGCGCCCACTGGAACTTTCCTAAAAACCTCCCTGCTTTGAAATTTCCGTCAAAATGGCTGAAATCCCAATTGGAATGGAATTCATTCAGGTTGGCCCATCTCGGCCCGAACATCGTCATGGTTTCCGCATGGAGCTTGTTGGAATTAATGTCCAGCATGGCCATGGAGCTGATCATCCGGTTGTCTTTCATAAAATTTTTCCATGTCAGCTTTCTATTCGGAAGTTCCGGATTCGGCTTTGAATTTTCATAGCTGAACACCCTTCCCATTCCGGCCATCATGTGGTACAGGATGTGGCAGTGGAAGAACCAGTCGCCGTCCTGGTTGGCGGCAAACTCAATCGTATCGGTTTCCATCGGCATGATATCCACGACATTTTTCAATGGCGAATATTCCCCTTTTGCATTGATCAGCCGGAAATCATGCCCATGAAGGTGCATCGGGTGGCGCATCATCGAATTGTTGTACATCGTAATTCTCAGGATTTCGCCTCTTTTGACCAGAATTTTATCGGTTTCCGTAACGGTTTTGTTATCCAGCGTCCATAAATAATGATTCATATTCCCTTCCAGCGTAAATTTCAGCTCCCGTACATTTTCTGAAGGCAGGATGGTCTTCTCAGGAGATTTCAGCATGTTGTAAGATAATCTTCTGATGGATTTTTCTTCGGACATATCCATTCCCTGATGGTTTGAATGTTCTTCATTTTCCTTTTCTGTAACCCCCATCATTTCATTCATATGTTTCATGGTCATTTTCCGCTTGCTTTCGGAAAGTTCGGGATACATCACTTCATTCATATCCATCATCTGGTTGCCCATGGTCATGTTCATCGGTTTCATATTTCCGCTGATGCTCATCATGCCGTTCATCATTTTCATCCCTTCGAAGAGCATGAGCCGGGGCAGATCCGGAGCATTCACTTTGTCTCCCGATCCAAGCCAAAGCGAAGCATGTCCGATGCGGTCTTCGGACGTGGCACGGAATTCAAAGCTTTTGTTTTCCGGAATGGTAACTTCAATATCGTAGGTTTCAGAAACCCCGACAATCAGACGGTCGACTTCTACCGGAACCACTTCATTCCCGTCATTCGCCACTACTTTTATTTTACCGCCTCCGAAATTCATCCAGAAATAAGTAGAAGAACCGCCGTTGGCAATTCTTAACCGTACTTTATCCCCTGCTTTTAAGCCTGTATACTCTGAGCTCGGCTGCCCGTTGATGAGAAACCGGTCGTAATAAACATCACTCACATCCATGGCCTCCATCCTCTTCCATTCATTCAGCAGCTTGGTGCCGAAATTTCCTGATCTTAAAGCTTCCCCGTAACTCTGCACCGCATTTTTCCGGACGGCGTACCAATCGGTATTGGCCATGTGAAGCCGCCGGGCGATCTGCTTCGGATTTTCATCGGTCCATTCTCCCAGCAATACAGGGATTTCACGGGTATAGTCCATACCGGCATTTCCTTCTCTTTTCCTGAAAACCAGAATCCCGTTCATCCCGATCTGTTCCTGAAGGCTTTCGTGGGAATGGTACCAATAGGTTCCGTTCTGTGACACCCTGAATTTATACAGATGGGTTTCTCCCGGTTTTACCGGCTTGGTTGTCAGGTAAGGGACGCCATCAAATTCATTGGGTAAAATGACGCCGTGCCAATGGAAGCCTGTGTTTTCCTTTAGCTGATTGTGAAGGTAGATTTCAGCGGTATCGCCTTCGGTAAAATATAAAGTCGGAGCCTGGAGCTTTCCGTTGACCGCAATGGCCCGGCGGTTTTTTCCGGTAAAATTCACAATGGAATCTTTTACATATAAATCGTAACGAACTGTCCTTCCTCCAAAGCTTAGTTTTCCATTCGTTGTATTCTTTTTCAATACAGAATGATCGGTTTGAGGCTCAGAATCCGGGTCAGTCTCATTTTCAGTTTCTACCAGATCCATCCCGCATTTGGGACATTTTCCCGGTTTACCCGAGATCACTTCCGGATGCATCGGACAGGTATATTTTTTCTGCTGCTGAGCGTGAGTCTGAGATTCAGTTTTTAAGACCAGCGATGTTTTTTTCCGGATTTTATTTTTTGGATCAGCAGTTTTTTTGACAGAAACTTCTTTTTTTGCTGCCGGTTTTTCAGCCGTCTTCTTTTTAATTTCTTTTGCTTTAATTTCTGTTTTTAGAGCAGTTTCGGCCTTGGGTTTCGTTACCGTTTTAGATTGAACTGCAACCGCTTTTTTAGCCAGGGTCATCCCGCATTTCGGGCAGTCTCCCGGCTTTGATGAAACAATATCCGCATGCATCGGACAGGTAAAATAGGTTTTTGTACTTTGTGAAAAACTGAAAACAGAAAATAAGAGCAACAGAAATACGATGATTTTTTTCATAATATTCCGTAATTAATTTAACCACAAATGCAATAAATGATAATCACCGACAACCAATTGAATGGCAGATAATCAAGCATAAAATTAAATTTTAAGCGCTTTAGATCTGATTATCTTATTGTGCGGATTAAGTTTGCAATTTGCAATTAAGTGAGATTAAGAAATGGTTGTAAAGCCTGAATGGATAGGAATTAAATTCTGTTCCAAAGCAAATGGAATTTAATAAAGACTTTTATCTTTACCTGTATGCCTATTCCGTTCAAACTTTACAACTTTTTCCTTTTAATAAAACAAAATCTTATTTAATGGTCGATTTTACGTTTCCGCAGGTCAGCATGGATTTTCCGTAATACGGATTGGCAATTTTTGATTCGTTGCTCAGCCAGCTTCCGTCGGCCATCGGACAGTACTGAACGTAAACGGGGCTCTCGGAAACTTTGAACTCTTTAGTTAAAGCAATCATGTTGTCCGAAAGATTCATAAAAGTTTCCCGCTGGCTGCTGATGTTCCGGGCTTCAGAAATCGCAGTCGCATCTTTTCTGAGCGTATTCAGATTCCCTTCCGACACCTTTTTATAATCAATGGCTGAAGCGGTCTTAATGAATTCCGTTGCCGCTTTTGAAGTTTTGTCGGCATCGTCGGAAGCCAAAGCCGATTTTATGGCGATGTAATTCTGATAAAGCCTGGAAACCTGTGCATCTTTTTTAGACTGCGCTGAAATAGAAAGGATTGAAAATAGAGAGAATATTGCAGTGATGATATATTTTTTCATTGTTTTAAATTTTAGGATAATTTTTTAATAATGGTTTAAAGCCGCATAATGCGACAGAGCGTGTCGTTTTAATGATGTCCCAAGGATTTTCACGGATGATACTATTGAATTATGCTGTTCGGAACTCTGCAAAATGCTAATAGCAGAGTATAGTAAATTTTTCCGCGGATTGCGCATGTTTTAACAGGTGATGCTGTTTTAAACAGATTATTTAAACGACTGACGGATTCTATATCCTAAAATGACAATGGGTAATAAAGATGGGGACCGGCCGGACTTCAGGCGGTGCGTTGATCCGGGTTTGGGTAAATTTTGAATTGGAAAAAGACCGGTCGGCCACGGGGAATTCCTGTGGGGAAACTTTCTGAATCTGTTTTAAAAAATCAATTTTAAGAAAATCCGACTTTTGGGAATCGTAAACTTTTACAAGTTTGATCTCGGTTTTGCAGCAGTCTTTTTTGGTTTTAACGCCGCATTTGCTGCAAACATCTTCTAAACTGCGGCTTACAGAGGCCAGTTCCTTCATGCAATAATGAACGCTGAATACCGCTCCGGAAGAAAACCCGAAGTAGAAAACAGAAAACAGTATAGCAAGAATCTTTTTCACTGGAACAAAGTTAAAAATTATCCGTGGTATCTGTGTTATAAAATGATGTATTGTTGTTATAAAATCCGGAAAAAAGAAAAACTCCCGGTCGTCGGGAGTTTATTTTGGTATTATTAATTTAAAATAGATTTTGAAAAACTTTGTCAAAGATTTTAACTTTGACAAAGTTGAAATCTTTTATGCTTTCAGCCTATTATTTCATTTTTATTTAATTCTGAATTCAAGCTTTACATTAAAGAAACGGCCGGTCAGACGAACCGGAACCGGATACATCAGATTGGTGTTGGCATCGGTGATCCACTGGTTGGCTACCGTATTCCGGATATTGAAGGCATTGAAAACCTGCACGCCCAGCGTCAGTTCATCAAAATTTCCCCAGAAACCATAAGCGTTATTTTTTTCTTTCGGCTCTATAAAAGCATAAGACAGTCCCAAATCCACCCTTTTGTAGGAAGGTAACGTTTTCTGGTAGGAATATCCGGCGAAATAATCGATCTTCCGGTTTTCATCCAGTACGATCGGTGATCCGGTAGGCAATCCCATTGCATAAACCAGGGTTAAATTGACCCGCATTTTTGGAAATTTCGGCATATAATCCTGATAGAACATCGCAAAACGGAGCCTTTGGTCGGTAGGTCTCGGGATATCCCCTCTTCCGTCGATGTTTTCATAAACCCGGGCATAACTTGCCGACAGCCAGGAATCAACACCGGGAACAAATTCCCCGAAGAGCCGGGTATCTATTCCGTAAGCCGATCCGGTTGCATTGTTTTTACCGGAATACCGGATCCTTACGTTATCCATAAAGTATGGAATCAGGTCATCCATCTTTTTATAATACAGTTCAGTCGTCAGCTTAAACGGCCGGTCGTACATCTGGAATTCATAGTCATTTGCCAGAATGGCCTGAATGGAACGCTGGGATTTAATATTTGGGTTAAAATTTCCGTCAAGGTCTTTAATTTCTTTATAGAACGGTGCCTGGTAATAAATCCCTCCCGAAAGCCTGAAGAGCATATCGGAATCCCAATCGGGCTTTATTGCAAACTGGGCACGCGGGGAGAAAATAGTTTCATTATTAAAGCTCCAGTGTGCTACCCTGGCCCCTGCATTTATAAAAACTTTGTTGCTTCCCCAGAAGAATTTCTGGGAATACTGGGCGTAGGCAGACATTCTGGTCGGCTGTATATCATTTTTTCCTGAAATATTGTAGTACAAGTCCAGGTCCGGCGGATTTCTCGGATCCAGAAGTGCCGAAATCGGCGTGCTGTATCCTGCGGAATCTACGAGTTTCCATTCGTTGGTCAGGTCTTTCAGGTTTTCTTTTTCGTATTTAAAACCTACTTCGATGTCGGTATTTACATTGGGTGAAAACCGCGCTCTGGCCTGGGTTCCGTAGGTCTTTACGAAAAGGTCATTCCGGGCGTGCTCGATCTGTCCACCGGTATCGTAGGAAGTAACAGGTGCTCCTGTAACCGGGTCAAAGGTCTGCAGTACATAAGCCGAAGCAATGGAATAATATTCCCGCTCCCGGTTCTGGTAAGCAAAAGCATCCAGCGTAAACCTCCATTTATCCGAAGGCCTGAAATTCAGGGAAAAGGTTCCCATCATATTTTTATACTTGTCATCCTCACGGCCGCCGTAATTTACGGTAAGGTTGATCGGCTGCTGCAGGGAACCGAAGTCGATGCTTCTTTCTTTCGGGATCATCTCATAATCGTTCTTGGAATAATATCCGATGAACGACATGGTCAGCTTCGGGCTGAAATGATAATTGAGATACGTCTGGAAATCCATATACTTCGGATTAAAATCTGTATCTTCCTTTAATGTATTGAGGACAAGATTGGTATTTCTATACCTTCCGGAAAATAGCGCAGTAAACTTCCGGTTTCCTTCACTGTCTTTTCCTGCAGCAAAGCCGGTTGTCAGTCTTCCGCCGATTAAGCTTCCTTCGCCGGCCACCTCAAACTTTTGCGGTTCCCGGTAGTAGATATTCAGGGCTGAAGACATCTTATCGCCGTATCTCGGCTCGAAACCTCCGGCTGAAAAGTTTACGGTAGAAACCATATCCGGATTGATGATGCTCAAACCTTCCTGCTGGGAATTCCGGATCAGGAAAGGCCGGTAAATTTCAATATCGTTGATGTATATCAGGTTTTCGTCATAGTTTCCGCCACGAACCATATATTGTGAAGAAAGCTCCGTATTGGAGTTTACGGAAGGCAGGGTTTTCAGGATGCCCTCAATTCCTCCGGAGATACTGGCCACATTCCTTGCATCTTTAGCCGAAATTTTCACAGCCGTCATATCGTTGGTGCTTCCCGTCACTTTTTTCTGGAAAACAACTTCTTCGATGGCTGCGGTTTTCATTAGGGTATCCTTCTTTTTTCTTACCTGGGAGAATACTAATGCAGGAACCAGAAGGCTCAATGGTAAAACTAGTTTTTTCAAAAGAAATGTTTTAAAATTTCAAAACGTGAATATATAAATTTTATTTTAACTTATTTAAACTTTCCTTAACATTTATCATCATCAATTTTCAACTGTAATTACCGTATTTTAAAGATTATTTTTACGGAAAAACGGTTGTCCATTCAGCCCGGTGTTAAAATTCAGATAAGCCTTTTTTGGAATAGTAAATAAACTACAGAATAGCTTCCCTCACCCGGGTTAGTTTTTGCAACAGGTCTTCCAGCAGATCCAGCCTAAGCATATTGGCACCATCGGATAAAGCCGTTTCAGGGGTCGGATGGGTTTCAATGAAAATTCCGTCTGCTCCGACTGCGATTCCTGCTTTGGCTATGGTTTCGATAAGGTCCGGTCTTCCGCCTGTAACGCCTGAGTTTTGGTTCGGCTGCTGTAAAGAATGGGTAACGTCCAGAATCACGGGCGCATAATTCCTCATGGTCGGGATCCCTCTGTAATCGACAATCAGATCCGTATATCCGAAGGAATTCCCTCTTTCGATAATGGCTACTTTCGGGTTATCGGAATCCGTAATTTTCTGAACGGCAAATTTCATTGATTCCGGAGAAAGGAACTGTCCTTTTTTCAGGGAAACACATTTTCCGGTTTGGGCCGCAGCCACCAGAAGATCGGTTTGCCGAACCAGAAACGCCGGGATTTGAAGCACGTCTACATATTGGGCAGCCAGAGCCGCATGCTCGTTTTCATGGATATCCGTTGTGGTTGGAATATTGAAAGTCTCTCCTACTTTTTTAAGGATCTCCAGCGATTTCTCTTCACCGATGGTCGTAAATGAGTCGACCCGGCTCCGGTTGGCTTTCTTGAAGCTTCCTTTGAAAATATAGGGAATATTGTATTTGTTGGTGAGCTCCACCACTTTTTCAGCAATCTTCAGTGCCATGTCTTCGCCTTCGATGATGCACGGCCCGGCAATTAGGAAAAAGTTTTTTGAATCTTTGTGGTGGATGTTATCTAAATACTGAATCATTGTATGGTAATTAAAGTTCAGTAAAAATACTGAGAAAGTTCGTAAATCCGAAATTATTTGCCCATCATCTGCTTAACCGGCTGGAAGAGGGATGCTGGAAGTTGATTTTTAGCAATATCACTTTTACAGGTTTTAATAATCAAAGAAAATGATTTATTATGATCTAAAAGCCTGTCTGAATTTACCTTTTACTTTTAATCCGACTGTATTAAAAACATATTCAGCTGATTACTAGCGGGTCAGTATTTAAAGAAAGCTTTAATACATAAAAAATACACACAACCCTCTGTGAAATCTGTGCAGTCTGTGGGAGAATTTTAACACATGAGTCACATTAGATTTTTAGATGAAAATTTTGAGAACATTTTAGAACACATCAGATTTAAAAATCAAAGATTTTTATTGATTGCCCTATTTTGAGCAATTCGACCTCCCAATGGCTAAGACTCTCGAAGCTGCGTAAAATGATCTGTGAAAATCTGTGCAGATCTGTGGTTAAAGCATTTGCAAAGCATCCAAACATGAATCTTTCTAAACGTTTATCTAATACTACGCTTGGATTCCTTCCGGGAATGACAGACGCTGTGTTGGATTTTAAACTCACGTTTTCCCGGTATGTTTATCGTTGACTGTGAGGGATCCCCATCCGGCTTCCGGCTTCCAGCCTGTAAGATTATTAAAACTTCTTCAGGATCTTTTCAAACGTATTCAGATTCCGGCTGGTGAATTGGTCTTTCAGGTTTTTTCTTCCTAGAATTTTACCAAAATCTGAGTCCAGGGTATTGCCTTTCGGGACCTGCCAGTAAAAGGTATCATCTATGATTTTGGCGGCTTCATTTTCTGCTTTGGAGGCGTTTTCAAACTCCTTCATTAAAATTTCTTCAATTCCCCTGTTACCGACAAAAATATAAGAATGCAGGTTTTCATTTTTTTCAAAAGGATTATTGCCGAGGCAAGTTTGTACTTCCTCCTGTGATCTTACGAAAAGAAAGGCTTCGTAGGAGAAATGCACGGACATCGCTTCTTCAAGAATCTTTTTCAGGGCATCCGCATTCTGATCGGAGGAAAAAATAATGTTTCCCGAAGCAAGCACCGAAGATACTTCATCCATTCCGGCATCTTTGAAGACTTGGCAGACCTCCGCCATTTTCATGTTGGTTCCTTTTACATTGATGCCGCGGAGAAATGCACAGTATTTCATAGTTATCGGTTTAAGGTTTAAGGAATTTAAATGTTTTTGATTAAATAGATTTTCCTTGTATCAATCGATTCTTTCATACAGATTGTAATCGGTTCCGGATGGTTTCAGGATGTAGATTTTTTCAAGAATTTTGTTGTCGCTTTTCAGATGGTCCTTCACACGGAATTCCTTGATCAGCTTATAATGGGCTTTGAGGTATTCCGCATTTTTTGAGGTAAAAAGATCGTCGTAAGAAAGCAGGTATTTCGGTTTCCGGTTCTTTACGGTATTGATCCAGAAATTCGGTTTGTCTTTTTTAATTTCTTCCTGTACTTTTTTATCTACCAGCCCTACTTCATCGATGGTTTTTAAGCCTGAAAAATATGGTACATAGCCGGCAGGTTCCAGGAAGATCCACTGGTTTTTATCTTTTTCATAAGTGTTTAAAAACAACCCGATCGTCCTGCGGTAATTCCATTCACCGTTTCCGGTAGCAATTGAATGGACGGTCTGAAAGGCCAGCATCGGAACAATATACACCACAACCAGCAGGGAAAGCCAGAGGTTTCTTTTTTCTTTCTGCTCCAGAACGAAGATGAGGACCGGAACAAAAAGCAGGATCTGCGGCACCCAGTAGTACCAATCGAACAGGCTTTTCTGTGAAAGGAAAATCAGCTGTTTTACCCATCCGAAAATAAAGATCATCCAGAGAAAAACGTTTCTTTTATTTTTTTGCCGGATGAGATAAATAAAACACAGCAATTCGAAAATCAGGATAACGATGGTTGCCGGGTTGAAATCGCCCGGCAGCTTCAGCATTCCCCAGAAGTTCCCGAAATTTAACCGGAAATAATCCAGGTTCTGCTCAAAGGTAAACTCTTTACTGTAAGCCAACTTTTTGGCGACAATGGTATTGTTGACGATTTCTCCGAAGTACAGCCAGTTGAATGCAAGCGTTACGGTGATCCCGGCAACACCTCCCAGGATATAAATCCATCTGATTTTTCTGGTCCGGAACAGATCCACCAAAAAAACGATGCCCAGAAAGATCACGGTATCGATTCTGGTAAACAGGATCAGGATTGGAAATAATAACAGCGCCCATTTTTTACCTTTTAAAAAGCCGTAATACAGCAGAGCCATTTCCAGAAAGAAAAGAATGCCATACTCCATTCCCAGGATGGAAATCTTAATCGCCGGCGGTAAAATGCCTAGTAAGAAAATGAATAAAGCTTTATGCCAATTGTTTTTCAGCAACAGATGCGACAGGAGCAAGCTTCCGACGGTAAAAAGTACCGAATTAGAAACAAGCAGCGGAATAATGAAATTCTCTTTCCCGAAAATAACATTGAACAGGTAAGAAACAAAAACATACAGGTGGGTGGTAGAGGCAGAGATTTTTTCCGGTCCGTTAAAACCGATCACCCCGTAATCCATCAGGTTCTGGGCAACCCTCCAGGTGATAAAGGCATCTTCCTGAATGTAATTCGTAAGTAAAAATAAAAGTTTAAAGACAACTGTAATGAGTACAGCATATACCGGGAACCTGCTATTTTTCGTTTCTGACATTGTGCTTCGTTAATCACGCAAATATAATCTTAAAATTCTTCAAATCCCAACACAAAAAAAACGGAACCGAAGTTCCGTTTTAAATAGTAATAGATTTTAATGTGAATGCTATATCCGCAAAGTTTTAACTTACTGGGTTGCTTTAATGATCGAGTTGGTGATCTGCGTTTCCTTCTCTTTCGAATAAGTGGAATCAAAAGGCTCCATCACATCGAATAAATACTGGTAGAACGGTGTGATCTTCTGTACCTGCTCCGATTCTTTCATTGCTTTTTCCTTGCCCATTTCTTTAAGGTTTTCAATAAACCCGTTGAATTTCTTATCAATCGGTTCAATGGATTTCACCAGGTAATCGTAGGCTTTGTCTTTCTTCCCGATTTTTGTATAAGCGTCGGTAACGGCCGAAACCACTAAAGAATATTCCATCGGTTTGGTTCTGATCTGTCTTCTTAAATAGTTCTGGTCGGCTCTGCTCAGGCTAATGTAATAATCGTACTCGTCGAAGATTCCTTTTTTCAGTACTTCGGCCAGCTGCAGTCCTTTTTTCTCCTGTCCGGAAACAATATAGCCGTATACCATAGAGCTTAAAGAACGCGGGTCGTTGTATTTCTGAGCCGGGATTTCCTTGGAAGCCAGATCCAGCAATTCGGAGGCTTTGGCATTCTGGCCCATGGTTGCCAGAGTGGCAGCGGCTCTGCTTGCGGCAGCCCTGTAGCTCATGATGTTGGAAGTTGCCGTTTCATCAAAATGGGTATCAAGATCCTTGAAATTCCCCCATCTGAAGTTTTTAACAACATTATATAAAGAGTTTCCGTCTACCCTTCCCATATCTCCGTTCTGCGTCTGCGGCGTGTGAACCGGAACCAGCCTGTAGCTGAACCCGTCGAACTGCAGGTATTCATCCAGGTAGAAAATATTTTCGCTGTCGTAGATTCCTCCTGACGAGAAGCTGATCGGCCTTTTCCAGTCGAAATTCGCCAGCACATCAAGCATGATCAGGTTATTTTTATATAAAGTGTTTCCCTTATAAGTAATCATAATCTGGTTTACCGCATCCGGAAGATCCGCAGCCTTGATAATTCCTGCTTTTACGGCATTTTCTTTATTTACCGGAAGAATGAATTTATTTACCGGTAAAATGTTGTATTTCTCATATTTCTCCTCGCCGAAGTACATTTTTAATAACTCGTTTTTAGCCGGAGACGTATATTTCAGGAAGCTGATTGCCTGTTTCATCGTCATGGAATCCTGCGTCAGGTATTTTCTGAATTCCGCAAATTCAGTCGGCGGTGCGCCCTGTTCTTTCAGCATGGAGAACAACCCTTCCCAATCCGATTTCTTCATCATGTAGATCTGGTCGTTTACGCCGTCCCTGTAATCTTCGTGGGTCAATACGCCCGGAACCGGTGCTGCGCTGTAGGTTCTTCTTTTAATCTGATCGATATTCCAAGGGGTAGAAGCCAGGGTAAAGTTGACTACTTTTACATCGTCCCTGAACTGCTCCGTTTCCTGGATTGCCCAAACCGGATAGGTATCGTTGTCTCCGTATACAAACAGAATATCTTCTTTAGGCAAAGATTTCAGGACAGAATACCCATAGTCATAAGAAGTATACCGGTTGTGTCTGTTGTGGACATTGTAGTTCTGGAAGCCCATCATAAAAGGAACTCCCAAAAGAACGACACCTGCTACCAGATTGGCGGTATTCGATTTTATTTTAGATTGCAAGAACCAGAGGATGGCTCCTGCTCCCAATCCGATCCAGATGGCAAAAACATAGAACGAGCCTACCATCGCATAATCTCTTTCTCTCGGTTCAAAAGGTTTTACACCGGTGTAGAAAATAATCCCGACACTCATCAATACAAAGATCGACAGCATCGCGTAAAATCTTCCGAAGTCTCTGTTCAGCTGGAAGAAAAATCCGATCAACCCTAAAATCAGAGGTAAAAAGAAGAATTTAACCGTACTTTCATTCTTGAATTTTGAAGGCATTTTGTCCTGGTTTCCCCATAAAGCATTATCGATAAAAGGAATCCCGGAGATCCAGTTTCCTCTTGTGCTTTCCATATTTCCTTCAAGATCGTTCTGGCGGCCTACATAGTTCCACATTAAATAACGGACGAAATAATATCCGTTCTGGAATGTAATGAAATAATCCAGGTTCTGCGCCAGGGAAGGCTTCTGAACATTGATCAGGTTATATGGTCTTACTTTCAGATAATCTGAAGCGGTAATCGATCCATCTTCGTATTTTTTTCTCAATTCATCGAAAATCTGCTTCGCTTCAGGATTGTCCGCCACATCTTCATTGGCATAATTAAAAGTGAAATCCGGCGCTCCGTACATGGAGATGTAGTTGGCCATTACATCTTTGTCCTCATTGAACATTCTCGGCATAAAGCCTACATGCGCCTTATTGAAAACATAGTTGAAACGGTCTCCCGTCTTGATGTACCTTCCCGTTTTATCATTTTTTTCATAGATTTCTCCGGTCTTCGTTGTTTTGAAGCTTCCATCCTCATTTTTGTCGATTCCGTTGGCATCAAGGAAAGCCGTATAGTTCTGTCCGTAAATGGTCGGCCAGTCTCCGTACTGTTCTCTGTTGTAATAGTCGAGCATCCCGATGGCGTTGTCCGGATCGTTAAGGTTCATCGGAGGATTGGCGTTGGCCCTAATCGGGATCACCATCCAGCATGAAAAACCGATCATCATGAAAACTACGGATAAGGCAATGGTCTGAAACACGTTTTTCTTCATTTTTCTGGCATAGGAAATCAGGAAATAACAGATTCCTACCATTAAAATAAACGCTACGATCGTTCCTGAATGGAAAGGAAGAGACAATCCGTTTACAAAGAAAATTTCAAGCTTCCCGAACATCGTCATGATAAAAGGAAAAATCCCTTTGAAAACGATCGCAAGAATCAACAGGGTAATGGCATTGGCCCAGATAAAATTCTTCCAGGTAAACTTATAGCTTCTTGCATAATATACCAGGCATACCGCAGGAATAGCCAGCATACACATCATGTGTACCCCGACAGAAAGGCCGAGGATAAAGAAAATCAGTATGATCCAGCGCTCGTTTCCTTCTTGTTGGTATTCGTTTTCCCATTTGGTGATCAGCCAGACCAGAAGCGCAATGAACATCGATGCCATAGAATATACTTCCCCTTCTACCGCAGAAAACCAGAAGGTATCTGAAAATGTAAAGCACAGAGCGCCTACCATTCCTGCAAAAAAGACGGAAATTTCCTGATTTTTTGTAATTCCTTCAGAATCTTTGTTCAGAAGCCTTTTTACAAAATGGGTGATCGTCCAGAACAGAAACAGAATCGTAAATGCACTGAACAGAGCTGACATCGCGTTGATAACGATAGAATAGTTTTCGCCTTTCCCTAAAGCAAAAATGGCTGCCACGGCACCCACAATCTGGAATAATGCTGCTCCGGGAGCGTGCGTTACTTCAAGTTTTACTGCTGAGGAAATGTACTCGCCGCAATCCCAAAAGCTGAAATTCGGTTCTATGGTGGACAAGTACGTGATGAATGCAATGGCGAAAACCACCCATCCGAGAATGGTGTTCCATTGCCTAAAAGTCCAATTTTTCATATTATTAAATCAATTACGCGAAAATAAGGCTTTTATATGATTTTAGGAGGGTTTTAACAAAATTTAAAGGTTTTGGCTCAGTTTTTGAAAAGTTTCATCATTGGATGATACACAGAAAATAAATTTTGCTTATTTTAGATTTCAGAAATCAAACAAAAGTTTAGAAATTGAATTTATTTTTTTGTATTTTTGCCGACAGATTTTTATTGAAAAATAACGACAAATAATGAGTAATGTTTACGATAATATACTTGGCCTAATAGGAAATACTCCTATGGTGAAGCTTAACACTGTGACGAAAGAAATTCCTGCAACCGTTTATGCCAAGTTAGAATCATATAATCCTGGACATTCCACTAAAGACAGAATCGCACTTCACATTATAGAAAACGCTGAAAGAAAAGGTTTATTAAAAGAAGATTCCATCGTTGTAGAAACGACTTCCGGAAATACAGGATTCTCTATTGCCATGGTCTGCATCATCAAAGGATACAAATGCATCCTGGCCGTAAGTGATAAAACAAAACCTGAAAAGATTGCCTATCTGAAAGCGTTGGGCGCTACCGTTTATATCTGTCCGGCGAATGTACCGGCAAATGATCCGAGATCATATTATGAAGTAGCCAAAAGAATCGCTGCAGAAACTTCTAACTCCATCTACATCAACCAGTATTTCAACGAACTGAACATTGATGCCCATTACCAGACCACAGGTCCTGAGATATGGGAACAGACCCAAGGCAGGATTACCCATCTTTTTGCATGTACGGGAACGGGAGGTACGCTGTCCGGTTCAGCTAAATTTTTAAAAGAAAAAAATCCTTTCATCAAAATCATCGGTGTGGATGCAGACGGGTCTATCCTGAAAAGCTATCATGAAACCGGAGAAATCCATAAAGAAGACGTTCATCCTTACCAGATTGAGGGAATGGGGAAAAACCTGATTCCTTCTGCCCTTCTGTTCGATAAAGTAGACGAATTTGTGCGGGTAAATGATGAAATGTCTGCTTACAGGACCCGTGAGATCGCTTTGAAAGAAGCCATTATGGGAGGTTATACCACAGGTGCAGTAACACAGGCTCTGATGCAGTATGCGCAGTCTCACGAATTTTCCGAGAACGATGTAGTAGTTTTAATTTATCCTGACCACGGTTCAAGATATATTACCAAGGTATACAGCGATAAATGGATGGCGGAACAGGGCTTCGTCAACAACTGTGTACACAACTACGATGAAGTTTTCAAAACAGAATTCATCAAATAAGAAGAGAATAAATTTATACAAACCAAGCCTTTTTGTAATCACAAAAGGCTTTTTTACTTAAAATATTAATAAAATGTTGGATATTTTTGACAGAATAAAAGAAAATCCAGGACCTCTTGGACAGTTTGCAGATTACGGCGAAGGCTATTTCATTTTCCCCAGATTAGAAGGACCGATCGGCCCGAGAATGCAGTTCCAGGGTAAGGAAGTTATATTCTGGAGTGCCAATGACTATCTGGGAATGTGTAATCATCCTGAAGTGCTTGAAGCGGATGCAAAGGCAGCAGCGGAATTCGGGATGTTCTATCCGATGGGTGCCAGAGCCATGTCGGGTGAAACCGAACAGCACCTGCAGCTGGAAAGAGAACTGGCTGATTTTGTTCAGAAGGAATCTGCATATTTATTGAATTTCGGTTATCAGGGAATGGTTTCCACAATTGATGCTTTGGTAGGAAGAAACGATGTGATTGTTTACGACGTAGATTCGCATGCCTGCATCGTCGACGGGGTGAGACTTCACGCCGGAAAAAGATTCACGTACAGACACAACGATATCGCCAGCCTTGAAAAAAACCTTGAACGTGCGACTAAGGTTGCTGAAGAAAACGGAGGCGGAATTTTAGTTATTACGGAAGGGGTTTTCGGAATGAGAGGTCAGCAGGGTAAACTGAAAGAAATCTGTGACCTGAAATCCAAATTCAAGTTCAGATTATTGGTGGATGATGCACACGGATTCGGTACCCTTGGAAAAACAGGAGCCGGAGCCGGTGAAGAGCAGGGATGCCAGGATCAGATCGATGTATACTTCTCTACTTTTGCCAAGTCAATGGCCGGTTTTGGAGCTTTCATCGCAGGAGATAAGGAAATCATCAGATACCTGAAATTCAATTTAAGATCCCAGATCTTTGCAAAATCACTGACGATGCCGATGGTGATCGGTGGTTTGAAAAGGCTTGAACTGTTGAGAACAAGACCGGAAATCAAAGCCAAGCTTTGGGAAAATACCTATAAATTACAGAACGGACTTAAAGAAAGAGGATTTAACATTGGAGATACCAACACCTGTGTAACACCGGTGATGATGCAGGGAACCCCTGTGGAAGCGACCCTTCTTGTTAAAGATTTAAGAGAAAACTACAGGATCTTTACCTCAGTAGTCGTTTACCCGGTGATTCCAAAAGGAATGATTTTATTAAGACTGATTCCAACGGCTTCTCATACCGATGCGGAAATCACCGAAACCCTTGCTGCTTTTGAAGCGATTCATGATAAGTTAGTAAGCGGTCATTACAAGGAACAGGAACAGAAATTACTGGAAGAGCAGGGCCTAAGCTTTAAAGCGATTTAAAAAAATATTATAAAAACCACTGAAGTATTTCAGTGGTTTTTTATTTCATTTCCAATTAATTATTGATTGGAAAGATTTGAGTTCAGGCTAATGGATCAGAATTTAAATAGATCTCTTACGTATAATATCAACAATTTCATAATGAATAACCTATGAAAATAATTTGGCAAAAATAAACTTCCCGCATCCAGCATCCTTCTTCCAGCCTATTTAGCGCGCGTTTACGTTCTATTAATTTGAGTAATACCCTTTATCAATTCCGTGAATCAGAAATTAAGGTCCGCATAAATTGTAAAAATTAAATATTTTGAAATAACTTTGCAAAAAATTTCTGTTGAAAGATCTGCTTCTTATCACCCCACCTTTTACGCAACTTAACACACCTTATCCTGCTACAGCTTATATCAAAGGTTTTCTGAATACCAAAAATATTTCGAGCCACCAGACGGATCTGGGAATTGAGGTAATTCTCGCTTTGTTTTCAAAAGAAGGGCTCCGGAAAGTTTTTGATCAGGTTATCGATCTTTCAAATGTTTCGGAAAATTCCCAACGGATCTTTACTTTAAGAAACGAATACATTAAGACGATCGACCAGGTCATCCGCTTTCTTCAGGGAAAAACACCGACACTGGCCCGGCAGATCTGCTCCATGAATTTCCTTCCGGAAGCCTCCCGTTTCAATCAGCTGGACGATATGGAATTTGCCTTTGGAAATATGGGGCTGCAGGATAAAGCTAAGCACCTGGCCACCTTATACTTGGAAGATCTTTCCGACTATATTGTCGAAAATACAGATCCCGATTTCGGGTTCAGCCGGTACGCCGAACGGTTGGGTAAAAGTGCCAATTCGTTTGACGAGCTCTCTGCTAAAATACTTGGTGATTTAACGTTCATTGATCATTTTACTTTACAACTGCTTCAGGAAAAACTGGAAACTGTACAGCCGAAGCTGGTCTGTTTTTCGATACCGTTTCCCGGAAATTTATATGCTGCTTTCCGCTGTGCCCAATTCATTAAAGAGAATTATCCACATATCAGAACGGCCATGGGCGGCGGTTTTCCGAATACGGAATTACGGGAGATTAAAGACCAGCGGGTATTTGACTTTTTTGATTTTATTACCCTTGATGATGGGGAACTTCCTTTGGAGCTGCTGTGTGAAAACATTTTTCATTCTGACCAAGGCTATAATGAAGCAGCGCAGTTTAAAAGAACTTTCTTGATGGAGAACAGTGCTGTAGTTTATAAAAATAATTCTATACGGCATGACTATAAGCAGGCGGATATCGGAACTCCTGATTACAGCGATCTGAAGCTTGACCAATATATTTCCGTGATCGAAATTGCCAACCCGATGCACAGCCTCTGGAGTGACGGCAGATGGAACAAGCTGACGATGGCGCACGGCTGCTATTGGGGAAAATGTACGTTCTGCGATATTTCTCTCGACTATATCAAAATATACGAACCGATTTCTGCAAGAATACTGGTCGACCGTATGGAAGAACTAATCGAATCGACCGGAGAAACGGGATTTCATTTTGTGGACGAAGCGGCACCACCTGCCCTGATGCGGGAAGTGGCTCTTGAAATCCTGAGAAGGAACCTGGTGGTTACCTGGTGGACCAACATCCGTTTTGAGAAGAGCTTCACGAAAGATCTTTGTTTTCTTTTAAAACTTTCAGGCTGCGTTGCCGTTTCCGGCGGACTGGAAGTCGCAAGCGACCGGTTATTAAAATTAATTGATAAAGGAATTTCCGTAGAACAGGTGGCCAAAGTCACCCGGAATTTTACGGAAGCCGGAATTATGATTCACGCCTATCTGATGTACGGCTACCCTACCCAAACAATCCAGGAAACGGTGGATTCTCTGGAAATGGTCCGGCAGCTTTTCGAGATGGGGATTTTACAGAGTGCCTTTTGGCACCAATTTGCCATGACTGCCCACTCGCCGGTCGGACTTAATCCCGAAGCATTCGGTGTAATACCTTTGAAGCAGGAGATTTTATTTGCCAACAACGATATTGATTTTACCGACAGGACGGGGATCGATCACGGCAAATTCAGTTTCGGTTTAAAAAAATCCCTGTTCAATTACATGCACGGAATTAATTTTGAAATTCCGCTTCAGGACTGGTTTGATTTTAAAATTCCAAGAACGACCATCCATCCCGATTATATTCACGACTGTCTTTTGGAGGAAGAGGATTTTAAATTTAAAGGGAACTCAAAAATCATCTTTTTAACACAAAACGTAATCGCTGAGAATCGCGTAAAAACAAAAAAGAAGTCCGTTTACCTGTACACCAAAATTACAGCGCACTTAAAAACCAATATTGTTAGTGTAGATCTGGAACAGGAGCAGGCAGATTGGCTGATGCATGTATTTAAAGAAAATGCTATTGAAAACCTGAAAAAGCCTACCCTTCAGCAACTTAAAGATCATTTTGAGGAAAAGCTGGAAGATTTTGAATTGTTCTGGTTCTCTAGGCCGATGCAGCAATTGAAGGAAAACGGGGTGATTCTGAGTTTGTAAGTTTTTGGTCTTTTTCTCCCGGAATTTTTTAAAAGCTTATAATCCGGCAAGATTCACATGTGGATTCCTGCGTAAATCGAAGATTCGACGGAGTCAATGACAAACGTAGCGTTTGTTTCTTCTTTTTAAATTAACACAATTTACTTCTGCACCCCATCTTTCGTCACCTCTCCTACAATTACCTTTTCCTGGATCTTGATAAAGTTCGGATCCATAATAGCCATTCTTTCGGCAATGGCTTTATAGGTAGGGAATTTCAGGATCGATGCGCGCCCGGACATTTCCCGGTAGAGTGTAAAGGTTTTTCCACCCGCTGATTTAAGCTGCTTGGTGGTGGTAATGTATTTACCGATATATTTGCTGTTGGCATCATAGATCTCAATGTCGACAAATGTTTTATCCGTAACGGTATCATCCGCTCCAAAACTTACCGGAAGATTGGTAAAGTAACCGACCGGCTTTCCGTTGCTTAAAATTTCCCCGACATTGTTGACGGTGATATTTAATTTATCGATTTTCGTCCTTGTGGTATAAGCCTCTTTGGTTTTTGTATCAAGCTTCCGCTTAGGGGAATTTTTAAAAAGCTCATCCAGATTTTTAATGTTGATGCCTCTTTCGTCAATGACTTTCAGGCTTTTAACCGAAGTATAAGCTGCCGACTTTTCTTCTCCGGAAAATGCGGATGGCGAAATATAATCCATTTCCAGTGTCTTGTCCTGGTTGTAGATCCTTCTGATTTTGATATAGCTGTCACGGACCGAATCCACAATGCTTTTATCCTCAAATTCCATGGTATAGATGGGTGTCTCCTTAAGATCCATAACAGTATAAAGGCTTCCTTTATTTGAAATTTTGGCAACAGGAATTCCCTCAAGATGTACAGTCCCTCTTTTTATTTTGACGGTTTGTGCCTGAAAAAAAATACCAAAAACGATACATAAAATAATTAAACCTCTTATCATAAAACCGGATGCTTATCACATAAAAAAAAGTGTAACAAAGTTACACTTTCTTGAAAATATATTTAGCTTTTCATTTAATTATTCACAAAGGATAATTCCTTTATTATGATTAAATTCTACAACACCGCTTTTGATAGGATAAGAAAAAACCGAATCTTTCTCATTTTCTTTGGTAAAATATTTTGCATACGGCTCATCAATAGATTTGGCATACAAATTCACTTTACCACCAATTAAAGAAGAAACAATTCCTGCGTGGTTCTGCATGATGTGGAATTCACCATTTTTCCCCGGCAGCAATACAGAGTCTACTTCCCCTTCAAAAACTACGTATTCTGGTGTTAAAATTTTTATATTCATAGAAACAAATTTGAAATTTGATGTTTGAAATTTGAAATTGCTTATCGAATCTCAAATTTCAAATCTCAAATTGTTAATTATTTAAGCGTTATCAGCTAACATTTTTTGTCCGGCTTCGATCGCTTCCTCAATGGTTCCTTTCAGGTTGAAAGCCGCTTCCGGTAAGTGATCCAGTTCACCGTCGATGATCATGTTGAAACCTTTGATGGTATCTTTGATGTCTACCAATGATCCCGGAATCCCTGTAAACTGTTCTGCTACGTGGAAAGGCTGAGATAAGAATCTCTGAACTTTTCTTGCACGGTAAACTACGGATTTATCTTCTTCGGAAAGTTCTTCCATACCTAGGATGGCAATGATATCCTGAAGCGCTTTGTATCTCTGAAGGATCTCTTTTACTCTCTGTGCACAGTTGTAGTGTTCTTCACCGATGATTTCCGGAGCAAGGATTCTAGAAGTAGAAGCCAAAGGATCTACCGCCGGATAAATTCCCAAAGAAGCGATCTTTCTGTCCAATACCGTCGTCGCATCCAAGTGGGCAAACGTTGTTGCCGGAGCCGGGTCAGTTAAGTCATCCGCAGGTACGTAAACCGCCTGTACGGAAGTAATGGATCCGTTTTTAGTAGAAGTAATTCTTTCCTGCATCGCTCCCATTTCAGAAGCAAGGGTCGGCTGGTAACCTACCGCAGATGGCATACGTCCAAGAAGTGCGGACACCTCGGAACCGGCCTGTGTAAAACGGAAGATGTTATCTACGAAGAAAAGTACGTCTCTACCCTGTCCGCTTTCTCCACCGTCTCTGTAGTATTCTGCCAAGGTAAGACCTGAAAGGGCTACTCTCGCTCTTGCACCTGGCGGCTCGTTCATCTGTCCGAAAACGAATGCTGCTTTAGAATCTTTCATGGCTTCTACGTCCACTTTGGAAAGATCCCAACCTCCGTTTTCCATAGAATGCATGAAATCGTCACCATACTTGATGATTCCTGATTCAAGCATCTCTCTCAAAAGGTCATTTCCTTCTCTCGTTCTTTCCCCTACACCGGCGAAAACCGAAAGACCTCCGTGTCCTTTTGCAATATTGTTGATCAACTCCTGGATCAATACCGTTTTACCTACACCGGCACCACCGAACAAACCGATCTTACCTCCTTTTGCGTAAGGCTCAACCAGGTCGATTACTTTAATCCCCGTAAATAAAACTTCTGCAGAAGTTGAAAGCTGATCAAATTTCGGAGCCGGTCTGTGGATTGGAAGACCACCCTCCTTAGATATATTCTGAAGTCCGTCGATAGCATCACCAACTACGTTGAAAAGTCTTCCGTTTACCGCCTCACCGATTGGCATTACGATAGGATTACCATACCCTGTAACGTCCTGCCCTCTTTTGAGACCGTCGGTAGCATCCATTGCGATACATCTTACCGTATCTTCTCCAATATGCTGTTCTACCTCCAAAACTACTTTTTCACCGTTTTCTTTTGTAATTTCCAACGCGTCATAGATTGCTGGAACTGCTTCCACATCACTGAAGACAACGTCGATTACCGGACCGATAATTTGAGAAATTTTACCTTTAATTTGGTTTGCCATTGCTAAATTTTTTCTTGGTGCAAATATAATGATTCTTCATTAACCCGCAATTGGTAAAAAACAGATTTTTATCATACTTTTCAAGCAATGTAATAATACAGCAATTTACCGATATAACAATAAATACTATTAAAATTATTGAGACACTGTTATATTGATAGATTGTTACATTATATCTATATTTGCAGTCAAAATTTTTCCGGTTTGAAAGTTTTCAGGAATTTTAGCGAATATACTTCTCAAAAGCCCTTGGCATTGTCTCTGGGCATGTTCGACGGGGTTCATCTCGGCCATAAAAGCATTATCGATGAACTGATAAAAGTAGGTGGAGAAAATCATCTTGAAACCGCAGTGCTTACGTTCTGGCCGCATCCGAGGTTTGTTTTCAACCCGTCTGAAAACCTGAAACTGCTGAATACCCTGGAAGAGAAAACGTTTTTGATGGAAAAATACAACATTGAAAACCTCTTTCTGAAAGAATTTGATGAAGAATTCAGGAACCTGACCGGAGAAGAATTTGTACGCCAGATCCTGGTGGACAAGCTGCATGTAAAATATCTGATTATCGGATACGACCATTCTTTCGGGAAAAATAAGAGCGGAAACTTCGAACTGCTGCAGAAGCTTTCACAGGAACTTGATTTTGAAGTGGAACAGATGGAAGCCATTAATATCCACGAAAACAACATCAGCTCTACCAAAATACGGAAAGCGCTTTTAGAAGGAAATATACGGGAAGCCAACGAAATGCTGGGCTACTCCTACTCTGTTTCCGGAACCGTTGTGCATGGAAAGAAAATCGGCAGGACCATCGGTTATCCGACAGCCAACATCGAAACCGATTCCATTAAGCTTTTACCGAAAAAAGGAGCTTATATTGTTGAAGTTTTCGTTAATGGTCAGCAGTACAAAGGCATGCTGAGCATTGGCACCAATCCTACGGTCAATGGTGAAAAACTGACCGTAGAAGTATACATTCTTAATTTTGAAGATGACATTTATGATGAAAAAATCACGGTTAAATTCCGGGATTTCCTTCATGACGAAATTAAGTTTGAAGGTCTGGAAAAACTGATTGAAAGACTGGATGAGGATAAAAGGCTGATGGAGGGATTTCAGTTCTAAAATAAAAAACCGTATCAAGCTATACGGCTTTTTGTGACGGTTCAATCCTGCGATTTTAGCTATTTGATATTTAATCTTCTAACTCAATAGGATTATGACCTTTTTTTTCTGTATTAACTGCTTTTTGTCTTTCTTTTTGATTTTGGGAAAATACGGTACCCATACTTTCCAATTGATATCTGGCATTTTCTCTAAAATTTGTTCTTGCCTGAGATAGCTCTTTTTTAGTAACATTCTTAGAGTTCTTATAGTACCTTTCACTTACGGTTACTACCTTACCTTTTAATTCAGAACTTGAGGTCGATTTT
Source organism: uncultured Chryseobacterium sp. (assembly GCA_913777465.1). Taxonomy (GTDB): domain Bacteria; phylum Bacteroidota; class Bacteroidia; order Flavobacteriales; family Weeksellaceae; genus Chryseobacterium. The sequence goes on from CAJYRQ010000027.1 coordinate 93,838, forward strand.
ACCAACTCAAAATCATAATCTCCGGTTTTATCTGTAATTTTTACAATTAATCCGGGCAGGCCACTGAATTTATAGGGACCAAAAGGAAAAGGAATCTCGGTTGTATACCAGGCGGTCCAGTCCCTTCCTTTATAACGTACCTCTGCTTTTTTGCAAGTAATAGAATTAATTACTTTTTTTTCATCAACAAGTTTCCAGTTATTAATAACAGGACTATCATAGGATAATAAAGTCATTCCTACCGACTCATAAAATTGTGAATGATCAATTGTTTGGATAATCAAAAAATTAGATTTTGAAACTGGTATATCGCTCAAATCAATAACGTCCTTATTCTTATTATATTTTGCCATGAAAAGAGAGTCAAATTTCAATGCATTTTCACTGATAAAAAAAGCACGGTTATTGCCTATTTGTAATGAATAGAGTTCCTGATTTACATAGTCCTGATTGAGAGTATTAGGCTTATACTTAAGTAAATAGGTAAATTCTCCTCTTAATGAATCCTTGTTGACTGTCTGAGAAAATACAAAAGAGAAAATAAATAAGAATACAATGTTTAAAAATTGGTTTTTCATAAAATTCATACTTCATTTAAAAAAAAAGACCGTCCAAAAAACTTTATTTCCATCCGTAAGTACTGGGTTTTAATAAATAAACAAAAAACTTAGACGTATGTTTATTTAGTTTTACCAAATTTAAAAGATGTCAAAACAATTTTTTGAACGGTTAATATTATCAATTTAGATTAACATGATTAATCCAGGTAAGCTACCTCATTCAGTAATAAAATAACTAAGGAGTATATGGGCTATCATACATACAATAATTGTTTTGAATCTGCTGTCCCCAGTTAATCCATTGATCTGCTGTCCAATCCTGACAGGTATAAGCTGATGTACAAGTTACAACCACTGTCGCACATTGCACTCTTTTCGTTGCTTTATTTTTTAAAGTTGTTTTATTCTTATCTTTTGAAACAACTTCTTTCTTATTTCCAGAATTTCCATCACTTTCATATTTTGCAGAAATTGTATTTGCACTTACAGCTTCCGCGATCAAAATTCCCGTTAATAAAATCATTTTTTTCATTGTAATAAATTTTTATTGTTATTAAAATTTGTGTTTAAACTCTTGCGCAATTAGTTTCAACACTTCAAAGAAAAATAAAAAATGTGGTACATACAATAGGTTTAATCACTTTTTATTGAAAAATTTATTATGTTAAATAACTATAATTTAGGCAATTATAAACAATTATTAGATTAAAATTAATTATTACAAACGCTATTTTTTACAAAAATTTATTTCTTAGAACTTTCAATCTCTTCTTTCACTTTTTTCGTCAGCGATTTGAAGATCAGCTCATACGAATGGTCAATCATCTCGAAAATCAAATCTCTTTTTAAGCCGTCTAACAATACGGAATTCCAGTGCGTTTTGTTCATGTGATAAGCGCCATTGATCTGTGGATATTGCTCACGAAGTTCAAGACTCCATTCAGGGTCTGTTTTGACGCTGATTTCTAAAGGCTGCTTTTCCAGAGACATCAGCAGGAACATTCTGTTTCCGACTTTCATTACGAGCGTTTCATTGTCAAAAGGGAAGCTTTCGGTAACCCCTTTCTTCGCAAGACAATAATCTAAAATTTCGTTCGCATCCATATTTGAATAATAAGTAATGGGTAATTAGTAATGAGTAATAAGTGATTGTTGAATATAATATTTTTTACTTCAGGTCAAATTTAGTAAATTTAAGAAAGAAACATCAACCCCTTAAATTTCAATTGGTATGAAAGCTTTGGTTATCGGCGCTACGGGTGCCACAGGAAAAGATTTGGTCAATCAGCTGCTTCAGGATCCGGATTTTGATGAGATTAAAGTTTTTGTGAGAAAACCGATTGAAATTCAGGATAGTAAATTGAAAGTCCATGTGGTGGATTTTGCAAAGCCGGAACAGTGGAAAGACGAAGTAAAAGGCGATGTTGCTTTTTCCTGCCTGGGAACCACTTTAAAAGCAGCCGGCAGCAAGGAGGCCCAACGTAAAGTCGACTTTGAGTACCAGTATGAATTTGCAAAAGCAGCCAAAGAAAACAGTGTGGACGATTACATCCTGGTTTCTTCATATGGCGCCAGCCCAAGATCCAAAATTTTCTATTCCCGGATGAAAGGCGAGCTGGAAGAAGCGGTAAAGCAGCTGCACTTCAGTAAAATTACCATTTTCAAACCGGGTATGCTTGAACGGAAGGATTCCGACCGGCCGGGAGAAGTTCTGGGCAGCCGGATCATCAAATTTGCCAATAAGCTGGGATTGCTGGAAAGCCAGAAACCGTTACCGACAAGTGTCCTCGCCAAAGCCATGATTAATTCTTCCAAAATCAAAAGCAACGGCTACTCGAGCATCAAGCTGGGGAATATTTTCTGTTTTGCGGAGAAATAAAATAGTGTAACAATGCAGAAATATAGCAGTATAGCAATTCTTGAATTGATAAATTGTTATACTGCTATATTCTTATATTAAATCACTCTTTTATTTCAAATACTTCGTAATGGCTTCGTCCGTAGGCTTCGTCGTGCTTACGAAAGAATCAACCAATTTTCCGTTTTCATCAATTAAGAATTTGGTAAAGTTCCACAGGATGGTGGTGTTCTTCACCCCGTTCAGCTCTTTTTCGGTTAAATATTTAAAGATCGGCGCGGTATCGCTGCCTTTTACGGAAACTTTGGCTGCCATCGGGAAAGTTACTCCATAGTTTTTCTGGCAGAAGGCACCGATTTCTTTGTTGCTGCCCGGCTCCTGGCCTCCGAAATTGTTCGCAGGGAAACCTACCACCACCAATTTATCTTTATACTCTTCCGATACTTTCTCAAGATCGGCATACTGAGGCGTAAATCCGCATTCTGAAGCGGTGTTCACGATGAGGATTTTCTTTCCTTTAAAATCGGCAAAGTTGATCTGCTTCCCTTCTTCCAGGGCATCAACTTTAAAATCGTATATTGATTTTCCCATAAGTTCATTGGTTTTGGCTTTGGATGCATCGCTTTTCTTCTGGGCACAGCTGTTGAAAAAAGCAACCACCGAAAGAAACATTAAAAACAATTTTTTCATAATTTAAATTTAATTCTTTTTTGATTAAAATTTGAAGGTATTGGCCGGAAAAACTTTATTGGTGTCGATCCTGTTGATCAGCATCACGTAATCGCCGTCTTTTTTGGTGCTTGAAGATTCAATTCTGAATGGCATTGAAAGGCTTCCGATTTTTTTATAATCAGAATACATCAGCGTTTCATCTTTTTTTATTTCTTTCAGCAGCATATAGCTCTTGGTATCGAAATAATAGATGTTTTTATTGACATTTTTTGTCAGTTCCACTTTATGGCAATAAATATTTCCTATTTTTTCCTTTCCCAGGTATTTCGCTTCAAACCCTTTGTTTTCCCAGTCGATAAAATCATTGTCGAAACTTTCCGGAACATATTCTGTGTATTCCTGAACTTTGTTGGTCGCATAATTCATCGCAAAGCCTTTGGATCCGTCGTAGCCTTCAATGGCCGTATCTTTTCCGCCGATGGTAATCACGGTTTTGGTAAGGTTCGGACGTTGCTGGTAGATTTTGATCGGGTATTCGTCCTTTACCCCCAAAATTACTTTTCCCTGAAGCAGTACGGAATTCAGCAGTTTCCAGTTGGTGAGTCCTCCGGACAGTTCTATATTTTTATCAATAATTTCCTTTGCCGTCTGAGCCAAACATAATTGGGAGCATACCAGAATAAATGCTAACAGTAATTTCTTCATTAATACTTTTTATAAATTCAAATATAAGGCTTTTTTAATTTGAAAAAATGAGACACATATCACATTTCAGAATTATCTATCGGCAAATTTTCAGATCAGCTTTCTCGCTTTTTCAAGATCTTCCGGCGTATCAATGCCCACGCCGACAAAATTGGTCTCTATCATCTTGATTTTCATGCCGTATTCCAGGTAACGGATGCATTCTATTTTCTCGGAAATTTCCAAAGGCTTCATTTCCAGTTTCGAAAACTGGATCAGCGCATGTTTCCTGAAAGCGTAGACGCCGATGTGTTTAAAATAATCGACCGCATAAGAAATCTCCCTGTGAAACGGAATAACGGAACGGCTGAAATATAATGCAAAGCCATTGTTATCGGTAATTACTTTTACATTGTTCGGGTTTTCGATCTCTTCTTTTTCATGAAGCTTTATTTTTAAGGAAGCTAGGGAAATCTCCTGGTTGTCGTCGCTCCTGAAAACTTCGATGAGCTGCTTCAAAGGCTCCAATTTTAAAAACGGTTCATCTCCCTGCACATTGATCACAATGTCGCAATCAATAGGCTGTACAGCTTCTGCAATGCGGTCACTCCCCGTCTCATGTTGTCCCGTCATTACTGCTTTTCCGCCATTATTAACGATCTCATCAAAAATAATTTCCGAATCCGTAGCAACAAAAACTTCATCAAACAAACCGGTTTCCACGACATTCTGATAAGTCGTTGTGATGACGGTCTTTTCTCCTAACATCTGCATCAGTTTGGCCGGAAAACGGCTGGCTTCATAACGTGCGGGTATTACTGCAATGATTTTCATATTTCAATGTAACAATTTAAAAAGATAACAGTGTAACAATTGGTCAACTGCTACACTGTTAAATTTGGTATATTTTACTTATTATTTTAACGCGTTCAACGCATTTTCCAGCTTCGGCATCATGGCTGAAATCTCCTCAGTGGCCAATCCTCCAACAGAAGCCCTGAACCATGGCTCAGATTTCTCTTCCCCGAATGCAGAGAAAGGAACCAAAGCAACTCCTGCTTCATTGATCAGATAAAACACCAGATCAGAAGAGTTCTCAATCGCTGCTCCGTCCGGTTTTGTCTTACCGATATAATCCAGTTTGATCGTAAGATAAAGCGCGCCCATCGGTTCAATGCTGTCTACCGCAAGACTTTTGCTTTTCAGATCCTGGATTCCGCCGTGAAGAACTTTCAGGCTGGTTTCCAGTTTTCCTTTGAAATCTTCAACAAAAGCATTTACTTCTTCCGGGTTTTCATAATATTTCGCCGTTGCTTCCTGCTCCGGTTTCGGTGCCCAGGCACCCACGTGCGTCAACAATGCTTTCATCTTATCCAGGATATGAGCCGGACCAAATCCCCAGCCAACACGAACTCCCGTTGCGGCAAGGCACTTGGAAATACCATCGATATAAACCGTATATTCCTTCATTTCAGGGAAAAGGGACACCGGATCTACGTGCTCCGCCCCAAAGGTAAGGTTGGAATAGATCTGATCGTACATCAGGTACAACGGTTTTTCATCTTCGCTTCTCTTTTTGTTTTCTTCAAGGATCAGTTCGCAGATTTCCGAAAGCTGCTCTCTGGTAAACATCGTTCCGGTGGGATTCAACGGTGAACAAAGCGCTACCAGAACCGCACCTGATAAATGAGGCCTCAAATCGTCCGCCGTCGGAAGGAAATTATTTTCAGGGGTTGTTTTTACCTCGATCGCATCAGCAGAAGTAAGGTAAGCGTAGTGGTTGTTGTTCCATGAAGGAATCGGATACACTACTTTATCCCCTTCATCCACGATGGTCTTGTATACGGCATAGATTAAAGGTCTTGAACCGGCCGTGATCAGGATATCATTCGGAGAATAATCCAGGTTCCATCTGGTTTTTAAATCTTTGGAAACTTCTTTTCTTAAAGATAAAAGTCCGTTCGCAGGCGGATAATTTGTCAGATTATTCTGATAAGCTTTCTGAATTTCCTCCTTCAGCTGAGCAGGAATAGGATAAATATTAGAATTTAAATCCCCAATCGTAAGATTGGCAATCTCCGCTCCCTTTGCTTTTAAGTCATTTACTTCATTACCAATTTTTACAATTTCAGAACCGATCAGGTTCGCCGCTAATTTTGAAACTTTCACTTTTACTTTATATTTTAATATTATTAATGTAACCATGTAATAGTTTGGCAATCATTGGTATATTGCCAAACCAATACATCGTTGATTTATTTATCCTAACCGCAGGTCATTTTTCACCTGATTAATTTTCTCTTCCAACGATTTCTGCTGATCCTTGAACTCGGCTGCGGAAGCAAGGTCTTCCTTCACGGAAATGTAGAATTTGATCTTCGGCTCCGTTCCCGAAGGCCTTACACAGACTTTCGTTCCGTCCTGCGTGTAATAAATCAGCACATTCGATTTCGGAATGTCGTTCATTACCTGTTTTTCATTTGTGGAAAAGATAAAATTCGTCTGCTCCTTGAAATCCTTTACTTCTGCTACCGGCGAGCCAGCCAATTGCTTCGGAGGGTTTTCACGGAATTCTTTCATCATGTTCTGGATTTCTTCCGCACCGTCTTTTCCTTTCCGTACCAGGTTTACAAGCCCCTCATAATACATACCTGTTTCCTGGTAAATTTCGATCAGGTAATCGTACATGGTTCTTCCGTTGGCTTTGCACCATGCTGCGATTTCACAGGCCAGGACAATACTTCCGCACGAATCTTTATCACGAACAAAATCCCCGGTCATAAATCCGAAGCTCTCCTCTCCGCCGCAGATGAATTTTTCCTTCCCTTCCACATCGCGGATCATCTTTCCGATCCATTTAAATCCGGTTAATCCCACTTTGCACTGCACCCCGAATTTTTGGGCAATGTCAAAGAAAATATCGGAAGTAACGATGGTAGAACCGATAAATTCCTTTCCGGTAATCCGGCCCTGCTTTCTCCATTCGTTCAGGATATAGTAGGTCAGGATCGTATTGGTCTGGTTCCCGTTCAGCAATTCGATTTCGCCGTCCAGGTTTCTTACGGCTATTCCCAACCGGTCTCCGTCCGGATCCGTTCCGATCACGATATCGGCATTGGTTATTTTCGCAAGATCCATTGCCATTTCAAGGGCAGCCGGTTCTTCAGGGTTTGGGGAATCAACGGTCGGGAAATTCCCGCTCGGGATCATCTGCTCCTTTACCAGATCGATTTTCTTGAAACCTGCTTTTTCCAACGCTTTAGGAACGGTCGTATAGGTCGTTCCGTGGATGGAGGTGAAAACGATATTTAAATTTTCTTTTCCTACATTCTGATAGGTTGAGTTTTCGATACAGGCATCGATGTATACGTCATCCTGCTCCTCTCCGATCCATTCGATCAGGTCATCATTTCCATTGAATTTTATTGTATCGAACTGAACGGAAAGCACTTCGGCAATAATTGCTTCGTCATGTGGCGGAACGATCTGCGCACCGTCATTCCAGTATACTTTATAGCCGTTGTATTCCGGCGGATTGTGGGAAGCCGTCAGTACGATTCCTCCATGGCAGTGTTTGTCTCTTACCGTAAAAGACAGTTCAGGCGTGGGACGGTGGTCTTTGAAAAGCAGTACTTTAATGCCATTGGCCGTCAGCACATCCGCCACCAGTTTTCCGAATTCTTTGGAGTTATTTCTTACGTCATACGCAATGGCTACTTTGATTTCCTCCCCTTGAAACTGCTTTAACATATAGTTCGCAAGTCCCTGTGTAGCCTGGCCCAACGTGTATTTATTTAAACGGTTGGTTCCTACGCCCATAATTCCTCTCATCCCTCCGGTTCCGAATTCCAGCGGCCGGTAAAAAGAGTCTTCCAGATCCGGCGAATTGCCTTCAATGAGTAATTGTACCGCACTTCTTGTTTCTTCATCAAATGATTCGTGCAACCAGAGTTTTGCTTTTTCTAATGTTGTCATATTTGTATTTTGTCTAGTTTATTGTAGGATGATGGGTGATGGATGATTAAAATTTCTAACGCCGCTCAAGCCTTATTGTTTATTATTTCTAATTTAAAAGTTCAATTTTTAAGTCAGGTAATCTTTTTTTCAGCTCAATAATTTTTAATTCAAGAGTATTCCGATCAAAAACAAAATCACCAAAAATTTCACTGTTGATCTCAAAACTGATGGTTGTAAAATCTTCAGATGAATCAGTTTCTGAAATTTCTTTAAAAACCGTCTCTCCACGTTCAAAAATAAAATGTCCGGATTTTTTATTCCAGACAGTTTTTAGTTCACACCGATCCGAAACAGCGTTGATAACTGTCATTCCGACACGGCAAAATTCATCGCCGACCTCAAGATGTTTTTTCTCGTTGCTGCATGCTCCGATTTTTGTCATAATACATTCGGCTTTGGTCAAATCCCATGACTTATCCAAAGACATTCCTGCATTATATTTTACAAGCAGTGAATTGGACTTGGCATTAACAATTATTTCACTGCAATTATTGTCAAAATATTCATCAATTGCATGGCAAAGAGCTCCAAATACAAGAGAATTTAAATTGTTTTCCTTAAAACAATCTTCAAAATACAGATTAGGACGAAGTCTTACATGCTCCATTCCTTCCAAGGTTTTAATGCTGTCTGCTGTATATTTTTTCTCTTCCAATTGCTTTTATTCCAGTTTCTTATTCTCCACCCTGGTATCTTTATCAATTTTAAATGCCCGGATCGGATCATTGTAATAAGTGAATTTTGCCGTGTTCTGAACGTGTCCTTTCAGGGAATCTTTTACGTTTACTTCCGCATAGTTCCCGTTTTTGGAATCGATTTTCAAATTTTCGATTTTCCAGTAAGGAGCGATCAGGCTCGCCGTATCGGAAATTTTGATCACTGCGTCTTTGGTTTGTCCCAAAAAGTTGGCCCTGCTGCGGTTCAGCATTTCCACTTCTGCCCGTCTTGTATTTACCGAACCCATAAAAGTAGCGAAATTCTTTAAATTAAGCCTAAAATTATCGGTCTTAATTTCACTGGAAATGTTCATCTCTACCGAGTCGGAAATGGCTACTTTTTCCAGGTTGTATTTGGAGTAAATGGTTACGTTATAAAAATCCACGCCTTTGGTTCCGCGTTTTTCTTTGATGGTTAACGTTTTATCATCCACTTCAACATCCAGGTTATCCGCAACATTCGGATAGGTTTCTATTTCCACGAAGTTTTTATTCCCTCTGGCATAAAATACCCGGAATTTTCCTTCCAGATCGAGGTTCACAAACTCGGGCACATCCACATCTTTCCGCTCGATATTTCCTTTTGGGGAAACTTTTCCGCAGGACATCAATGCGACAAGCATCAAAAAAAATATTCCTTTTCTCACTTTTTTATTCTTTTATAAAACCATATTACCGGTTTTTCCGTTACCGATGACAATAACAGGTTATGTCTGTCTATATGAGATATTTTTAATACAATCGTATCGCAGTCATTATCATATTTCATCTTCAAATTCCTTCCCTCTTCCTTGTAAAAACCTTTTAGATTCATTGCCTTAAAAGCATTTTCAGAACTAAAGGTTAATACTTCTTTTTGATCTTCAGAATTATAAGTTTTATTTTTGATGGAATCGATTGGATAAACACTTCCTTCATAATGCTTTATGAATCCCCATGATCCTGACAGACCAGAGGACTTACAGGAATAAACCAGCATTAGAAGAGTTATTATCATACAAAACATGCATTTTTTAATAATTCCAAACCACACTATTCCCATGATTATAGGCATATCATGCCGGATTAAATCACTTCATCAATATTATAATTCTTATGCTCACGGTTGGTTCTGATGATCATTTCACCTAAGAATCCCGCTACGAAAAGCAGGGTTCCCATAATCATCATGGTTAAGGCGATAAAGAACCACGGATTGTTAGTGATCAGGTGTCCGTAGATCCCCCTGGCCACATCAATAAGCTTGGAAAGGCCCAGCCAGAGTGCCGAAAGGAAACCCATGATAAACATTAAAGTTCCCACCGCTCCGAAGAAATGCATCGGCCTGCCCCCGAAACGGCTGACAAACCAAAGGGTTACCAGATCCAGAAACCCCCGGATAAACCTCTCGGTACCGAACTTTGAGGTTCCGTAAGGTCTTGCTTGGTGCCGAACCTCTTTCTCCGTAATCCTTCTGAATCCTGCATTAGCCGCCAAAACCGGGATGTACCGGTGCATATCCCCGTATACATCGATCGATTTTACGACCTGTCTTTTGTATGCTTTCAGCCCGCAGTTGAAATCGTGCAGGTAAACGCCTGAAACCTTTCTTGCCGCTGCATTGAACAGCTTGGAAGGGACATTTTTCGTCATTACATTATCAAAACGCTTCTTTTTCCAGCCGGAAACGATGTCGTAATTTTCATTGATGACCATCGCATACAGCTCCGGAATTTCTTCCGGAAAATCCTGTAAATCAGCATCCATCGTAATGATGACATCGCCGTTCGTGCGTTCAAAAGCGGCATGAAGCGCCTGTGATTTCCCGTAATTCTTGGAAAATTTAATTCCATGGATCTGAGGATGCTGAACTTTAAGGTTTTCTATAATGCTCCACGACAAATCCGTGCTTCCGTCATCTACAAACCAGATCTCGTAGGATAAGCCGTTTGACCGGCAAACGGTATCGATCCTGGAAAAAAGCTCCTCCAAAGAGGCCTCTTCGTTCAGTAACGGAATAACTATTGATAAATTCATTTAATTTTAATAAAAATTATTCTTGATTCTGCTCTTCCTGATAGATTGTCTTTGTTCTGAAAAACGCTCCGAAAAACAATGACAAAACTACGTAAAATATAAGTATTGCCGCAAAATATCCTGAAAAATGACTTACTGTAAGCATATCTTTTCCTTTAACGGCATCCGGAGAGAAACTCGGAAGCCTTTCTTTGTACTTCTGATCCAGCTCATCAATGTCTTTCTGGTGTTTTAAAATTTTTCTTGCCGACTGATATTCCTTATCCATTTCAGATTTCTGGCGGGTTACGTACTGATAGTTTAACAGCTTTTTGGCATCGGTATCTACAAAATTTAAAAATAAATAAATGCTGAAAATGGATAGAATCCCTCCGATAAACATCGGAACAAATGCCCGCTTAAAAGCATCTTTAAAACTTACCACCCGGTGGCTGCTCCAATAGGATTTCACCGACCAGAACGCGGTTCCGGCATAAATAATCGGTAAAACGAAAGCATTGGCTTTCAGCGAAATATCAAAATAATCAACTCCTGAGAAGAAGTAATACACCACGAAAAAAACGATCATCGTAGCGCCAAACAGTAAAATTCCTAATGTGGAAGTGCTTTTCGTCATATCTAAATTTTTAGAAAATTTCTGAAAAATTATCAGGCTGAATTTCAGCAAACTACCTTCAATAGCCGGTTTTTTCAATTAATTTTCTTTAATAATGTTTTGAGTTTTATAAAATATTCCTACCTTTGCCACGGCAAGTCCTAAACAACCAGCTCCTGAGAATCCTCCAGGGTGGGAACGCAGCAAAGGTAATTGGTCGTAGCGGTGTGATTTAGGTAGCTTGCCATTTTTTTTTGGTTTTAAGTGAAGAGAGGTAATTTGAGAATTATCTTTTTTTGTTTTTAAACCCTTCAGCATTTCCATTTTCAAATTACCTTTCAACATTTATTTAAAATTCGAACTCCTCACCTAGTTTCGGTAAAACAAGTTCTACGTTTTTATCTGCAAAATGCTTCACTGCAGTTTCATGATTGATTTCAATCGCAGGGAACGTATCAAAATGGCATCCGATTACTTTCGGTGTTTTCAATAATTCCGTTGCTGCAAATGCAGCCTCTTCCGGACCCATGGTATAGTGACTCCCTACCGGAAGGATAGAAAGGTCTAAATTGCCGTATAACCTTGGAAACAGGGCCATATCGGCCAAAACACCGGTATCTCCTGCCATATACAGATTTCTGCCTTCAGGAAGCCTGAAAATGTATCCAACGGGAACGCCGCCGTAGCTTCCGTCCGGGAACGAGCTTGTATGATGAGCCGGAACCATGGAAATTTTAAGATCGTCGATTTGTGCCAATCCTCCCAGGTTCACATCGTCGGTATTTTTTGCATTTTTGAAGTACCCGCAGATTTCCGGAACTCCGATCACCGTAGCATCAGGATGGTGTTGCAGCACTTCTTCCACATCGGCGATGTGGTCCCCATGAGCGTGCGTCAGTAAAATATAATCGATTTTCTGAGCTGCAATATCAAATCCTGATTCGGCTTTTTTGTAATTGTAAAAAGGATCGGATAAGATTATTTTGTCTTTATAGGTGAACAAAAAACAGTTTTGTCCTAAGTATTGTATTTTCATTTAATTGATTTTAAAATTTATGCAGTTATAACTTTTTCAATTTTTACCGGCATCCCGATATTATAATAATAAATCAGATACAAACATTGAAAGACAAGAATAAAAATATTGGATTTTATCTTTTGTCTTAAGATCAGATAAGAAACAATCAGGTCAACCGTTAGAATTATTCCTAAAATAACAGGTGTTACTGAAATTTCTGACAATTACCGATAAATAAGAAGCAATCTTATCGGTGTTATTTCTTATTTCCAGCCTTATCGTTTATACCTAATGAAAAAGATTAAGCCCGGCTGCCGTAAGCACAGCGATCATCAACGTAATCATTCCCACCTGCTTTAAAAAGGGGTCAAGCTCACGGGGATTTTTTACCGTCATAATATTTCTTCTGATCCGCATTAAAGGAAGCATGAGGATCATGACAATAAACACGTAGTAATTCTGCGTCTGGAAAAATCCGTTTACACCTAAGAACATCAGAATAAAAATCAAAGGAAGGTTGAGCAGCACCATTTCGTAAATCATCGCTTTTTTGAAACCGATTCTCAGGGCAAAGCTGTTTTTCCCGGATAATTTGTCGCTTTCAATATCCCGCATGTTATTCAGGTTCAAAACAGCCATGCTCATCATACCAATGGCCGCTCCAGGTAATAATACGTCCCAGCTGAACAATTTGGTAAACAGGAAATAGCTTCCGCAAACGGAAACCAATCCGAAAAAGACGAATACAAAAAGATCTCCCAACCCCATATAGCCATAAGGTTTTTTCCCTACCGTATACCCAATGGCGGCTAAAATACAGGCGATCCCCAGGCCGATAAAAATATAAAATTCATTCATGTAATCCGGTACAAACGCCAGGTACAACAGTGCCACAGTAGCAACAAAAGAAAGTACGGAAAATAAAATCACCGCTTTTTTCATCTGTTTTGCTGTAATTCTCCCGGAGGCTACGGCTCTTGCTTCCGCTTCGGTTGCCCTTTGGGTATCCGTCCCCTTTATTCCGTCGCCGTAATCGTTGGCATAGTTGGAAAGCACCTGATAAAGTAAAGTCACCACCAGGGCGAGGGCGAAGATTCTCCAGTCCCAGGTTCCGCCTTCATTGTAAAGTCTCCACCGGGCAATAAAAGATCCCATGATAATTCCGCTTAAGGAAAGCGGCAATGTTCTAAGCCTTGCGGCTTTTATCCAATCTGTCATATAATTGATAATTGATAATCGATAATTGATGATGATATTTTATAACTTATCATTCATCATTTATCAATCATGTTACGATATCCACTGGTCTTCTCCAAAGTCCGGTTTTCTTTTTTCCAGGAATGCATTTCTTCCTTCTTTGGCTTCTTCGGTCATGTAGGCCAGACGGGTGGCTTCACCGGCAAAGACCTGCTGTCCTACCATGCCGTCGTCGGTAAGGTTCATGGCAAATTTCAGCATCCTAATGGAAGTTGGGGATTTGGCCAGAATTTCCTGCGCCCATTCATAAGCGGTATCTTCAAGCTCTGTATGAGGAACCACTTTATTTACCATTCCCATTTCGAAAGCTTCCTGAGCGGAGTAATTCCTACCCAAAAAGAAGATCTCACGCGCTTTTTTCTGTCCGACCATCTTGGCAAGATAGGCAGATCCGTAACCGCCGTCGAAACTGGTGACATCGGCATCCGTCTGCTTAAAGATCGCATGCTCTTCACTGGCTAAGGTTAAATCGCAAACCACATGAAGCGAGTGCCCTCCGCCTACGGCCCATCCCGGAACCACCGCGATCACGACTTTTGGCATAAAACGGATCAGCCGCTGAACTTCAAGGATATTCAGACGGTGTCTTCCGTCTTCTCCTACATACCCCTGGTGCCCTCTCGCTTTCTGGTCTCCCCCGCTGCAGAATGCCCAGCCTCCGTCTTTAGGGCTTGGTCCTTCTCCGGAAAGAAGCACTACACCGATGGAAGGATCTTCATAGGCATCATAAAAGGCATCGTATAACTCCGAAGTAGTCTTGGGTCTGAAAGCGTTACGGATTTCCGGTCTGTTGAAAGCGATTCTCGCTACCCCGTTGGATTTTTTATAGGTAATATCTTCGTATTCTTTGGCAGTTTTCCACTCGATCATTTTTATAAAAATTTTTCCCAAAGATACGGAATTGGAAAGAATTTTAATACGGATTTCAGGGGATTCCTCCGGAAAATTTCCGGTTTTTTCATGCCGGATCATCAAGGGGCCAGATGAAGGACTGAGCAGGTTCAGCTTCAAATGATTGCTGAAAAAGTTTCCGGATATAAATTAGAGATGGAATTTGTCTTGCACTGAAATTCCGGATTTGAACACGGAGGGCACGGAGCTTTTTTTGAATGCAAAACGTTTTTAAGTTTCACAGAGCCGTTTCACTTAAAGGAGATCACAAATATAGATGAATAAGGAGAAATTTAAGCCTAAAAACTTTTTAACGCTATAAACGCGAAGAATAGTTGATACACGAACTGCAGATTTTCCGGTCGCAAAGGCATTACGTTAAGCAAATGACAACTGTGGATATCATCACATTCCGAATCCTGTATTCTGCATGTTTTGTTTTAATTTGAAGCTTTGAACACGGAAAACATGATGCTTTTTGAATGCGAACCGTTTTCAAGTTTCACCAAGCCATTCATTTGTAAAAGCTCACGAAGCTAATTATACCGAGAAGATTTAAGATTGATAGATCTGATATATAAATCTATTCGACTAAACTAGAACACCGAGAGCACGAAGATTTTTTGATTGCTATGTGTTTTTAAGTTTTACGAAGCCGTTTCATTTGTAAAAGCTCACGGAGCCAACCACCATTCAATAATATCATTCCTTTTTCCGAAATAAAAAAAGAGGCTGTCCAAAAAGTATGGGCAGCCTCAATTTTTTGTTGAGATTATCTCTAAAACTTTGTATTTTAGAGTTGCACAAATCCTCAACGATGGCTAAGGTAAGATTTAAAACACAAAGCGGCAA
>CAJYRQ010000028.1 GCA_913777465.1 uncultured Chryseobacterium sp.
TCCATAATTTTCAGAAACTTTAGTATCCTGAAAAGAATCATCAATATAAGCTGATCCATCAATTTCAGAATATTTAAAAGATTCATTGAGACCGTCAATAAAAATTTTTTCCAAAAAAGCTTCTTGAGTGGGCATTGATACACTTCCCTGACCATAAATATCAGTAATGCAAATAAGTAATAGTAAAAAAAAGATCTTTTTCATTTTCATTTTATTTAATATAAAAATAAAAAAAAGATCGCTTGGAGCGATCTTTTTTTTATTTATTTTTTTACTGACCAGTAAATTTTTCATCCTGAACACCAAAGCTACCTGCTGAAACGAAATAGTTTACTCGCAAGGAAACTGTCCTATTACAGCTATTAAAGCTGGATTTAGTACCATCTGTGGCAGGTCCCATTTTTATCATCCCATAAGTTGGATGAACATCACCTGTATCCACTGTAGGAACAGTAATCTCATAAGATACCGGATCGTAAGCCAATAACAAATCTGCACCGCTAGGTAAAAATCCTTTTACAATAAGTGTATTAGGTTTTGTACTATCCTGAACAATACTTACAATTCCTCCGCCTAATAACCAGCCTGTATTTGAAAAATTACCTACAAAAGTACTGATTGGGCAAGTTTTAAAAATACGAACGCCTGCGATATTATTATCCTGAAGACTTTTAAGTGTTGGAGAAGACAGTTTAAAATTAGCAATTTTACCAGCTGAGGAAGCAGATGCCGAAAAAATTCTTAGCTTCAAAACTCCTCCTAATGCTCCTGAAGCAACTTGGTCACCACCTAAAATTTCAAAATCTTTCCCTTGTTCGGCTGTAGAAAAGTTGGGATCGAAAACTAAATTAATTGCATGAGATCCGTCAGCAGGTGTTGTTAAGGAATATGGAACATCAACATCAAGAGATGCTACAGTCGAGCTTATTGTTTTCGTAAGATTTGTATCTTTAAAATAAAGCTCAGATGGATCTTCCACCATTCTATCTTCTGTACTACATGACACCAAAGACAGTGTTAGTACAAATGCTATAAAATTAAATATTTTTTTCATTTTTAAGAAATTTAAAATTAGTATCCTTGATTTTGAACAATTCCCGGATTAGCATTAGTTTCAATCTGAGGAATCGGTAAGGTCCACTTATAACTTGTAATTGGTAAGTTTGAAGGATTAGCAGCAGGGAAATTTGCAGAACTGGAAGAATAATCCGCCGGATTTCTATCAACTCCTGTACCAGCTAAAGCACCTAATCTCTTTAAATCTATAAATCTATATCCTTCAAATGCGAATTCAACTCTTCTTTCATTTAATATACCTCTCCAAGCGGCCGTAGCATTAGCATAAACCGGTGCAGCCTGATTAGAGCCATATCTGACATCTCTAATAGCATCTACAGCAGCAGCAGCACCTGCATAATCTCCGGCAGCAGCTCTTGCTTCTGCTTTAATAAGGTACATTTCAGATAATCTCATGATCTTAATATCATTATTAAATCCATTACTAGTTGTAACTGCAGCTGTTGCTGTTCCTGTTGCAACTCCTCCATGCTTATTGATAACGATTACATCAGAATTTCTATAATCAAAAGATGTTGCATATCCAGGATCAATACGTGAAGAAGGAGCTATAATTACGTTAGCTCTAACATCAGCAATTGAAGTACTTAAACCTGAAGCAGGTAGATTAGCTGGATTTAAAATATTATGTAATGATCTTCCAACTTCATAAAAAGGAGATCCATCCAATCTAGGTCTTACACTACACCAAGCATTATGTAAATTATAACCTTGAGAATTCGAAACAGTATTTCTTTTTAATTTAAAGATCACTTCACTTGTTGCTGTACTAGCAGTTAAGTCAGAATCGGTAAAGAACATATTCCTATATTGAGTCTTATTCGCAAGTACCACTCCAGATTGTGTAAGCACGTTATTTGCCCAAATTTCTGCATTCGTATAATCTCCTCTGTACGCATAAGCTCTTGCCTTAATTCCCATCGCAAAGAATTTATTTGCAAAAAGACGATCATTTGCAGTGTTTATTGAATTTGCTCCTACTTCATTGAACAAGGCAATGGACTTATCTAAATCTGAAAAAATTAAATTATAAAACTCTCCGTTTGTACTTCTATTTTGTCCAGGATCGGTATATTCGAAAGATTTAGTAGCTAAAATACCAGCTAAAGCAGAGTTATCCTTCATATTTGGTGAAAAATATGATAGAATTCTTAAATGGTGATATGCTCTCAAAGCATACGCTTCGGCTAATATTTTTTTTCTATCATTTGTCGTATTTCCTGTTGCCGTACTTGAGGTAACTTTGTCCCCATATTCGATTACTCTGTTGATCCTTGCCAGAGAAGCATAACTTTCTGCCCAGATAGAAGTTGGCAAATTGGAGTTAGGCGTCATTTGAAAAACCCATTCTGCACTAAGACCTTGTCCACCATTTGCATAGCCTATTCCTACTTCATCCGTAAATACAGAAACAAATTCAGATTCCGATCTAGAGTTAAAATTTGCATAAGCTGCATTAATAAGCAGACGTAAATCTGCTACAGTTGTCAGTGCTTGTTCCTCAGTAAGTGATCCTGGTGTATATGGTTCTAGCAAATCATCACTACAAGAAGATATAGAAAACAATCCTGCAACTAAAAATATTTTTAAAAAAGACTTTTTCATTTTTTAGTTAATTTAAAATTTAACATCTAATCCTAGAGTATAAATCCTAGGAGTTGGGTATTGGTATTGGTCTGCTGCTCTATTACTTTCAGGATCCCACCCTCTCCATTTGGAGAATGTTATAAGGTTTTCTCCTTGAACGAATATCGACAAGCTGTTTATAAATGTTCCCCTTAAAGAGTCGGTTGGGAACGTGTAACCTAATTGAACATTTCTTAATCTAAGGTAAGAAGCATTAACAATAAATCTATCTGATTGAGCATCAAGCGCTAAGTTTGCTGCAGTTAAAGATGGTACAGACGTATTTGTATTGGTCGGCGTCCATGCATTAAGTAAGTCATTACTAGCATTAAATGTTCCTAAACTCGTAGGGTCCATTAAATTTGCATAGTCAAAATCATATCTCCAGATCTTAGCTACATAAGTAAATGTTGCACTTGCAAATAGGCCTTTATAGTTAACATCAAAGCCAAATCCACCTTGGAACTCAGGTAAATAATTTTTACCGGTTTGTACACGATCAGATTCTTTAGGGTTCTCAGTTAAATTACCGTTAACATCATAAAATAACAAATTACCGTTTCCTTGATTTACACCTGCATATCTATAAACAAAAAACTCGCTAATCTTGCCGCCATTTTTCGTTATGTAGTTTCCGGATCTGATTTCACCGTTTCCTGGAAGTCCTCCAACTTTCTGATTATTATAAGCTCCGTTTCCTCTAATTGAAAATTGAAGATCTTCTCTTTTAATAATATCATATTTTAAGTTAAGCTCAATACCTCTATTAACCACATCAGCATCAGAATTTTGTCTTATAAGGGTTGTACCTACCACAGACGAAACTGGCACATCAATAAACTGATCTATAGTCTTTTTATTGTAAAAGTCGAGTGATCCTGAGAGCCTCTTATATAAATCAAAATCGACACCGATATCTGCTAGTTTAGTTGTCTCCCATTTCAGATCATAATAACCGAAAGAAATACCATATCCTCTATTTGGCCCATATACATTATTGGCAACCGAGAATACATTATAATATCTTGGTGGATTAACAGCTTCAAAAACACTTCCATCTACAATACGCTGATTACCAACAGTACCTACAGACCCTCTTAATTTTAATAATGAAATATTGGAATTATCAATAAAAGACTCTAAATTAACCCGTCCTCCAACGGACCAAAAAGTTCCCCATTGATTTCCTGGTCCAAATCTACTTGCTCCGTCAGTACGGATTGTTCCTGACAAACCAAATTTCTTATCATAATCATAATCCAAAGAGCCAAAATATGAAATCATATTGAACTTCAATTTATAATTACTTGTTACCGGAACATAGAAATCATTATCCGAGGTATCACCAACATAACCAGATCCTGTGCCAGGAACATATGTTTTCGGATCTAATCCATTTCTTCTTATTGAAGAAAAATCTAACTGAGAATAATTAAATTCCGCATTTGCTGCTAAACCGATAGTATGTTTTTCTAAAAAGGTTTTATTATATCTTAATTGATATAAATTATTGAATAAATAAGTTCTGCTTACACTATTAGTTTCTGAACCGGCGAATTCTTTATTACCTAGAAATAAAAGAGCGTTAAATGAGTTTGGATACTCAGCTTGTAATTGGGTAGAATTTAAGTACTGCCCAGAAGTCCTAACCATTGCAGTTAGATCATCTGTAATCTTATAGGAAGCTTGTGATGCCAGATCTAATCTAAATTCTTGGACACCCGTTTCAAATTGCTTGAGTTTATCCAGCAAAAATAACGGTGTTAATAATAAAGTCCCGCTATTTTGATAATCTGCAAAAAGTTGCTGTGAATTCTGATATTGATCAGGAGATACATAAGGAGCAGAAATCATGGCTCCAAGAACATAGTTTTGATTTACTCCTCCGTCTCCCAGATTGGTTGCTAAATTATTTTTAGAAAAACCTACCCCGGTATTTAAAGAGTAATTGAATTTATTATTATCCGATTTTCCGATAATATTATTTCTTACCGAGAATCTTTTAAGACCTGTTGATCTCAATACCCCTTCCTGATCTAGATAGCCGACAGAAGTATAGGTATTGATGTTTTTACCACCTGCAGTTATAGACAAGTCATGACTCTGTCCAATTGCAGATCTAAAGAAAACTTTTCTCCAATCCGTATTAATAGGATAATTATCAATATCTTGCTGGCTCAAAGTAGCACCTAGACCAATACCGTATCTGTTTTCCAAAGTTAGCAAACCTTTGGAATCAGCGTAATTGTATTTATTATCCTGAAGAGAAGATACTAAAAAAGATGATGAATACCTAAGCTTTAAAGCTTGATTATACTTACCTGATTTTGTTTTAATGACAATAACCCCATTCGCTCCTCTAGCACCATATTCTGAAATTGCAGAGGCATCTTTTAAAACTTCCATAGTTTGAATATCGTTCGAATTCAAAGTTCTAAAGGAGTCACTATTTGACGGAAATCCATCAATAACATAAAGCGGATCAGTATTACCATTTAGAGTACCAACCCCCCTGATAATTACTGTAGGCTTAGCACCTGGCTGTCCAGAACCTGACGCAATATTAACACCCGCCAGCTGTCCCTGTACTACGTTTAATACATTGGGATTTGGCCTGTTTTCAATAGTTTTTTCATCAATCTTTGCTGATGAAGTAGTTGATGTTTTTGCAGTCGTTGGTCTATACCCAGTAATTACAACCTGCTCAATTTGCTTTTCTCTCGAAACTGTATCTCGGACAGGATTTTTTTGCGCATATACCGTATGTCCCATAAAGAATAAAACACCAGCACTTAATACACGTAATTTCACATTCATATTAACAAATTTTAATATTTTAAGAACGCAAATATGTTAATAAATATTAAGATTGCAAAATTTATCATAATAATACAAGAAATAATCTATTAATTTAGTGCTTTCATAAGATATCCGACAATATCATATTATTATCTTAAATCTATCAAAAACCAAAACAATTAACAATATTCAATAAAATTTAATTATTTTAACAAATTAAAAATAATTATTAAAAATCTATTTATAATGATTATAAATTTACGTATTGATATTTAGTGATCTTATTATATTAAAAAACAAGAATAATTAATTTTAACAAAAATTATATTATATTACTTGGTAATAAATTCTATTTTCCTTAAAATTTTATTTCTAGAAATAAAAAAAACCCTACATACTATATGTAGGGCTTAAATATCTGTTTAGAATTATTAATTAATAACCAGTATTTTGCTGAATGTTAGGATTTATCTGAATAGCTTTAATTGGAATTGGCCATTGCCATTTTGTACTTCCTGCAGCTAACATCTGAACTACGGGAGCGGTTCCGGTCCCATTAGATTGCTCTCCTTTTCCTGATCTCTGAATAGGTAAACCTAACCTTTTTAAAGTGTACCATCTGTCATTTTCAAATGCTAGCTCAAGTCTTCTTTCCTTATAAATCGCATCTAATAAAGCAATACCGGACTCATTTCCCGGGATATAAGGAGAAGTCGCTGTTCCATACCTTTGACTTCTTAGATCATTAAGTAAGGTTAAAGCCTTAGTTGCATCACCTGATTTATATGCTGCTTCAGCAACATTTAATGCAACTTCTGCAGATCTTAAATATTTTACAGGAACAACGTTTGCCGCTCCTCCATTTCCTGAATATTTGGTCACGTGATTGTACGTTTTTCCATTATATGCACCTGTAGTATAATATGCCGATTTTCTAACATCATCTGCAGCATAGGAATTAAACAAATCATAATCTACAACAAACTCTGACCTATATCCCGCAGAAAACAATTGGTTATACGCAACACCAATTTTAACATCCTCAGCCGGAGAATTTAAAACCTGAAACAGAACTCCGTCCACATTAGACCCTTTCCAAATACTTACAAACTTCTCTTTTGTTGTTAAATCCGATGAAGCTGCCAAAGAAAGATCTCCATACTGTATCGTCTTTGCATAATCTCCTTTATAAAGATAAACTCTACTTAATAATCCATATATAGCAGCTTTGCTTAATCTACCTTTATCTGCATCATTTTGAGAAATATTGTTAGATGCAAATATCAAATCATCAGTAATCCGATCATATACTTGAGCAACTGTCAGGTTTCTGTTTCCAGCAAGACTTGTTGGCTCAAAAGAATCAGAATAATAAATTCCCATACTGGAAGAAGCATCAGCTGATTGAGTTGGAATTTTGGAATATGCTCTTACAATATCAAAATGTACCATCGCTCTAATCGCTCTGGCCTCCGCCTCAACATTGGTTTTTGCAGCACCCGATAAAACACCATTACTAATATACTTTAAAACAAAGTTTGCCTTACTTATTGTGTTATATGCAGCAGTATATAAACCAGTAGTCTGTGAGTTATCAGAAGAAAATTCAAAGTTAGAAGCCGCAAAATTGCTTCCCCTACCCGCAGGATTTCTTACAGCATTATCGGAAACCACATCTGCCATGATGATTTGGCTACCCGTATCATTATTGTAATAACCCTCTGCTTTTAAAGAGCTATAAGCCCCATCTAATGCTTGTCGAAATGACTCAGGCCTTGTCATCGCCTGTTCTTCAGGTTCATTAAGATAAGATGATTGATCCAATTCCCTATCACAAGAAACAAATATTGTTAAAGCTACCGAGAGAGCCAAACTTATTTTTATAATATTCTTTTTCATAATAATTAAAATACATTAAAATTCAAGTTGCATTCCTACCATAATCGTTTTAACAGCAGGATAAGTATAAAGATTGTAAGATCCCGGAACAAATAGAGAGCTGGATCCTGCAGAACCTAAAGACACCTCAGGCTCTCCGTGAAATTTGGTTGCCGTCCATAAATTTTGCCCTTGCACATAAATTCTTAATTTGTTTAATGGCATACTCTCTCCTAAAAACTCTTTATCAAATGTATAGCCTAATGTTAGTGATCTTAATCTTAGATAATCAGATTTTTCGATCCATTGATCAGAATCCCTTAAACCATTTGAATCAGCTCTTTGGAAAACACCTGTATCTCCAGGCTTCTGCCAAAAATTAGCTGCAGCCTGAGCAACATTGTATCCTGATGCTGCACTTAAAGGATCAATAGCTTGATAATACATGTTGTTATAAGTATAACTTCCTAATTTAAAAGTGAAGTCTGCACTTAAATCCAATCCTTTGTATTGGAAAGTTGTTCCGAACCCACCAAAACTCTTAGGAAATGGTGATTTATCAGTTAGTGCCACAGCATCTCCTGCGCTGTAAACATTGGTTACATTACCATTTTTATCATAATAAAGAGCATCTCCGTTAGATGAATCTACCCCTGCAAAGCGCACACTGTAGAACATGTAAGGAGTTTCTCCTACTTTCAGATAAGTATATCCTAAATTACGTTCTGTTTGTCCATTGGAAAGCGCATCTAAAACACTTTTTTGAAAAGAAATATTAGCATGCAAATTCCACGTAAAATCGCTATTTTTAAGTACGTCCACACTTAATTCTGCCTCCAACCCTTTTTGCGTCATATCACCTGCGTTCGCATATTGCTGATAACTACCCTGCTCAACCGGATATGGGAATAATTGAATAAAATCCTTTCTTTTATTCTGATATACCTCTACCGAACCTCTAACTCTTCTATTCCAAAAAGTATAATCTACACCAAGGTTAGTAATCGCATTGGATTCCCACTTTAAATCAGGATTACCTACTGTTGGTATCGGTCCTAAAGTAGGATTGGTCCCATATAATCCATATCCAACATTTGTTACATTCGTATAGTCTATAACTGTACCATCATTACCTGTTGTACCGTATGAAGCCCTTAACTTTAAATCATTAATAAAACCTCCCTTTAAGAAGTCTTCTTTTGCAATATTCCATGCAGCACTTGCAGACCAGAAAACCCCATACTTTGAATTAGCTCCAAATCGTGAAGAACCATCTCTTCTGATAGATCCTGTTAAAAGATATCTACTTTTGTAATCATAATTTACTATAGCAGCTAAGCTAAATAAAGTATTTCTGGTTTTATTCCCAGTGAATGTATTTCTTGCAGACGGTGTTGTAATAGAGGGAACACTGATTTCACTGCTTTTCAATCCATATGCACTTGCTGCCAAGGTCTCATTAAAATTATCATTATACTCCACAAAACCCAAAACATCAAAGTGATGATCTCCAAAAGACTTCACATAATTTAATGAATTATTCCAAGTATAATTAAATCCATAAAACGAGTTTTTAGATAGTCGGCCAGTTGGTGTCTGCCCATTTACAGTTAAATCAAGATTTGAACCTTTCTTTAACCAGGCAGTACTCATATACCAATCATACAAACCATTAAAGTTTGACTTAAATTTAAGCCCGTTAATAATTTTATATTCTCCAAATAAATTAACTGGTATTCTAAGTCTCTGATCTTGTTGCGGATAATTACGGATTTGCTCAACAACATTGGATCCTGCACTCATTGTTTGATTATAACTCCCGTCAGCATTATAAATAGGCTCATACGGTGTATATAGATACATAGCAGCGAATGGATTCTGTGTATTGAATAGGTCTATGAAATTATCCGTTTCTTGATATTGAACACCTAAATTAACCCCTACTTTTAATTTTTCGTTCAACTGATTTGTGAAACCAAAATTTCCTGTATATCTGTCGATTCCATTTATATCCCGTAAAATACCGGAATCTTTATCATATCCCAAAGAGTAATAGAATGTATTGTCCCGAGTTCCTCCTTGTGCACTGAATAAATAAGATTGTACAGAAGATTTCCGTAATAAATCTTTTTGCCAATTGTGGTCATATTTTGAAAACTCGGTAATTTCATCTTGAGTCCAAGGTGTCACTCCTAAGAAATCTAGCTGATTCTGGAAATTCAACAATTCACCAGCATTCATCATTCTGAAATTGTTGTCTTTTAACTTTTCACTATAACCAAACTTTGTTTCGAACGAGTAAATTGTTTTTCCAGCTCTACCGGATTTTGTTGTAACAACAACAACACCATTTGCACCCCTTGCACCATATTGTGCAGTTGCAGCAGCATCTTTAAGTATTGAAATAGATTCTACATCTGCCGGATTTATTGCACTAAATTGCCGAGCGGTCATATACATACCATTGACAACGTATGTTGGCTCAGAAGATCCTCCAACTCCAGCTACCCCCCTAACCAATATAGTAGCTACAGATCCTGGTTGTCCTGTAACGCTTTGTACAAATACCCCGGAAGCTCTACCTTGTAATGAATTACCAATAGAAGTTGTAGGTGAATTTCTTCTGATTTCATCACCTCCAACTACTGATTGAGCTTGAGTAATTTCATCTGCTTTCTTTTTCTGATAACCGGTAACAATTACTCCTTCAATCTGGGCCTCTTTGGCTACCGTATCATTTTTTGTAGTTTGTGCAAAGACTGCCTGTCCTAAAAAAAACAGTACCCCTGCACTCAATACTCTCAATTTCACATTCATATTAACAAATTTTAATATTTTTAAGAGAGCAAATATGTTAATAATTCTGAACACTGACAATTTTTAACCCATGATAAATAAAGCTAAAAGTGCCTGATATAGGGCATTTACGTAAAGTAAACATACCACTGTTTATGTGAATTAAGTTAAAACAGATTCAATTGATAGAGATTTATCTCACAAATAATTTGATCTTTAGTTATATTAAACAAACATTTGATCAAATTTAGAACTATTATAAATTAAAAAATTAAATAGAAAAAAATAATCCCGCTCTAGATGAGCGGGATTATTATATCATTCTAAGACATTAAAGCAATTACTTCAATTTCTTCTTTACAGCAACTTCTTCATAAACCTCAAGAATGTCGCCTTGTTCAATATCGTTATAGCCTTTCAGGTTCAATCCGCATTCATAACCTTTCGTAACTTCTCTTACGTCATCCTTGAAACGTTTCAAACTTTCCAGCTCGCCTTCGAATTTCACGATGCCGTCTCTTAGCAAACGTATTTTCGATTGTCGGGTCACTTTTCCGGTAAGAACCATACAACCTGCAATGGTCCCTACTTTGGAAATCTTGAATACTTCACGGATTTCTACATTACCGATCACCTGTTCCTGAATTTCAGGAGAAAGCATTCCCTCCATTGCCTCTTTTACTTCATCGATGGCTTTGTAGATGATGGAATACGTTCTGATCTCGATTTCTTCACGGTCGGCAAGTTCTTTTGCATTAGCCCCTGCTCTTACGTTAAATCCGATAATGATGGCGTCAGATGCAGCAGCAAGGTTGATATCAGATTCTGTAATCTGTCCTACACCGGAGTGAAGGATTTTTACGCTGATTTCTTCCGTTGACAATCTCTGCAGCTGATCGGAAAGGGCTTCTACGGAACCATCCACGTCACCTTTAAGGATGATATTCAATTCCTTGAACTCACCTAAAGCAATACGTCTTCCCAACTCTTCAAGCGTCGTATGTTTCTTGGTTCGGATCGATAGTTCTCTCTGAAGCTGTTCTCTCTTATTGGCAATGGCTTTACCTTCACTTTCGTCAGCATATACCCGGAATTTATCTCCCGCGGTAGGTGCTCCGTCAAGCCCCAGGATGGTGGCAGGGATGGAAGGTCCTGCTTCCGCAAGGTTTTTCCCTCTTTCATCAAGCAAAGCTTTTACTTTACCATGGTTTTTACCTGCTACCACATAATCTCCGACTTTCAAAGTTCCGGACTGTACCAGCATCGTAGCTACATATCCTCTTCCTTTATCCAGTGATGCTTCAATTACCACTCCGTTTGCAGAACGGTCCGGATTGGCTTTTAATTCCAATAATTCTGCCTGCAATAAGACTTTCTCCAATAGCAGATCGATGTTATTACCCATCTTTGCAGAGATCTCCTGAGCCTGAACATTTCCTCCCCACTCTTCTACAAGAACCGGAGGATTAAGACCGGAAAGCTGCTGACGGATGTTATCCGGATTGGCATTCGGCTTATCCACTTTGTTGATGGCGATGATCATCGGTACTCCTGCAGCCTGTGCGTGAGAGATCGCTTCTTTGGTCTGAGGCATTACATCATCATCGGCAGCAATTACAATAATCGCGATATCCGTTATCTGTGCTCCCCTTGCCCTCATCGCCGTAAAGGCTTCGTGACCCGGGGTATCCAGGAAGGTAATTCTCTGTCCGTTTTCCAGCTTCACGTTATACGCTCCGATATGCTGGGTAATCCCTCCGGATTCCCCTGCAATAACGTTTGTTTTTCTGATATAATCCAGCAATGAAGTTTTACCGTGGTCAACGTGTCCCATTACGGTAACTACCGGTGCTCTCGATACCAGGTTTTCTTCATTGTCGATTTCCTCATCGGTCTCTGCTTCTTCAAGATCGGCATCGGAGAATTCAATTTTGTATCCGAACTCATCCGCTACCAATAATAAGGTATCGGCTTCAAGTCTCTGGTTCATGGTAACCATTACACCCAGAGAGAAACATGCAGAAATTACTTCCGTAGGAGATACATTCATCAAACTAGCCAGTTCACCTACCGTGATGAATTCCGTTACCTTCAGTGTTCTGTCTGCCGCATCAATCTCCTGCTGACGTTCGTCCTGCTCTCTACGGAAATTTCTCTTATCTTTTCTGTGTTTTGCAGATTTGGACTTACCTCCTTTATTGGTTAACTTCTCAAGGGTTTCCTTGATCTGGTTTTTAACCTGTTCGTCAGTAAGCTCAACAGGCATGGTTCTTTGTCCCGGTCTGTTGTTTCCGAAACGGTTTCCGCCCTGGCCACCTTGTCCCGGCGGTCGGTTGCCCTGTCCCGGTGGACGGTTGCCTTGGTTGTTTCCGAAACGGTTTCCACCCTGGCCTTGTCCGCCCTGACCCTGAGGCCGGTTGCCTTGTCCGCCACCCTGGTTATTGTTTCCAAAACGGTTTCCGCCTTGTCCGCCTTGTCCCTGGTTCCGGTTGCCGCCTTGTCCCTGGCCGCCCTGGCCCTGAGGCCGGTTGCCTTGTCCCTGGTTGTTATTGCCTCCCTGCTGGTTTCCGCCTCCCGGCTTTTCGATTCTTTTCCTTTTCTTCTTAGCTCCCGCTCCCTGTTTAGGGGCAAACTGAGTTAAATCGATTTTTTCACCGACGATTTTAGGTCCGTCAAGTTTCTGATAAACCGTTTCAATCTTTTGCGGCTCCTGAGATTCCTCACTTGCTTTTGCAGGCTCGGCAGGAATTTCTTCAGCCGGCTTGGATACAGGATTTTCTGCTGCAGGCTTTGGTACCTGCTGTATTGGGGCAGCCGGTTTTTCTACAGGCTGTTTTTCCTCTTCTTTTTTCTCCTCCATTTTTGGCTTGTCTTTTTTCACGGGTCTGTTTCTGGACTCGATCTGAGACAAATCTATTTTATCCAGGACTTTGAATTCCTGTTTTTCAGGAGTTGCCTTTACTTCAGGAGCAGGGGCAACTTCTTCTTTTTTCTCTTCCGCCACAGGCTGTGGTTTCGGAGCCGGAGTTTCTTCAACTTCAGGTTTTTTAGCCTCTAAGTCTATTTTACCTAAAATTTTAGTTTCCGGTTTGTTAGCTTTAGCTCTTATTACTTCAGGGGTTTTCTTTTCCTCGATTTCCAGTTTTTCTTCCGGAACTTTGGTGATCACCACCTCATGGGATGCTTTCCGCTGTTCGCCGTCCTTGGCAAACTCAGCCTCCAATGCAGAATATGCCGCTTCTTCTAATTGAGCGTTAGGATTGCTTTCAACCTCAATGCCTTTGGACTGTAAAAATTCTACTAATCTGGACATCGAAATGTTGAATTCCTTAACCGCTTTATTTAATCTAATTTTTGGCATCTATATTATTTACTATTTTTTTTAATTCTTAAAATTAAAGTATTTCTTTTTTACCGTTTATTAAAATTTATTTAAAAAATCTTAATCTTCGAATTCTTCTCTCAGAATACGCTTCACTTCTTCAATTGTTTCCTCTTCCAAGTCTACCATGTTGAGCAAACTTTCCGTTTCCTTATCCAGAACTGATTTTGCAGTCGTAAGACCTACTTTTTTAAACTCATCCAGAATCCACTGATCGATATCATCATTAAATTCTCTTAATTCAACATCATCGTCCTCGCTGGCTTCCCTGTGTACATCAATCTCATAACCTGTCAACCAGGAGGCAAGTCTGATATTCTGTCCCTGCTTTCCGATTACTTTGGAAATTTCTTCAACCGGAGTATATACCAATGCATACTGTTGCTCCTCATTGATGTCGATTTTATTGATGGTGACATTTCCTAAAGCTCTTTTCACCAGGATTTCAGGGTTTTTAGACCACTGAATAACATCGATGTTTTCATTTCTCAACTCTCTTACCACGCCGTGAATTCTTGATCCTTTCACCCCAACACAGGCTCCTACAGGATCTATTCTGTCATCGTAAGCATCCACTGCAATCTTCGCTTTTTCTCCCGGAATTCTCACTGCTTTTTTAAGCATAATCGTGCCATCCTGGATTTCAGGAATTTCCAGCTCCAATAATTTCTCAAGGAATTTCGGGGCAGTTCTGGAAATAATAATCTGTGGCTTTGAACCTTTGAAATCTACTGTTTCAACAATAGCTCTGATATTTTCACCTTTTTTAAAGAAATCGGAAGGAATCTGGTTTTCTTTCGGCAAAATGAATTCGTTGTCTTCATCATCCAGCAAAATGACATGCTTGTGACGAATATGATGGATTTCCCCTACTACAATCTCCCCGATCCGGTCTTTAAACTGCTCGTACAACATGGCATTGTTGTGCTCCTGCAATTTTGTAGCCAAGATCTGCTTCAGGGTAAGAATATTTCGTCTTCCCAACTGAGCAACAGGAATTTCCATGGTAAAATCTTCACCCACTTCGAAAGTCGGATCGATTTTTTTGGCTTCGGAAATTTCAATCTCCAGGTCATCGTCTTCAGACATGTCGTCCTCTACAATGGTTTTATTTAAAAAGATCTGAAAATCTCCTTTGTCAGGGTTTACAATCACATCAAAATGATCATCCGAATCATATCGTTTTCTCAGAAGGGTCTTCAGAGAATCCTCAATAATTGCCATAAGATCAATCTTACTGATCCCTTTTTCGTCTTTAAAATCACCGAAGGATTCAATCAACGCTATATTGTCCATTTACTTTTTTTCTTTTAAAATTTAATTGTTACTAATGCTTTCTTAATCTCAGAGTACGGAATTTCTTTTTCCTCCTCCACATCCACTTTTCCTTTGCCGATGTCTTTCGGCTTGCGGTACCGCAGGATCAGTGTGATTTTTTCTTCATCTGTTTTCGCCAGCTCGCCTTCAATCTTCGTATCGTCATTCAGTAAAACCTCGATTTCCCTTCCGATATTTTTAGCAAACTGTCTCGGAGTTGCCAGAGGCTCGCTTAATCCTGCCGACATCACCTGCAGGCTGAAATCATGTTCTTCGCGATCCATATTGAATTCTATGGCCCGGCTTGCATCAAGGCAGTCCTGTAAAGAAACCCCGTTGTCACCATCTAAAATCACCGTAATGTCGTCCCCTGCAGAAAATTTCAGATCGATAAGAAACAGATCCGTTCTGGTTTCAAGGAACTCATGTAATAATTCTTCAATTCTTTTTCTAAACTCCATATATGTTATAAAATCTTGATTTACCTGTACGAAAAAAGGCTTTCTTCCGAAGGCCTTCCCATATTTTTCCGTAAATCCACTGCAAATATACAACTTTTTATTAAAAAAGCAAAATATCTTATTATCAAGAGGATAAGTTAATTTGTATTTAAATCAATTTAAAGATCTAGATGATGGTATTTTTACTACTTTTGTGTCTTAATTTTAAAAAACATACATTTTGAACATTACTATTGTAGGAACAGGGTATGTAGGTCTGGTTACAGGAACCACGCTGGCAGAACTTGGCAATTCAGTATACTGTGTAGATATTGATGAAAAAAAAGTAGAAGGTATGAAAAACGGCGTTGTTCCCATCTATGAGCCGAATCTTGAAGAAATGTTCCTGAGGAATATTCAGGCGGAGAGATTATTTTTCACTACCGATTTAAAAGAAGCATTAGATAAAAGCGAAGTAATCTATCTGGCCTTGCCAACCCCTCCCGGTGGAGACGGATCTGCAGATCTCTCCTATGTGTTGAAGGTAGCGAATGACATTGGGGAAATGATGACGGAATATAAGGTAATCGTTAATAAAAGTACGGTTCCTGTAGGTACGGCAGACAAAGTACGGGAGGTCATTGTTTCCAAAACCCACATCCCTTTTGATGTGGTTTCCAATCCTGAATTTTTGAGAGAAGGTTTCGCGGTGGAAGATTCGATGAATCCTGCCAGAGTAGTGGTAGGTTCGAGTTCCGATAAAGCCAGAGAGATCATGGCTAAAATTTACCAGCCGTTTACCAATACCGGAATTCCGATCATCTTTATGGATGAAAAATCTTCCGAGCTTACAAAATATGCCGCCAATTCATTTTTGGCAGTAAAAATCACTTTCATGAATGAAATTGCCAACTACTGCGAGAAAGTAGGTGCTGACGTTGATAAAGTGAGACTCGGAATGGGAAGCGACGACAGGATCGGCCAGCGGTTTTTATTCCCGGGGATCGGATACGGAGGAAGCTGTTTTCCTAAAGATGTGAAAGCACTGATAAAATCGGGAAAGCAGGAAGATTTCAACTTCCAGATCCTTGAAGCAACAGAAAATGTAAATCTTACCCAAAAGGTAATTCTTGTTTCGGAAATTGAAAAATATTTCGGAGGGAATATCGGAGGAAAAACCATCGCCGTATGGGGATTGGCTTTTAAAGCCAATACGGACGACATCCGTGAAGCCTCTTCACTGGATAACATTGCCCTGTTACTCGAAAAAGGTGCCAATATTGTCGCTTACGATGCGATTGCAGAAAATAATGTGAAAAAGCTGCTGGGCGACAAGATCCAATATGCAAAAACCATGTATGAAGCTCTGGAAAATGCAGATGCTTTGCTGATTGCCACCGAATGGCCTGAATTTAAAAACCCGAATTTTGAGCTGATGGCCCAGAAAATGAACCGCAAGGTAATCTTCGACGGCAGAAATATGTATCCTCTGGAAATCCCGGAGCAGAACGGCTTTTATTATAAGAGTATAGGACGTAAAACAATTGCCGCCAATGGAGTCTCCTAAAATAGCGGTTCTTGTTCCCTGCTACAACGAGGCTTTAACCATCGGAAAAGTGGTAAGAGACTTCAAAACATCCCTTCCACAGGCAGACGTCTATGTTTATGATAATAACTCGAAAGACAACACCATAGCCATTGCCCGGGAAGCCGGTGCTATCGTCCGGCAGGAAAAACGGCAGGGAAAAGCCAATGTTGTTTTTAAAATGTTCAGGGAAATTGATGCTGATCTTTATATCATGATCGATGGTGACGATACCTATCCCGTGGAATGCATCCGGGAAATGGTAGATCAATTCATTGAAAACAACTGTGACATGCTGGTCGGCGACCGGCTTTCCAATAAAAGTTATAAAAAAGAAAACAAGAGGGCTTTCCACAATTTCGGGAACAGCCTGGTCCGCAACCTCATCAATGTATTTTTCGGTTCCGAACTGAAGGACATTTTATCCGGGTACCGGATTTTTTCCAAGAAATTCGTCAAGAATTATTCAAGTTCCATCAAAGGGTTTGAGCTGGAAACGGACCTCTCCATTTATTCTCTGCATTACGGCTTGGCTATAGAAGAATATTCCATCAACTACAGAGACCGACCGGAAGGAAGTATTTCCAAACTGAATACTTTTACCGACGGTTTTAAGGTAATAAAACTGTTTTTCAACCTGGTGCGCCTTTATAAGCCTCTGTTGTTTTTCGGATCGGTTTCGATTGTCCTCTTTTTGGCAGGCATCGTCTTCATGATTGTTCCTATCAGAGAATATTTTGAATACAAATATGTATATAAGGTTCCGACGCTGATATTTTCTATCATGCTGACGATTGTGGCCCTTCTTGCCTTTGCCACAGGACTTATTCTGGATAACATCAGCATTATTGATAAAAAAAATTTTAAAGTACGCTATAACAACACAAAATGATCCATGAAAGAAAAATTTATTTTTTTTCTTTTTACCGCTGTATTTTTCCTCAATACACAATTTAATCTGTTCCATCTGATCCCTCATGATAAATTTGAGTACAGCAGGCTTGAAGAATCGGAAACGCTGGTGATAGGCAAGCTGATCAATTCTCAGCATGGTTCCGTCTTTGATGACGGAGGATTTACGGGTACGTTTTATTATGATACAATTTCAGGAAGAAGTGCCGGTGGAAAAAAATCCTATAATAACTACCTTAATCATGTAGTCTCCCCAAAATTTTATTACGATCCCTACAAATCACAAATCGGCGGACAGGCTATTGTATACAGTGTTTTTGATAAGATCTTCGGGCTTAACAATAAAGTAAATATCTTTATTTTCCGGATGTTTAATTCCTTGGCATTAAGCATCCTCCTTGCCCTTTTCCTGATCTGGATCAAAAGGAAATACGGGATGGCAGCCTCGGCAGTTTCATTTATACTAATCATTCTGAACTATTGGATATTCCTGTACGGGAAGAGTACCTGGTGGTGCAGCTGGGTCTATTTTACGCCCTTTGTGTACGGCCTGTTTTTTTTCGAAAAATATGGTTCGGCAGAACCCAGGAAGTACATTATCCGGTTTTCATTTTTATTCTTTGTGAAATTCTGGTTTACGGGTTTTGAATTTATCACCGTATTCCTGATCTGCTCGGCAATACCTTATCTGTATTATACTTTTGAAAACAGAATTTCTTTTTATTCTCAGTTTATCAAAAGACACTTTATTATTACGGTAATCCCAATGCTTTTATCCGTTGCTTTTCAGCTGTTCCAGTTTAAGCTTTTAACGGGAAATTTCAGGGATGGCCTTAAGCATTTGGTAGAAGCCTATATGAGAAGATCCAGCGGAGACTATTTTTATGAAAAGGAATTTGCTTACCTGAATACCTTAAAAAATTACCACTTAGATATTATTGTCCGGTATCTGGGAAATTCATTTATTAATGAAGACCTTACGCACATAAAGATCCCGTTTGCAGTTCTTATCGCTGCCGGAATAATCTGTTCCATAATGCTTTACAGAAAGAATACAGAAAGAAGGCTTATAGTTGCAACATGGTTTTCTGCCCTTGCTCCGCTTAGCTGGCTCACTTTATTTAAAGAACACGCACACATCCATAAACACATCGATTTTTTTATCTGGTACTGTCCGTTTCTTCTATTAATTATACTTTTAATATCTTTGACATCGACTTCGTTTTTTAAAACAACAAAATGAAAAATATAATCATCACCGGAGGAGCAGGTTTTATTGGTTCCCATGTCGTAAGAGAGTTTGTAAAAAACAATCCAGACGCAACAATTATCAACCTTGACGCACTTACCTATGCCGGAAATCTCGAAAATTTAAAGGACATTGAAAATGAGCCGAATTATGTTTTCGAAAAAGCAGACATTACAAAACCTGAAGAATTGAGACAGGTATTTGAAAAATATAATCCGGATGCCGTGGTACACCTTGCTGCCGAAAGCCATGTAGACCGTAGCATTACCGATCCGATGGCATTCATTAACACCAATGTTAATGGAACCGCCAATCTTTTAAATCTCTGTAAAGAATTCTGGACGCTGAATCCGGATCATACCCACGGAAGATTCCCGGATGAAAAAAGAACCAACCTTTTCTATCATGTTTCTACTGATGAAGTCTATGGCAGCCTGGGAGAAACCGGATTTTTCCTGGAAACCACCGCTTACGACCCGCAGTCCCCGTATTCGGCTTCCAAAGCAGCTTCCGACCATCTGGTAAGGGCTTACGGGAATACCTACGGAATGCCGTTCATAATTTCTAACTGCTCCAATAATTACGGGCCGAACCATTTCCCTGAAAAGCTGATCCCTCTCTGTATTTCCAACATCATTAACGAAAGACCTCTACCGATTTACGGTGACGGGAAATATACCAGAGACTGGTTGTTTGTGATCGATCACGCAAAAGGCATTCACCAGATTTTCAACGAAGCCAGAACCGGAGAAACCTATAACATCGGCGGATTCAACGAATGGCAGAACATCGATCTGGTAAAAGAACTTATCAAGCAGATGGATGCCAAACTGGGAAGACCGGAAGGCTATTCTGAAAAACTGATTACTTTTGTAAAAGACAGGCCAGGCCACGATAAGCGCTACGCTATCGATGCGACCAAACTTAATAAAGACCTGGGATGGAAACCATCGGTAACATTTGAGCAGGGACTCGGGAAAACCATCGACTGGTATCTTGAAAATAAAGAATGGCTTGAACATGTAACCAGTGGAGATTATCAGAAATATTACGAAAAACAATACAATTAACAGAACACACAACACCAGATGAAAGGCATCATTTTAGCCGGAGGTTCCGGAACAAGACTTTACCCTCTTACCATCGCCGTCAGCAAGCAGCTGATGCCGGTTTACGACAAGCCGATGATTTACTATCCGCTGTCTACTTTATTACTGGCGGGAATTAAAGATATTTTAATTATCACAACGCCGCACGACCAGCCGGGTTTCATTAAACTGCTGGGTGACGGCTCACAAATCGGCTGCAACATCGAATATATGGTACAGCCAAGCCCGGACGGACTCGCGCAGGCGTTTATCCTGGGAGACTCTTTCATCGGAGAAGATGCAGCGGCACTTGTTTTAGGCGATAATATTTTTTACGGTTCCGAAATGGGTACACTGCTTAAAAATAAAACCAATCCGGAAGGAGGTGTTGTTTTCGCTTACCACGTTTCGGATCCCGAGCGTTACGGAGTTGTAGAATTTGATGATCATTTCAAAGCCGTCTCTATCGAGGAAAAACCTTTACAGCCTAAATCCAATTACGCGGTTCCGGGATTATATTTCTATGATAACGATGTCGTTGAAATTGCCAAAAACATCAAGCCCTCCCCAAGAGGCGAACTTGAAATTACCGACGTCAACAATGTATACCTGCAAAACGGAAAGCTTGAAGTTGGCGTACTGGACCGTGGGACGGCATGGCTGGATACCGGGACATTCGATTCTCTGAATGACGCTTCCGAGTTTGTACGCGTGATTGAAAAAAGACAGGGCTTCAAAATTGGCTGTATTGAGGAAATCGCTTTCAGGAATAAATTCATCAATGAAGAGAAATTACTGGAAACGGCTACAAAATACGGAAAAAGCGGCTATGGTGAATACCTGAAGCAGCTGGTAAAAGCTTAACCTATTTCCCGCCGCAGCTAAGCGGCTGGCAGAATTCCGGAATAATTCCCGGACATTTTTATATATAATGAAGAAAATGTCCTTTTTTCTGCTTAAAGAAATTGAACGATGTTATTTTTAACTTTGCTAAAAAATTACTTTGAAAACCACCGTATATACTTCTGATAAAAAGACGCACTTTTTCCAGGAATTAAAAGCCATTTACAAAGATATAAGATCTTCCAGCTTTCTGGCATACCAGATGGCGAAAAGAGATCTGCAGTCACAGTATAGGCAGTCTCTTCTAGGTTTTTTCTGGGCTTTTGCCCCGATTATCACCAATTCTCTGGTCTGGATCTTTTTAAACAGCTCGGGTACCGTGAACATTAATGCAGCCAGCACCATTCCTTATATTGCTTTTGTAGTTATCGGCACCACTTTATGGAGCATCTTTACCGAGAGTCTCCTTATTCCTCTTACTTCGGTAAACGCAGCCCGGTCCATCCTTTCTAAAATTAATTTTCCGAAAGAAGCGCTGTTGATATCCGGACTTTATAAAATGCTTTTCAATCTGCTGCTGAAAATTATTCTGATAGCCGGAATTCTTATTATTTACGAAATAAAGCCCGGATATGAAATATTGCTTTTCCCCTTCACATTATTTGTAATTACGGTTTTTTCTTTTATGCTGGGACTATTCTTTACGCCGATCGGACTCATTTATACAGATATCAGCCGTCTGATTACCACCGCTATATCTTTTATCATGTATATTACTCCGGTAGTATATGCCGTTCCTACCAAAGGACTCTTTAAAAAACTATTCGCCGTTAATCCATTAACGTATATGTTCAATGATGCCCGTAACAGCCTGATTGGCCTGCCTCTCGAAAATACTGCATTTCTACTTGTTGCAGCAGGAATCAGCTTCTTGCTGATGTTAATAGGGTTGGTTATTTTCAGGAAATCCATGCCGATCATCATCGAAAAAATAGGAGGATAATATGAAAAATCAAGAAAAAGAAATATTGGTTTCCGTACAGAATGTATCCAAGAAATTTTCGATGGATATGAAATCTTCGTTGAAATACGGAGCATTGGATATCATTAAAAGTACCTTAGGCATAAAAATAAATAAAGATATCCGCCCAAATGAATTCTGGGCCGTAAAGGACATCAGTTTTGAGCTGAGAAGAGGTGAATGCATAGGATTGATCGGACATAACGGGGCAGGAAAAAGTACCCTTCTGAAGGTACTCAACGGCCTGTATGCCCCCGACAAAGGACAGATCGTCATGAGAGGCAAGATCGGAGCCTTAATCGAATTGGGTGCAGGGTTCAACCCGATCCTTACCGGCAGGGAAAATATTTACAATAATGCTTCAATCTTGGGATTTACCAAAAAAGAAGTAGAGGATAAGATGGCTTCCATCATTGAGTTTTCTGAAATTGAACAATTCATCGACATGCCGGTTCAGAATTATTCTTCGGGAATGAAAGTAAGACTCGGATTTGCCATTGCGGCACATCTTGAACCGGATATCCTGATTATTGATGAAGTGCTGGCCGTAGGAGATCTCGGATTTGTGCTTAAATGTTTTAAGAAAATCGATGAGCTGCTTCCCAATACGGCCCTGATTTTTGTTTCGCACAGCATGCCGATGGTTGCCCGGATCTGTAATCAGATCATCCTTATGAACCATGGAAAGGCACAGTATCAGGGATCCAGTATTTCTGAAGGTATTGCTCAGTATTACGAGCATTTTGATGATATGTCTACGGCTACTGTATTGGATAACAGCGACATCACGGATATTGAGGTAAATACGGATAAAGTTTGTTTTTGGGGTAAGGAAATGAAAATAAACCTTAAGCTGAAAGTCAAAAATCTGGAGAAAACTCCTTCCATCTATTTTGTGATAAAGGATAAAGAACAAAGAGGGGTAGCAAGCTTTATTTACCAGGATTATGTAGATATAAATTATGATGGACAAAACTTAGAATTTAATATCATCATTCCTAAAATTGAATTAACGAATGGTACTTACAATGTGGATCTGGCTATTTTCAAAACCTTATTTAAGGGGCCGCTTTACAGAGTTTCGAATATCTGTACCTTTAATGTGCGTGATGGAATAGAGACCTGGGAAGCTTTCTACCTGGAAGCAAAATGGGACCTGAATCTCTTAGATAACCATAACGAATCAGCATCCGTTACGGTTTAGATTTCAAAACTGATTTAAAATGATTAAAGATTTTTTTTTCTCAGTCCTTCCTCCATCATTTATTTCTAAACTGAAATCGATTTACTATTTTCGGTACACATTACCAAAATATGTTGAGGAAATAAAAAGAATTGATTATGACCGGCTGAAGCCGAGTCAATTTTATAACAGAGAGATAAAAAAATTTGATATTATTATATATGACACCGCATTTCCGAACTCAATTTCAGGATTTAGATTTGCTGAATTCAATGCTTTATTAAAAGAATTCAAAAATGCAAAGGTAATTGTAGATCCTAAAGATTATCCTCAATTTAACCAAAAACATGAGACCCATAAAAACGACATTCTTAATTTAAGAAAAACATATCCTGTATCTTACCGAAAAACATTTCCAGGAACCGCTAAAGATATTAAAAACACTAAACTTGTTTACTGCATATTTTTGAACAATATGTATGACAGCCTACCCTACGTAGAAAAAAACAAGATAAACTTCATTTTCACGTTATATCCCGGCGGAGGTTTTGATACCAAAGATCCTCTTGCATTAAAAAAATTAAAGACCGTATTGTCTTCGGAATATTTCAAGGGTGTTATCGTTACACAGCAGTTGACACAGGATTTTATCGCCGAGGAGTTGAATTGTCCAAAAAACAAAATATTGAATATATTTGGTGGTGTTTCGCCTCAAAATTCCATGAAGGCGACCAGAGTGAGACGTTATAACAATACCATGACTTTACAGGTCTGCTTCTGTGCTGCAAAATATACGGAAATAGGGGCGGATAAGGGATATGATATTTTTATAGAAACGGCAAAGATCCTGGCAGCGGGTGGTCATGATATCCATTTTCATGTAGTAGGGGGTTTTGACAGTAAAGTTATCAGTATCGAAGGATTTGAAGAATTCTTTACCTTTCACGGATTAAAAAGACATGAAGAATTACAGGCTATATTTTTAGAACAGGATATCATCCTATCGCCAAACAGGCCATTTGTATTAAACATCGGCAGTTTTGACGGTTTTCCGCTGGGAACAGTAGTGGAAGCTGTTCTTAATGGTGCAACTCCGGTTGTTACAGACGAGTTAAAACAAAATACCGTATTTTCACAGGATGAAATTATTATAGTAAAACCCGATGCAAAAGAAATAGCACTGAAAATTGAGGAACTGATAAATAATCCGAAATTGCTAAATTTAATTTCAAAAAAGGCACAAAAAAAATTTCGTAAGACCTACAGTAATGACTATCAATTATATAAAAGAATCGACTTTATAAAAAAGCACATCAATGATACCCGTAACTAAACCTTTTTTACCCCCTCAAGGAGAATATCAAAAATATCTGGATAACATTTGGAAGCGGCAATGGCTTACAAACATGGGTCCTTTAGCCAGCCAGCTGGAAATGGAACTTAAGGATCACTTAAAAGTTAATCATTTACTTTTTGTTACCAATGGAACAGTTGCCATACAAATGGCCTTGAAAGCGCTGGATATAAAGGGAGAAATTATTACAACCCCCTTTTCCTTTATCGCTACCACCAGCTCCATCGTCTGGGAAGGATGTATTCCTGTTTTTGCAGATATCGACCCGATCTCTTTAAATATAGACCCTTCGAAAATAGAAGAAGCAATTACCGCAAACACCACTGCTATCCTGGCAACTCATGTCTACGGAAACCCTTGTGATGTAGAAGCGATCGACCGTATTGCTAAAAAGCATAATTTAAAGGTAATTTATGATGCAGCCCATGCTTTCGGGGTTGAAATAAACGGAAAATCCATCTTCGAATACGGAGATATTTCAACCTGTTCCCTGCATGCCACCAAACTGTACCATTCCGTAGAAGGAGGTTTGATTATCACCAAAGATGCCGACTTGCTGAAAAAGCTTGCCTATATCCGGAACTTCGGAATATCCGGGTTCGATTCTTTTGCAGAACTGGGACTTAACGGAAAAAATTCCGAGTTTCATGCTGCTATGGGATTGGTTAACCTTAAATACATCCAGGAAATTCATGGGAAAAGAAAAGCTTTGGCCGAATGGTATGATGAGAAGCTGAAAAACCTGAAAGCAGTAAAACCACTCTGGCATTCGGATGCTGAGGAAAATTATGCCTATTATGCCATTGTGCTGGAAAGCGAAGACCTTCTCCTGCGCTTAAAAACCGAAATGGATAAGTTTGAAGTATTTACCCGGAGATATTTTTATCCGAGCCTGGCTTCAGCTCTTCCCTATTTGCCAAAACTGGAATTGCCCATTACAGAAGATATATCCAAAAGGGTGCTTTGCCTGCCTTTATATTATGATCTGACATTTGAAGAAGTGGAATTTATTGCCAGACTGATGTTAAGAATCCAAAACAACTGATTATGTTTTATAATATTTTAGTGATTTCAGACAATGCTTTTTTATGCCATAAATTAGAAAGCATTGTAATGGAGAAAATAAATGCGGAACAAAAAATTGCATTCTCAATCAGCCCTTCTTCTAAGGTGGAAGCTTTTAAAAAGTTTATTTCTTCTGAAGTACTGGTTCTGGATTTAAAGAAAGAAGAAAATATAGATTATATTATCGAAAATTATGATCTTGTATTATCCATACATTGCAAACAGTTTTTTCCGGAAAAGCTGGTGAATAATGTAAAATGCATCAATATTCATCCGGGATATAACCCAATAAATAGAGGCTGGTATCCGCAGGTATTTTCTATTTATCATGATCTTCCCGTTGGAGCCACCATCCATGAGATTGATAACGAACTGGACCATGGCCTCATTATCGACCGGGAATTTGTAGAGAAAAAGATTTACGATACGTCCGGAGCATTATATGATAAGATTCTGGAAAAAGAAATT
Organism: uncultured Chryseobacterium sp.; assembly: GCA_913777465.1. GTDB lineage: Bacteria > Bacteroidota > Bacteroidia > Flavobacteriales > Weeksellaceae > Chryseobacterium. The sequence continues at coordinate 26,084 of CAJYRQ010000028.1, forward strand.
GAATTGTTCAGCAGAAACGCTGAAGATATTCTGAACAACAACTATACGACCTTTTCACCGGAAAACGAAGGAAACGTTTTTCTGAAGAAAGATTTCAATGATCTTTGTAAAATTGATCTTCAGGAAGAGACAACTGCCGGTAAACTTATTGATAAACTGAGAGCGCTTAGCCATAAAAATTTTAAAAATGCTTACTTTATAGATCCTGAAAACGGAAAGAAAATTTTTGTTTCAATACAGATCCAACCATCCGAAGAATAAAATAGAATGGAGAATAAAATCTTGGTTAGTGTGGCCATGCCAACTTACGGTCAGGAGAAATTTATCAGCGAAGCCTTATTAGGTGTGCTTTCACAACAATGTAATTTCGATATAGAGATACTTGTTGCCGATGACTGTTCTCCGGACAATACGGAAGAAATTGTACAGAATATTATAGAAAACCATCCTAACGGTTCCTGGATAAAATATATAAGACATAAAAAAAATAGAGGAGCAATCCCTAATTTTGCTTGGACTATATCACAAACGACAGGGAAATATATTGCTATCTGTGAAGGTGACGATTATTGGACAGATCCCTTAAAGCTGCAGAAACAGGTAGATTTTTTGGAAAGAAGTCCGGAATACAGCATCGTTTTTCACAAAGTGAAAGAAGTTGATCTGCATGGAGTTTCAACCGGTATCCTCGTCAGTCCGGATAATGAAGAAACTTATGACATCTATAAGCTTGCAGCTGGTAACTTCATCCATACACCGTCCGTCGTATTTAAAAAGAATTTTCGTGAATTTCCTGAATGGATGGATATTTCTCCGATAGGCGATTATCCGCTGCATATGTTAAATGCCCAATACGGTCTCATTAAATATCTTCCGGAAGAAATGGCAGTCTATAGGGTCGGATCAGGAATCTGGAGTTCCCAAAGCAAAATATACAAGTATATCAATACTTTGATTACTTTAAAATTACTTATTTCTTATTTTTCAAATCTTCCTGATGTACAGGCAGTTCTTACAAAGCAATACAATAGTTGGCTGGATGAATTACAAACCGTTAAGGTTCAAAATATAATATGTTATGACCCTGAAAAAATTTCAGATCATTTTACTTATAAAGCACTGGTATCTATGATTTTAAAAAAAATAAGAAAGAAGATTAAAGCAGGCTATTCAAAATAGCCTACAGATCGAAAATTAATAGGTAAATTTTGTTGTGTTTTAAAAAACTGTACCTTATTTAATGACTGTAATTTATAAAAAGAATTAAATGAAAATTTCCGTAGCATTATGTACTTATAACGGAGAAAAATATATTGCCGAACAGCTGCAGAGTATCTTAGATCAGACCCGGTTACCTGATGAGATTATCATTTGTGATGATAATTCTTCGGACCGTACATTAGATATAACGAAGGATGTTTTGGAAAAGAACGTTTTTAGAAATTATAAAATTGAAATTAACAATCCACCGAAGAAAACAATTAAAAATTTTGAAAAAGCAATTATGATGTGTACAGGAGACTGGATATTTCTATCTGATCAGGATGATGTGTGGGATAAAAATAAAGTAGAAAAACTGCTGGGTTGTATTCGGAAAAAAACATTGCTTTTATTTACTAACGGCCATTTGATTGATGAATCTGGAAATAAGATTCATTCTACCCTATGGGATAGGTGGGATTTTACAGTACAGCAGCGGGAAAGATGGATCAACAATAAGCTTGCCTTTCAGGATCTTCTGCAAAACAGGAATTATGTAACAGGTGCTACGGTATTGCTAAGCAGAAAATTATTAAAGCAGGCAATTCCTATTACTGTTCCGGATGGCCATTACCATGATGCATGGTTTGCAATGCATGCCGCCGCCAAAAATGGACTTCATTTTTTAGATGATTCCACCATTAGCTACAGAATACATCCTCAACAGCAGGTAGGAATTTCAAAATCCGGGAAAAATACAGAATCTGTATTTTCATCTGAAAATATTCCGGTTCATGTATTCAGGGATAAAATATTAAGACAATACCGCATCAATTGGTTTCAAAAAAAAAAAAACACATTAAAAAAGATAATCAAACATTTATTAAAAAGATAACCCGACCACCTATGAAATTAAGACCGATAGCAATACACCTTCCGCAGTTTCATCCGTTCCCTGAAAATGACAAATGGTGGGGAAAGGGCTTTACCGAGTGGACGAATGTGACTAAAGCGAAACCTTTGTATGAAGGACATGACCAGCCGCAGCTTCCGACTGATCTCGGCTTTTATGATTTGCGACTTTCCGAATGCAGGATCGAACAGGAAAAACTGGCAAAAGAATATGGAATTTATGGATTTTGCTATTACCATTATTGGTTTAATGGGAAACTCCTCATGGAGAAGCCTCTTGAAGAAAAGCTAAAAAATCCGAAAGAAGATTTTCCTTTTATGCTTTGCTGGGCCAATGAAAACTGGACGAGAGTCTGGGATGGAGGAGATAAGAATATACTTATGCAGCAGGATTACAGTGATATGGAAGATCATATTGCCCATATCAATTATCTGATTCCCTTTTTTAAAGATGAACGGTATATAAAAATAGATGGGAAAGCGGTTTTTGCAGTATACAGGACTTCTCAGATCCCGGATTTTGATAAAGTAGCCAGAATTTGGAAAGATGAAGCTCGCCGGCAAGGTATTGACCTCTATATTACCCGTATGGAAAGCTTTGGAGAAAGAGGTTCCGAATTTATTACAGAAAATGTAGATGCCAGTATCGAATTTCAGCCTCACTCCGGAATCAAGATTCTAGACCAGCTCAAAAAAGAAAAAGATTTATCTGAAAAAGAAAACTTTAAAACGTTAAGAAATGAAATTAGCGCAACAACCATTAAGCAGAGTCTGGACCATTGGGGTAAAAAGCTGAAGTTAAAAACTGAAGAAGCATCTAAGGTTTCAGATGGTGAAATTATAGAATATGCAGATTTTATAGAAGCTGATATTGCTTATCATAAAAGGGAAAAGCCTGATCATAAATTTTATCGGTGCGTATGTCCAGGATTCGACAACAGTCCCAGAAAATCGAAAAAATATTTCATCCTCAAAGATACATCTCCTGTTTTATTTAGAAAGTGGTTGCAGGAAAAAGCAGATATGTTTGTTCCGTTCAGTGAGCAGGAGAATCTGTTCTTTATTAATGCATGGAATGAGTGGGCAGAAGGAAATTACCTTGAACCGAGCAGAAAATGGGGACGGGCCTATCTGGACGTAGTTAAAGAAATCTTTAAATAGGTTAGAAAAGATAATAAATTAAGTTAAAGTCAAAAATAGCTTCAATGAATCCATTGGTTTCTGTAATCGTTCCCAATTACAATCATGCAAAATTCCTATCGCAACGGCTGGACAGTATTTTTGCTCAAACCTATCAGAACTATGAAGTCATTTTACTGGATGATTGCTCGAAGGACAGAAGCGCTGAAATTCTAGAAAAATATGCCGCTCATCCTAAAGTTTCTCATATCGTGATTAATAAGAAAAATTCAGGAAGTGCTTTTGCGCAATGGGAAAAAGGGATCGCCCTGGCTAAAGGAGCATACATCTGGATTGCGGAAAGTGACGATTTTTGCGAAACCGATTTCCTGGAAACGCTTTTGCCTTTTTTTTCACAGAAAGAAAACGTCGGTCTGGTTTATTGCCGATCCAATAATGTAGACGAACAAAACAGATTTCATAATATTTTCTGGCCGGATGATCTGGACGCCAAAAAATGGAAACAAGACTATTGTAACAACGGAATTGATGAGGTAAAAACCGTCTTGAAATACCGGAACACCATTCCCAACGCCAGTGCCTGTATTTTCAGGAAAGAAACATTTGATTTTTCGGAAATCAAAAATATGTTTTATGCCGGAGACTGGATGTTCTGGACAAAAATCCTGGTTAAAAGCAATATATGCTTTAGCAGTAAAACCCTAAATCATTTCAGGTTCCACCCAAATACAACACGCACTGTAGATCCTTTAAAGAAAAATTACAGAAAATACTCCGAATACCTTAGCGTCTTGCTGTTTATTTATAGAAGCATTAATGAAAAATTTTCTTTCGAAAGGAAACATTTTTGGATTTATAATGAATTCTACAAACAATCTGTATCTTTACTTCACTTATTCCTGTACTTAAGGCCATTTTTTTATCCTTATTTATTTTTCAGATATAAACTGCTAAAACACAGGATAAAAAATCAATACATAAAGAGATGAATCAAAGCAGGACATTTTGTACCATTATTACCAATAATTACTTCTCATGGGCCCTTACCCTGTATGAGTCGCTTCTGGAATTCGATAAAGAAATATCCCTTCACGTAGCGATTGTTGATACCGGAACAGAAGATCACTCCTCCAAAATTGCAGGCAAAAATATCACTATACTTACATTGAATGATTTTGAGAATATCCCGTTCTCAAAAGAAATGATCCGTAAATACGATTCCAACCTAAGTACTTTAAGATGGTCGCTGAAACCGCTTCTTATGATGAAATGCCTGGAATCCTATGAAAAAGTGATCTTCGTAGACGCTGATATTTATTTTTTCGCTTCCTATCAGTTCTTATTCGAAAGCCTGGATCATCATTCCGTTATTCTTACACCACACTGGAGAACTTTAAGTCCTGAAAAGGATCCTGTGGAATTTTATGCAACGTTCAGACATGGCATATATAACGCAGGATTTATCGGAGCGAATGTAAATGCCGGTAAAGCATTGGAATATTGGGCTGAAAACTGCCTGGCTGCCTGTGTAAATGACAGTGAAAAAGGTTTGTATTATGATCAGATTTATCTGAATCTGATTCCTGTTTACTTTGAAAATGTACAAATTCTTAAACACCAAGGCTGTAATGTGGCAAGCTGGAATATAGAAGTCTGCCAAAGAACATTGGATACGGTGACACAGGAAATAAAAATAAATAATAAGTTCCCGGTCGTTTTTATTCATTTTACCAATGTTACCATCGATAAAATTCTGAAAGGAGAAGATAGCTTGTTAAAAAAACATCTGGCTAAATTTAATGAAAGCTTAATAAAAAACGGATTTAAGGATGTCGTTAAAGGCAGGCTGGAATATTTTGACCGTCTCATTAGAGAAAAAAATGCGACATTTAGCGATAAAATTATAAAAAAATTAAAGCTTGTTTACTATAAAATAAGATATTAATCAAACATCTGAACCCATCTATTATGGATGTAAGCATCTGCATTACCACCTACAGGCACGAGAAATATATCAGCCAGTGCCTTGAGAGTATTTTCGCTCAGAAATTCAGCGGAACGTATGAAATTATTGTCTGTAATGATAATTCCCCTGATGATACGGAAGCTGTGATCCTGGAAATAATACATACCCATCCTAAAGGTAGTACGGTAAAGTATTTTAAAAATATACCCAATCTGGGCTACGTGAAAAATACCCTGTTTTCTTTTTCAAAAGCTTCGGGTAAATATATTGCCATATTAGATGGTGATGATTACTGGATTGATGCTTCCAAATTGCAGCAGCAGTTTGATTTTCTGGAAGCCCATCCGGATTTTGCTGCAACCGGAGCAGATTCTCTGGTGATTTATGAAGATATGGACATGGATAGCCATCATTTTTCAAATCATGCAGGCGCAGTATTGGATAAAAATGATTTGACGGATCTTAAGATCTGCCAAACTTCTACTTTCTTTTTCAGAAAAGAAATCCTGAAAGAGGACTTCCCTACGGACATCATCTCGGCAGACCGGTGCTTATATCTTCTGGCAGGATGTTACGGCAAAATAAAAATCTTGCCCCAACCCATGAGTACGTACAGGCAGTTTTCTGCAAGCATCTCAAAGAATGTAACTGCTGAGGTCATGAAAAAGGATTTTGTCATCATTCCTTTTATCAAAAAATATGGTCCGGATTACAGCATGTTTAAGTTAAAATCCTATTTTTACTATACTTTGATGTCGTACTCTAATAAAATAACGAAATTAAATTTTTATAAAGCGGCGGCAGGATACTTTTTCTATAATGTCTTATCAAAATTTTCCGTCAGTCCGGTAAAATTATATCTGGCTGTAAAATGGAGCAGACATACAATCAGCCAAAAATATCACATAAAGGAAAAGAATAAAAGTTTTATCTAAAAAAAGCAAAAATAATGATCATAGGAAAAGGGCTTATTGCCCAATCTTTACAATACATCGATACAGAAAGCCATTTATTTTTTGCTTCAGGAGTATCCAATTCTCTTGAAATCAGGAGTTCGGAGTTTGAAAGAGAGTTTCTACTTTTAAGAAACAGCATAGCCCAACATCCGGAATGCAGATTGATCTACTTTTCCACCCTTAGCATTAATGATCAGTCTAAGCAGACCAGCCACTATGTGCTTCATAAACTGAGGCTTGAAGAATATATAAGAACGCATACTTCCAGCCACCTGATCTTAAGAATAGGAAATATTGTAGGCAACGGAGGGAATCCGAATACCTTATTCAATTTCCTTAAAACACAGATTTCCCAAGGCAATACTTTTACCCTTCACCAGAAGGCCAGAAGACTTTTACTGGATGTTGATGACGTTTCAAAATTTTTAAAGGCCCACGATGAGCATTTAAATAATGAAACCGTTAACTTTGCATATCCTTATTATTTTGATTTGAAAGAAATTGTACAGGCCTTGGAAAACAGGATGCAGAAAAAAGCCAAGTACATGGAAACCGATGAAGGCGATTTTTACAAGGTAGATTTTGATAAAACCGCTAATAACTTTTTTACCGGGATCAATGCGGATAAATATTTGAGGATCCTGGCTGAAAAGTATATTTAAACTATAAACACAAATGCCTAAAATTTATTTTATTATTGTTACATACAATGCGATGAGATGGGCAGAAAAATGCTTTACAAGCTTAAGGCAGTCTTCTGTTCCGGTTCAGTGTATCGTTGTTGATAACGGCTCTACGGATGGTACGCAGGAGTATATTACTACCCATTTTCCGGAGGTAGATTTCATACAGTCCAAAGAAAATTTGGGGTTCGGAAGAGCCAATAATATCGGCATCGAAAAAGCGTACAGCCGGGATGCAGACTTCTTTTACCTGATGAACCAGGACGCATGGATTTATGAAGACAGCCTGGAAAAGCTGCTGGAGGTGTATCATTCTTATCCTGATAAAAAAGAAATCGGCATTCTGAGTCCGATGCACATTGATGGTACGGAAAAGAAACTGGATATTTTCCTGGATAAATATATTGCCCACAATTTTGAAACCCGGCTGATCTCGGATCTTTATTTTCAGAGTCTGAAGCCTTTTTATGAAGTGAAGTTCATTAATGCAGCGCATTGGCTGCTTCCGAAGGACACCATCGAAACTATAGGAGGATTTAATCCTTATTTTTTCCATTATGGAGAAGATGCAGAATATGTAAACCGCATCCTTTTCCATGGGAAGAAAACCTTTCTGGTTCCGGGCAGTAAAGTCGTACACGACGGAAAACAGTCTCTTTCCAAGGTCGATTATACCAAATATGAAGATCTGAGAATCGAAACCAATATCATGAATCCCTCTATCCCGGATTCTTTAAAGGCAGAAAAAAAAGCCCTTAAAAAGAGTATGCTTAAAAATATGTTTATCGGGAAGAAAACCAGCTATCAGAAGTTGGCAGCGAAATATAAAAAAATAGTCTCTGAAGAAAAAGAATTATCAGGATTCAGACAGATGGTAGCAAAAGAAGCTCCTTCTTTCCTCGATATAAAGATGAGCAGGTAATATTAAAATAAAAAACACTGAAAATGATAAATAAAATTAATTTTGAAACGAAACTGTTTTTATATTCGGATAAAGGTATTTTCTTTGTGAAAATAAATAAATCAGCAAAAAAAATCATATGTGCGGAATAGCAGGTATTATTGCTCATAATGCAAAAAATTACCACGAAGAGCTTCATAAAATGACCGATGCTATTGCACACCGCGGTCCGGATTCAGCACATCATGAGTTTTATGAAAATGCAGCCTTAGGGCATCGCAGGCTTTCCATTATCGACCTTTCCGAATGCGGTAAACAGCCCATGTTTTCCGGTACAAAAAATGAATGCATTGTCCTGAACGGAGAAATCTACGGCTATCAGGAAATCAAAGCGAAATATCCTGAATACCCTTACCGCGGAAGTTCCGACACCGAAGTGATCCTGGCGATGTATCAGCGAAAGCAGGAAAACCTGATCCACGATCTTCCGGGAATGTTTGCTTTTGCCATCTGGAACAACGAAAAACAGGAATTATTCTGTGCCAGAGACCGTTTCGGGGAAAAACCTTTTTTCTACGCTCTCGGAAAAAATAATGAATTTATTTTCGCTTCCGAAATAAAAGCCATCCTTGCATCCGGACTGATCCGTCCGGAGGTAAATACCGAGGCCATGTCTCACTATCTTCAGCATGGCTATGTAAGCACGTATCAGAGTATCTACAAAAATATTCATACGCTGCCTCCGGCCCACCAGCTGATCTGGAAAGAAGGAAAAATTTCAGTTTTCCGATATTACAGCCTTCCCAAGAAGGATACGGTAATAAGCTTGTCCGATGCAAAGGAAGAATTTACTTATCTTTTAAAAAACGCGGTGAGAAAACAGCTTGTGGCAGATGTGGAAGTCGGCAGCTTCCTGAGCGGAGGCCTGGATTCTTCGTCTATTGTCGCTTTGGTGGCCGAATTTTTACCGAAACAGACAACCATCAGCTTCGGCTACGACCATCAGGACAGTGAACTTAAATTTGCCAAGGAAATAGCCGATAAATACCGGACGAACCATATTGAAGTTCACGAGAAGAAGCAGGACCTGGCAACGTCCCTGCTCAAAATTTCTCCGTTTTTCGACGAACCTTTTTCCGACATTTCGTTTATCCCGCATTTTGAGATCTGCAGGAATGCCAGAAAAAATCTTACCGTTGTCCTGTCAGGAGATGCCGGCGACGAATTATTTGGCGGCTACAATTTTTACAGGGTAGAAAATCAGCTGAAGAACCATTTCAGCTATAAAAATATTATTGCTCAGTTCGGATTAAATTTATACCAGAAAGTAAAACCGGTTTCTTTTGTTTCCCAAAACAATATAAAGCACAAAAACATCCTGGATTTTCACCGGAATTTTGTCCGGAACGCCTTCAATACTGAAGAGCGGCTTGCCTTGGGCATTTCATCGAGGTATGAACAGCCTTACAGCTTTGTTCCTGATCCGGATTCACTAAATGATATCATGAGACATGACCTTGAAACCTATGTCCCGGCCAATATGATGGTAAAATCCGACCGGATGGCAATGGCCAATTCGCTGGAAGTAAGAACACCTTTCCTGGATATCGATTTCGCCGAATTCTGCATCCAGCTTCCCGAACAGCTTAAGCTTACCAACAATAACGATAAAATCATCCTTCGCGAAGCCATGGGATCCTATTGGACGGAAACCATCAGAAAACGCCGTAAGCAGGGCTTCGGGATGAGCATCAAAACCTGGTTTGAAGAAGAAAACCTCATCACACTATCGGACCATCTATTGAAAGATCCAAACCAGAAAATATTCAGCTATATCGACTTTAAGGCTGCCCAAAAATTTTTAAACAAAGACCATAAGCACTGGAACCTTTTACAGTTGGCACTTTGGGCCCATCATAATGAAAAATATATAGAATGAGCCTGAATATATCCGTCATTATTCCCGTTTACAATGCTTCACGGTTTTTGGTAAAATCGGTTGATTCTGCCGTGCAGTTCGATGAAGTGAAGGAAATCATCCTGGTGGAAGACTGCTCCACAGATGATTCATTGGCCATCTGTGAAAAACTGGTGACCGGAAATCCAAGAATAAAATTATTTCAGCACTCTGATAAAGGCAACCATGGTGCCGGCGCAACGCGGAACCTGGGAATCGAAAAAGCGACGCAGGATTTCATTGCTTTTCTGGATGCCGATGATTATTACCTTTCCAACCGTTTTGATGCAGAGAAAGAACTTTTCATGAATCCCAAAACTGAAGGGGTTTTCGGAGCCATTGGCGTCGATTATTTGTCGGAAAAAGGCAAAGAAGAATACCAGATTAAATTCAAGGGTTCACCTCTTACCACGGTAAACTATGCCGCAGAAGGAAAGGAAGTCTTCGAAGGGCTTTTAGGACTTACCCCTAAAGTTTTCGGTTCTTTTTTTCACCTGAATGCACTGACAGTCCGGAGGTCTGCTCTTGAAAAAACAGGACTTCGCTTCAATATTGATCTCCGGGTACATCAGGACTCAGATTTCAACCTGAAGCTTGCCTACCACTGTTACCTGAAATCCGGAATTATAGATAAAGCCGTTGCGATGAGAGGAGTCCATGATGATAACCGGATTACCAAAATAAAACCCTATTCTGCAAAATTCTACCGGAACAGCCTTCTTTATAATGAATCCCTTTATGAATGGAGTAAAGCCGATAAACTGGAAAAAGAATATGCAAAAAAAATAGAGCTTAATTACCTCAGTTTTCAAATAGCCCATCAGAAAGGAGTAAAAAAGTGGATCTCATTTTTATTAACCGCCTTAAGAAACCCTGAATTTTTTAAAACAAGATATCGGTTTCACGCCTTAAACAACACATATGATCAATAAAAGAATAAGTCAGGTTAAAAGGGTGGTCGGTGATGCTGTAGCTTTTTTGCGTTTAAAGCTTTACACGCCTCCTGAAAACGATAAGGTATTGCTCATCAGTTTCAGCAATCCTAACCTTTATCACCGGTTTTTCTATCTGATGGTAAAATTTTATCAGCTCTCAGGATATACCGTTTGCTATCCTATGAATTTTGCAAGATTCAGGAATCTTAGAAATAAAGACCGTTATCTCGGACTTATCGTGCGCGAAAAAAATTTTCTGAGCATCCATAAGAAAAATCTTCCATCCAATGTAATTGAAATAAAGGATGAAATGTTCAGTCCGGATTATTTCGCCAACTATTTTGAACATCAGAATAAACAGGAAAATACGTTTCATGTACCAATGAGCTTTCATCCGTTCATGTACAGCCAGGGGATTTGGAATCATAAAATCAATACGGAAAGAAAAAGGTTCAACTCAATCTTCTGTTACGGAAATTTCGATGCACAGGCCTATATGGACATCAGGAGAACTGAATTCACGGTAGAAACCAGAACCGGTCTGCTGGCTTTTTTTAAAAAGAAAGAAAAATTTGTTTCCATCAGCGGAAAAGAAGCAATCGTTTCTGCAGATGGTGCTATGAATGAGAAGTATGTTTTTGCCATAAAGGAAAATTACGGCATCAGGATGGAAGACATCCGGGAACTTCTTTCTTATTTCAATTTTTATCTTTGCTGTCCGGGCGTAGTGATGCCGTTATGTCATAATGTAATCGAGGCGATGTCGGTAGGAACCATTCCTCTTATCCAGAGAGAATATGCGGAGGTCATGTATCCCAACCTACAGCATCGGATAAATGCTGTTATTTTTCAGGATCTTGATGAATTGGAACATATTCTCCAGAATGAAATATTTAATTATTCCGAACAGGAGATTCTGGCCATAAAAACAAATGTTCTGGACTATTATGAAGAATATCTTTCACCTAATGGTGTGGTAAAAAATCTTAACCGAAGTATTTTGGAGAAAAAACTGATATATTTACAGGCGGAACACCGAAGTGTAAAATTTATTAAATAAGAGTATGGGAATTCTACAGAGGCAAATTGCCAGACTTTATGGGAGGAAAACTTTTCAGGCTTTCTTTGAAAGGCTGTTCTTCATTTCATTGAGGGGAATGAATTATGGTAACGGTTCTGATTACGAAAAAAGCGGTGAGAAATATATTTTCGGACTAATCAACAGAATTTTCGCCCATAAAGAAATTGTAATTTTTGACATTGGAGCTAACATTGGAGGCTATAGCAAAGCGCTCATTCAAAATATTAAGACGCCTTTCCAGATTTATGCTTTCGAGCCTACCTCATTCTGTGTAAACGAATTGAAAAAGATAAACCATCCGAACTTTACCTATCATCAGTTGGGATTCAGCAATAATCCGGGAACAGCTGAAATACACTATGATTATGACGGTTCAGTCTGGGCTTCAATAGAAAACAATGGATATGAAAGGATTAAGAAAGAGCTCAGCAGAACGGAAGTCATTCAGTTGGAAACAATAGATCGGTTTATGGAAGAACATTCAATTGCTCATATCAATTTTTTAAAAATAGATATTGAAGGGCATGAGCTGAAAGCTTTTCAGGGAGCAAAAAATGCTATTAAGAATGGCCATATTTCAATGATACAGTTTGAATTCGGATTGGCAAGCCTATATGCAGGAAACAGGTTGACCGATTTCTTCTCGTTGTTAGAAAACTATGATATTTACAGGATCTTGCAGGATGGTTTGCAAAAAATAACCTATCACGAATCATTTGAAATTTACCTGACGACCAATTATTTAGCTGTAAATAAAAATGCGAATTTTAAAGTTTCCTGACAGAAACCTCCATTATTCCGTACACAATAAGAATTAGTTCAGGATTTCTTCTTTCTTATCTGAATTGTCCTAACAGAATTCTTTTCACCTCCTGTAAAATACACATCCATCATGAAAATCTCCGTCATCGTTCCCGTTTACAACGCCGAAAAATATGTGACCCAGGCCGTAGAATCTGCCCTTCAGTTTGATGAAGTGCACGAGATTATCCTGGTTGAAGACAAGTCGCCGGACAATGCGTTGGAAGTATGCCAGAAACTGGCCGAAAAATACGACCGCATCAAGCTGTTTCAGCACCCGGATAAAGGCAATCACGGAGCGGGGCCGACAAGAAACCTTGGGCTTGAAAAGGCAACCGGGGATTTTATCGCTTTCCTTGATGCGGATGACTATTATCTTCCCAACCGTTTTGATGCGGAAAAGGAACTTTTCAAAAATCCTGCAGTAGAAGGTGTTTACGGAGCGCTTGGGGTACACTATTATTCTGAAAAAGCAAAAGAGCAGTATTATCCGTTATTTAAAGACAACCTCACGACGGTTTACAAAAAACACGATCCGAAGGAGGTGTTTCCGGGCCAGCTCAATATGAGGGGAAGCTTCGGACTGTTCAGCATCGACTGTCTCACGATAAGAAAAGCGTCAATGGTCACGAAACTGAAACCGTTCTTCAAAACCCATCTGAGACTGCATCAGGATACGGAGTTTTTATTCAGGCTTTCGTATTACCTGGATCTTTATCCCGGAATCTTAGATCAGGCCATTGCCATGAGAGGGGTTCATGAAAACAACAGGATTACTGCCGTGGATTCGAAAAAAGTAAATCCGGCGATAACCAGGGTACTGCTTTGGAGAGAAATTAATAATTGGGCAAAGAATGAAAAAACAATTCCCCAGGATATAAAACTGCATATTGAAAGAATGCACCGCAGCTACGAAATTGCCCTTGCACCAGCCGTAAAAAAATGGGGGATGATTACCAAGTATCTTGTTAAAGATTACCGAAGCATCCGTTCCGGACTGTATAATATCAATTTCAGGAAATATTTATTCTAATGGTTTTTGCTTAAAATGGAATCTGCGATCTGCCCCGTAAATATTTTCCCGGAGGTTTTATACATGTGATTTCCATCGGTATAGCGGTAATCTTTTGCCTTTGAGGAAAAATCGAAGAAATGAACATTGTATTGCTTTGAAATGGATCTTATTTTTTCGCTAAACCCGGGCGAATAAGAATTTTCAACAGCCATTATCTTTTCAGATGCGGGAATCCTTACGAGATAGACCGTCCCTTTATCTTTAAGAAACCGAATAATATCTTCAAGCGCTTTGATTCTGAAAGTGGATAGTTTCTGCGTCCCGGCCATCTGGTCCCTGTAAAATACGATCTTTGACAGTTCTCTTTTCCTTACGGAATCTTTGTCCATATTTACATTGACTTCCAGCCAGCCGTCTTTATGCAAATAGGTATTGGATCTGCCTTTCTGCTCGCGTTCCGTAAAGATTTTAAACCAGCTTCTGGAGTAATGCTTTATAAGATATTCGTAGTTGGGCGACATATTATAGAAATACATATTTCCCAAAGGGGAATTTTCTTTTTCGGGAAAGTCTTCATGCCTGCCATTAAAATTTTTATCTGCTGATAAATTCCAGGGATCTACGGTAATGATAAACAGTCCGTCTTTTGTATCCGGATTTAGCTTTCTTTTTAAAGCATTCAGATATACCGGGCCGTACGGAGACTGCACCACATTCAGTGAAAAATTGTCAAATTTCTCCTGAAGTTTATCTTCTAAAATACCGGGTTGTAAGGCCTGCGATCCTCTTGAATCCCCTAGAATAATATTCACCGGCTTATCCACGGCAAAATGCATATAATTATCATCCGTATTTCCGTCTGCAAATGCTCCCAATATACCCAGCAGTAAAATACATCCTAAACCGTAAAATGATATTTTGAGCAAAAAACTTTTCATATTAAAACTTGAAATAAAAATAAATTGATGATTTCCGGCACCCGCATAACGGAAAAATAATAATAGCCATCCTTACATAAATAATTCTTCTTACCCATGGATGGATCTCCCTATTTCCAATCCATAGATACTGGTATTTTTTATTGAAAACAAACCAGTACAGGATGAAAACGACTGGTAAAAAGATTAAAAAGTTTACGGAACTAAACGGCATAAATCTTCTTAAATGAATTCCCTGCAAAGATTTATAACGGCAGAATCCTGCAGGCTCACTTTAAAAGTAGAAGATCATGAAGAGACGGTTTTTTATTCACGGTTTGATTTAAGAAGCAATGGCAGATTGTACAGTCTGTGAAATTCATGAAAACCTCAAACACTGAAACCATTGGTATTTTACTTTACAAAAATTCCGATATACTTCCCTTCATACTCCACCACCGTGGTTTCAAGATTATTCTGATCACAGAAATCCTGGTATGCCGAATTATCGCCGATATCATCGCTGATGAAAATTCCTCCGGACCTCAGGCGTTTATAAAGTTCATTATAAGCCCAAAACCTGCCGTTATAGCTTTTATCCGAATCGTAATGAACGACATCAAAAACAGGGCTTTCAGCAAAAATTTTAGGCAGGGATTCTTTATCCGCAAAACGGAAAAGCTTCCAGTGAGGTTTCAGGTTTTCCGGAACAATACATCCCACATAACGGTCGCCATCCTGTGCCAGGTAAGGCATATCGGAGCTGTAAAGCGTCCCGTTCCTTTTTTCCAGGGATAAAAGTGCGGCTAAAGAAGACCATCCGTAAGCAACTCCCGTTTCTACGACGTTCTTCGCCTCTGCAAATTCACAGGCATAAAAAATCAGTTCCAATGCTCCGGCACCGCCCATTTTGATGGGACAGTCCTTTTGTTTCTGTCCGGAATTTTTTAAAACTTCTGCATACTGAGTTCTGAACGGCTCCATATCCATTCCGAAGAGTCTGGAAATAGCTTCTTTTTGGGAAATAGCCTTTGATGCAGCCCAGGAATTTGTTTTTTCCTTACCTTTAAAAGCATTTCTTCTTTGTAAAGTATTTTTAATGATTTTTCTTCTTAATTCCGGATAAAGGTCTGGTCTTTTAAGATAAGCAATAAATGTTTTGAGAACCGATGATATTTCGCTCACTGTGTTGAATTTAGAAAGCAAAAATAATATTTTTTACGGTATAATACAATTAATTATCTTTGCGAGACAAATTATGAATTAAATATAATCCCAACATGCTGCACCTTATTCTAGAAAAGCTCCAACGCAAGCACCAGCTTTCTGTACTCAAAAAAAATCCCAACACCAGTGTAGGAAGCATAAAAGTAGGCATCAATAATCATTTTATCTTATCTGAAGAGCTTCAAAAGGTCACCATCGGTTCCTCCGTGAATTTCAGGAATTACATCCATCTTTTGGTGGAAAAAAAGGCAAACCTTACCATCGGAGACGGTGTTTTCATGAATAATTTCTGTTCGGTAAATTGTCTGGATGCTATTTCAATCGGGGAAAATACGCTTTTCGGGGAAAATGTAAAGCTGTACGACCACAACCATGCATATAATACGGCTCCGGAATTCAACATTTCAAAGTCGGATTTTTCTACGGCTCCGATCAGGATCGGGAAAAACTGCTGGCTGGGAAGCAACGTTACAGTACTGAAAGGAGTAACAATCGGTGACAACTGCATTATCGGTGCGGGATGTACCATTTTCAAAGACGTTCCAAACAATACGAAAGTCGTCAATCAGCAGCAGCTAATCTCTAAATCCGTTTTATGATGAAGTTTTCGATCCTGATTGCCAATTACAACAACGGGAAGTACTTTAAGGAATGCTATGATTCCATTATGGCACAGGAATACAAAAACTGGGAAGCGGTTATCCTGGACGACGCCTCTACCGACGATTCCGTAAGTACGATCAAAAAGATCATCGGGGGCGACCGCCGGTTCAGGTTTTTTGAGAATCCTGCAAACAGCGGTGTGGGCATTACCAAAAGTAAGCTTATCGAGCTTGCGGAAGGGGATGTCTGCGGATTTGTAGATCCTGACGATGCCATTACCCCTACCGCCATTTCTTCCAGCATGGCAAACTTTCAGAAAAAAGAGGTGGTCCTCACGTATTCCATATTCATGAGCTGTGATGAAAATCTCCGGCCGCTAAATCCTTTCAGAACCCGGCAGGTGAAAAACAATGATCCGTTTTTCTTCAATTATCCGATCCAGATCGCACATTTTGTATGCTTCAGCAGAAAGATTTATCTTCAGACGGAAAAAATGAATACGGCTATGAGAATTTCGGAAGACCAGGACCTGTATCTGAAAATGTATGAAAAAGGAAAAGTAAAATTCATTAATGAAGTCAATTACCTATACCGGCTTCATTCGGGAGGGATTTCCCAGAATGACAACAAGTCCAGATCCTATGAGTACTTTGCGAAAGTAATTTTCAATGCTATGAAGCGCAGGAACTTAAAAAAAATAAACGGACGGAATATACCTGATGAATATACCCATTCCAAAGAAATTTATGACCTTCTGGAATATCAGCACTCCATTCCGTACAGAATAAAGAAAAAGATCAGCATTTTTGCACAACAAATTTTTGGTTAATGACAGGGAATAATAAAATAAAAGTGCTTTTCAGGCACCGGTCGATGGAAATGGGCGGTGTGGAAAAAGTTATGCTTAGCCTGCTCGACAATCTCGACCGGGAAAAATTTGAGCTGACGGTCTGCCTCAACATCAACCAGGGAGAGCTTCGGGACGAGTTTCCGGAGCATGTAAGAAAAGTATCCCTTACGCCCGGCAAGGAAGATCTTTCTAAAAATAGAATACTCCAAAAAATACAGCTGGTCCGCAGAAATCTGAGGCTTCGGCAAATCCAAAAGCAGCCGGCTATTGCCGATCAGCTTTTAGGAGAAAGATATGATATCGAAATAGGCATGACTTATGGAGATTTCCCGGCGGTGCTTAATTCCACCAATAAACATTCAAAAAAAATAGGATGGTTCCATTCTGAAATCAATCTGCCGAAACTTCAGCCTCTGGTCCCGGGAATCCTGAAAAATTTTCCGGAATTCGACCAGATGATCTATTGCTCACAGAAGATCAAAGACATGATGCACCAGTATTACCCTGATCTTCAATATCCTCCGGAAGAAGTAATCATCAATGCCATTCCGGTTAATGAAATAAGAAAAAAAGCCGGCGAGCCTATTGCGGATTTGCCCCAAGGCCCGGTATTCGTCTCAATCGGACGGCTGCATTCCAGAAAAGGCTATCATAAACTGATTGAAGCCCATGCAAAACTGATCCGTGAAGGTTTTCACCATTCGGTAATTGTTGTGGGAGACGGTGAAGAATTCAGAAATCTAAAGCAGCAAATTACCGATAAGAAAGTGGAAGATACCTTTGTCCTGGCCGGCAATAAGATGAATCCGTATCCGTACGTTAAAAATGCAGATTACTTTATACTTCCTTCGGAATCTGAAGCCTGGCCACTCGTTATTGCAGAAGCACTTATTCTCCGGAAGCCTGTGATTGCCACCCGCACCGGGGATATTCCGGCCATGATCGATCACGGAAAAACCGGCTATCTCATCAATTATGAAACGGATGAAATGTACTCATCGATGAAAAAATTCCTGACGGAACCTGAATTCATTGCTGAAATTAAAAAGAATTTAATATCTATCGAAGAGCAGTTTGACAGCAAGAAGATTTTTGATGCTGTTGAAACCATCCTGATTAACTTAGTAAAAAAAGAACAATGATTTTTTTATACCGGCTTATTCTGAAAATCCATACGACCTATCAGAAAATAATCCAGAATATTTACATTAAAATTTCTATTGCCAGAGGGCTAAAGGTAGGAAAGGACGTGATATTTGTAGAAGCTCCGGATTTCGGCTCGGAACCTTTCCTGATCGAGATCGGCGACAGGACAAAAATTACGGCCGGATGCCGGTTTGTGAATCACGATGGCGCCATGTATGTGATCCGGAGCATGGAAAAATATAAGGACGCCAGGAATTTCGGCCGGATAAAGCTGGGCAAAAACTGTTTTGTAGGAAACAACTGCCTTTTTCTTCCCGGCTCTCAGATGGGTAACAATTGTATCCTGGGTGCCGGATCTGTATTGAATTCCACGATGCCGGACAATTCCGTTTATGCGGGAATTCCGGCAAAATTTATCTGCAGCATTGAAGATTACGGAAATAAAGCCCTGGCTAACAATGTGATATATCCGAGAGAGCTGGAACCGGAAAGGGCAAAACTTGAGGCTTACATCAAAGAAAATCTTCCCCACAATTACAAACCTGTAAAAAAATAAATGGCCGAAAAAAAGAAAATCCTGATCCGCATCGGATCCCTCCGCCATGGCGGAGCGGAGAAAGTGCTGGTTACCTTCCTGAAAAATCTTCCTGAAGACAAATACGAGATCGATCTGCTATTGAACCTGTATTCTGGGAAATACCTGCCGGAAGTCCCGGAGTGGATCAACATCCTGTACCTCCACAAAGGGGAAATGATTACCACCAACAGGCCGCATGAAATTCCGCGTAAAGCCGCACGGGTACTGCACGAAAAAATCGTGAACAAATTTCCGAACCTGCTTTATAAAAATAAACTGAAGCAAAAGCAGTACGACATCGAATTTGCCGCCATTCACGGGATGCGGGATGAAATTTTAGGTTCTCCCCTGGCATCAAAGAAAATCGTCTGGATCCACAACGATCTTTCGGAAGTGAAAGGCTATACCGATGAGGAAATCCGGAAGTTTTTCGGTTTTGATAAAATCATGGTAATCTCTGAGAAAATTGAAAAGCTTTTTCACCAGCTGGCTAAAAATGAAGCAGAGAAAAGCAAGATTATAAAAATCTACAATCCCCTGGATACGGAAGAATTTGTTTCCAAATCGGAAATGCCAGTAATCAATTACAGTTTCGACCAATCCGTACCTACGTTTATCTCTGTAGGAACGGTTTTTCCGCAAAAAGGCTTCGACCGGCTTTTAAAGGTTCACAAAAAACTTCTGGAGGAAGGGTTTAAGCATAAAGTCCTGATTGTAGGAGACGGATACGATTTTGAAAACATCAGAAAGCTGAAGTCGGATCTTGGGGTAAATGAGACGGCGATAATGCTGGGTTTTACCGATAATCCCTATCCTTATTTTAAAAAAGCGGATTTCTATATTTTAAGCTCCCGGTATGAAGGCTTCCCGACGGTTCTTTTTGAAGCCATTACCTTAAAGAAAAAAATTATTTCCACGGAAGTTTCCGGCTCTGAAGAAATGCTGAAGAACGGTGAACTGGGACTGCTGGTAGAAAATTCCGAAGAAGGGATTTATTCCGGGATGAAGCAGGCACTAACCCATCCTGAAAGTTTTGAAAAATATTCGGAAAAGCTGAAGTCCTATGAAATGCCGTTTACGCTTAAAAATTCTGTCGAAAAAATAACCTCCGTTCTGGACGGTCTTTAGCATTGCTTTTTCTTTTAATATAAACCGTAAATTTTTATTTTTGCTGTATGGCTGAACACTATTCTACCCTTCAGAAAGATTTTTTCAGGGAAAGCGGAAAATGGCTTTCTACAGTGGAGATCTGGAAAAAATGTCTTAATCCCAATCTCCATTTTATCTATGTCCTGAGAAAATCCCAGCAGCACCTGAAGACCCCTCTGCTGAATATTTTCTGGAAATTTGTGCTGCGACATTACCAGATCAAATACGGATTCCAGATTTACCCGGAAACGGAAATCGGGGAAGGATTTTATCTGGGCCATTGGGGAGCACTGGTCATTAATCCGGGAACAAAAATCGGGAAAAACTGCAATATTGCCCAGGGCGTTACCATCGGGCAGCAGAACCGCGGCGGCAAAGCGGGCATTCCCGTAATCGGCGATGAGGTCTGGATCGGAGCCAATGCCGTCATCGTAGGAGGCATTGTCATTGGAAACAATGTATTGATAGGTCCCAATGCTTATGTGAATTCCGATGTCCCTTCCGACTCGGTCGTTATCGGAAATCCCGCGAAGATTCTTCCGAAAGCCAATGCCACGGAGGGATACATCAACCGCAAAATACCTTAAAGAAAAATCAGATTAATAGGTGGGTTAAGAGAAGACTGAAAATGAAAATTTTTGGTTAAGTGGTGTTCAATTTCAAATAATTAAATACCGCAACATTATCCTTTCGTCAGCTTCCGGTTAATCAGATACGCAAACAGCAAATTGGGGACCCAGCATAACCAAGCTACCGCAATATAAGATCCTTCGGCATCTCCCGTTATACTTTTTAACAAAGGAAGCCAGATCCTCAGCGTCACAGCAGCAAAGGTACAGGCATAGCTGTAATTCATCCATTGCTGGTGCCGGACTATGTTCCCTTTTTTTATGCCGACCAGTGCGATGAGGGTCGTTACCAGCCAGATCATTCCCAAAATTATAAATCCTGTTTCTGCGACAATTCCACCATTGGCATAAAAACCCATATAGATGGCGCAACCCGAACTAATGGCTACAGCGATGACATATGCTTTTCCAATTACCCGGTGTATTCTTAAATATTTATTCCGGAACGAACTGCCGAATTGACGCCAGCCGATAAAAAGTGCGGTCCCTCCAAAAATAATATGCGCAGGAAATGCGGTTTTCCAGATGGTATTATGGAGGATTTCAGGGGCTTTGGAACCGAGGAGCGTATATTTTTCTTCCACAAAAGCATACAGTAAAGGATATATGCCGACAAGCAGTGCCAGTATCCCCATAAGTACAAATCCTATTTTCTTTGTCATAACTGTTCATTATTTTTTGCAATACTGAGAGTAAAAAAGGTTCCTACTGTTCCAAAATGAAAGGTGGCACAAATTTAATAACAACTAAAAATCAAACCATTAGCTTAATTTAACCATTCCAACTATTCTTTAATCCCGATCTCCCGGCTTTTTAGGAATTCTCTTGGAGAGCAGTTCATGCATTTCTTAAAATTACGGTTGAAAGAAGTTTTTGAATTAAATCCGCTTTCCAGCCACAGGATCATAAACTTTTCGTTTTCCTGCATAACAATCCTTTTGAACTTCGTATAAACTTGGGTGAACACATCTAAAATATTCTGCAAGATACAGCCGAAATCGGCTAAATATTAATTATTGTAAAAATAAAGTGTAACTTAGAATATTATTTAAAATATATTTAATATTAAACTTTGTTAAATATATTTGCTTTTTCATCAAAAATTATATTTTTGCAGTATTATTGATTTAGTCTATTGATTTTAAAAATAATTTAAACGAAATAAATAATTAAAACATATAAAAATTTTATTTATGTCACAATCGTACGAAGTTATTTTTGAAAACAACAGGAAGTGGGTGGAATCTAAAATTGCAGACAATCCCGATTTCTTCCATGACCTTGCCAAAACCCAGCAGCCCGATTATTTATACATCGGATGTTCGGACAGCAGGGCAACCGCGGAAGAACTGATGGGCGCAAAGCCGGGCGAAGTTTTTGTTCACCGGAATATTGCCAATGTCGTCAATACACTGGATATGAGTTCAACGGCGGTCATACAGTATGCCGTAGAACATCTCAGGGTAAAGCACATCATTGTCTGCGGACATTACAACTGCGGTGGCGTGAAAGCGGCCATGACGCCTGAGGATCTGGGATTACTGAACCCGTGGCTTAGGACGATCCGCGATGTCTACCGGCTACACCAGACCGAGCTGGATGCAATAGAAGATGAAGGGAAACGTTATGACAGGCTTGTGGAACTAAACGTTCAGGAGCAATGCATCAACGTGGTAAAAATGGCCTGTGTGCAGGAGCGCTATATTCTGGAAGAATTTCCTGTAGTGCACGGCTGGGTTTTCGACCTGAGAACCGGTAAAATTATTGATCTGGAAATCGACTTTGAAAAAATTCTCAAAGACATCCAGAAAATTTATAACCTTACCAGTTCAGATTGGGTCATGAGCAGAAAAAAATAGCTCAAAAAAAAATGTGAAATGAAACTTTGGAGTATAATTACATTGGTGTTGTTCCTTAACTTTACGGCTTTACCCGGTATGGCTGCCGTATTCGGCTGGGATCTTACCCGGACCAATGTCGTTATCAATGAAGAAGAGCCGCATTCCCACCCTGGTTCTTTTATCGTCTACGAAAAAACACTTCCCAAAACTTTGGATGTTTTCGATTATCTGAAGTTTTTCGAACCTTCCGGCGAAGAGAAATCTTTTGTACTGATCGATGATTCTTTTCATCTGTCACCTCTTCTTACCCTTTTTTCCCCGCCTCCCGAAGCTTAATTCCATCTTCGTTTTTTACTGTTTATATCAAATTCTGATATGAATACCCATGCCTTTTAAAAATTAAATTTCATTTATATAGCCGATTTATTTCTTAAATAAACCGGTTATCTTTCACAGCTTAACATCATGAAAAAAACATCATTCATCGGAGGCATAAAGGAAAATTTCCCTTCAGGCCTCGTTGTATTTCTGGTAGCACTGCCTCTGTGCCTGGGAATCGCTTTAGCATCAGGCGCACCGCCTTTGTCCGGGATTATTGCCGGAATCGTAGGAGGACTGGTCGTGGGGACCATCAGCAACTCGAATATTTCGGTCTCGGGACCTGCTGCGGGGCTTACGGCTATTGTTTTAACAGCCATTAAAGACCTGGGTGCTTTTGAGCTTTTCCTCTGTGCCGGGATCATTGCCGGGCTTATCCAGCTTGTACTTGGTTTTATCAGGGCCGGAAGCATTTCCAACTATTTTCCTAATAACGTTATTGAAGGAATGCTTGCCGCCATCGGGATCATCATCATTTTAAAACAGGTTCCGCATGCGCTTGGATTCGATAAGGATTATGAAGGCCACGAATCGATTTTCGACAACGGCCTGAACTTCGGGTATTTCACTGAATTATTCGGGGCGGTTCAGCCGGGAGCCATCATTATTACCCTGATTTCCATGGCGATTCTCATTACCTGGGATAAAGTATATGCGCTGAGAAGGATTAAAATGCTTCCAGGTGCTCTGGTAGCGGTAGTAACAGGAATTATCCTGAATGAAGTTTTTAAAATGACCGGCAGCTCACTGGCCATCCAGTCCCAGCATCTGGTTTCATTACCCGTTCCGCAGTTTTTTGACGACTTCAAAAACCTGGTGACCATGCCTGATTTTGCAGGATTCACCAATCCGAAAGTATGGATCGCCGGAGCAACCATTGCCATTGTGGCTTCCATTGAAACCCTGCTGTGTATCGAGGCTTCGGACCGATTGGATATCCAGCGCAGGATCACCGACACCAACCTGGAACTTAAAGCGCAGGGAATCGGGAACCTCATCAGTTCATTTATCGGCGGGCTTCCGATGACTTCGGTGGTGGTAAGGAGCTCGGCCAATGCCAATGCGGGAGCTACCTCCAAGATGTCTACGGTCATTCACGGGATTTTGCTGCTCATCTGTGTCCTGTCGATTCCGGTGGTATTAAATTTAATTCCCCTGGCGACTTTGGCTGCGGTTTTGATTATGGTGGGATATAAATTGGCCAAGCCGGCAACGTTCAGGCATTTCTGGCATCTTGGTAAGTTCCAGTTTATCCCGTTTGTGGCAACGGTAGTAGCCGTTGTAGCCACAGACCTTCTGAAAGGGGTCGGGATCGGACTTGCCATTTCCGTTTTTTATATCCTTCAGGGGAATATGAAAAGGGCGTATTACCTGAGCCGGAAAGAGCTGGATGATGCAGACGGAATTACGATAAAGCTGGCGGAAGAAGTTTCATTTTTAAATAAGGCAGCCATCAAAAAAACGCTGAAAAACATTAAGCCGAATTCTACGGTGACCTTTGATGCAAGGGGAACCTCCTATATTGCAACCGACGTTCTGGAAATGATCCAGGATTTTGCCAACATCCGGGCAAAGGAAGAAGATATTACCGTGGAGCTCCTCGGCTTCAGGACTTCATACCGGGATTATGAAAGAGACGAAGATTCCCATATTCTCGTAACACATAAAAGAGCGATGTAAATTTTTCGCCCTGAAATTTTTAACTTAGACAAATAGAATTTAATAAAATAAATAAATTATATGAAAGCACACACGCACGAAACCCAGGCTACCATTACTCCGGAAAGAGCATTGGAATTCCTGAAAGAAGGAAACCAGCGATTTGTAAACAATCTGAAAGCCAACAGGGATCTTCTGGAGCAGGTAAATGCTACCCGCGAGGGACAGTGGCCTTTTGCCGTAGTTCTGAGCTGTATCGACAGCCGTACTTCCGCAGAGCTGATCTTTGACCAGGGACTGGGAGATATTTTCAGCATCAGGATTGCGGGTAACTTCGTCAATCAGGATATCCTGGGTTCTATGGAATTCGGATGCAACGTAGCCGGTTCCAAACTTGTTGTGGTTTTGGGACACACAAAATGCGGTGCCCTGAAAGGCGGTCTTGATGCAGCGCAGATCGAAGGAATGGGAATGGATAACCTGAACCACCTGATCAACCATTTCGATCCGATTATCGATAAAATCATCGAAAATGGTGAAGAGCGTTCTTCTGCTAATGCCGAACTTCTTGAAAGGCTGAACCAGCACAATGTGAAAAATGCCATTGAAGACATCCGCAAGCAGAGCTCTACCCTGAAAAGGCTGGAAACTGAAGGCAAAATCAAGATTGTAGGTGCTAACTACGATGTTGAAACGGGAGTGGTAAACTGGCTGTAACAGGCTGATTCTGTTGTTGGCAGGATCTTCATCACAAGAATGTTATCTTTAGATAAACCGGAAATTAATTTTTAATATTCCGAGAGAAGGCTGCCGGATCCGGCAGCCTCTTTCTTTTCCGAATATAGATTTAAAGTTAAAAACGATCTTTACATTGATGCTTAAAAATCATTACATTTGAATTCTTAAACAGAATCCGCCTTTTGTATGAAAAAATCCGTTAATATTCTTCTCATTGCTTTTTTTGCTTTATTCAGCGGGCTGGTCCAGGCGCAGAAAACAGTAAGCGATACTTTGGCATATGCTAAAAAATTCCAGACCAATAAGGAAAAGTATATCGGGAAAAAATTTTCCCTGCTATTGAAAGATATGACCCAGCTTTCGTTTAAAAAGGCAAAATCCGATATTAAGGAAGATGGGAATAATCCCCTGCCGGGTACCTTATTCAGGTTTTCCGATAAAGATATTGATGCTTCCGGGCAGGTAACGGTTGTTATAAAATGGAAACCTGATGATACCCCTACCACTCCCCTCGAATTTTTCGAGCAGGAGCACAATTACGGATTTACCGTCAACGAGAAAAACTTCTTCGAAAATAAAATCATCCAGGACATCGTGGTCTACAAACAATAAACCTCCGCTTGCGGAGGTTTTATTTAATGTAAATTCGATGATATTTAATTTATTTCCAGCCTATTAAAAATGATCAGGAATTTTACATAGAGTCTGTACTTTACGAAGTATAAACAAGATCATTTGATATTTGAGACTGTTGACAGTATATTAATAGAAGAAACTTCCGGCATCCGGCTCCCAACCTATTTTCCACTCCGAGTTCACGTAATTTACTTCCCATTAAATGCAGACATGGTATTGCTGATGCCTGCAAAAACAAACGACAGGGCTGCTTTTGAAAACTTTTCAATTCTCTCGGCCAGCTTTTCATTTTCTTCCTCGTTCCAGGTGCCCAGCACATAATCCACCTGTCTGCCTTCTGAAAAATCTGCGGAAATCCCGAACCGGAGGCGTGCATAATTCTGGGTCTGCAAAACTTCGTTGATGTTTTTCAGCCCGTTGTGCCCGGCATCGGAACCTTTTCCTTTCATCCGCAGGGTTCCGAAAGGAAGTGCCAGATCATCCGTAATGATGAGTACATTTTCCAACGGGATGTTTTCTTTCTGCATCCAATAGCGCACCGCATTCCCGGAAAGGTTCATATAGGTATCCGGCTTCAGCACGAGTACCCTTCTACCTTTGTATTTCCCGTCTGCCATCCACCCGAAGTTGGTGGTATTGAACGAAACTTCCAGCGTTTCGGCAATTTTATCCGCTACTTTGAAGCCGATGTTGTGACGGGTATTTTCATATTCGGTGCCTTTGTTTCCAAGCCCGACGATTAAATATTTCATTGCGGAATTTTTTGCAAAATTAAGGCATTCTGAATAAAAAAGCCCAATCCCGGAGAGATTGAGCTTCTATATTATTTAAAATTATTTCTTACAAAGGTTTGTAGATATAGTTTACGCCGTATCCTTTTCTCATGTACGTCTGGGCGTCGTAGTTATAATTGGTTGAGAAAAAAACCGAAGTCGGAATAGGCTGTGCAAGATTCGTAATGGAATATCTTGTAGGGCTGTTCGGTGATAAAATCCAGCTCTTCACCTGATTATTCTGTGTAGATAAAATTCTTGAAATTTTATAAACCGGAGGAAGCAGGGTAAACGGATTTATTTTGTCATCGTAATTGGAATACTCAAAACTAAGCTTTTCGCCCGGAGCGGACATCACGCTTCCCGTCATATTCCCAGCGAATTTTGTTACTTTAGAAACATTGTCTCCCGAATATTCGAATTTCACTTTTGAATATTTGTTGTAAGAAGGAGCTCCTGCCACTTCAGGGCCGGTTCTCATATTGATGGAATCAAGCTTTGCCGTTGCTGCCGAATATTTGATACCGTAAATGGTTTTTGTCTTTAGATAAAGGGTCTGCGGTCCCGGTGCTGCCACAGTGTAAGGTGCAGTGGTGCTTCTCTTGAAGAACGACCGGCTTTCGGAAATGGTTTCCAGCCTTCCCGTACTTCCGTAGGTAAACTGTTGGTTATAGGTAATACTGTCTTTATCCAGCTTTCCGTTTCCGTCAATATCCAGAAATCCTCTGAAATCCACTCGGCTGATCTTGTCTCCGCTCCATGCGATATCTGCAGTGGAATTCATACTGTCGGTAACCACTTTGGACAGCTGCAGCCCGTTGTAATAATACGTAGCCAGTGTATCTGAATCCGTGATTTCCCTGTATAAAGCTCTCGGACCGTTAAGCCCTGAATTGCCGTTGATATCTACCAGCGGATCTCCGTTCTCATCCATTATTTCTTTACAAGAATGAACTGAAGAAACACCCACCAGTATTAAAATAAAATAAAAAAGTCGTTTCATTCCAAAGGGGATTATTTATTTTGTCAAAAATATAATTTTTTTTTGAATAAAAAGTATCTTTTTACTCATATAACGATAAAACCATTAAAAGATCATTCTTCTTTATAACGGTTTATACAGGTATTTAATTGTCTGGTTTACATCAGAAACCGGATAATTCTGGGAATCGTAGACATAGCCTTTAGGGTAAGACATCTGCGGGCCGGAAGGACTCTGCACCGTTATCTTTCCTACGTTGTTGGCCGAAAGCATATAGCCGTTGATCTGCGTCAAAGTAGAAGCTACCATGAAATATTCTTTCGGTAAAGTGGTGTAAGGATTTACTTTAGCATCATAATTCTCGTAATAATACACTGTAGTAGAGGCAGTGGAAGCAGTAGGGGTTCCTCCGCTCATCATCATTCTCGTATAGTCCAGCTTTACGATATTACCGGCAGAATAGGTAAATTTCATCTCATTATAAAAAGAATAGGAAGCGCTTCCGCCAACCTTTTTCTTTTCCACAATACGGTATAAGCTTCCGCCTGCATCATAATATACGGTAAAATCGCTGTGGTTGGCAGAACCCATAATCGTCTGATCCATGGTAAATGAAGACAGTTTCCCGCTGGTATAGGTAAGCGCATACAGGTTATCGGTTGCATGAGGGTTTGCATTATCCTGGATTTTAATCTGGCTGATGGAAGATCCGGTATAGGTAACCGTTGAAGCCGTCGCATTCGTGGAGCCCGCATCCCGTACATAAACGGTTGAAAGTGCTCCTCCGGTAGTTATGTATTCTTCAACATCCTTCGTCCCGCTGCTTACTTTACTCAGAATTCTCGGCCCGGTAATCGTTGTATTGGAAGAATTATTATTCTGATTCGGCGGATCTTCAGTGGTATTGTCACAGGAAATTACAAGACCAAGGGCCAAAGCAGCCAGAGAAGAAAGAAGGTATTTTTTTGTCATAAATTACTAATTTTTAATGCCGTCAAATATAATTTATTTTAACCTAAAAGAAAGTGAAAATTCACAAATAAATCATACAGAAAACAAAAAAATCTAAAAACTTCCGCTTTTAGATTAAAATATTGATGATAAAATTTTTTAATAAGGCTGCAGAACGGAAGTCGTCAGTACAGACTGTGACATATCTGAATTCAGAAAAGTTGTATTCACTGCTGTTCCGACGCCCAGCGTTCCTGCATTCAGGTTTCTCTTCGTACAGGCTACCTTTACCGAGTAATTGTTTTTAGGCGTTACATTCGTAAGGGTCGCATTCAGGTTAAAAATTTTATAGGAGCCATCTGTGCCGATCAAGACATCGGTTCGTACGGCTTTCAGCTGGTCGTCTACAAATATCCCGCAGGCAAATCCTGAAGACGAAGTATTGTTGGCCGTTTTCTGTGCCGTAGTCTGGAACGAAAATACCACTTTGTTGGTGGTATTGGTTACCGAATACGTATCTACCGTTCCCGGGAGTACGGTCCACACATTCGTGAGGAGAGCGTTTTCGGTATAGGGACTTGTTGATCCGTTCGCTCCGCTGAATACCGCCCCGTTCGTATCTGAAACCGTATTCATAGAAAACAAAGACATGCTGCCCTGCCCGTCTGCAATCTTGATGTTCTTCCAGTCGTTTACGGTAAGATCGGAACTGTTGTGGAAGATGTTTCCGGCCGTCCCCGCCGCACCTTTTACCGTACCGGTTCCGCCGGTCCTTAATTCCTTTGCTATGTTGAGATCTCCGTTTATATCCAGCGTACCTGCCGGGGTTGTTGTTTTAATACCCACCTGAGCGTACACACAAAACGAAAACACACATCCCGTTAAAAAAAATATTTTCTTCATAATTAGTTTAAAATTGAATTGAATACCTGCGGTACTTCATAAACATCCACCTTCAGGGAAGACTGGGTGATAAAACTATCGATGTTGTTTGCAACGTTGATCCCGATACCCAGGTTCGCTGTCGTGTTGTACGACTTCAGCCTGGAACACGCCACACTTACCGAATGGGTGCCTTTTGAAAGATTCTCTGCCATCCCGATCTGGTTATGGGTGATAAACGTACTGGACGAAGTACTCGCCTTCAGGTTCCGCTGTCTGAGGTTCACCAGCTTGTCGTCCACAAAAATACCGCATGCGTAATCTATTGAAATATCCGGAGATGTATTGGACGGGAAGTTTGCCTGAACTACGGTTTCAAACTGAAAATACGTCTTGCTTTCCGTACTGTATACCGTAAAAGGCTGGGACAGCTGATCAATCTTTTTAAATTGGGTCAGGCTGCTGTAATTGGCATTTTTTACCAGAGAGGCAGACCGGTTGAAGCTGCTCGCCTGCTCTTCGGTACTGGAAAAGGTAACTCCGGTACGGTCTGAAAAGGAATTGTTGAATATCAGGTAAAATTTGTTCGGTTCGTATTCCGGAATCCGGAGCGACTTCCAGATCGGAGGAGAGCCGGCTCCCTGAGAAACCAGGATCTGGTCGTTGTTGCCCTGGGAAAGCAGGTTATCTGCAGGAATGAAAACGGATAATTTTCCCCTGAGATT
Organism: uncultured Chryseobacterium sp.; assembly: GCA_913777465.1. GTDB lineage: Bacteria > Bacteroidota > Bacteroidia > Flavobacteriales > Weeksellaceae > Chryseobacterium. The sequence continues at coordinate 56,294 of CAJYRQ010000028.1, forward strand.
TGCATCACCGTTTACATCCAGCGTTGCCTGCGGGGTTTTTGTATTGATGCCTACTTGCGCGTTCAGCAACAGTCCGGCAGCAGTGCAGAAGAGTAAAAATAAGTTCTTTAACATCTGATTAATTGGTTTTATAGGTTACGTATTCAATGATGTCCACTTTGAAATCGGACTCCAGGTTGAAGGCATTGGATATCGTATTGCTGTTGGAAATATTACGTCCGATGGTAAACTGGGAATCAATACTGGAAGATTCGATCTTGCGGCAGGCCACCTCCACTTTCTGTGTACCTACGGGCACATTCTGCTCCGTATAATTCAGGGTGAATATATAATCCTGGAAACCGTTTTTTTCCGTATTGTTATTGGAAGCAATCCTGTCGGGACGGACGGCTACCAGCTTGTTGTTCCGGAAAACACCGCAGGTAAAAGTAACATTCTGGGAAGTGGCTGCTGCCGGAGCCTTCATTTCCACACCCGTCTGAAACTGATAAGTCAGCCTGTTTTTCCCGTTTTTAATGGTAAACGTATCCACAAGACCCGGTATCTTCACCCAGTTCCCGCCGGAAACGTCTGAAATGTCACTTCCTACCGTATTCTTATAAACACCATCACCGGCTGCACCGTTTGAAAGCGCAGCAATACCCGTCTGATCGGAAGTTAAATAAGAATTGATCAGCTTATACTGGCCCTCTTCCATAAAGGATACATTCACGGATTTCCATACAGGAGGCAATCCTTCTCCCTGAGATACCAAAACCTGTCCGTTCAGTCCGGGATTACCGGCCGTACCCGAAGTACCGCCTACTCTTAGTTCTTTTCTCAAAGTGGTGCTTCCGTTCACATCAAGAAGCGCATTAGGTGAATTTGTACCTATTCCCACTTGTGCGTTAACCGATAGTGAAATTGCAATTCCGGCTACGCAGTAATACATCGTTTTCTTCATAATATTGGGACTGCAAAGGTAATTAAAAAACCACATAAAAAGTAGACATACGGATCACAAACCCATATAAATGAATCTATTACAGATATTTTAACTTTAATAAAAAAATAGAAATATTTCTACGAACAACCGTTAGGACTCCATTAATCAATCCGAAAAATCAATCCCAAAATAAACTACAAAGTGATAAAAAAGCAATTATTTATCAGTAAAAAGTGAATTTTATCCATAAAGAATAATCAATTATAAAGCTGTTTGAGAAAAATATGAATAACCATAATCTTTTATCTATTAATCCTGTTAATGTGAAAACAGGAGGCCAAAACCAATCTCTACGCTTGGGGAAAATGACAGCCCGATATCCGTATTTTTCGATCTTCATGATTGTGGAGCAGGCCGAATCATCTCATTGTTGTATTCTATTTTTTTTCAAAAACATGAAAAATCTCAGGAAAAAACCTGGTATAAAGGATTAAAATCCTCACCTTATTCTGGTATTTAACGTTCGATTTATAAAAAAATTTTGCCGCATTGAAAGATCAACACGGCAATAATCTGTAACCTGAATAAGAGATTACTCTTCGCTTTTTAAGATAGACTTTAACAGTGCATTCACCTCATCTACATTGGCAATCCGGTCTTTTCTCATCATCAGCTGATTGCCTTCTTTTCCGGTTTTCTCCTTCAGCTGTGCCTGAGCCGGATTTTTGGTAAGATAACTGATAATTTTTCTGAATTTGCTGGTCTGATAAAACTTGTCCTGTGGATTGCCCGGGAAATACCCCAGGAAAACACCGTTCTTCATTACGATTTTTTCAAAACCAATGTCGCAAGCCAGCCATTTTAAGCTCACGCTCTTCAGCAGGTTAACCGCTTCTTTCGGCAGTTCACCGAAACGGTCGATCAGTTCCGATTCAAATTTCACCAGGTTTTCCTCATTATCGATTTCGGCCAGCTTCTGATACAGCAGCAGCCTTTCCTCGGTATTTGAAATATACCAGTCCGGCAGCATCAGCTCCAGATCGGTATCGATATTCACATCTTTGGTGGTTTTGAAAAGCTTGTTCCTTTCCTCCTCATTCTCAAAAAGATTCTGAAATTCCTGATCGTCTTTCAGTTCTTCCAGGGCTTCCTGCATCAGTTTCTGGTAGGTTTCGAAACCCATTTCGTTGATGAACCCGCTCTGTTCGGCTCCCAGCAGATCCCCCGCTCCACGGATCTCGAGGTCTTTCATGGCAATCTGGAACCCACTTCCCAGATCGGAAAACTGCTCAATCGCTTCCAGACGCTTCCTTGCATCGGAAGTCATCATATCGTATGGCGGTGTAATCAGGTAACAGAACGCCTTGCGGTTGCTCCGCCCGACGCGTCCCCTCATCTGGTGAAGATCGGCCATCCCGAACCGGTGGGCATCATTAATAAAAATGGTATTGGCATTCGGAACATCCACGCCACTTTCGATAATGGTGGTGGACACCAGGACATCATATTTTCCTTCCATAAAATCCAGGACATTCTTTTCCAGCTGCTTGCCTTCCATCTGTCCGTGGCCGGTAATTACCCTTGCATCGGGAACAAGCCTCTGGATGAGCCCCGCAATATCTTTAAGATTTTCCACCCTGTTGTTGATGAAATAGACCTGACCGTCACGTTGCAGCTCATAGGAAACCGCATCGCGGATAATTTCTTCGCTGAATCCGATAAGCTGGGTGTCCACCGGCTGCCGGTTGGGCGGCGGCGTTTTAATCACCGATAAATCCCTTGCAGCCATCAGGGAAAACTGCAAAGTTCTCGGGATGGGCGTTGCCGTCAGCGTTAAAGTATCCACATCGGCCTTTAAGGTCTTCAGTTTATCCTTTACCGAAACACCGAACTTATGTTCCTCGTCAATAATCAGCAGGCCGAGATCTTTAAACTTCACCGAACTTCCTGCCAGCTGGTGGGTTCCGATAATGATATCCACTTTTCCGTTCTTAAGGTCCTGCAAAGTTTCCGATTTCTGTTTTGCTGTCCTGAAACGGTTTACATAGGCGACATTTACCGGGAAATCCTTCAGCCGGTCTTTGAAACTCCGGTAATGCTGGAAGGCAAGGATCGTCGTCGGCACCAGAACCGCTACCTGCTTTCCGTCTGTTGCTGCTTTGAATGCCGCACGGATGGCAACTTCCGTTTTACCGAAACCTACATCCCCGCACACCAGACGGTCCATCACCGTATCATTTTCCATGTCGCGCTTCACATCGATGGTCGCTTTCTCCTGATCCGGCGTGTCTTCATAAAGGAAACTGGCTTCCAATTCATTCTGTAAGTAGGAATCCGGCGTGTAAGCAAAGCCTTTTGCCGATTTCCGCTGGGCATATAATTTAATAAGGTCGAAAGCAATCTGTTTTACCCTTGCCTTTGTTTTCTGTTTTAAGGATTTCCAGGTTGGGGATCCGAGTTTGCTCAGGACCACTTCCCGGCCTTCCGGACCATTATATTTTGAGATTTTATGCAGCGAGTGAATGCTTACATACAGCAGGTCGCCGTTTTTATAGGTAAGTTTGAAACACTCCTGGATTTTTCCGTCGTTATTTACTTTTACCAGACCCATGAATTTCCCGATCCCGTGGTCGATGTGTGCAATATAATCGCCGATTTTAAGGGACATCAGGTCTTTCAAGGTAAGCTGTTCGGATTTGGCAAAGGTATTTTTAGCTTTGTACCGCTGGTAACGGTCGAAGATCTGGTGATCGGTATACACCAGGAATTTGTGGTCGTTGTCTACAAACCCTTCATGAATTTCGGACCGGAAACTTTTAAAAGGAAGCTCGTGTTCCAGCTCTTCAAAAATAGACTGCAGCCGCTCTCTCTGCTTTTCGGAGGAAAAGGAAATCCAGGTATCGAATCCTTCCTTCTGTTTGCCTTCAAGATCTTCGATCAGCAGCTCAAAATTTTTATGGAATGAAGGCTGTACCGTCTGGTCCATTTTAAGCTCCGACAGCTCGATCAGCCCTTCGATGGGAACGGCCCCGAAATCAACGGTCCTGAATTTTTTATAATCGAATAGAAATTCCTGATCGGAAATAAACAGTTCCTGCGGGGTCTGGTGGGCAATGTCTTTGCTTAACGCATCATATTTTTCCAGGGATTTTTCATAAAATGCCCTCAGCTTCTGCATCCCGACAATCCCGTTTCTTGAAACCACAAAGCTTCCTTTCGGCAACAGCTGAAGCAGGGACACCCGGCTGCCCGTCACCTTAAAATTCATATTGGAAACCAACTGGAAATCGGCTACTTTATCCACCGAAAGCTGTGTTTCGATGTCAAAAGTCCTGATGCTTTCCACTTCATTTCCGAAAAACGTAATCCGGTACGGCTTTTCATTGGAATAGGAAAAGACATCCACAATCCCGCCACGTACGGAAAACTCTCCCGGCTCGGAAACAAAATCCGCCTGCTGGAAATTATAATGGTTCAGCAGCTCATCCACAAAATCGAAATCGAGCTGATCGCCTACTTTTATATGATGGGAAATTGCCTTGAAATCTTCCTTCTTCAATACTTTTTCAGATAATGCCCCTACGTAGGCAACAATAACTTTGGGAGATTTCTCTGAGGTAATTTTATTAATGGCTTCCGTTCTCAGGACAAGATTGGCATTCTGGGTTTTCTCTACCTGGTAGGGCTCAAGATGAGTGGCCGGGAAATAAAGGATTTTATCTTTTCCCAACAGGTCTTCCATTTCCGTATTGGCATATAAAGCATCTTCCTTGTCGTCCACTATATACAGGATGTGTTTTTTCTGCGTCAGGAAAAGCTCGGCCGCAAACAGGGAAGCCGAAGATCCCGCATTGCCCTTTACAGAAATATGCTGATGGTTTTCCAGTTGGATGAAAATTTCCTTTCCAAATTCTTTCTGAAGCAGGTCCGGAAGGAATTTTTCGCTGATGGTTTTTAATTGCATAAAATATTTTGGTATAAACGGCAAAAGCGATTCCGAAAGTTTCCGGAATCGTTTGATTCACCCAAAGATAAGGATAAATATTCTTTAGAAAAAGGAAAACGTAGGCTGCAGTTCTTTCTGACAGAAATAATAAATCTTAATATTTTGCTAAAATTTTGGTATTGTTAAATTGAAATATATTTCATTATTTAGTATTATGAAATGTTATAAATGCCAATCAGAAGAAAACACTAAAGCTGGCTTTACAAGAGGATTGCAAAGATACAAGTGTAAAAGA
>CAJYRQ010000029.1 GCA_913777465.1 uncultured Chryseobacterium sp.
TCACCATTCACTTGCAAAGCAAAATTCACCATTCACCATTTCCCCAATAAATTTCCTTTTCTCAGGGAAAATGAGTAAATTGGTATTTCTTTTTCAGGTAAACGTGAATTACAAAGAAAAACAAAGAAGTTGATATCATGGATACACCAAATTACAGAATGCCCTTTGTCCCGGCAGCACTCATGACGGAAGGAGGAAGCATCGACACCTGCGATATGGGTGAAAGCATTGCCCATAACATTATGCTGCTGATCACCACCAAAAAAGGCGAAAACCGGTACGATGACCATTACGGGAATGACGTCTGGAGCCTTGAGTTCGACAACGGGATTACCAGCGCCGTATGGGAAGCCGTTTTCATCAAAAGCTTAAAAAGGCAGATCCAGGAATATGAGCCCCGTATCGTGCAGCCGCAGATCGATGCGTACATCCAGATTGTCGAACACAACTACGACACCAAAGAACACACCGAAATCAAGAAGAAAGTAAAGATTGCCATCAATGCCAAAATGGAACATTCGGGAGAGCGGTTCAGTTTTTCTACCGAGCTTTTCCTGAGTCCGATGTCGATTGATTAATTTTCCCGAGCTATAACCACCACCATTCACCATTTATGAATTTAGACCAGAACATCTATTCCAAAGAGTCCGTAAAAGCCAGGATGCTTCAGAACGCCACCAAAGTATGGGGACTGAAAAGCCCGCAGTCACTGGACCCTTTTGTGAAATTACTCATTGATGCCTTCAGCACGGAAATCTTTAAAGCCAATAACGAAATACAGACCGTAAATGCCCGGATCCTGGAAAAGCTGGCCAAGCTCCTGACCCCGTCCATTTATACCCATCCGATTCCGTCCCATGCCATTGCCTTTACACAGCCTTATGAATCTTCGGAAATGCTGCTGGAGCATACCGAGTTTTTTTTCAAAAAGCAAATGACTTCTACCATAAAATCGGAATCCGATAAGCAGATCAATATTCCGTTTACACCTATTGGAAACATACGCATCAACAAGGCACAGACTGCCATTATGTTTGTCGGGAACACCTGTTACGGAATCGACGAAAGGCTGAACAAAATCCCGATCGCCAGATTCCAGGGAAGACCGGAAGATTACCGGAAGGTGACGATTGGCATCGATGTTTCAAAATATACCAACGAAACCTTTCCTAAAAATATAAGCGTCTACTGCTCAAACCCCGCTTTCGAGCATCTGGATTTTACCTATAAGCTTCTGCCTTACATTTCGGTGTCTAGCAACGGAAATCCTTTATTTGTAAAAGAAGGACTGACCTATTATAAAGGCAGCCAGTCCGACGGTTACGAACAGATGTTTCGTGAACAGTCCATCCAGAACAAAATTGTAGAAGATGTAAAAAGCATTTACCATCATAAATTTATCGAGATCTCCGGAATTTCAGCATCCTTGTTTTCCGAACCGGGAAAACTGCCGGAAAATTTAGACTTCGTTGATTATAAAGAGGAAATCACGAAATTCATCGACGGAAAAAAATATTTATGGCTGACGCTGGAATTTCCGCCGCAGTTCTCTGCAGAGATCCTGGACAATTTCTCTTTTGTGCTGAACGCATTTCCTATTTACAACCGCGGCTGGAAAAAAACGGAATACAGCCTCGATATTATGGGAAACAATATTCCGCTGGTTACCGACGAAGGGGAGCATTTCCTGTATGTGGATGAGGTGCAGGACGGCGAAGGACGAAAGTATACCGAAATTCCTTTTACCCCGAATGATGACCTGAGAAAAGGATTGTATACCGTAAGGAAAGGAGGGATGGAGCGGTTTACCAACCGGAACGCCGTGGATATGATCGCCAATGTGCTTGAACTGACAAGGGACGAGATAGCCGCATTCTCTTTATTGAACCGGGATAACGTGAAAGGCGTACTCAGTGAAATGTCCGACAAGATGAAATCGATGGTGCAGAAAGTGAACAATGCCAAAAGGAACGTGAAGCAGGAACTGAACTATGTTATTATGGAGCCGGTGGATAAAACCGACCATACGTATGCGGCCTTCTGGATCACCCATGCGACGCTGGCCAACCACCTCCGACCGGGAACTGAACTTTCCAACCAGATCAAATCCCAGACCCTGGTGCTGCTTACCGAGACCATCGGCGGAGCTGAGGAGCAGAAAGGAACCGACAGCATCCAGGCTTATAAATATGCCCTGACGACCCGTGATAAAATCATTTCCCTGGAAGACGTAAAAAATTATTGCCGGATGGTTTTAAAGGATGAACTGAAAGAAGTAAGGGTAACCCGGGGAACCATGATCAGCAACAGGCCGAAAGAAGGATTTATCCGGACGGTAGATGTGGATATCGTTCCGCAGAACTATTCTTACTATGGAAGGGCTTACTGGGAAAATATGGCGAATGTCCTCCGGAACCAGATCATCTCCAAAGCCATCGACGGAATTGAATACCGTGTTAAAGTTACCAATGAGGATCTGGATTTTAATTAATCTGTTTTAATCAATAAGATTTTAAATATACTCACGCAGATTTGTCGGATGACGCAGATTTTTATTATGTATTTAAATCTTGATAATATATAATCTAACCATTAAGAGGTAAATGGGATTTTGAAAAAAATTAAGCTGAGCATTGCTTTAAGCAAAAAGCTGAATAAATCTTTTAAGTTTTATCTTAACGGAATTTAAACTTTAAATACCTCTTAATGGTTTAATATTCATACAACCTGAACCTTCTATTTATGGCATGGAGTTGGAGAAAAATTATTCTGCCTGTTAATCGGTTGTGCAAAAGATTTTTTCAGCCTTGGACGGATGGCTGGGAACCTGTAAATTCCTAACACTTTTTAACATAATAAATTCCATAAAATTCCGTAATTTTGCACAGCGTGATTTTCAGGTAAAATCATTCCAAATTATGAGTAAATCAACAGAATATATTGAAGTTTACGGAGCCCGTGAACACAACTTGAAAAATATCAATGTAAAAATTCCCCGCAACGAATTGGTCGTGATTACCGGTCTTTCGGGAAGCGGCAAATCCTCCCTGGCTTTCGACACCATTTTCGCAGAAGGCCAGCGACGGTATATTGAAACCTTCTCCGCTTATGCACGGCAGTTTCTGGGCGGACTGGAACGTCCCGATGTCGATAAAATCGAAGGGCTTTCCCCGGTGATTGCCATCGAACAGAAAACTACTAATAAAAATCCGCGTTCAACGGTGGGAACCGTTACCGAGCTTTATGATTTCCTCCGTCTTCTGTTTGCAAGGGTTTCCGATGCATATTCCCAGACAACGGGGAAGAAGCTCGTAAGCTACACTGAAGACCAGATCCTCGATGCCATTAAGGAAAATTACAAAGGTGAAAAAATCATGCTGATGGCACCGGTGGTCAGGGCCAGGAAAGGGCATTACCATGAACTTTTTGTGCAGATGGCCAAAAAAGGGTACGGACAGGCAAGAATCGACGGTGAACTGCAGGATATCGAATACGATTTAAAGCTGGACCGTTACAAGACCCACGACATCGATATTGTCATCGACCGCTGGATCATCGGCGAATCGGCGTCCGAAGCCAGAATGGAAAAATCCTTGCGTACCGCCATGGAAATGGGGGAAGGGCTGATCGGTATCCAGAAGCTGGGAAGCAAAGACATCGAATATTTTTCCAAAAACCTGATGGATGCCGAGACCGGACATTCATTAGCTTTGCCGGAACCGAATACCTTTTCGTTCAACTCGCCGAAGGGAAGCTGCCCGAGCTGTAAAGGACTGGGAACGATCAAAAAGATCAATACCGATTACTTCGTAGAGAACCCGAAGCTTTCCATCAATCAGGGAGGCTTGCTGCCGTTGGAAGACCTGAAATCCAACAAATGGATCCTGGCGCAGATTAAAAACATCCTGGAGATTTTCGGTCTGGGAATGGCAACGCCGATGAAGGACGTTCCTGCAGAAGCGCTGGATTATATCTACAACGGCTGCCACAAAGAATTCAACAAAGACCTGAAATATGCAGGCATTACCAAAAAAATAAAGATCAGTTTCGACGGCCTTATTTCTTTCATGGAAGAAATCATTGAGGAAAGGGAATCTTACGAGGCGATCCTGTTGGAAAGGCATTTTACCACGGAAGAAACCTGTCCGGAATGTAAGGGAACCCGTCTTCAGCCTTCAAGCCTAAGCTTTAAAATCGACGGAAAAAATATTGCTGAGGTCAATGCATTAAGCTTAATTGATCTGAAAGAATGGTTGGCTGACATAAAAGATAAATTCTCCGAGAAAAATGCGATCATCGCTTATGAAATTTTAAAGGAAATCGAAACCAGGCTTCAGTTTCTGCTGGATGTCGGGTTGGATTACCTGAGCCTGAGCCGGAGTTCAAGAACGCTTTCAGGAGGGGAGTCCCAAAGGATCCGTCTGGCTACACAGATCGGGTCGCAACTGGTTAACGTTCTGTATATCCTGGATGAACCGAGCATCGGTCTTCACCAGAGGGACAATGAAAGGCTGATCAATTCACTGAAAAACCTCCGCGACATCGGAAACTCCGTTCTGGTGGTGGAACATGACAAAGACATGATCCTGGAAGCCGATGAGGTGCTGGACGTCGGTCCGAGAGCCGGGAAATTCGGAGGTGAAATCCTTTGGCAGGGAAAACCGAAAGACCTGGTAAAAGCCGATACCATTACGGCCCAGTACATCAACGGTAAAAGAAAGATCGAGGTTCCCGCGGAAAGACGCAAAGGAAGCGGAAAGCATATCGTCCTGAAAGGCGCAACGGGAAACAACCTTAAAAATGTAACCCTGGATATTCCTTTGGGGAAACTGGTGGTGGTCTCCGGGATCTCCGGAAGCGGAAAGTCTTCCCTGATCAACGGAACCTTATATCCGATTCTGAACAAGCACTTTTACCGTGCGGTACAGGAACCTTTGCCTTACAAAAAAATCGAAGGCCTTGAACATATCGATAAAATCGTGGATGTGGACCAGACCCCGATCGGAAGGACGCCGCGTTCCAATCCGGCGACATACACCGGGATGTTTACGGACATCCGTAATCTTTTTGCCGAACTGCCGGAATCCAAGATCCGTGGGTACAAACCGGGAAGATTTTCCTTCAACGTAAAAGGCGGAAGATGCGAAACCTGTCAGGGCGGCGGTTTGAAAGTTATCGAAATGAACTTCCTGCCGGATGTATATGTTCACTGCGAGACCTGCAACGGAAAACGGTTCAACCGGGAAACCCTGGAAGTCCGCTATAAAGGAAAATCGATTTCCGATGTATTGGATATGACGATCGATGAAGCGGTGGAATTTTTCCAGCCGATTCCGAAAATCTTTTCAAGGGTTAAAACTTTGCAGGATGTCGGGTTGGGGTATATTACCATGGGGCAGCAGTCCACTACGCTTTCCGGAGGGGAAGCCCAAAGGATCAAGCTGGCTACTGAACTCGCTAAAAGGCAGACCGGGAATACCTTGTACATTCTGGATGAACCGACTACAGGACTCCATTTCGAAGACGTGAAAATCCTTATGGATGCCATCAACCGGCTGGTGGAACTTGGTAACTCTTTCATCATCATCGAACACAATATGGACGTCATTAAACTCGCCGACCACATCATCGACGTCGGTCCCGAAGGCGGAAAACACGGCGGCCAGATCGTCGCCCAGGGAACCCCTGAGGAAATCGTGAAGTCAAAGAAAAGTTTGACGGGGAAATTTTTGAAAAGGGAATTGTAATTAGAAAATATTAAATTGTATATAAAAGGAATTTGTGAATGCAGGTTCCTTTTTTATTTTCTCCTGTTTCTTAATTTTCTTCTGATTTTACTGGCAATACTTTAGGTTTTCTTATGTTATTCGGTTGATAAATTGATTTTAATGAATATTTTCGGATATTTTAAAATTGAAAATATTCTTCTCTCTGATCATGCATATCCATTTCTGGCATTTTGTAATTCATAAAATTATATCTGTGAATAGCTGAATAAGGCATATTTTAACTTCTAATATTAAATTTTCACTTATTTTTAAAATTTATAACCCTGTAAATCAATATTTTAAATTCAAATGTTAACCCAATGTTAACGGAATGTAAAATTAATATGAATTATTTTATATATCTTTGGTAAAGAGTCAGTAAATAAGTTCAAACAACATTAAAAACCAAAGCGTTATGAAAAATAAAATTCAACTATTGATTGCTTCCCTGTTTGTTTTCGGAGTGGTGGCGATAATGAATACAACTAAAGCACAAACTGTAACCGATAATACCATCGAGGAGGTTAGGTTAAGCAAAAGCGATGCATTTAATGATATAAGGTCACGGTTGATGGATAACTTTGATTTTACCAATGGAGACTACAAAGAAGGAACAGTTAATTCGATCGTTAAATTCGATATTTCTGAAAAAGGAAAAATAATAAACGTGCATTCCAGTGGTGACTGTAAAAACGTAAGTAAAGAAATTGAAACCGTTTTAAGCGGTCTTAATTATAAAGTAGATCGCAATAAACTTGGCGAAAATCTGGCAGCCTATACCTATGTAATGCCGGTGACCGTAGAAATCGACAGATAAAAACATTCATAAAATTTTTATACAAAGCCATGCAGGTTCTGTGTGGCTTTCTTTTTAAATTCGAATATGATTAAAATTTTAAAGTAAATTCAGTAATAATATTGAAAAATTTCCGTTCAACTTATAATCATCAAAATCAAAACCACATGAAAAATCTGAAGAAACTCAGCAAGACCGATTTGAAATCGGTGTACGGCGGACAGCCTAAAAAGTATTGCGTATATTGTGAAAGGCTCAACAAAACGGTTTGCAGCGAAGTTCCGATCGCACAGTGTCCGTAAAAGGAGAAGGTTGCCGGGTGGCAACCTTTTATTTTATTTCTTAAATTCAGCACGAAGATCATTCAGCCTTGTTTTCAGATCCTTCACCTGTGCAATTTTATCAAAAGTAATGTTGTCGATTTCCCAACCCGCACCCGAAGGATTGATCAGGTGTACGTTTTCTTTCCAGACGATTTTCGGGGCAACAGCCGTATTTTCAAATTCAATCACAGCATCAGCCGTTTGTACATTCGGTTTTATCGCCCGCGTTTCGATTGATCTGATCTCATATTTCGTGTAGCCTTCATACAGGCTTGTAAAAACCGATCCTTCGAGAAGCAACGGTTTATCATCCGGATGGGCGCTTTTTTTAATACGCTCCATGTCTTCTTTGGACGCGTCTACAATTTCTTCAATCTCTTTCCGGATCTGCGGCGTGAACAGATTTTGGGCAATCGGCTCGTTATAAAGCACCTCGCTGGATTGTCCGTATTGCTCATAGAATTTTTCCAGCACCCGGGTTACTTCGGCGTTAGGGCCCTGCGCCTGCAGCCCGGAATCCTTCTTTTTACAGCCGAATATAACAAGAAACAAGCTTAGGTAAATAAATAATTTTTTCATGGTCTATTTTTAAATGAATTGTTTAAAATAAAAATTCAGAGAACGTAAATCTCAATCTTTATTAATTTCAAAATTAAATAAAATTCTGCACAGTATGAGATCATGAAATGAATCTTTTTTAAATCAGGAAAATGCGTGTTTCTGATCAGACCATCAAATTTTCAGATTCCTCACTGGGTAAAGATAAAAATGTGGTGCGATTTATGTTCAGGAATATTGCAAATGACTATTCCAGTCAGGAATTAAGGAGAAAAAAATCATCAACAATTATGAATTACGAACTGAGAGAAATGCTGCCCGAGGATGAAGAGCGGGTTCTGGAGATTTTCCGGCAGGGAATCGACAGCGGAATTGCTACTTTTGAAACAAACGTCCCTTCCGATGAAGTCTGGGATATGGATTACCTGAACGACTGCCGGTGGGTGCTGGAAAACGAAAACCAGGAAGTGGTTGGCTGGTGTGCCCTGAGACCCGTGAGCAGAAGAGAGAGCTACAAAGGGGTAGCGGAGGTCAGTATTTATTTTGACAGGGATTACCAGAACAGAGGATTGGGTGCGGTCCTGCTTAAAAAAGTAATCCTCGACAGCGAAGACCACGGGTTCTGGACTTTGCAGACGAATATTTTCCCCGAAAACGAAGGAGCCATAAAAGCCCATCTGAAAAGCGGTTTCCGTATCGTAGGAACGAGAAGCAAAATCGGAAAGCTTAACGGCCGATGGAAAGACGTTATCATGCTGGAGAGAAGAAGCACAACAGTGTTCTGAAATTCAGAAAAAATAATAAAGTTTCTTAAAAAATGAGAAGTATATACCGGTAATCGTTTACTGGCACCACTATTGCTGCAATTCATCTTGTAATTTGAAAATGATATATTATGAAGGTGCTGACTAAAATTTTAGGATTACTTGTCTTTGTTTTTTCCCTGGCGTATTACCAGGCTTCCCCGATCCAATGGGGCCATGGCCGCGCACACAGACCGAAAAAACATCATTACCACAGAGCGCACAGGCCGCATTACAAGAAGGTAAAATACCGAAGGCCGCCTGGACATTATTACAAAAGGCATCATTACCGGCCCGTAAGGCACCGGTACTATTCAAGGCCTCAACGGGTTTACTACAGCAGACCGGTGGTGGTTGTAAGGCATCGGTAAAAACATCATCAGCACTGGCAGGGGTTCAGTGCTTTTTCTTTTGCTGAATTCGCTAAAAAAAGAACATTGGCATTGGCATTGATTAATGTATACCGAATCAAAAAATAAAACAATATGAAATCTTTACTGAAAATTTTCGGAGCCTTTGTTCTGGCTTATGCCACCAGTGCCTGCCATCCGCCGCCAAGACCGCCGAGACCCCCGCAGCCGCCAAAAAGGCCGCACGGAATGATCGAAAAAAACGTCGATGCGGCCAAAACAGATTTAATTTTCGAAAGAAAATCGATGATCAAGAAGTCATAACTTACGAAAATCCCCGAAGAAAAATTTCTCCGGGGATTTTTTTATCAGCTCGACAATCCGGCCTTAATCTTAAACTGAGTCTTAGCCTTAGCCCCAGCAATCTATAATTTGAGTTTTTTCGGATTAAGAAGGGTATTGAATATCATCACTTCATGCCCGAATCTGGATCCGACCCTTTCTGCGATATTTTCCATTTCACTTTTGATGAAATCCTCCCTTAGGTCATCAGTATCAAAAATAAGGAGAAGGTTGTAGTTTTTCCCCTCTTCAATATAGTCGCTGTGCACTTCTGAAAGGATGTACCGGCTGACGTCCATCAAGTTTTCCGTCATCAGAACCAGGGTTTCATCGATGTAATTTTCCCATTCCTGAAGCCTGTTTTTCGTACAGTGAAAAGTTATACTTAATACGCTCATATTTTTATGAATTTTTAAGATTCTTTGGATAAATTTTACCGCAAAAATCGGCAAATTTTTCGTAAATTAGCCCGTTATTAAAAAAGGGGAATAAATAATTTTCAGGCGTGCAGCTAAGCGTCTGAATATCATTATAATAAATTTGTTTATGCAAAAAGAAGGAGAAAGACTGATTCCTATCAACATTGTTGATGAAATGAAGTCGTCTTATATCGATTATTCGATGTCGGTTATCGTTTCCAGAGCGTTACCGGATGTAAGAGACGGCTTGAAACCCGTTCATAGAAGAGTGCTTTACGGTATGTATGGATTAGGGGTTTTTTCTAATAGAAAATATCTGAAATCTGCGAGAATTGTTGGAGACGTTTTGGGTAAGTACCACCCGCACGGAGACTCCTCTGTATATGATGCGATGGTAAGGATGGCCCAGGACTGGAGCCTGCGTTACCCTCAGGTAGACGGCCAGGGGAACTTCGGTTCCATGGATGGCGACCCGCCGGCAGCAATGCGTTATACCGAAGCAAGGCTGAAAAAGATTTCCGATGAGATCCTTTCAGACTTAGATAAAGAAACGGTAGATTTCCAGAACAATTTCGACGACAGTTTACAGGAACCGACGGTTCTGCCTTCCAAGATTCCTAACCTTCTGGTAAACGGAACCTCCGGTATCGCCGTAGGGATGGCGACCAATATGGCGCCGCACAACCTTTCGGAATCCGTAGACGCCATCTGCGCCTATATCGACAATAAAGAAATTACCATCGATGAGCTGATGCAGCACATCATTGCTCCGGATTTCCCAACCGGCGGAATCATTTACGGTTACGACGGGGTAAGGGATGCTTTCCATACCGGAAGGGGAAGAGTGGTTCTTCGGGCTAAAGTTGCTTTTGAAGAAATCGGAAACCGGAATGCCATTATCGTAAACGAAGTTCCGTATCAGGTAAACAAAGCGGAAATGATTGCCAGGACGGCTGATCTGGTAAAAGAAGAAAAAATTCCTGGAATCTATGAAATCAGGGACGAATCCGACCGGAGAGGGCTTCGTATCGTTTACGAACTGAAAAATGATGCGATTCCTAATGTTGTCCTGAACCTATTATATAAATATACCGCCCTTCAGACTTCTTTCAGTGTAAACAACATCGCTTTGGTCCATGGAAGACCGGAACAGCTGAACCTGAAAGACATCATCCACCATTTTGTGGAGCACAGGCACGAAGTGATCGTAAGAAGAACGCAGTTCGAGCTTAGAAAAGCAAAAGAAAGAGCGCACATCCTTGAAGGATTTATGAAAGTGATCGGATCCCAGGATTCCCTGGACCGGGCCATCTCCATCATCCGTCACTCTTCCAATCCGCAGGCGGCGAAGGAAGGGCTGATCGAGGCATTCGAACTTTCCGAGCTTCAGGCACAGGCCATCCTTGATCTTCGTCTTGCCCGTCTTACCGGGATGGAGCTGGATAAGATCCGTGATGAGTATGATGCCATCATGAAGGAAATTGAAGATCTTGAGGACATCCTTGCCAACGAGCCGAGAAGATTCCAGATCATTAAAGAAGAACTGATTGAAGTAAAAGAAAGATACGGCGACGAAAGAAGAACCGAAATCGATTATTCAGGCGGTGAAATGTCTATTGAAGACATCATCCCGAACGAATCGGTGGTGCTTACAATCTCTCACGCCGGATACATCAAAAGAACTTCTCTTTCCGAATATAAGATCCAGAGCAGGGGTGGTGTAGGGAACAAGGCCGCCACCACAAGGGATGCCGACTTCCTGGAATACATCGTATCCGCCACCAACCATCAGTATATGCTGTTCTTTACCGAAAAAGGTAGATGTTACTGGCTGAGGGTATTTGAAATTCCGGAAGGTTCCAAGACCGCAAAAGGAAGAGCGGTACAGAACCTGATCAATATTGAGCCGGATGATAAGATCAAAGCATATATCCGAACCAATAACCTGAAAGATTCAGAATACGTGAACCAGATGAGCGTTGTAATGGTGACCAAAAACGGAACCATTAAGAAAACATCTCTTGAAGCCTATTCGAGACCGAGGGTGAATGGGGTGAATGCCATCGAAATCAGGGATAATGATCAATTGTTAGGCGCTTATCTTACCAACGGAAGCTCCCAGATCATGATTGCAACCAAAAACGGTAAATGTATCCGTTTCCCGGAAGAAAAAGTGAGGGAAGTCGGAAGAGGCTCCATCGGTGTTCGCGGTATCAGCATGGATGAAAATGATGAGGCAATAGGAATGATTGTGGTGAACGATCTTGAAACCGAAACGGTTCTTGTGGTTTCTGAAAAAGGATACGGTAAGAGAACGGCTGTCCTCGACTACAGGGAAACCAACAGAGGCGGAAAAGGGGTAATCACCCTCAACATCACCGAGAAGACCGGAAACCTGATCGCGATACAGAACGTAACCGACGAAGACGGATTGATGATCATCAACAAATCCGGTGTTGCCATCCGTATGAATATGAACGAAATGAGGGTAATGGGCAGAAATACCCAGGGCGTAAAACTCATCAACCTTAAGAAAAATGACGAAATTGCAGCCATCGCAAAAGTAGAAATGGATAAGGAAGTGGAAGAGGAAATCATTGATGAAGAGAATGCGGCAGAAGCCGGCCCGGCAGAAGTACAGATGACCGGAGAACTTTTCCCGGATGACAGTGCCAGTTTACAGGAAGAACAGCAGAATCCTGACGGAACGGAAAATCCGGATTCTGACGACGAATAAAAAGAATATCAATTAATATAAAATAGTGATTATGAAAAAGCTGATTTTAGGTATGGCTTTCGTAGCATCTGCCTTTGTTTTCGGACAGAAAGATGATGTTAACGCTAAGCTGCAGGAGGCTAATAAAGCTGCAATGGACGCATACAATGCGAAAAACTATGCAGTGGCTGCTCCTAAGTTTATGGATGTCTATAACATCCTGAAAACAAGCGGACAGGACAATAAAGTATATATGTATTATGCAGGATTGAATTATGCGCTGGCTAATGATATTCCTCAGGCTACAAAAATATATAATGATTTGATCAATTCAGGCTATACGGGTGTTGAAACAACCTACACGGCAAAAGACAACAAAACCGGGCAGGTAGCCAGCTATGACAAAAATACCTGGGACCTTTTGAAAAAAACTTCTTCAAAAGACTATTCGGACTTCAAAACCGAGCAGTCGCCGAGTGTTGAGCAGGATCTGTATGAAACATTATCTACGTTGCTGATCAATGCTAAAAAGAACGACGAAGCTTTGGCAATCATTGAAAAAGGATTGGCAAAATTCCCGAACAGCACCAAACTGAAAGAATACCAGGGAAGCGCGCTTTATGCATCCGGAAACACGGATAAATTCATGCAGAACCTGAAAGAGCAGCTGGCGAAAAACCCTAACGATGCTACCAACTGGTACAACCTGGGCGTGCTTCAGTCTAAAAACCCGGCAACGTCAACCGAGGCAGTAACTTCGTTCCAGAAAGCGATTGAGCTGAAGCCTGATTTTGCAAACGCTTACCAGAACCTGGTATATACGGTCATCGGTGATGATGAAAAAGCTGTAAATGAAATCAATGCTTTGAGAAAAACAAAGCCGGACGATGCTACCAAAATGATCGAAGCAAGAAAGGAAAGATTCAACAAAGCACTTCCGTATGCTGAAAAGTGGATGCAGGCCATGCCGAATGACATCACTGCTGTACAAACCCTGAAAGATATGTATAATACCACAAGAAATACCGCTAAAGCCAATGAAATGAAAGCTAAAGAAGCAGAACTTCAGGCCAAGCAGCCTGCTAAATAATCAGCAGGATAAACAAAAAGATAGAAAGAGGCTGTCCAAAAAGGGCAGCCTCTTTTTATACGGCTAATTTTTTAGAAAGCAAATGATGTTTTGTTTTTCTGCTCTGTCGTATTTGGAAAAGTACAACAAAAAATATTTCGATTTTTAAAATGATGCCTGAGCCTTTTCTGGCAATTTTCCCGGGAATTTTTACAGAATTGCATCCTTTGGCTGCCATTTTTCTTAAGTTATGACCCAGGGCCATGAGTA
>CAJYRQ010000030.1 GCA_913777465.1 uncultured Chryseobacterium sp.
CCATTTCTACACCTTCTGGTAAGAAGATCTCACCTGTAACGTCAGTAGTTCTTACGTAGAACTGAGGACGGTATTTGTTGTGGAATGGAGTGTGACGTCCACCTTCTTCTTTAGAAAGGATATAAACAGATGCTTTGAATTTTTTGTGTGGCTTCACAGAGTCTTTCTTAGCGATTACCATACCTCTCTTGATGTCGGTTTTTTCAATACCTCTCAACAATAGACCTACGTTATCACCAGCTTCACCTCTGTCTAGGATTTTTCTGAACATCTCAACTCCTGTAATTGTAGAAGTTAATTTTTCATCACCCATACCTACGATATCTACAGGATCACCAGTATTGATGATACCAGCCTCGATTCTACCAGTTGCTACAGTACCTCTACCAGTAATAGAGAATACGTCTTCGATTGGCATCAAGAATGGCTTATCTGTATCTCTTGTCGGCTCTTCGATCCACTCATCAACAGCATCCATCAATTCTTCTACAGACTTGAACCACTTGTCATCAGAATTACCTTCTGTAGCAGCAGTAAGAGCCCCAAGAGCAGAACCTTGGATTACCGGAGAGTTATCTCCGTCGAATTCATATGTAGATAATAAGTCTCTAAGCTCCATTTCAACAAGCTCTAATAACTCAGCATCATCCACCATGTCAACTTTATTCATGAAAACAACAATTCTAGGTACGTTTACCTGACGGCAAAGTAGGATGTGTTCTCTTGTTTGAGGCATTGGTCCGTCAGTCGCAGCACATACCACGATCGCTCCGTCCATCTGAGCAGCTCCTGTTACCATGTTCTTTACGTAATCTGCGTGACCTGGACAGTCAACGTGAGCATAGTGTCTTTTTTCAGTTTCGTATTCGATGTGAGCTGTATTGATAGTAATACCTCTTTCTTTTTCTTCTGGAGCAGAGTCAATTGCAGAGAAGTCTTTTTTCTCAGCAAGACCTTTGCTAGCTAATACAGCAGAAATAGCAGCTGTAAGAGTAGTTTTACCATGGTCAACGTGACCAATAGTACCAATGTTCAAGTGTGGTTTGTTACGATTAAACGTTTCCTTTGCCATGATTTAAAATTATTTATTTATTGTTTTTCAAATTTTCGGTGTGCAAATATAATGAATTTTTAAATACCAAAACCTTTTTCTTAAAAAAAGTTTCAATATTCAGATCCAAAGAAGTACAAACCTTATATTTCAATGTATTGAGATTGCAAATTTACACATTTTTCTCAATTGTGAAAATCCTTCGCCACCGTTTTCTTTAATTTATAAACTATCTGTTTAATTCTGAATACGATAAAGTATAAAATATTAACCGTAAAAAAAATTCCCGCACTTAAAACCGGCATTTATCTTTTATCGTAGATAAATATACAAACTACTTAAAGAATAATATTATGAGAAAACGACTACATTTATGGATGGCCGCTCTGGGTATGGCCTTTTTATCTTCCTGCAACGATTCCGATACCATGATCGATCCTGTGCTTACTGCTCAGGGACCCGATCTGATGGTATACGGACTGACCGCCAATAATGAGCTGGTGACTTTCAATGCCAACAACCCGAAAGCATTTACTTCTAAAACAACCGTGTCAGGTGTGGCATCAGGGGAAAAACTGATGAGCATCGATTTCAGGCCGGCTACCGGCGAGCTTTATGCTTTGTCAAGTGCCAGCAAACTGTACATCATCAACCAGTTCAACGCTTCGGCCAGAGTGGTTAGCAATACGGCATTTTCGCCTGCCATTTCAGGAACCGTGGCTTCCATCGACTTTAATCCTGTGGTAGACCGGATCCGACTGGTAAGCAGCAGCGGACAGAACCTGAGACTGAATCCCGAGACGGGTGCCGCAGCAGCGACGGACAGCAACATTAACGGAGGCAGTTCCCCTTCTATTATGGGCATTGCTTACACGAACAGCAAGTCCGGCGCATCCAGCACGGTTTTATATGATATCGATATGACTTCCGGGAAACTGTTCAAACAGGATCCGCCCAACAACGGTACCCTGGTTGAAGTAGGAAGCATCGGAGCTACCTTTACGGGACAGGCTGCTTTTGACATCCGGTATGATAATTCCAGCGCCTTATTGGCTGTAAACAACAATCTTCACCTGCTAGACCTCAACAGCGGGAAAGCAACCAACATTGGGATGCTTCAGCAGCAGGTAATCGACCTGGCTATTCCTACCGAGGCAGTAGCTTATGCAGTAGACGGCTCAAACAATCTCCAGATCTTTAACCCGAACAGCCCGATGCCGGTTTCAAAATCCATGTCGGGGCTTCAGAGCGGCGAAAGTATTTTAGGAATCGATTTCAGGCCGGCGAACGGACAGCTGTATGCCCTGGGAAGCTCCAGCAGAATATATACGATCAACCTTGGAACCGGAGCAGCCACGGCAGTAGGAACTTCTCCTTTTACGACCTTGCTGGCAGGAACGGATTTCGGATTCGATTTCAATCCGACGGTTGATAAGATACGGGTGGTAAGCAATACCGGACAGAATTTACGCCTGGATCCCGTTACCGGCGGAATCACGATGGTTGATGGCATCCTGAATCCGGGAAGCCCTATGATCGGTGCAGCAGCCTACACCAATAATATGGCAGGTGCCACTTCCACTACCCTGTTTGTGATCGATCATAACACCGATAAGCTGTATCAGCAGAATCCTCCGAACAACGGGGTATTGGTAGAAACAGGATCTCTGGGCATCAACATCACCAGCAGCAACGGCTTCGATATCGGCAGCATGAGCCAGAAAGCTTATCTGATGGCTACTGTAGGTTCCACCACCAAGCTTTACAGCATCAATACATCTACCGGAGCGGCAACTTCGGTTTCAGATTTCCCGAATGCGGTAAGAGGTTTTGCCGTAGGATTAGGATTCTAAACTCATAATAATTATTTCAATAGCAGAATCGCGGAAAACTGAGTTTTCCGCGATTCTTTATATAGAAATGTGTTTGTAATAAGGCTGGAAGAAGGAAGCTCATTAATATCCTTACCACTACTGCGAGGAAAAACTTCCATCATCCATCATCCAGCTTTCTTCTTCCCTCTTTCTTCTTCCAGCACCACCTCCCTTACATTAAACCTAAATCTGCTGCGACCTTTTCGTCCTGTTGAAAATCCAGAAGATGATCGGGAAAATCAGCAGGGTAAGAACGGTAGCCGTGATTAATCCTCCGATGATGACAATGGCCAAAGGTTTCTGCGATTCGGAGCCGATCCCGGTGGATAAGGCGGCCGGCATCAAACCGATCGACGCCATCAGCGCTGTCATGATGACCGGGCGCGTCCTTGATTTTACGCCATTCAGGATCGCGGTATCGAGATTCATTCCGTTCCTGATATTCTGATGGAATTCCGTAATGAGGATTACCCCGTTCTGGATACAGATTCCCAGAAGGGCAATCATCCCGACCCCGACCGAAATCCCAAAGTTCATTCCTGTTACATGGAGGGCAATAATTCCTCCGATCAGGGCAAACGGTACATTCGCCAGCACCAGCAGAGAGTCTTTCATATTTCCGAACAGCACAAACAGCAGGAAGAAAATTCCCAGGATGCTGATCGGTACGACCTGTGCCAGTCTCTTCGAAGCCCGCTGCTGATTTTCAAACTGTCCGGTCCAGCCTACGGAGTATCCGTCCGGCAGCTCAATTTTGGAAACCGCTTTCTGTGCATCGGCAATGGTGCTTCCCAGGTCACGGTCGCGGATGGAAAATTTAACCCCGATATACCTTTTGATATCATCCCGGTAGATGAATGCCGCGCCATTGTCTTTAACGATGGTACTGATTTCTTTTAAAGGGATCTTGGCCCCGTCCTGTGTAGGAACCATCAGCGCAGCGATGTCATTTTCATCTTTCCGGTATTCCTGGGAATAGCGGAGACGGATCGGGAATTTTCTTTCCCCGTCGAACATTTCGGAAGCGGTTTTTCCTCCGAAGGCCATTTCCAGTACCGACTGCGCATCATCCGGCATGACGCCGTACGCCGCCATTTTATCGCGGTCGAGCACTACACTTACTTCAGGCTGTCCGATGTTTTTAATAATCCCGGCATCTTTTACGCCTTTGATGTCTTTGACCTGTTTCAGGACTTCTTCGGCCAGCCGGTTAAGGGTCTGGAGATTATCCCCGTAGATCTTGATTCCGTTTTCCGCTTTGAAACCGGCTACGGCTTCAGCCACATTGTCGGAGATCGGCTGGGAATAGTTGAAGGTAATTCCCTGGTAATTCCGGAGCTTTTTATCGATCTCTTCGATCAGCTCTTCATAGGTGATCTTCCGTTTCCAGTCTTCTTTCGGCTTGAGGTTAACGGCGAACTGTACAAATCCGAATCCGTTCGGGTCGGTTCCGTCGTTGCTCCTTCCGGTCTGGGCCAGCACATCAGTTACTTCCGGAAAGCTCATGATGTCCTTTTTCAGAAGATCCGCCGTTTTCAGGGATTCTTTCAGGGAAGAGCTCATCGGCATTTCGGCAGTAATCCAGAGCGAACCTTCATTCAGCTGAGGCAGGAATTCCGTTCCCAGGAATTTTGCAGAGAACAAAGTGGCCGCCAGGAAAGATAGGGCAACGATCAGGCTTAATTTTTTATGTTTAAAAGTATAGTTGAATCCTTTCAGCACGCTCCGGTCCCAGAAATTCACAAAAGGGTTGTTCTTTTCCTTTACATTTTTATTTAAAAGGATATGGGAAAGCACCGGTACCAGGGTCAGGGTGAAAATCAAAGCCCCCATTAAAGCAAAACCCAAAGTAAAGGCCAGTGGCGAGAACATTTTCCCTTCTACTTTCTGGAAGGAGAAAATAGGGATTAATGAAGTGATGATAATCAATTTTGAAAAGAAAATCGCTTTTCCAAGACCGGTCCCGGTCTGCCTGATCCAGCCGGCTTTGGCCATTTTATTGAATTTTTCATCTCCGTATTTATGGGCTTTATGATCGAGCATCACAAAGAGCCCTTCCACCATGACGACAGCCCCGTCGATAATAATTCCGAAATCAACCGCACCCAACGACAGTAGATTGGCACTCATCCCTGCCATTTTTAAACATAAAAATGCAAATAATAAGGAGAGAGGAATGATGATGGAAACAATCAGCGTTGTTCTCCAGTCGGCCATAAAGATCAGGACGATTACCGTTACCAGGACAATCCCCTCGATCAGGTTGTGCATGACGGTATGGGTGGTGAAATCCATCAGGTTGTCCCGGTCGTAGAACGTCACCATTTTTACATCTTTCGGAAGGATTTTTTCGTTCAGTTCTTTAATTTTAGCTTTTACACCTACCAGAACCTCCCTTGGATTTTCGCCTTTCCGCATGACAACAATTCCTTCCACGGTATCTTCCTGATTGTTGAGGCCGGCCTGACCCACCCTCGGCATCGAACTCTCGTGTACCTCGGCTACATTTTTTACCAGCACCGGATTCCCGCTGTCATTCTGGATGGTAATGTTTCCGATATCGGCTACCGATTTTACCAGCCCGATCCCGCGCACCACATAGGCCTGTCCGTTTTTCTCAATCACGTCTCCTCCTACATTCAGGTTGCTTTTCGTTACGGCATCATAGACCTGAAGCGGCGTCAGGTTGTACTTATCCAGAGCCCGCGGATCGATGCTCAGCTCGAACACTTTATCCTGGCCACCGAAGACATTGATATCCGCTACTCCGGGAACGCCTCTCAAAGCCCGGTCGATTACCCAGTTCTGCAGGGTAAGCAGCTCCCGGGAATCTTTTTTCCTGCTTTGCAAGGTGTATCTGAAAATTTCCCCGGTCGGCCCGTACGGCGGCTGAACTTCAGGGTCCACCTCATCGGGAAGACTGACGGTCCGCAGCTGGTTGTTTACCTGATTCCGGGCAAACGTATCATCTACGCCGTCATCGAAAAGGATCTTTACAATGGAAAGCCCGAACATGGTGGTGCTCCGTACACTGGTTTTCTTCTGCACCGGGCTCATGGCCAGCTCAATCGGTGTGGTAACGAAACGTTCTACTTCCTCAGCGCTTCGCCCGTTCCATTGGGTGATGATGACGATCTGGGTATTCGTGACATCGGGAAAGGCTTCAATGGGCATGTTTTTAAAACTGATAAATCCCGAAACTGCCAGAATCGCTACCCAAATAAAGGTAAATGCTTTATTCTTTAACGAAAAGGCAATTATATTTTTAATGAATTTGTTCATGATTGATTTTTGATGATGTTTTAAGGGAAAACAACTCTTACTAAGATTTTGCTTTTAACCATTAAGAAAATGGAAACGATTAAGATTAATACTGAAAAATATTAACGTGTCTTTTTTAATTAAAGTCTTAATGGCTTACCGGCATTTAGCTGTTGAGGGAGCGGTAAATCAATAACTGGTTGTTGGTAATCACCTGTTCTCCTTCAGAAAGCCCTTCGGAAACATAGGTAACATCCCCTACCTGCTTCAAGACCTTTATTTCTTTCACTTTTACATCCGTCCTGGATCTATAAACCACCACAAAGCTTCTGTTATCATCAAAAATCACGGCTTTGGAAGGCAAGGTAAGCGCCATGGTGTTTTCCGACTTCATTACTTTGATGGTCGCTTTGCTTTCCGGGATCAGCAGACCGTTCTGGTTATCCAGCACGACCCTGGCCTGCATCGCATTGGTTTCGGGATCGATGATTTTAAAGATCTTATCAATTTTCCCGTCGAATACTTTATCCGGGTACGATAAAGTGGAAACCTGAGCCTTCATACCGAGGCTGATTTTATCAATGTCGGATTCATTGACGTTCATAATCGCCCAGACGTTTGAAGTATTGGCCACATCGAAAATATTATCGCTACGGTCGCTCCTCAGCTGCATGTCCTTGTTGATATTCTTCTGAACGATGTATCCGCTGATCGGAGCCACTACACTGTAAATATTTCCTTTTTTCACATTGTAGACCGTGCTTACCGCGGTGGCCCGCTGCATCTGGTCCTGGGCTTTCTGAAGCTGGCTTTTGGCTTCCAGCACGTCGCGTTCGGTATTCAGCTTTCCTTCATACATCTCTTTGGCTACCCGCAGGTTATTCTGGGCCACCACCAGATCGGTCCGCGCATCGCTCACATCTTTCTGAACTTCCGCCAGTTCGGTACTGCGGATCGTTGCCAGCACCTGCCCTTTTATCACGTGGTCCCCGAGTTCGACGTTCACACTCAGCACATTCCCGCCAACCAACGGATATACGTCAATATAGCTGTTTTTGTCCGCTGAAATTTTTCCGTAGAAATTGTAGTTGTCTTCGATGTATTTCTTTTCAACTTTCGCCAGGTCGATGGATTTCAGCATGGTGTTGCTCAGCTCAAATCCTTTTTTAGCCTGCGGTTTCGGGCCTTCTTCTTTTTTCGAGCAGGATAAGACAGACAGGATTATCATTAGAGGGATTATATATTTTTTCATATTACTATTAATAGAAGATTTTCGTTTGTACCAGTTGATTCAATTGTTCTGCGGCTTGGATAATCCGGTTTTTCATATCATAGATTTGCAGCGCGGTTTCCCGGTAGCTGTCAATGAAATCTGTAAATTCGATCAGGCTGATGTTGCCTTTCCTGAAGTTGCTCAGCATTCCGTTATAGACCATTTCCATATTATTCATATCGGCAGGTTTTATTTCCGCCAGCTGTTCATACCGGGTTTTCCAGGTTTTATAGGCCGCTTCCACTTTGGTTTCAAGCGTCAATTTTTGGAAGTCTGCATTTCTTTGGTTTTGCTGGATGGCGAAATTGGCTTTTTCCATATTCCCTTTGTTGGATTTCCATAAGGGCAAAGGAATTCCGACCAGCAGATTAACTTCGTTTTTGAAGGTTCCCCCGTTCTGGTCCCACCCCGCCCCCAGGTTCAGATCGGGAACGTTCAGCGATTTCTGCCATTGGGCATACAGCCTGCTGTTATCAATCAGTCTCAGGTTATATTGGTAGTCCGCATTGTTTTCCAGGGCTTTTTTCTGCAGTTCCGTTTCATCCCCGAAAGGCTGGGCAGCCAGGATTTCTTTGGCTTCGGTATCAGAAAGCTGAGGGTCTATATCCTCCGTGATTCCTGTCAGCACTTTCAGGGTCTGTTCAAATTCAAGAATATTTTTGTTGATTTCCACTTTATCGTTGTTCAGCTGGATCACAATGCTCTGAAGCCTTACCTGGTCTTTTAATGAGACATTGCCTTTGGCCGACTGTATGCGGTAGGCCGCCAGAAGGTCATTCATATAGCCCAGCTGCTTATTGGTATTTTCCAGTTTCAGCTGTTCGTAATAGAGCTCAAAATACGTTGAGCGAAGCTGGGATCTGAGATCCACGAGAAGTTGGGAAAACTGGAACTGAGCCAGTTCTTTATTGGATTTGGCAAATGCAATTTCATTCTTTTTTTTTCCGCCCATGTAGATCAGCTGCGTTACCTGGGCTCCCTTGGCGTGCCCTGCATCAAAGAATTTCCGGTCCTGAGGATTGTAAGCATTGATCTGGCCGCTCAGCTGCGGAAGTTCCCAGATCTTAGCCTGAAGGATATCGGCATCTGCCATGTTGATGTTGTACTGTTCGGCAAGCAGTTGTAGATTGTTCTTCTGAAAAGCTTCTTCGCATTCCAAAAGCGACATTTTCTGCTGTGCTGCCATGAATGAGGAAATGACAATAAACAGCCCTGCGAATTTATTCATGTTGGTTATTTTACCATACAAAGTTGTCTTTACGGAATTAAAATGCTCTTAAAGAATCCTTAAAAAAAAATTAAATTTGTTTTAAAGCGGCTAATGAAAGGTTGTCAGTGCTGGAAGACAGAGGTCGGAAACCGGAAGTTTTTCAGTCTATATCACGACCAACTGAAACTGGAAAATAAACCCAATGAAACAGTACATAGCTTGAGTGCTTTTTAGCGTAACGGAGAAAAGTGTATTGAGAATTTGTACCTGGCAGTTTTAAACGATAAGATCAACCCTGGCCTTTAATCAGAAAATCCCCGATACCATTTTTTTTAATCTACCTGAAATAACGGAAAGGTTTTACCAAAGTGGAAAAAAAAGCGTCAAGAATCAGTGAAGCGATACAAGTACGATAAAATTAAAGCCTTTACTTTTTAAAAATCACACTGAACTTATTCATCAGATCTGCCGGGGAAGTGTATTTGATTTCAGCGCCGTGATACTCCAGGATTCTTTTAACGATTCTCAGGCCCAAGCCGGAACCGGAGATGTTCTGGGAATTCTTGCCCCTTCTGAATGCTTCAAATAATTTCAGCTGTTCTTCTTCGGGGATGGTATTGCCGTGCGAAATCACATCCACCACAAAATGCCGGTCGTTCTCGGTAATCAGCACATCCATTTCCATATTGTCGGAATAGATGGCCGCATTTTTAAAAAGGTTGATGAATACGATATCCAGTAGAGACTGAACCCCTTTGATCGTGAGGAGCGCGTCTTCGGAAGTCTCTTCGGAAATCCGGAAATCCATTTTGAGTTTAGGATAGCTTTTTTCCACGGCTTCAAAAGATTCGAAAATCACTTCGTCGATCCGTACTTCTTCGTAAATGCTCTGGATGTTTTCTTTATCGAATTTCGTTAAAAGCAATAAGGAGTTGGTGAGATCCGACAGCTGATAGACATCGCGTTGGATCTGCTGCAGCGAAGACCTGGTTTCAGGGGAATGCTCCCCGAACTTAATGAGGTTCTCCAGCTGAAAAGCCATCCTCGTAATCGGGGTCCTGATTTCATGGGAAGCACTGGCCGTAAAATCTTTCTGCGACTGGAATACGTCGTCCAGCCTGCCGATCATCGTATTAAAGGATCTTGCCAGTACATCAATCTCGTCGTTGGAGTTGCGCACGGGAATCTGCGTGGTCAGCTTATGGGCCGTTACCTCGGAAATCTCCTGGTTCAGGTCTTCCAGCGGCTTGAGGAACTGCCCCATAAAATAATAACTGAAAAATCCGATTAGCAGGGCACTCATGACATAGGCAGTGATCAGTAGGTATTTCAGATAGTCCAATTTGGAATTTCCGTTGGTATCGTAGGCACTGGTGAGGATGTAATAGTTTTCACCGTTGATGGTTCTCAGGGCTGCGTAGATCTCGGGAACGGTTTTTTCGGAATAGATGACTTTCTTGTCATCAAGCTCTTTGAGCAGGGCATTGTCCCAGGTAACATTGCGGTCTTTGATCGTGCTGTAGATGAGCTCTTTCCGGGAGTTGAAAATTAAAATGGTTTCGTTTAAAAGGATGTTGTCGGAGTTTTCATTGAAGAATACCGGCGCCTCTTCTTCAAAGTCTTTGGATTTGGCGATGAAATGGGAAGTGAACTCCAGCCTTTGCCGGAACCGTTCCTTGAATTCATCCCTCCGGAAATCGTTAAAAGACATATAGATCACCACCATCACAATACCGAAAAGCAGTGAAAAGGCAATGCTGAGACTGAGCGCGATCTTCCTTTTTAAAGACATATTTTTCTATAACGGACTTAAATAATATCCGAACCCGGAGCGTGTATGGATCAGTTTCACCTTAAAGTCTTTATCGATTTTCTTTCTCAGGAAATTGATGTATACTTCTACCGTATTGGTATTGGTATTGAAATTATGTTCCCAGACATGCTCGGTAATCTGCTGTTTGGACACCGTGCGGCCCTGAGCCTCGGCGAGGTACACCAAAAGCTGGAATTCCTTTAGCGTCAGGCTGATTTCGTTTCCGCCGCGGTATACTTTCTGTTCGGTTTTATTTACAATCAGGTCATCCACCCTGATGAGTTCCTGGTCGTTGGTTTCGGATGGTGCTTTTCTCCGCAGCAGGGAATTCATCCGCAACAGCAATTCCTCAAACTGGAAGGGTTTTACCAGATAATCGTCGGCCAGTCTCGTGAACGCATCTTTTTTATCCGACAGGTCGCCATAGGCCGAGATGATAATGATCGGGGTATTTTTATCGAAAGAACGGATCGTCTGGCAGACCTCCAGCCCGTTGATCTTCGGCACATTGATGTCGAGCAGGTAAAGGTCGTAGGAGCTGTTCCGGATCTGGCGGAGGAAGGTTTCACCGTCGTAGATTTTATCACAGGTAAAATGGTTTGACTCCAGAAACTTGCAAAGCTCTGCCGAGAGAATCAGATCGTCTTCCAATAAAAGAATATTCATCGAAAATTATTTTATACGAATGTAACGAAAATTTTCAGGACGGAGAAAAAATTGAATACGGGGGAAAGACTTTTAATTGAATTTTAAGATTGCGATGCTGGTGGATTTGGTTTTAACGCAAAGGGCGCAAGGACATGTTTTTATATTGTGCTGCAAATTTCCGGTCACAAAGGCACTTCGTTCAGCAAATGATAGCAGTGAATATTTTAAGTTTCAAATTTACGTTTTACTGATAAAATTGATGATTCTTTCAGATTTAATAAAGTGTTGATCTGAGACTTCTCAGTGATTGCTGTACTGTTGACAAAAACTTTCAGCCTCCCGCTCCCTTCTTTCAACCCTACAATTTCGATTCAAGCTCATATAATAGTGTTGTCACTTGCTGAGTGAAACGCCCTTGCGCCCGGAAAATATGCAGTATTCTAAATAAAATTGTCTTTGTGTCGGTAGCGTTAAAAAAAAAGGTTTTCCTGTTCGGATTGATCCGAGTTTTTAATAGGCCCCGGTTTTTGGGATTGATTTTACACATCGCTATCACTTGCTGAGTGAAACGCCCTTGCGCCCGGAAAATATGCAGTATTCTAAATAAAATTGTCTTTGTGTCGGTAGCGTTAAAAAAGAAGGTTTTCCTGTTCGGATTGATCCGAGTTTTTTTAATAGCCCCAGGTTTTGGGATTGATCCGAATTCTCCTCCAACAACGAAATTCCGGGAATAAAAAAATCCCGAAAGAATCGGGATTAGAATTTGAGCCAACTACGGGACTTGAACCCGTGACCTCTTCCTTACCAAGGAAGCACTCTACCGCTGAGCTAAGTCGGCTTAAAACAAAAAATCATACCGGAAAGCATGATTTTTTTGGAGCGGAAGACGGGGGTCGAACCCGCGACATTCAGCTTGGAAGGCTGACGCTCTACCAACTGAGCTACTTCCGCAATTCTGTTTCCAAAATTATTGGTAACGCTGTGCAAACTTAAGGAAAATCCTT
>CAJYRQ010000031.1 GCA_913777465.1 uncultured Chryseobacterium sp.
AAGCGCACAATCTCGAAATAAGAAATTAAATATTCGGGAAGCAGTAATTTTAAAAGTTCGTTCTCACCAGACATGCAACAAAAATAAGACTTTATCTTTTTCTCCCCAACTTTTGTAACTGATCCAAGATTTGTGATTGTTGTTACATTAACCACCATTTAACAAAAACTCCGTTAAAAACAAAAAAGTCACCTCGGATGAGATGACTTTAAGTGGTTTCTCCAGGAATCGAACCAGGGACACATGGATTTTCAATCCATTGCTCTACCAACTGAGCTAAGAAACCATTTTGTACTTCGTTTTGAAGTGGTGCAAAAGTAATAATAAATATTAAATCCTGCAAGGTTTATTTTAAAACAAGTTTGAAAAGAAAACCACCTTTTTACAGGTGGTTTTTCTAAGTGGTTTCTCCAGGAATCGAACCAGGGACACATGGATTTTCAATCCATTGCTCTACCAACTGAGCTAAGAAACCATTCTTGTACTTCGTTGTTTTAAAGTGATGCAAAAGTAGTAAGTTTTCGTATATGAAGCAAGTATTAACACTACTTTTTTTAATAAAACCTAAAAACCTACTGATTTTCAACCGGATTATTTTCCTGTTCCCTGCGGATCTGCTCGCTCATTTCCTCCAGTACAGGCTTAATGGTGCTTTCAGGAAGATCGCTTATCCGGATGTACATCAGCCCGTCAATGGCATCGTTGAAATTAGGATCTACATTAAAGGCAATTACCTTAGCATTCTGCTTGATGTATTTTTTAATTAAAACAGGCAGTCTCAGTTCCGGTTCAAGATCATCGATGATTTTATCGAGCTTATTCAGATCAGATTCCATTTCCTCGAAAAACAAATGCTTGTCCCGGTCTCTGAGTTTTACCTTGTATTCATTTCTCGGCGTAATATATTGGGCCACGGCAGAATCGTAATAATTCGAACGCATGAACTCAATCATCAGCGATTTTGAGAATTCCGAAAATTTATTGGAAATACTCACACCGCCCATCAGGAATTTATGATCCGGGTTTCTCAGGCAGACATGAACAATCCCTCTCCACAAAAGGAAAAGGGGAAGCGGCTTCTGCTGGTATTCCTGGCAGATGTAAGCACGGCCCATTTCGATCACCTTTTTAAAGAAAGGGTGGATGTCCTGCTCGAATTCAAAGAGTGAACTGGTATAGAATCCCCTGATTCCGGACTTCTTCATCACTTCTTTACCCAAAGCCATCCGGTAGGCTCCCACAAGCTTTTCCGCAGCACTGTCCCAGAGGAAAAGATGATGGTAATGCTTATCGTATTCATCCAGGTCGAAAGGCAGGTTGCTCCCTTCACCCACAGCCCGGAAAGTGAGTTCACGCTGGCGTCCGATTTCCCTCATAATCGAAGGAATCTCTTCGTAAGTGGTAAAGTAGACTTCGTAATTCCCGTTGCTGAAAAACATTTTGTCCGTTCCTTTCAGTTTGGAAATATCCTTTAAAATATCTTCTTTCGGCGTTTCATCAATGATATTCTGGACGATATTTTCTTCTTTTAACAAAGGGAACTTTACCGATAAGTTTTTAAGGTTGATGCTCTGCGCCAGGGATTTCCTTTTTTCATAATAAGACTGCATCATGTAAACCTTGCGTTTCAGGTATTCACCCAGTTCTTCAATGGTTTCCATATCGTCCATGGCTTTTACCGTAATCGGCTTTCCGATCCTGATCCTGATCGGTTTTTCCCGGTCTTTCATCATTTCCGCAGGAAGCATGACGGTCTGTAAATTGGGATGGAGCTTCGCCACCTGGTAGAACATTCGGCTGTTTTTCGCATGGAAATACATAGGAACCACCGGCACTTTTGCCATTCGGATAAGCTTCAGTGCCGGTTTTTCCCAGTCTTTATCCAGTATTTCGCCGTAAGGATTGTTTTTATTGGAAACTTCCCCTGCCGGGAAAATCCCTACACAGCCGCCGTCTTGCAGGTGCTTCAGGGTTTCCCGCATTCCGGAAGAGCTGCTGTATGCACCTTTTCTGTTTTCAAAAGGGTTAACGGAAATCACATACGGTTCCATCGGTTTGATTTTTTCCAGAAGGAAATTGCCCATCACCTTGAAATCCGGGCGCACTTCCGACAGAATCTTGCACATCAGGATTCCGTCGATCGCACCCAGCGGGTGGTTGGAAACCAGAATAAACGGCCCCGTTTTCGGAATTTTGGCCAGATCCTCTTCAAAAGCGATATAGCTTAAATTACGCTCTCTCACAAATGAGTCGAAAAAGTCTTTACCTTCCTTATCTTTCAGTTTGTCGTATAATTTATTTACTTCGTTGATCTTGGCAATGCTCATCACGGCAGAGGCCACAGGATTTTTCAGAAATCCTATCTTATGTAAGCCGGAAGCTTTAATTAAATCGTTTTTCGAAATTAAACTCATGTGTGTTTAGTCGTAATTAGTTTTATTGTGTTACCATTTGAAGCGTATTCTTCGAAATCTGCTCCAATAATACACTTTTTTCCTGGTAAAATTGATCTATGTTCTCTATTTTAGCATTCCTTACCGTGAATAAAGATACATTTTTTACGATTTCCGTTTTAAAGGATTTCTGCAGTTCATCGTTTAGCTCATCGATCTGGTTGAATTTATCTTCCAGGCACAAAGCCAGCGAAATAGCAGAATTCTGCATTAAAGAGACTTTGATTTTATACTTGGATAAGTAGCCGAAAATTAAGCTCATGTGGTCTTCCGCAATGAAAGAGAAGTCCCTTGTTGAAATTTTCAGCAGGGTTTGGTTTTCCTTCAAAATATAAGATTCCTCACTCTGGTTATTTTCCGAAGCTCCGACCTTTGTTCCTGCTTTTGTGGGATCTACGAAAGACTTTACATAGAACGGGATGTTTTTCTGCTGAAGCGGCTGCAGGGTTTTCGGGTGGATAACGCTTGCCCCGTAATAAGCCATCTCGATCGCCTCTTCATAAGAAATATTGGAAAGCAGGGTAACATCCTTGAACTTTCGCGGATCTCCCGTCATCACACCCGGTACATCTTTCCAGATCGTCATGGCTTCTGCATTCAGGCAATAGGCAAAAATAGCCGCCGAATAATCGGAACCCTCTCTTCCCAGAGTTACCGTGAAATTATTTTCATCCGATCCGATGAAGCCTTGGGTCACATAGCAGATCTCTTTATTCAAGCTGGAAATAAATTCTTCGGTTTTTGCCCAGTCTACAACCCCTTCACGGTAAGAATTATCGGTTTTCACATAATCCCGGGCATCCAGCCACTGGTTCGTAAACTGGATCTCGTTCAGGTATTCGCTCAGGATTTTCGTAGAAATCATTTCCCCGCAGCTTACGACCTGGTCGTAAACGAAGTTATAATTCGGAGACTTGTTTCTGCGCAGGAAAGAATCAATATCATCAAAAAATAAATTGATTTCGGCAAAAACCGCATGGTTTTCCGGGAACAGGCCTTCCGCAATTTCAATGTGTTTCCGTTTTATCTTTTCAATCTCTGTTTGATAGTTCTCCTTTCTGAAATAAAGTTCCACCACTTTTTCCAACTCATTCGTCGTCTTGCCCATCGCTGAAATTACCAGCAGACATTTGGCAAATCCCTGGCTTTTTAAAACCATAGACACGTTCTTTACGCTTTCAGCATCCTTTACCGATGCTCCACCAAACTTGAAAATTTTCATTAATTTGTTAATAATAAAATTGTTAGATAAAAATTATGGGAATATTTTACGGGGCTCAAAATTATAAATTTACAACGAGATATGAAATAGCCCATGAATTTCACCGGCTTAAGATTTTATTAAAAAATTAATAATACCCGTCAATCGTTCTTCCCGCATTGCCAAAAAGGGAAGGTATTTTTATGATAAGGTCTGCTTTCCGGGCTTAGATAAATGTTTATGTAGTTTACAGACAGGGGATTAAGGGCTTTTATTAATAATTCTTTTAAATTGTGATAAATTTTACGAAATTTGAGGAAATCGTAAAAAGAAAAATATGTCAGAGCAACCATTACAGACCTTAGGAGAATTCCTTATTGAAAGACAGGACGATTTCCAGTATTCCACCGGAGAATTTTCCCGTCTGCTGAGCGCGATAAGGCTGGCTTCCAAAGTCGTAAACAGAGAAGTAAATAAAGCAGGGATCGTAGATATCGCCGGTGCTGCCGGGAACCAGAATATTCAGGGGGAAGAGCAGCAGAAACTGGATGTGATTGCCAACGAAATTTTTATTACGGCTCTGTCTCAGCGTGAGGTTGTCTGCGGAATCGCTTCCGAGGAAAATGATGATTTTATCGATATCAAATGCGGTGAAAACGGGCACTTAAGCAAATATGTCGTGCTGATTGACCCATTGGACGGATCTTCAAATATTGACGTAAATGTTTCCGTAGGAACTATTTTCTCTATTTTCAGAAGGGTAACCGAGCCGGGGACCCCGGTGCAGATGGAAGACTTTTTACAGAAAGGAATCAACCAGATTGCGGCCGGATATATCATCTACGGTTCTTCTACCATGATCGTTTATACGACAGGAAACGGGGTGAACGGATTTACGCTCGACCCTTCTTTGGGAACCTATTATCTTTCCCATCCGAACATGACTTTTCCAAAGACCGGGAAAATCTATTCCATTAATGAAGGGAACTACATCAAATTTCCGCAGGGGGTAAAAAATTACCTTAAATACTGCCAGATGGAAGAGGGGGACCGGCCGTATACTTCAAGGTACATCGGTTCGCTGGTTGCCGATTTTCACAGGAATATGCTGAAAGGCGGAATTTATATTTATCCTTCTTATTCACAGGCACCTAACGGAAAACTCAGGCTGTTGTATGAGTGCAATCCGATGGCCTTCATTGCCGAACAGGCCGGGGGAAAAGCAACCGACGGTTTCAGAAGAATCCTGGAGATTGAACCTACTGAGCTTCACCAAAGAATCCCGTTTTTCTGCGGAAGCGTGGATATGGTGGAAAAAGCGGAGGAATTTATGCGAATCGACAGTGTAAAATAATGAAAGCAGAATATTTCAGATATTTATTGGAATTCAAACGCCCGAGTGGAACATCTCGCGGCGTTTTGCATGAAAAGGAAACCTTTATCCTTGAAGTTTCGGAAAACGGAAAAAAAGGAACCGGCGAGTGTGCCATCTTCCGGGGACTGAGTTTTGACGACCGGCCGGATTACGAAGAAAAGCTTCAGTGGCTGTGCGAAAACATCAGAGAGGATTCCGGATTTTTAAGAGGACAGCTGAAAGACTTTCCATCCATCTGGTTCGGATACGAACAGGCCATGCTGAATCTTAAATATGGCGGAGATCTCTATTTTCCAAGTGAATTTACGGAAGGCAGATCGCCGATCATCATTAACGGACTGATCTGGATGGGCAGCATTGATTTTATGGAGGAACAGATCCGCGACAAGCTGGCTCAGGGATTTCATTGTATCAAATTAAAGATCGGGACCGACTGGAAATCCGAACATGAAATTCTGAAAGACCTGAGACAGAAATTCTCAGGGGAAATCCTGGAACTGCGGGTGGATGCCAATGGCGGCTTTACCAAAGATGAAGCAAAAACCGTTCTTCAACAGCTTGCCGATTTACAGATCCATTCCATCGAGCAGCCGATAAAAGCAGGAAATACCGGTGATATGGCCGATTTATGTGCCGGAACACCAACACCGATTGCTTTGGACGAAGAATTAATTGGGATTACCGACTTTAATGAAAAGAAAAAACTGCTGGAAACCATCAGGCCGCAATATATTATCCTGAAGCCGGCTCTTGTAGGAGGGTTTGCCGGTTCCGACGAATGGATTTCCCTGGCAGAACAACAAAATACCGGCTGGTGGATTACTTCTGCCCTGGAAAGCAATATCGGGCTGAATGCCATTGCCCAGTACACTTTTACAAAAAAAAGTCCGATGCCGCAAGGATTGGGAACCGGAGCCTTATTTGTAAATAATTTTGAATCGCATCTTGATCTGCAGGGTGAATGGCTAAGATTTAAAACCAAAGTGCAGGGGAGTTAATCCTTTGTGCTTTGCTTTTAGAAATTAAAACTTTCCGGAGATTTGTAAAAAAATCAGCTTATTTACAGAAATTAAAACAGCAGTAGTTTTCAGTTATTACCATTTTAATTTTATTTCGATGCAAATCGTTTGTGCTTTAAACTTCATACGCTTTATTAGATCACGTCTTTTACGAAAATTGCTTTCTTAATGTATTCCAACAATGAAGAAAACTTGGTTCTTACTTTTTCCATGATATAAATTTTGTATTCCTTGATGTTTATGGTGAATGAGTTTACAATCTCTGTGCCATACTATGGTACCACAATTTATCAATAGTTGGTGATATTTGTCATGCCTGTTGAAAGGTGCTGGCTAAGAGTTTATTGTGAAGGTATAGTCGTTGTTTTTTATTCTGCCGGTAACGAGATTCCGGTCGGTTCCATAAAGATTCTGGAAAATATCGTTCTGAACCATTGAGCTGGAAAGGTAACCCCAGTGGTTCCCGACCTCGAATTTGAAAGAATTTAGGAGGTCATCTTCTGCAAAAGTGCAGTCGATGATGGAAACCACATCCTTTAAATGTTCAATATTGCTCGGTCCGTTCTTCCCAAGCCGTGGCGTCAGGATGTTCTTGGTGAACTGAGAAATGCCGAGAATCACATCTTTCCTGTTCAGATAAACGGAAATCCGGTTAGCCAACAAAGGTAATTTACTGAAAGAGTCCTCCGAATCTTTAAAGACCTTATAGCTCACATCCGAATTCAGCAGTAAGACCTGATCGATCACACGCAGGATGTTTTCCTTTTTTAAACTGTAGAGCATGCTCTGAAGCACACGGTTTCCCATCGAGTGGGCCATAATATGAATCCGCTGCTGGCAGGGAGCCAGATCGCGGTTTGAGAAAATATCTTTCAGGAACTGGGTATAAAAATAAAAAAGCCGCATCAGCGAGGTTCCGGAGTTAATGCTGGACGCTTTATCATCAAAATACGTCAGCGGAACCATGCTGCCTGAAGCCGGCCAACTGATAAACAGGATATGTTCCACTGGCGATGCCGGATTATCAACAAAGATTTTTTTAAGATCGATAATGGCTTTCAGTTCATCATCAAAATCATAAGCATACCTATGAATGAAGATCATCACATCACTTCTTTCTTTGGTAGAAGACATATTTTTATAAAGCTCGTAGAACATTCTTTGGGTTCCGCCCAAATTGTCTGCCGTTAATGGAGATTCTTTAATGCCTTTTTCAGCCAGTAACACCTCCAGTACTTCCTGATAGCCCTGCTTTTCAGGTTCTGAGAAAAGCGTATATTTTAAAATATTCCGGTTGGTATAATCTTTCTTTTTTCTTGTGGATTCGGGGGGTTCCCGGTAATCTTCAAAGTCGCATCTGGCAATTCTGAAATTAGGGATCGAATATTCATCATTGGAAAAAGAATCGGCTCTTTCACCTTTATGACGGATGATTTTTCTATTGCTGAGAATATAGACGGCCATGTTACTAGATAATTTGAGTAAAGGTTTTTAGCTGGTCTAAATTAACTAAAAATACCATACCCGGATCATTTAATCATCATAAATTACTACTTGGGTAAACCCTTAAATTTTCCTAAATTTGCAAATTGTCGTGATACACGGCATCTTAAAGCGAATTTCAATGGAAGAAGAAAAAAAATCACTCAATTTTATTGAGCAAATTATCGAAGATGATTTGGCAAACGGACTGAAAAGAGATCAGATCCGTTTCCGTTTTCCGCCCGAGCCAAACGGTTATCTGCATGTAGGTCATACCAAAGCGATCTGCATCAACTTCGGTTTGGGTGAAAAATATAATGCTCCCGTGAACCTTCGTTTCGACGATACGAATCCTGAAAAAGAAGAGCAGGAATTCGTGGATTCTATTATGAAAGACGTTGAATGGTTAGGTTTCAAATGGGATAAAGTATTGTACGCCTCCGATTACTTCCAGCAGCTTTATGATTGGGCGGTGCAGCTTATCAAAGAAGGGAAGGCGTATGTAGACGAGCAGCCTTCCGAAACGATTACCGAACAGCGAAAAAATCCGACAGAACCGGGTGTAGAATCCCCGTATCGAAACCGTCCTGTAGAAGAATCCCTGGATCTGTTCGAAAGAATGAAGAACGGTGAATTTGAAGAAGGAGCAATGTCCCTTCGTGCTAAGATCGATATGACGTCACCGAACATGAACATGCGTGATCCGGTGATGTACAGAATCCTGAAAAGGCCGCACCACAGAACGGGAACCGAATGGAAAATTTACCCGATGTACGACTGGGCGCATGGAGAATCCGATTATATCGAGCAGATTTCGCACTCGCTGTGTTCTCTGGAGTTTGAAAACCACCGGCCGTTGTACAACTGGTATCTGGATCAGGTGTATGAAGAAGGAAAGGTAAAGAACAAGCAAAGGGAATTTGCCAGAATGAACGTTTCTTATATGATTACTTCCAAAAGGAAACTGCAGCGGCTGATTGCTGAAAAGGCAGTGAACGGCTGGGATGATCCGAGAATGCCTACCATTTCCGGGATGAGAAGAAAAGGGTTTACCCCGGCTTCCATCAGGAATTTTATTGAAAAAGTAGGGGTGGCCAAAAGAGAAAACCTGATTGAGCTTCAGCTGCTGGAATTCTGTGTACGCGAAGACCTGAATAAAGTAGCCAAGAGAGTCATGACCGTGGTAGACCCTGTGAAACTAGTCATCGAAAACTATCCTGAAGGTCAGGAAGAGTGGCTGGAAACCGAAAATAATCCGGAGCAGGAAAATGCAGGAACGAGAGAAATTCCATTCTCCAGGGAACTGTATATTGAGCGTGAAGACTTCAAGGAAGAAGCCAATAATAAATTTTTCAGATTGAAATTAGGCGGTGAAGTACGTTTGAAATCCGCTTATATCATTAAAGGAGAAAGGGTAGAGAAGGATGAAAACGGAAACATTACGACCATCTACGCTACCTACGATGAAAAATCCAAATCCGGAAGCGGAACGGAAGAAAGTTTAAGGAAAGTAAAAGGAACCATTCACTGGGTATCTGCGAAACATGCGATTCCGGTAGAAATCAGGAACTACAACAGATTGTTTACCGTAGAGCAGCCGGACGCTGAAAAAGATGTGGACTTCCTGGATTTCATCAATCCGGATTCCGTGACAACCGTTCAGGGATTTGCCGAGCCGAACTTAAAAGATGTGGTTGTCGGAGAGCCGCTTCAGTTCCAGAGAATTGGCTATTTTACAAAAGATCAGGATTCTACGGATACAAATTTTGTATTCAACAGAACCGTGACCTTAAAAGACTCTTATAAGCCGGAGTAGAAATTTATTTATACCATATAAATGAAACAGGGCTTAATTTTTTAAGTCCTGTTTTTTTTATTTTAAACACTAATCACACGAATAGGCTTATAAATACTATTAGTGTTTATTCATGAAAAAAGTTAGTGCTGTTTGTGGCTAAAGTAGAGGAATGCTAATTAAACACTAATGTCACGAATATGCCCATAAATATCACAAATTATATTAGTGCCGTTTGTGAAAAACATTAGTGGTATTTGTGTTTAAAGTAGGGGAATGCTGATTAAATACTGATGTCACGAATATGCCCACAAATATCACAAATTATAGTAGTGCCGTTTGTGAAAAAATTTGTGGTATTTGTGGTTAAAATACAGCAGGTACCCGTTTACCTTTTAATAATAAAATATAAAAATCAAAATTGTGAAACTATTAAAAATATACATCAATTCATTTAAAGGGCTGTCGGCGGAAAGCTGGATGCTTGCGCTGGTGATGCTGATCAACCGGTCGGGTTCCATGGTGCTGCCTTTCCTGGGCGTCTATATGACCGATCATTTGAAATTCGATATTAAAAGTGCAGGCATTGTGCTCAGCTTTTTTGGGATTGGCTCAGTGGTCGGTTCCTGGATCGGCGGAATGATTACGGATAAAATCGGAGAGTTTAAAGTACAGAGCATGAGCCTTTTCCTGAGTGTTCCCATGTTCTGTCTGATCCCTCTTTTCCATACCGAAGCAGGGCTGGCGGCAATTATTTTCATCCAGAGCTCCATCAGTGAAGCTTTCCGGCCTGCCAATTCCGTGGCAGTTTCCAAATATGCAAAGCCGGGGAATATCACCCGTGCATTTTCCCTGAACAGGATGGCCGTCAACCTCGGGTTTTCCGTAGGTCCTGCGCTGGGCGGGATCCTGGCTGCGATTTCGTATGATTTCCTGTTTTACTCCAATGCGGCGGGAGCTTTATTGGCAGGATTAACCTATGTTTTCTTTTTCAGGAACCGAAGTTACCGGAACAAAGATAAACCGGAAAAGACGTTGGCTGATCAACAGGCATCGCCTTATAAGGATTCAAGATTCATCCTTTTCGCAGCAGCCTGTTTCCTGTTTTCCGTATGTTTTTTCCAGATATTGAATACCCTTACCATCTTCTACAAGCAGGAAGCCCGTCTTTCTGCTGAGAAAATAGGCTATATCCTGGGATACAGCGGGGTGATTGTTGTGGTGATGGAAATGATCATGGTACAGATTGCGGAAAAATATTTAAAGCTGAAAACGACTATGCTGCTGGGCACGCTTTTCTGCGCGGTTTCTTTTGGAATGCTGGCTGGCGGAACTTCGTTATGGATCCTGGTAGCGTCTGTTACCATCCTGAGCCTGGGCGAAATCTGGGCACTGCCATTTATGGCTACCATTACGTCACTCCGTTCCGGTACTCATAATAAAGGGGCTTATATGGGATTGCTGGGAATTGCTTTTTCACTTTCATTCATCATCACCCCTTCACTGGGAACCTTCGTAGCGGAACGTTTCGGCTTTACCTTCCTATGGTCAGCCACAGGAATTCTTCTCGGAATGACAGCAGTTGCATTTTACTGTATTGTTCCGTGGATGATCGGGAATAAAAAAGAATCACATTCATAAATGAAAACAATTTAAATGAATGAGTCCGGTGTTTTACCGGGCTTTTTCTCTTTAAATCTAACCTAATAAATATTAAATAATTCACGTTTAATTTAGACCAACCTGAAAACTCTGAATTACATGTATACTCTTTAAATTAAAAATTTAATTTAAATATACCCGTTTATAAAGGAAAGTACGGTTTTTGCATAGCATCAGGCAATGGCAAAACTTTATTTTCTCTTTCCTTTCTTTTCAGCTTCTCTGCTGCTGGCCCAGCAGAAAGATTCGGTGGAACTGATCTCGGAAATCCGTATTG
Organism: uncultured Chryseobacterium sp.; assembly: GCA_913777465.1. GTDB lineage: Bacteria > Bacteroidota > Bacteroidia > Flavobacteriales > Weeksellaceae > Chryseobacterium. Next base: position 11,265 of record CAJYRQ010000031.1, read on the forward strand.
ATGCTTACAAAAAGCCGACAGCTTTTATCTCTTCTACAAAGTCCGTTTCGGTAGTTTCTCAAAACCTTCTTACCCAAAATCCTCCGGAAAGGATGCTTGAATCCATCAACCAGATTGCCGGTGCAAGAATGGAGGAACGTTCACCGGGAAGCTATCGGATTTCCCTCCGCGGCAGTACATTGAGATCGCCTTTCGGGGTGAGAAACGTCAAAGTGTATCTTGATGATTTTATTTTGTCCGATGCTTCGGGAAACACCTATTTTAATGTGATCTCCCCGGAACTCATCGACCACATGGAAATCTACAAAGGTCCGGAGAGCGGGGATTACGGTGCTGCTACGGGAGGGACTGTTCTCCTGAAAACGAAAAGTTCAGACCAGATTTCGGCAAACCTTTCAGCCGGGAGCTACGGAACTTTTAACCAAAGTTTCAATCTTTCGAAACAGCTCGGAAAACATTTTATCGAGGTCTTTCAGAATTATTACCAGACCGATTCTTATCGGGAGCAGGCTAAGGTTCAGCGGAAACAGGTTTTCCTTAAAGATCATTTCAAATATTCTGAGAAAGGTTTGCTGAAAGTTATGCTGATGTATTCCGATCTCGACTACCAGACACCTGGCGGCTTGACGCTGGAACAGATGACCGCCAACAGGAGACAGGCCAGGCCGGCAACAAAAACGCTGCCCGGTGCCAAAGAACAGGATGCCGGAATCCGCAATAAAATGATCCTGGCGGGGCTCTCACACGAATTCAACATCACTCCCGAATTTTCCCATTTTGTTATGGTTCAGGGATCGTATGTCGATTTTGAAAATCCGTTTATTACCAATTTTGAAAACCGATTTGAAAAGAATTTTGCGCTGAGAACCCATTTTAATTATGAAAAAAACTGGAATTCTGTCGCATTGGCTTACCGTCTGGGATTTGAAGGCGGGATCAATGATATTTTAGTTAAAAATTATGATAATAACAGAGGGATCGAAGGGAACCCCCAGAATTTCGACCGGCTAAAAAACACTTCCGGATTTTATTTTTTATCCCAAAAGCTGAATGTTGGCGAGCGGCTGTTTACCGATATTTCCGTCAGTTTAAATTCAAATGCCTACAATTGGGAACGGCAGTATCCGCGGGAAGAAAGCGGAAAAGTCCGGTTCAGGAACCAGTGGCTTCCGAATTTCGGTGTCATTTATCTCCTGGGAAAAGGTTTTTCAGTGCGTGGAAAGATTGGAAAGGGGAATTCCGCTCCGACGAATGAAGAGATCCGTTCTTCAACGCAGCAGTTCAATACTGATCTGAAGCCGGAATTCGGCTGGAACAAGGAAGCCGGCATCAGGAAACAGTTTGGGAATCTACTATTTTTTGAAGGAAGCTATTTCGATTTCCGGATGAAAGACGCGATTGTAAGAAGGCAGAATGACGCCGGGCAGGAATATTTTGTCAATTCCGGGGAAACGGTTCAGAAAGGAGTAGAAGTTTTATTGGAATCTAAAAACTTTGATTTAAAAAATGATTTTCTGAGCCGGTTTAAATTTAGGTTCTCCGGAAGTTTTTATGATTTTAAATTTAAAAATTACCGGCAGAATGAAAATGATTTCTCAGGAAAAGATCTGACGGGAGTACCGAAAACCACCATCAACAGTCTGCTGAACTTTACTTTTTTCAGAAAACTGTCGATAGATTACTCCCACTTTTATACTTCAAAAATCCCTCTGAATGATGCCAACTCGGTATGGTCGGACGCCTACATGATTGGGAATATCCGGTTTGGTTTTCCGGTAGATCTGGATAAAACAAGGCTGAATTTATTTCTTCAGGTTCAGAACCTGTACAATGAAGACTATGTGCCGGGCTTTGATATCAATGCTTTCGGAAACAGGTATTACAATCCTGCCGCTAAAAGGAATTTTGTATTTGGGGTGAAGATTGATTTTTAAATTAATGTTTGTTCAATAATATCTATTTATTCACAAAATAATAAGCCCAGATGGCTCAAGATTTCAAACAGAATAATCGCTGACAAGCAATATCATTTGTTCTTAAGGCAGCTGATTTTGGTATTGACTGGAAAAACTTCCATCCTCCAGCTTCCATCTTCCAATCCATTATCAGAGTTTAAAATATATTTACCATTTTAAAGCTTACCATCAATATATCTGAATGCCGTATTCATATAAGATTCATTGGTTTTTGCTTTGTCATCGGTCTTTTCGATCCTGATATCCGGAGCAATTCCTTCACCGACAACACGGTATTCTTTTCCCGAACGGTCTACGATATTTCCGATGGTTAAAACGAGAAAAGACCCGTCGGAAAGTTTATATTCCTGGTTTCCGGAGGTTAAACCCTGCGTATTCACACCGATCAGTTTTACGTTTTTCTGTCCTGCGAATGCCGCGGTAATGAATTCAGCTGAGCTACCGGTCACTTTATTCACCAGTACCGCAACGGGTGTTTTGATCTGCTGAGGCTGTTTTTCTTTCAGCTGGAAAGACTGGGTGGCTGTTGAGCCTTCATAAAACTTCCCGTCTTTGTAGTTGAAATATTCAATGGTTCCTTCGGCATCTTTTGTCCCCACAATATTTTTTCGGTCGAAAAACGGTGCGGCTGCGGCATACATGGGATAAAGCATTCCTCCGTAGTTATCCCGCAGATCAACGATCCAGCCTTTGGGCTTCTGTTTCTGCAATTCATTCACTTTGGCGTAAAAAGTATTGATGTACAGGTTCCAGTCGTCTTTGTTGAAAGATCCGATATCGGGCAAACTTATGTAAGCATATTTGTTTTCCATCAGCCTGCTATCAATTACCGGAAACTCCTGTCCCGTGGCCTTGTAGCCTAATGTATATTGCCTTACTTCCTCTGCAGGATAAAATTTGGAGTGTGAATCATTCAGGGCTCGTAATGCTTTTTTCAGAACTGGATAGGTTTCTTTGATTGTTTTGGCTTTAGATGCATCATTAAGCGTTATACGGGATAATTCTTCCCAGTTTACCTTTGATTTATTAACAGATTTATGCTGCATAATATCCAGTGCTTTAGAAACATACTGCTGAATGCTGTCTTTCTGCGCTGAAACCCGCGTGGAAAAAGGGACCGCTGTCAGCGATGCGGCAACTAAAAATTTATTCATATTCTATTTAATGGGATAGAGGTCTAAAGATAGCTTAAATACATAACAAGAAGATCTTTAAAATAATAAAATATTAACGTTTGGCAAGAATATTCCGGATAATCATTTCCGCATGGATCCTGGAGTTTTCAATGAACCACAGATGCGTATCTTTTCCACCGCAGACCACACCGGCAAGATACAGATCCGGGACGTTGGTCTCCATGGTTTCAGGATGGTAAAAAGGGTTCAGGCATTCGCCCTGCAGTTCGATACCGGAATTTTTTAGAAAATCGAAATTGGGAAGGTAGCCGGTCATGGCCAGCACAAAGTCATTTTCAATCTCATTGATTTTTCCGTCTTTATCTTTGAAGATAACGGAATGCTCTTTAATTTCCAGTAATTCAGCCCTGAAGTGTGCGGTGATGCTTCCTTCTGCAATCCGGTTTTCAATATCCGGTTTTACCCAATATTTTACACTGGGGGAAATTTCGTCATGACGGATGATCATGGTTACTTCAGCACCTTTTCGGTAGGTTTCCAGAGCCGCATCCACTGCCGAGTTGCTGGAACCCACCACGACAATTTTCTGTCTGGCGTAAGGGTAAGGTTCGGTATAATAATGCTTTACTTTCGTTAAATTTTCACCGGGAATGTTCATTAGATTGGGAATATCATAGAATCCGGTAGAAATAATGACGTTCTGGGCAGCATATTTTCCTTTGGTCGTCTCAACGGTGAAAACCTGATTTTTTCTAGAAACTTTTTCCACTTTTTCATACAGGTTAATGTGGATATTCCTTTGCCGTGCAATGCCCTGATAATATTCAAGAGCTTCCTGCCGGCCCGGTTTCGGGGCGATAGAAATAAACGGGATTTCATCAATCTCCAGCTTATCGGCTGTCGAGAAAAAACGCATGTATAGAGGATAGTTGTATAAGGAATTCACGATGGTTCCTTTTTCGATAATTAAGTAGCTGAGGTTGTTTTTTCCGGCTTCCAGCGCACAGTTCAACCCAATAGGGCCGCCTCCGATAATAAGAACATCTAAAATTTCCATAAGACAAAATTACAAAAAACGATAAAGCAACAGGCCTTAAACCCTGCAAAAACCGTACAATAGATGAAAACCTCTCAGTTAAGGAATAAAATAAACATAGGGATTAAAAAAATATGGCATCTATTTTGGTGAATCATAAGGTTAAATATCTGAAAAATATGAAAAAAGCAGTTATTCTTTTATCTTTTCTGGCAGTCGTTTCCTGTAAGAAGAATCCGGAAAAATTTGTCAATGACAAAGCCGATTCCGCAAAACCTTCGCAGACAGATAAAATACAGGAGAAATCAGTGGCCATCGATAAAGAAACTGCCCTGAAAGCGGCTAATGAAGCTGTTCTTCAGGCATTACACGATAAAAATTACAAAAGATTTTCGGAGTTCATCCATCCGGAAAAAGGTGTACGGTTTTCGATGTATGCCTTTGTAAGCCCGGAAGGCGATAAACTTTTTTCCAAAGCTGATTTCATCAGATACCAGCCGACAAAAACCATTTTCACCTGGGGATTGCTGGACGGCTCAGGAGATCCTTATCAATCGACAATCACCGATTATCTGATCAAATGGGTCTATTCCAAAGATTTTGCAACCGGGCAGGTATCCATCAATGAATTTCAGGGAATGGGAAATTCACTGAACAATTTAAAGGAGGTCTACCCTAAAGCTGACTTCACGGAGAATTTTGTTAAGGGCACAGGAGAAAGTGCAGAAATGGATTGGAAATGTCTCCGTCTGGTCTTTGAACCGTTTCAGGGAAAATATTACCTGGTAGGGGTAGTCAATGACCAGTGGACGATTTAAGGCTTCCATAGATGGTATACTTTGTTTTTAACACATGAGTCATAAAGGAAGATTTTTTTGTTTGCGTATATTTTAGAACACATCAGATAAAAAATCAAAGATTTTTTCAATATTTTCCGAAAGGAATATAAAGATAGTTTTAGAAATAAGCATGAAACGATTTGTGTCTCGATTCCTACCGGAAATCGCAGATTCGATGTCGTCAATAACAAGTTGAATGTTTGTATTTACTTTCCGTAAGCAAATCATTTATACACCTTATTTGTCATCCCCGCAGGGGATCTCAGCATAGTATTAGAGATAAGTGTGGAAAGATCCGCGTCTGGATTCCTACCGGAAATCGCAGATTCGATGTCGTCAATAACAAGTTGAATGTTTGTATTTCCTTTCTGTAAGCAAATCATTTATACACCTTATTTGTCATTCCCGCAGGGAATCTCAACATAGTATTAGAGATAAGTGTGGAAAGACTCGCGTCTGGATTCCTATGGAAATCGCAGATTCGACGCAGTCAATGACAAGAATACTGGAAATAGAAATCTGAAAATTCAACACCGCGTTTGTCATTCCCGCAGGGGATTTAAACACAGTATCAGAGAATCGCTTGGAAAGATTTACGGTTAGATACAACAATATTCATATTTTAAACACTCCAATGAAAAATCTTTGATTTTCCTCTAATGTGTTCTAAAATATTTTCAAAGTTTAGTCCAGATCTTATATGACGTATGTGTCAAATCTTTTGCGGTCTAAAAAATCCGTCTAAAATTTCAGCCAGCTTTTTCGTCAGGTTCCTTCTGGAAAACTGCTCGATCTTTTGGGTATTGGCGGCACAGTGACCGTTTTTCCAAAGCTCAAACTTTTCCATAAGAAATGCCTGGATCGCTTCGGTATCATCATAGCTGAAATGTTTACCCGCCCGGGTTTCTTCCAGGATTTTTGCCACATCGGCTTCATCCGGTCCGAAGGAAATGATCTGTTTTCCCGTGGCCAGATATTCGAAGATTTTTCCCGGAATGATGCCCTTGGAAGAGACATTCGGGAAATTGGTAATCAGTAAAACATCCGAGGCCTGCATTTCTTTGATGGCTTGATCATGGGAAAGATAGCCCAGATTTGCAATGTGGTTCTTTAAAGCTGAATGCTCAATCGAATTTAAAATTTTATCATCAATTCTTCCGGCGAATTTCAAAGTAAAATTCCCGGCAAATTCAGGATTTGTTTTCACCAGATCCTCTAAAGTTTTCCAGAGGTTTCCAGGATTTCTCAATTGTTCAAGAACACCGATATAGCTCAGAGTGAATTTTTGTTGTTGGCTACCGTTTAATGCTGGTTTCTGACTATGGGAATTGGCATCGGCTTCATCGAACCCATTGGTAATACAGACAGCACGGGCTCCGTTTTTCCTGAAGTTTTCAGCATCGGTGTAACTGGTCGCCAAGGTAATATCCGCATTTCTGAAGACTTCGCTTTCCAGCTGACGGTGCTTCCGGTCGGAGTTTTTGGTAAGCTTTAAATGTTTATAATAGGAAATCTCCGTCCACGGATCGCGGAAATCGGCAATCCATTTCAGATCGGGAAAATTTTCTTTCAATGCCAAACCGATAAGGTGAAGGGAATGCGGCGGCCCCGAAGTCACCACGACGTCGATTTTATTTTCTTTTAAATACTGTTCCAGGAATTTTACGGAAGGCTTTACCCAGAATACCCTGGCATCAGGGATGAAGAAATTCCCGCGCACCCAGATCGAAAGCCGGGATTTCCAGCTCTGGTTACTGCCGACATCAAACTGTCCCGCTTTGAATTTTTTATTGCTTTTATTCAGCTTTTCGGCCAGCTGATAGGGTTCCCAGATTTTTGTTTTTACGATTTCAAGACCTTCCGGAACGTCTTTCAGCAAACTTTCATCCAATAAGGGATAGCTTGGGTTTTCCGGGGTGTAGATTACCGGTGTCCAGCCATTCTCCGGTAGGTACTTGGCAAACTTCAGCCATCTCTGAACACCCGGGCCTCCCGCAGGAGGCCAGTAATAGGTAATGATGAGTATTTTTTTTTGTGGAATCATTGGTTGTTATTTTTACCGCAAAAGATACAAAAGATGATTAGGGGTTTTTAGTTATTCAAAAGCAGACAAAATGTAAATTTATATTTTAATCAAGTTGGTCAAAATACTTATTGATGAATGTTTCCTGACCAAAATGATAGATGTTTTTTACATTGAAATTTACCAGAATGCCTTTAGGAACTTTTAACAAATTTATGTAATTAATAACCTGTGATCTATGAATCTCCAGAATAGAAGCAACTGCTTTTATTTCCAAAACAATTAAATCTTCTATTAAAAAATCACATTTAAAATCACAATTCAAATGCTCATCTTTATAAATTACAGGAATCTGAAACTCAGACTTATATTCTATATCTCTTAGTTTAAATTCTTTTTCTAGAGCTTTGTGATAAACGATTTCTGCCAATCCTGCACCCAAAATTTTATGAACTTCAATACAAGCCCCATTAATATGATAGGTCAGGTCCGTTATATATTTTTGAGTAATCATTAATATATCGCTTTTTCAGACTTTTGAATTTCTATAATTCAGCCGGTTTTCTTTTGTCTCTTTTGCGGTAGAAAAAGTAAATTCCCAGTCCGCTTAAAATAATAAACAGTCCGAAGCAGATCAGCGAGATCCATTTTCCTTTTTCAATGACTTCCGGTTCAAAAATCATTCTTACATGGTGGCTTCCTGCAGGAACATGTACGGCGCGCAACAGGTAGTCGGCTTTAATGTAAGGCACTTCTTTTTCATCAATGAAAACCTTCCAGCCATGAGGGTAATAAATCTCCGAAAAGACAGCCAGCTGCGGCGTTTTCGACTGGGATCTGAATTCCAGTTCGTTCGGCTGGTATTTCGTTAAATTGATAAATGCGGTGGAATCGGCCTGGACAGATTTGCCTTCGAAATATTTTCTGTCTGAAGAAGCGATAACCGCTGTCTTTTTGCTGTTGATTGTACCGATCGCTTTGATTTCCTGGTTCGGGGAATCCACGAATTTAAGATCGCTCACAAACCATGCGTTTCCGTTGGCCTTTGGATTCGGCATTGCCTGTGGCTGTTCCGGTCCGCCCAAAACAAGGTATTTGGCATTCAGAAGATTCAGGATGTTCGGAACTTTCACCGAGTCCATCACCTGGAAATATTCGTTGATAACATCGTCGTATCTTCTCAGTTTCACCGCGTGGTAACCTCCGATGGACGATTTGAAATAAGAAGTATTCGTCTCGCTGAATGTCCCGAGGATATTGTTAAAAATCCGGTAATGGGTCTTGTCTTTTTCAGCAATGGTTTCCAATGTTTTATTCACATTAACATTGGCTAAGATCGATTCCAGGTTCGGATTTCCCTGTGCCTTTTCAGCCAGCAGATCCGAGCTTTCCGTCTGGAAAGGGTTTTCGGCAAAGATCTTATCTACGTAATTTTCATCATTCAGATAACGCTTGTTTACCGTCCAAAGGTCAAATAAGCTCACTGCGCCGATAATGACCAAAGCAATATTCTGATTCAGCTTCTGCTTTAAAACCATAAATAAAGCTGCAGCCGTAATTGCCACATAGAAGAAGGCTTTAATGGCATCGGTCCTGAACATTTTGAATCTTTCATCCACCAGGTAATCCAATAGGAAAGGGGGCAGGTAGGTCTTTTCATTTTCCGTCTGGAAACCCAGAAGGGATTTCCCGAAGAGCAAAAGGATCAGGACAAAGCCTAAGGTTCCGCCGCCGACATACAGAAGGATTTTCTGTTTATATTCTTTGGTTAATTCGTTATCCGTAAAGAACCGGTACAGTCCGATAATGGCGATCAATGGGAATAATAATTCCACAACCACCAGGATGGAAGAAGGTGCCCTGAATTTATTATAAAAAGGAATAAAATCGATGAAGAAGTCGGAAAGCGCCATAAAGTTGCTTCCCCATGCTAAAAAGATGGTGAGAATAGAGGCTCCCAGAATCCAGTAACGGTATTTTTTCCAGGCAAAGAAAAAGCCTAATAACGCCAAGAAGCATACGATTGCTCCCTGATACGCAGGTCCCGAAGTTCCCGGCTGGTCGCCCCAGTACGTAAGGCTTCCGAAACCTTTGGAAATTCTGTCGTATTCAGCCTGTGAACTTACATTCTGCTGAACCAGTTCCTGGATTTTAGCCATCATTTCCTTGCCTTCCGGTTCCTGGCTTCCGCCGCCCATCAGTCTAGGAATGAAAAGGTTGAGCGTTTCCAGCTTTCCGTAGCTCCACATCAGCATGCTTTCCTTATCCATGCCCGAATCTCCTCCGGTATGGCTTTCGTTGGTAAGGACCTGCTTTCCGCGGACGGTTTCTTTAATGTACTCGGAGTTGGCCATGATCCTCTGGGAATTCATGCCGACCCCGATTATACAGGAGGCTGCAATAATCCCTGAAGAGATCAGGAAATGCTTGACCGGCGTTTTTTTCTGACCGGTTCTGATCAGTTCCGAAAGGAATAAAAATCCTAAGGCCAGGAATAGGTAATACGTCATCTGCGGGTGGTTTGCGGCAATCTGAAGCCCCATAAAGAGGGTGGTGACGATGAATCCCCAGATGTATTGCTTCCGGATATATACCAGCAGCATCCCGGCTAAAAGCGGGGCAAAATATTCGATGGTATTGATCTTACCGTTGTGCCCGGCCGCAATGGCAATATAAAAATAAGTGGAAAGGCTGAAGAAAGTGGCTCCCAAAAGGGCATATTTCCAGTTTCTCACCACAACCATCCCCAACAGGAAAAAACCTGCTGCCAGTAAGAAAAGATAATTGACGGGCCGTGGGAAAAAGTTCAGCTTGGAGTCTATGTTTTTAATAATATCCCCTTCAAACCGGCTTCCCATCTGGTACGTCGGCATCCCGCCGAACATGGAGTCGCTCCAGTAAGTTTCCTTGCCGGCAGCGTCCCGGTAATCGAGGAGTTCTTTGGCCCCGCCGCGATACTGCACGATATCATGCTGGAAAAGCTGTTTTCCCGTAATAACGGGGGTGGAGTATAAAAATGCTAAAACGATAAATACAACTAATGAAATTGCAATATAAATCAGGTTTTTATTTTTCGCCATGTGGATGGTTATGATCTTTACTTTTCGGAATGGTTATTTTTTGTCCTTGTTTTCTTTTACCTCCTCATAGTCTACGGTTTCCGCATCCCAGTTGAGGCCCTGGTTATTCTTGTCAGAGTTTTGTAAATCCGGCTTGCTATTATTGTTCCGGTTATTGAACCGGTAACTGTAAAAGGTCTTGAAGAAAATCCTTTTCAGAACATTCCAGACGAAGAAAATAATAATGGCACTGAGTACGAGCTCAAGAATATATTTCATAATTTTTAGGTAAGGTTTTACGTTAAAGTCCGGTTTTGCAGACCGCCGGTCAGACGGTTACATGCTCAAACTCTTCAACCCTTAAGTCCGCATTTATTTAGCCGAAGGGTTCACCATCACGGAAGAATTGGAAACGCTGGTCATCGACTGTGATTCTTTTCCTCTTGAAATGGTTTCGGTCTGGGTGGTCTTTACGGAAATGTTCTGGTTCTTGATCCATCCCGTATTCTGGTCAAACTTTATAGTCCCGTTTTGTGTCAGTTCGCTACTTATGCTGTGGATAAGGTCATCTTGGTTCTGCTTTTGCACTTTTTTAGGAATTCCTCCTGTTACGGAAATTTCCACCACCCCGTTTCCTGCACTTTTCAGCGTATAATTTGAAGTTACTTTGATTCTTCCCTGGGCATCAGCATTTTCACTATTGGACCATTTTCCGCCGATCTTGGCTCCTTTTTTAGGAATAATCGTAAGGTTTTTGGTGAATTGGTCTTTCAGCACCTTTTCATTGAAGGATTCCTTAAGGCTCGCTACAATGCTTTCTTTTTGGTTTTTGTCCTTGATCAGCGTTCCTACCGAATTGGCCACTTTACTGTAAACGGGATCGAATCCGGTGATGGAGATCACGTTTCCTTTCGTATCCATTTTCATGTTCAGTTTATTTCCAGTCAGTGCCCGGTTGATGTTCCATATCATTTTCAGGTCGTCTTCTTTTGGAATCGGTAATTTGGTGTCCACCACGATAGTTTTTCCCTGAGACGTCTGCGAGTTTCTTTTGGCGATAAGATTCAGGGTAATGTCGTAAACATTTCCTTTGATGTCGTTTACCATAAAAGACATTTCGTCCGTAGACTCGCTGGTCGCGTTTATCGTTTTCCCGATAGGATCTGTCATGGTTTTGGTATCTCTCTGGTAAGTCGTCAGAGGATAGGTTTTCCCTTTTTCCAGTTTGAAAGTCTGGGTATAGATCCCTGCGGAGTCTTTAATGGCCGGGTTTTCTTCTACTTCGGCCACGGAATCAGCGGGTACTTCCACCGTGATGGTTTTTCCGGTTTTAGGATCTACTTTCGTTATTTTTGCCGTTTCTTTTTTGTTGCACGAAACTAAGGCTATGGTTGAGATCAGCGCTACTGCTGCTATGTTTTTCATTTGAAAATTTTTGATATTAATTAATTGGCTTTGGTGAATTTTTGTCGCACCGCTTCATATAAAATCGCACCGCAGGCAACGGAAACATTCAGAGACTGGGTTTTTCCTTCAATCGGGAGCTTGATTTTTTCGTCGGCGTGGTGCAGGACTTCTTTGGAAATTCCGGTTTCTTCATTTCCCATCACGATGGCGGAAGGCTCGGTGAAATCAACGTCATAAATCAGCTTTTCGGCTTTTTCGCTGGCAGCATAAACAGAAATCCCGCTCTGTTGAAGGAAATCCACGACATGGGCCAGGTTCGGGGCCTTGCATATTTTTACGTTGTATAAAGCACCTGCCGAAGTTTTAATGGCATCCGAATTAATCGGTGCGGCTCCCTTTTCCGGGATGATCACGGCATCAACGCCTACACATTCTGCGGTTCTGCAGATCGCTCCGAAGTTTCTTACGTCGGTCAGACGGTCTAAAATCAAGAGGAAAGGAGTCTTTCCTTCTTCAAAAAGCTGAGGTACGATATCCTCCACTTTATGAAACGGAACATCGGAAATAAATGCCACTACGCCCTGATGGTTTTTCCTGGTAAACCGGTTCAGCTTTTCAACCGGAACGTAGTTGGGGCGTATTTTATTTTGAGCTAAAATCGCTTTAAGTTCAGCATAAATTGGTCCCTGCAATGCATTTTGCACAAAGACCTTGTCAATTGTTTTTCCCGCTTCAATCGCTTCAATCACGGGACGCAGCCCGAAAATAAAATCGTCTTTTTTATCGTTGTTGTTCATTTACTTAAATTAATTTTTATGGAACAAAATAATATCCAGAAAGAAGACTTTCTTCAATTTCCATGGCTTGGCCTCGAAACACAGGATTATTTTCATTATTTCGAAACCAAGCTAAATCGAATACTCTATCGTTATTTTCTGAAATATTAATATTAAGGTTTAGAATCTCTGAATTACCACCTTCTCTCCAGGTTGATAAATAGGTATTATCAAATCTATTTTCGTTATTAGTTCTATCAGCACTTTCTGTTCGTATTGATGTATCGAAATCATTAAAAAATTCACCTACCAGATTTCCATTATTGGTCAATCGAAAATAAAAAAATCCTCTGTTCATTTTGATATTTTAAATAGTTAATTGCAAATGGTGAGTTTTACTGCGTAAGTCAATCAGAACAGTTCAAAATTCACATTTGACCATTGACTTGCGAAGCAAATTCATCTGAACTATCTTCCTTTTTCTCCTAAAATGGCTCTTTTCTGCGCCAGCGCGTACCCATAGTGCAAACCTTCATGCATATTGTTGAAGATAATTGCATCCTGGATGCTTTTCAGGTCCATCCCGAAACTGGTGGTGTAAGGCGTGTAATCTGAAAACAGGTCGCTGTCGTAATCCTTCATCAGGATTTTTGAAGTTTCCGTCAGCAGGAACTCAAGGTCTTCCACTTCGGATTTCTGGACGTCCAGATTCGGCAGGGTGCCTTTTTTGTAGGTCTCGATCCAGTATTTATCAATTCTGAAAGGATTTCCGCTCAGGTAATAATGCAGAAGCTGCTGGGTGGCAACCGTGTGGGCAATGTTCCAGTACAGATTGTTATTGAAACCGTCGGGAATCAGCAAAAGATCTTCGTGCGAAGTATTCTGCAGGATATCAAGAAGGTTCTTCCGGACCTGCCGGTGCGCTTGAAAATGATAATTCATTTTGCAAATTTTTTAATCACCAAAAATAGTTTAATAAACTGGAAATGACAATTTTTGAAAGGGGCATTCAATTAAAATTTATATATTTTTATGAAAAACAAGAATAACAGTACTGAATTCTAAGGTGTACAAGGGTTTGGAATCTCGCATCAATAGCGGAACATTTAACAAACTTTAACTCAAAGATGGCATTTTTTGTGTTGATTAATGCAAGTATTTATTAGAAATTTACCAATTATTTTAAATAAGACTATGTCAGATACATATCAGGCGGATGATATTCGTCAGCTTACGGAACAGGTAAAAGAAGCGAACTTCTATTTTTCCCGTCTTCGCGAAGAAATCAACAAAGTAATTATCGGTCAGGAATATATGATCGACCGTCTTTTAATAGGACTTTTAGGGAATGGGCACGTCCTTCTGGAAGGTGTTCCGGGACTGGCAAAAACCCTGGCCATTAAAACCCTGGCGGATGCGGTGCACGGAGCGTTTTCCAGGATCCAGTTTACGCCGGATCTTTTGCCTGCCGATGTTGTAGGAACCATGATCTACAATGTAAAAGACAATGATTTTTCCATCAAGAGAGGGCCGGTATTTGCCAATTTCGTCCTGGCGGATGAGATCAACCGGGCTCCGGCCAAAGTGCAGTCGGCGCTTTTGGAGGTGATGCAGGAAAAGCAGGTGACAATCGGTGATGAAACCATGAAGCTGCCGAAACCTTTCCTTGTATTGGCGACCCAGAACCCGATCGATCAGGAAGGAACCTATCTGCTTCCGGAAGCACAGAGCGACCGTTTTATGCTGAAATGTACCATCGACTATCCTAAATTCGAGGATGAAAGGCAGGTAATGCGGATGGTTTCCACCTCCCATCAGCCGACAGTAAAACCTGTGATTTCGCTGGAACATATCGTAGCGGCCAAAGAGCTGATCAACCAGATTTATCTTGACGAAAAAATTGAAAAATACATTCTCGATATGGTGTTCGCTACCCGTTTTCCTGAGAATTACGGATTGGCTGAACTGAAAAACTACATCGGTTTCGGGGCTTCCCCGAGAGCGTCCATCAACCTGGCCATCGCTTCCAGGGCCTATGCGTTTCTGAAAGGAAGGGCTTTCGTTATTCCTGAAGACGTTAAAGCTTTGGCGAAGGATGTGTTGAGACACAGAATCGGTTTGACCTTCGAGGCAGAAGCGGAAGAAATTTCATCAGAAGAAATCGTCAATAGAATTTTAGCGAAAATCCAGGCTCCGTAATGGATGAGGTAACGATAAGGAAAGCGGTTCGTGAAGATTGTGCGCCGATGCTGGATCTGATTCAGGAACTGGCTGCATATGAAAAGGCACTTCATGAAGTTACGATAACACTCGAAGAGTTTATTGAAGACGGATTCGGAAAAGCTCCGGTCTGGGGTGCTTTCGTTGCAGAGGCTGACGGGAAAATTGTCGGGATTTCACTGTATTATGACCGGTATTCGACCTGGAAGGGCAGAAGGCTGTACCTGGAAGACCTGGTGGTAACGGAAGAGATGAGAGGTAAACAGATCGGCCGGAAGCTATTTGAAGCCACTATGGAATACGGAAAATCGGGAAATTACAGCGGCATGGTTTTTCAGGTGTTGAACTGGAACGAACCGGCCATTAATTTCTATAAAAAATACAGTCCGAAATTTGATAATGAATGGTTTAATGTTTCCATCGAGTTTAAAGTTTAATGTTCAAGGTTTAAAGTTTGAGACTTGTCAATCAAGATTAAATCTGGAATTAACATCGAAACTTAAACATTAAATCTTAAATTGATTAAGTGCTATGCAGATAAAAGATATTGTAAAAAAAGTAAAGCAGATCGAAATCCGTACCCGAAAGAAGACGGAGGCTACTTTGATGGGGCAATATCACAGTGCTTTTAAAGGACAGGGAATGACGTTCTCGGAAGTCCGACCGTACCAGTTCGGTGACGAGATCCGCAGAATCGACTGGAACAAGACTGCCCGTTTCCGCGAACCTTTCGTGAAAGTAATGGAGGAGGAGCGGGAACTGACGATGATGCTGCTCGTCGATATTTCTGCATCGATGGATTACGGAACCAAAACCCAGCTGAAAAGGGAATATGTGGCGGAAATTGCGGCAAGCCTCGGTTTTTCAGCAGCGGGAAACAATGATAAAGTTGGCCTGATCCTGTTTGCGGATAAAGTATATAAAGTTATTCCTCCACAGAAAGGAAGAAAGCATATCCTGTCGATCATCAGTATGATCCTGACGGCAGATTATGTGCCTGCGGTATCAAAAATAGACAAAGCCCTGGAGTACATGATGGGAATTTTCAAAAGGAAATCGCTGGTCTTCCTGTTTTCAGACTTTGAAGATGAATACGATTCCAAAATGCTGAGGGTTGCTTCTAAAAAGCATCAGCTGCTGGGCATGCGGATTTACGATGAAAAAGATAATGAAATTCCGGATGTGGGCTATACGCTGCTGTATGATGCGGAAACCGGAAAGCAGGTGTGGGCCAACACGTCCAGCGCAAGATGGAGGTATACCTTTGCAGAAGCCCGGAAGCAGAAACTGAGGGCATTGGAGGAAGATTTTTCCAACAGCTCCGCAAGCTTCATGAATGTAAACACGGGAGCCGATTATTCCAGACTGTTGTACGGTTATTTTCAGAAAAAATAAATTCAACGGAAATGAGCGTGGCTCATTGTAAAATGTATTGAAATTGAAGAAATTAGTATTAATATTTTGTTTTTTAATCTGTGCGAATGCTTTTTCACAGATTCTTTCCTCCAGTGTGGAAAAAAAGACCATTGCTTTGGGAGAGGTAAACCATATTGTGGTGACGATCAATAACATCCACGATGAAAAAGTTTCCGCCGCTCCCGAAAATGAACTGCTTCCTTTTCATTTCGAGGAAATTAAAGACAGTATTGCCCAGACACAGGATGTTTATTACAGAAGGATCGAGTTTACCGTTTTTGATGAAGGGAAATTCACCATTCCCGAACTGGAGTTTAAAGTAGGAGGGAAGGTTCTGAAGACCATTCCTTACGAAATCGATGTCATCAATACCGCTCAGAAAACAGACCAGATCAATGACATCATGAATAACAAGGAGGTAAAGCTTGAAGTGACCGATTACTGGGAACTGTACAAATTTTACATCCTGGCGGCCATTGCTCTGATCTGCCTGATTATCGCGGTCATCATGTTTGTAAGATACGGACGGAAGAGAAAAAGTTCTCCGGTGGTTGCGACTAACCAGATACTGAAAGAACTGGACTCGCTAAAAAAGAAAAAATATGTGGAAACGGGGAACTACCGTTCGTTCTATGTGGAACTGATTGATATTTCCAGAAAATTCATCACCACCCAGTACCGGCTGCCGGCGGATGTGCTCCTGACGGATGACCTTGTGGATCTGATGAAGAAAAACAATACGATTTCACAGGAAAATGAACGCGTGGTGGAAGAGGTATTTGTACGGGGTGACCTGGTAAAATTTGCAAAAACCTTTCCGGATCAGCAGACTATGGAAAAGGACCTGGCAGATATCACGGCATTTGTGAAGCGCTCATCAAAGGATTTGGAATTCGAAAACCTGAGAAAAGATGTTTAATTTTGAATTTTACAGTCCGTGGTTCTTACTGTTGTTTGTCCTGTTTATCCCGCTTCTGTTCAGGGATATCAGTAAGCAGAAGAAAAAAGGGATCAAGGTACCGACGGTTAAGAATATGGGCGACAGCGGCGGAATCCATATCGTGATGTTTTTCCTGAAAATTTCGAAATATCTGATCCTGTCGGCTCTGATCATTGCCATGGCAAGACCGAGGACTTTTACGATTTCCCAGGACCGCGACGATACCAAAGGGATTGACATCATGCTTTCGGTAGACGTTTCCCTGAGTATGCTGGCCAAAGATCTGACGCCGGATCGTCTGACCGCATTAAAAGATATTGCGATTAAATTCGTTAATAAAAGACCGAATGACCGCATCGGACTGGTAGCCTATTCCGGAGAAGCTTTTACGAAAGTTCCGGTAACGTCCGACCATCAGGTGGTCGTAGATGAACTGAACAGCCTGAATCCGCTGGAATTACAACCGGGAACAGCGATCGGTGAAGGTCTTTCCGTAGCCGTTAACCATTTGAAGAACAGTAAAGCAAAAAGCAAGATCATCATCCTGATGACGGATGGGGTCAATACGATAGAAAATGCGATGCCTCCCGCGATTGCAGCGGAACTTGCCAAAAACAACGGAATAAAAGTCTATTCCATCGGAATAGGAACTAACGGCTATGCGTTGATGCCGACCCAGCAGGATATTTTCGGAGACCTGGTCTTTACGGAAGCGGAAGTGAAAATCGATGAACCGGTTTTAAAGGAAGTTGCCCAGATGACCGGAGGAAGATACTTCAGGGCTACTTCAAACAGCAGCCTGGAGGAAGTATATGACGAGATCAACCAGCTGGAGAAATCCGATGTGAAAGTAGCCAAACTCTTTAATTACCAGGAATATTTCAAGATTTTCCTCTGGGTAGCTTTGGGCTTGCTTTTCCTGGATGCGTTGTTGAGGTGGGTATTTTATAAAATTTTAAGCTAATGGATTGGTATTTAGGAAATTATTGGTATTTGTTGTTGCTGTTGCTTTTACCGCTGCTGGCTGCCTTTCTGATCCGTTACTTAAAATGGAAAAAGAAAAAGAGGGCTGTTTTTGCAGACAGCCAGTTTCATGAGCATTTGTTTGAAAAAAAATCAGGTTTTACGAAATTCTTTCCGGCGCTGTACCTGCTGGCCGTTTTATTTCTGATTTTTTCAATCATCGATCTGCTGAGCGGTTCGGAAGAAATAAAAACCAGCCAGAAGCTGAATAATGTTATTTTCATGATGGACGTTTCCAATTCCATGAATGCGGAAGATATTAATCCGAGCCGTCTGACCGAAGCGAAAAACCTGATGCTCCAGACCATGCAGAAAATGAAAAACGATAAAGTCGGGATCGTGATTTTTGCAGGACAGGCAACATCGATTATGCCTTTAACGACTGATTACGGTTCAGCAGAAACCTATATCGGAGGAATTGAAACCAACTCAATGCAGATCCAGGGAACTGATTTCCTGAATGCGATGAAAATAGCCGTTGAGAAATTTAAAAATGTAAGCAAAGACGGACGGAAAGTTGTTTTGCTGAGCGACGGTGAAGACAACGAAGGAAATGATGAAGCGGCAATCCGCTTGGCTAAGAAAGAAGGCATCATGATTACTTCCGTAGGAATCGGAACGGATGAAGGAGCTCCGGTACCGGAATATGTTTTCGGCCAGCTGATGGGATATAAAAGCGACATGAACGGGCAGACCGTTATTTCCAAACGGCAGACGGAAGCACTCAGAAAAATGGCAGATGCCACCGGCGGAACTTATATCGACGGGAACAATATCAATGAAGCACCGGACCGGATTCTGGATGCTTTAAAAAAGAAATCGGGATCCTCGGAGACAATGGTAAAGTCGCAGAATGCCAACCATTATTACCAGTATTTCCTGGCGGTTTCCCTGTTTTTCTTCTTTCTGATTTATATTTTTAATCCCAAAAGAGATTTTAATCTGTAAATGATGATCATTGTCTCAGTTTCAGCCAATTACTTTAACCTAGTTTTAACAAACAAAACGATGTTTATTAACATATAAAGGAATAATTTTGCACATAATGAATACTAAAATCATTTTTTTGTCGTTTATTACTGCTTTCCTCTTTTCAGGTTTCCTGTTTGGGCAGAAAAACTACCGTACCCTTGTGTACGAGGGGAACGAAAAATTTAGCGGCAAAGATTATGACGGTGCCTCTGTAAAATACCTGGAAGCCATCCGGAAAAACAGCAAGGAATTTACTGGGCATTACAATTTAGGAAACGCATTATACAAAAGTAAAAAATATGAAGAGGCCAAAGCGGAATTTGAGACGGCACAGAAGCTGGCACAGACCCTTCCGGACAAAGCAGCCGCCCTTCATAACCTGGGGAATACCTATATGCAGATGAAAAACCCTGAAAAAGCGGCAGAAGTCTACAGGCAGTCTCTGAAACAAAACCCTTACAGTGAGGCGACAAGGAAAAACTACGAAATTGCCAAGCTGAAAGAAAAAGAAAACCAGCAAAAACAACAGCAGAAGAATAACTCCGGTAAAGGTGGAGGCGGCGGGAAAGACCAGCAACAGAATGATGATCAGAAAGGAGGCCAGAAAGACCAGAAACAGGATCAGGGACAGGGCCAGCAGAATCAGGGAAAAGGGCAGGGTAACGACCCCAATAAGAACCGGAATAATGAAGGTAAAATCCCGAAAGGCCTCGAGAATCAGATACTCAATAAAGTTAGCGATAAAGAAAGAGAAACCGCCAAAAGGATTTTAAATAAAAATTCTTATTCGATGCCCGAGAGCAACGAGAAAGATTGGTGATGCAGAACAGAATTATTTACATATTGCTCCTTTTCACGTCCGTAATTTCTTACGGGCAGGTAAATCTTACCGTAACACCGGATAAGACGACCTACAATGGGAAAGATGTGGTAAACCTGAGTATCGTCCTGGAAATATCGGGAAGCGAATACAATCCGCAGACGAAGCTCCGCTTGCCGGATTTTTCAAAATTCAATCTGATCGGTACCGGCTCCGTCAATAATGCCTTTATGGATCCGGAAACCAACACCGTAGTATCGCAATCCGTTACCAGGCTCGCCCTGGAACCGAAGCAGAAGGGGAAATTGAAGATAGGGTCGTTTCTGATCACCATCAATAACAAAATATATAAAACAGAACCTTTTGAAATTTTGGTAAAGGATCTGGAGAAAAAAACGGCAACAGCAGCCAATACCTCCAAAGACGTTTACCTGAATATGGAAATCGAAGACCGTGATGTTTATCAGGATCAGCCGACGGTTGCCGTACTGAAAGTGTATTCCAGAAACATGGATAATTTCAGGAAGGTAAGAAACATCCGTCTTCCTGATCAGGAAAACCTGGATGTCTTCCCGATCAGTTTTGCCAAATCGGAGATCGACCCTTCGGATAACGGAAACATGGCTTCACAGATCCTGGCCGTTTTCATGGTATTTCCAAATGAAGCAGGCTATGTGGATGTTCCGGGCGTTTCCGCTTCCCTGAATTCATATGCTCACAAAGAGAAAATTATTTCCAATAAAGTAAAGATTAATGTAAAGAAGCTTCCTGAAGGCTCTCCCGACTGTTTTAAAAATGCAGTCGGAAACTTTAATGTAAGCGTTGCCAATATTTCAAAAGAAAAAGTGGAGGTTAAAAAACCGATGAATGTATTGGTAAAAGTAACCGGCGAAGGAAACCTGAAGAGCATGGATCTTCCCAAAATTGCTGCATCACCGGATTATGAAGTCTTTGCTCCGAAGATTACCTCAAGAGTGCTGGTAGGAACCGAAGGGATGAAAGGCGAGGTAATGGCCAATTATCTGGTGATTCCTAAAAAAGCCGGGGAAATTACCATTAAGACTGAACATTTTGCATTCTTTGATCCTTCAAATAAAGAATATGTAGACCTGGGCGAGCAGTCTCTGGCAGTAAATGCCTTTTCCCACGATCAGATTCTCGAATCGCGGACTACCGTTGAAAAAGTAAATGAATATACCAATACATTCCTTGAAACGGTAAATACACCGGTTCTGAAAACAACTTCGCTTAAAGTAAAGGAGAAAAACAAATTCCACTGGAACATCCTCTTTACCAATATTGCCATTCTGCTAGCCCTTTTCATAGCTTACCTCGGATTTAAAACATGGCAAAGAAAAAACCGATCCGTTACAGAAACGGCAACACGAAAACCACTGGGATCTATTGAGGAAACCGAAAGGGAGATCCGGGAAAACCAGAAAACGGATATCAATGATTATTTCAGTTATCTGGAAAATCTTAAAGACCATTCGGATTATAATACGTTTTTCCAGACTTTCGATGAACTGGACGGAGATGTCAGAAATCATTATGTATACGGATCTGCAGGTGATTTCGGTCAGGTGCTTGAAAATAATTACGGGCCTGGAGTCGCTGAAGAATACAGAAGCCTGATCCAGAGGGTACAGATTGAAAAGTATGCTCCGGTAAAATCACCGGAAGCGATGGATGAACTTCTTACGGCAATTGTTAATTTGTATTCAAGAATTAGCAAATAATCGATTTATTTTCATATTTTTGCGAAATTCTTAACAACAAATAGATGGAAATTTTTAATCATTTTTCTATTAAAGAAATCGTAACCTGTTTCATGGTACTTTTTGCTGTGATTGATATCATCGGCTCTATTCCGATTGTCGTGAGCCTTCAGCAGAAGTATGGGCAGATTGAAGCGGAAAAAGCGACCCTTACTGCGGGAGCTATTATGCTGGTTTTCCTTTTTGTAGGAAACAAAATCCTGAAGTTTATCGGGGTGGATGTGAATTCATTTGCCATTGCGGGAGCTTTTGTGATTTTTATCATTGCCCTGGAAATGATCTTGGGCATCGAGATCAACAAAACCTCTGAAGTAAAGGCGGCTTCCATTGTGCCGATCGCCTTTCCACTGGTGGCCGGTGCCGGAACCTTAACCACAACACTGTCCCTGAAAGCTGAATTTCATGATATTAATATTATTTTTGGAATTATTCTCAATACAATTTTCGTATATTTGGTGCTGAAATCGGCAACCTGGCTGGAGCGGAAAATGGGGGATGCCACATTGGCCATTTTACAGAAGGTTTTCGGGATTATCCTGCTGGCGATTTCAATTAAATTATTTACGGCAAACTTTGCACAATTAGTGCAGAATTATATTAATTTTTAAGAATCATGCAGAAGTTTTATAAAGTATTTTTGGTAGTGTTTATCGTATTTATCGCGATTAATGTATATGCCCTGGACTGGCAGTCGGATATGCTGTCTGAAGACAACTCAAAGTTTGTATTTTCCATTGCTTCGGCGGTTATCGGCCTGATGCTGCTTTTCGTTATGAATACCTGGAGCAAGATCGGTGTAAAAAAATAGTTGAAATTTATAAATTATAAAGGCCTCTTTCAGTTTTGGAAGAGGTTTTTTGTTTTCTAAAGATGCACTGATTTGTTAGGTTGTGGCAATTTTTAAACCACGGATTTGCACAGATTTTCACGGATGATGCTGGACTGCGAGTACCTCAGCTACCGAAATGTGATTCGTTTATATGTTGAAGCATAGTTTAAATACTTTGTTTGTCATTGACTCAGTCGAATCTGCAATTTCCTACAGAGATTTTAACATAGTATTAAAAAGAAGCGTGTAAAGATCCGGGTTTAGATTCCTCCGGAATTACAAAATGTTGGTAAACATTGGTTAAAAAATTCAACACTAAGATTATTGTTATCGCATTGAATTTCAATCTAGTACAAGAGAGTTACATGGAAAAATTCGGGTTTAGATTCCTCCGGAATGACAGAAATGCTGGTAAACATTGGTTAAAAATTCAACACTAAACTTTTCATTGACTCCGTTGAACCTGCAATTTCCCACAGGTAATTCCAATATAGTATTAGAGTTATTGCATGGAAAGATTCTAGTTTAAATTCGTGGCTTCGGTGTCTTTGTGGAGAATAAAATCTTAGATTTTTTAAACTTTTTTGTGCTTTTTCAGTATAACATATTTAACTTTATTGAGCAGCATCAATGTCTTTTGTGACTTTTGTGGTAAAAAATAGCCGGTAGATTTTCCGGATGATAGCGTGGCTTAAGTTATGCTTAGTCATCGGCGATCCGGTTAATACGGCTTTTCAGAATCCAAATTATAAAATCACCAGGTTTTTCAGGATGGCTTCCGATTTCAGCTCGGTTTCGGTCCATTCTTTTTCCGGGTTGCTTTGGGCCGTGATCCCGCCACCGACGAATATATGAACAGAATCCTGATAAAACCTGGCACACCGGAGGTTGACAAAATACTGAACCGTGTCTCCGGTTTTAATTTTAATATAACCGGCATAGAGCTCCCGGGGATATTTTTCAAGCTCCTTAATGCTTTCCCTACAGAAGTCTTTCGGAATACCGCAAACCGCAGGAGTAGGATGCAGCTCCTGAATAATGGCATCCAGATCTTCAGGCCGGATCCTTGCCTTAAAATCGGTACGCAGATGTTTGATGTTTCCTGAAACATGGTCATACGTCTCCGATTCATCGATATTTTCAGAATACTTTTCTAAGATATTTCTGATATACAGGGTAACGGGTTTCTGCTCCTCAATTTCTTTTTCCGACCATTTTTCCGAAACCGGCAGGGTGCCGGCAAGGCTCATGGTTTCGAATTCGTGCGTTTTTTTGTTGAATTTTCCCAGCACTTCGGAAAAAGCGCCCATCCAGGAATATTCGCCCTGTACGAAGATATACTGGAAAGCATTCGGATAAGTGAGACACAGGTTTTCAAAACTTTTTTTAAGATCGATCTGCTGAAAGCCGGTGCATATTTTCCTTCTGGAATAGACGAGTTTCGGAAGTCCGTTTTCTTTGATAACTTCAATGGTTTTTTCCAGCTGACGGAGATATTCCGTTTTGGTTTCGGCAGCAAATCCGCTCTGATCTTTGGGCAGGTCTTCGCTGGAAATCGTCGCCTTTTCAAAATCTCCTGCCGTAATTTCTGCAATATTCCCCGCAAATCCGATTTCGTTTAAACCGTCAAAAGCATGAAAGCTGATATTTTCCTTTATGGAATTATGGTCGGTAGAGTAGAGTTTTTCGTCGAATGGAAATTTGAAGTAAATCATTGTTTGGATATTTACAGAAATCAGAGCTTTGAAAGGATGTAGGAAATTCCGAAGCTGATTTTTCTTTCTGCAAAGGTATTATTCGTCTTAAAAATCTCAAAGTCAAATTCCGGATTTTTTAACGAAAGATTTTTCAGATGATACTACTGATATTCGGCGGAGATCAGGAACCGCCTGAAAATCCGGTATTGGATTCCCAAAGAAAACCCAAAATTGGTCTGGTCGCTTTTAAAATCATCCAGCCGGTTCAGGACTTTGTTTTCCGGAACCAGAAACTGCATTTTATAGGTATTGCGGTTCGCAAGGATCCCGGCAAAAGGACGGATGTTTTTCCAGTCGTACACCAACTTCAGCTGTAGAGAGTACTCGAAGTGCTTATTATTGAACCTTTGGAACAGAAGCGGCTGCTTATCCCGGGTAAAATAATATCCGTTGAGAAAAGTATCTTCCTTATTGGCATCCAGGTCAAAGGAAGAATTCCAATAGTATACATTCGCCGAAAACATGACTGAAAGTCGATTATTAAAAAAACTTCTGGAAGCCCAGAGTCCCAGGTATTCCCCAGGCTGTTTATTGCCTGAATTCCCCGGGTCCCAGCTTGTATTTTTTAAGCCTGCTCCTCCTTCAGTACCATAAAGGAAGACTACCGGTTTCCGGAGCCGGGCCCTTTTGGAAGCCCTTTGCCGGTCTGTTTCCTCTTTGTAAACATTCCTCACGAATTTTGTTTCTTCAACTTTTAGTTCAGGAAGGATGAGGCCTTTTATCTTAAAGGGAAGCGGCCTGAAACGGTAGACCGTATCATAAACGGTTACTTTTTCATAAACATAAACAGTATCCACTTTCTTCTTTTTACGGATCTGGGCAAAACAAAAGCTTGCCGTGGCCAGGAATACAAGCAGCACTGTTTTTCTAATGATCATGGTCGTCGGCAGTTTTATTTTTCTACAAAGATAGTATCTCTTTTAATGATTTTTTTAATGACCATCACTTTTTGTGGTACTTCTGCAACTGAATCTTCAATAGCGGTTTTTTTCAGGTTCAGCCTGTTTTCCAGTTTTTCTCCGGCTGCCGGAATTTCCCGTAGGCTCCGCGGCTCTTTACTCTTTACGGGTGTTTCCTTTGCATCCGGAGCAGGCTGATTGTTTGCCGTGTAAATTTCCGGCCTGTTTCGGTCCGACTGATGGTTCCCGGTTGGATAGCGGGTTTCTTTTGCAGGGCCGGACGGTCCGGCTGAACCATTTGCTGTAGACCAGCCTTTTCCCTTGCGTAGAAAGAAAACAGAAGTCAGGATGATGAAGAGAAGTGTTCCCGATATGATGATTTTCCTCTTTAAAGAATGATCTGACGGCATGATGGAAATCTGCCCTGTGTTGTACGGTGGAATTTCAAAGTTCCTGGAGGGCGGTATTTTAAAATCGGCAAATTTGCTTCTGAAAGTCTGCGCCCAGAGCAATCCGCCCATTCCGAAAAGCACCAGCAGCCGGGCCATTTTCTTTTTCGGCGTATTTTGCTGCAGGAAGTTATTTAACAGATAATTCTG
This sequence comes from uncultured Chryseobacterium sp., assembly GCA_913777465.1. Taxonomy (GTDB): domain Bacteria; phylum Bacteroidota; class Bacteroidia; order Flavobacteriales; family Weeksellaceae; genus Chryseobacterium. The sequence goes on from CAJYRQ010000031.1 coordinate 36,770, forward strand.
AATGGATTTTTTAGCCCTCAGCAGATGGGATTTGGAAGTATTTACGGTAATGCCGAGCAGTCCCGAAATTTCAGCGTGCGAATGGTTTTCAATAAAATACAGATTGAAAACCGATCTATGGTGCGGCGGCAGGCTGTCGATCGAAGACAGGAGCTGCTCGTGGGTAAAGTCGTAGATGAAGATGTTTTTTTCTTCGTGAAAAGAATGGTCCATTTCTGAATAGGGATCTGGGATTTCTGATGATTCTGCCGCAACAAAGCTGTCTCTGCTGTGTTTCCGGATGTGTTGTAAGGCATTGTTTACCACAATTTTTTTTAGCCATGCGAGCAAAGCTTTTTCATCGTTCAGCTGTGCATTTTTCTGAAGGGCGGTGATAAAGCTGTCCTGCACGATATCTTCTGCGGTAGAGATATCCTGGATATACCTGCGACAAATCCCCAAAAGTTTTGGGGAATAGTCTTGGTAAATATGCTGCCAGTTGATGGTCGACATAGGCTAGTTGGGAATAACGGTTAGACTTCGGAAGCGGCCATTCTGGTTGCCTGTGTTGGTGGTGGTAAGCACTTCCACATCATTGATATATACTTTATAATCGATGCCGGAATTATCTTTATGAAGGATTTTGTAAATGTTATCGTCCAGCACTTTGAAATCATCACAAAACATAAACTGATTTCCTGTTGAAACCAAATTGTATTGAGTCGCATTTTTATAATAATATTGTGGCAGGACATAATATTTATTGCCGTTATCCCATTCCAGATTACGGAAATCAACAGGATTGATATTGGACGGAAAAGCCGTATAAGTATTAGCGCTAAGATTATATTGTTCAAGCGCGCCGGTCTGCCGATGTCTGGCAATCAGGTAAATCCCTGACGCATCACGTAAAAATTTGAAAAAATTTTTGGTATTCGACAGGAAATAATAAGTGCCGTTTTTGTAATACCCTGCATCATAATTACCGGAATTGTAATTTTTTGTTGCTGTGATATAAAGATCATTGTTAATGATTTCAATGTCAGAATCGGAACTAAGGGTTCCGGCATTGTGGTTATGCAGAACCGTCTTGTTGCCGTTTTTCCAGTAGCACAGCTGGTACATATCATTAACGGATGTCGAAGCAGGATTTTTTATGTTCCCTACAATGTATACATCACCATTTTTGAATGTCATGTCTTTCAGTCTGAAATCATCAGAAGACTGCAGGCCAAGCTGCTGTTCGATGTCGTACCGGACATTGTTTTTCCAGTAATAATGTTTGAAAGTGTAGGTCGAGGGATCTTGTTTGAACCCTTCTACATACACATCATTATTATCCACTGATACTTTGGTGGCTGTACATCCTGTCCCTGACGACAGTACCGTTTTGATGTTATTTTTCCAGTAGCTGGCATTGGAGTTTTCATCATTTCCTGCCACATAAAGGTCGTAGGAAACCAGGGTGTTTTTGCTGATCGTTTCATTTTCATCAGTGCCGGCTTCCCTGCACGAAAATAAAACGGTTAATGTCCCAATAAGAAGTAAAAATAAATTTTTCATAAGAGTACCTTTTATTTAAAGATGAAAAAAAATCAAAAGGTTGCAGCAAAAGCATAAAAAAATTAAAATAAGTTTTAAATGTAAGCATATTAAGCTTCGATCCCTTAAGATTCTATGAATATTTCAATATCATCCGGACCAGTGTAAAATAAACAATAATGATTAATTTAACGTGAATTCGAGGTACGAACCTTAAATAAAGGCTGGAAGAGGGAAGCCGGGTGCCGGAAGTTTATCTTGTCAGACATAGGTTCAAAGGTCTTGATCATCAAACTAAATTTTTATTAGGTCTTATTTAATCCTGAATAATTAATCATTATTAATTTTCAATAAGGGTATTTTTAAAGTCCCGAAGGAACGGCGTAGTATAAGATTGGATAAAATCCTGTCAGAAGCGTAAACCATTTATTTGCTGTACCAAAATGAGTGGTATTCAAAACCCCGACTGAATCAACCTCATTTTTATTTTTGAATTAAATAATTGACTGAATATAATATCAATACGGGCGAGCTCACATTAATTTATTGTCGCTTAAGTTTTAAATTAAATGACAGACTGAATGCTCTGCTGGATACCGGCATTCACAAAAACGCAGAAAATTCCGGCATCATACCGGAACTTTCTATCTGTATATTGAGAAAATTGTGTTTTTTCTTTAGTAATATCTTTTAATGGTAATTGGCCGTTGCAGGAGATTACAGTCCGTCAATTACAGTTTCCGTTGCAGGGTAAAGTCTGGGCAGCGTCCTGTGTGGTAAATATGAACTGCAATTCCTGATCATTTTCTTTTTCTGCCGTTTTCTGATAATTTTCCTCTCTCATTAGGCTGTTGTTATCGGTAGCCTTCCATACTTTAAACCGGTTCTGCCCGTAAACGATTTTTACGCTGTCTGCATAAAAGATGACATTTTCTACAGACCCGGAATTAAGATCCAGTTCCTGGCTGTAGGTATTTCCTTTACCAATCTCATGTTTCGTCTTCTGGCCCTGTCTATAGGAATAGAGATCCATATCAGCACTGCTTTCATTGATGTAGCTGTATGTATTAATCGTCCGATATTCTATAATTTCCCGTCCGCAGCTCGCAGCCAGGAATAAAGTAAATAGGGAGAATATTATATTTTTCATAAGTATTAAATTCAGGCTTGTTATAAAAAGCTGTTCAACAGTATTCGCTTATAAGATGCCGTAAAATAAAAAGGTTGCAGCCAATAAATAAAAAAAGCTCAAAAAATTTGAGCTTTGTATTTTAATCCATCAGATTCTACTTCCTGATAATGGAATTCGTCATGGTGGTATGGCTGATCAGTGCATCTTTTTCATCGCGGATTTCGATTTCGGAGACATGCATGGTTTTTCCTTTGCGGATAAACCGGGCCACCGCTGTTACTATTCCGTCTTTTTTGCTTTTCAGGTGGTTGGTATTGATGTTGGTACCCACGCCGAAGTATTTTTCGCCGTCGATAAAGATGTTGGACAGGCTTGATCCCATGGTTTCGGCCAGCACACAGCTTGCTCCGCCGTGCATGATCCCGAAAGGCTGGTGAATCCTTGGCAGAACAGGCATCGTAGCCGTTAAGGTTTCATTTTCCACATCAATATCCGTAAAATGGATTTCCAGGGTTTTGGCGAAAGTTTCTCCGCCCCAGCTGTTGATGAATGCCAGTATTTCTTCCTTTGGTTGATCTTTAATGTACATCTTTTTTATATGAGTAATGGGTAATGGGTAATGAGTAATAAGTAATTTTGCCAACAGCCAACAGCTAGTTGCCGGCTATGGTTTCGGAATCGGTGCCCATGATGTTCGGGTTCCAGTTCTCCGGAATTTTCGGGCCGATATCGTTTTTGATATAATACTCCTGGATTTCCTGCATAATCTCCGTAAAAGGCACGGAAGCGATCCTTTCATAAGGAATGGTATAGCCCAGGTAAACGATATTGCGTTTAAAATCTCCTGCAGCAAGAACGATAGGGACTTTTGCCGCCAGTGCCATGTGGTAGAATCCTTTTCTCCATTTCGGAACCCAGCTGCGGGTGCCTTCGGGCGTAATCACCAGGCTGAAATCGTCTTTTGCAAACTGCTCCGCCACGAAATTGATCAGGTCGTTTTTCCGGCTGCGGTCGATCCCGATTCCCCCCAGCGCTTTTACGATTCCGCCGTACCAGGCTTTGGTATGCGCATCTTTAATGATGATTTTCAATGGTTTCCCCAACGACCAATAGGCAAGATTCCCAAGGATGTATTCCATGTTGTGGGTGTGCGGTGCCACAACCAGGATACAGCGGTCCAGGCTGCCTGCATCGCCCTGAAGGACAACTTTCCAGCCCATTAATTTTAAGATCAGTCTGCCAATCAGCTTTTTCATAACATTTCGATTAAAAACAAAAAAGTATAACCAAAGTGGTTATACTTTACAAATATATTGAAATATTATCGCTCTTAAAACAGACTGCTGATTAAATCAACAATTTTCATTACAATTTCTAATGCCAGTTGTACCATAATCGTTTAATATTTTTTATGAGTGTTTTTGGTTATTATTTTTTACTACACAAATGTAAATATTTTTCCTGAATTGAAGAATTAAATTTTTACATTTTTTAATTTTCTCTGAGAGAAGAAGGGTGTGAATTTCAAACGTTTGGGTTATCCGTCCACACCTTCTGCCACTCTCTGAAGTTTAGTTATTTGGTTTGTATGGAAATTTCGTTTTTATCCTTATCCACTTTGAAGTCGATATTGGCTCCTTTCATCTTTTTGATGCTGTGTTTCATCGAGTCGATCACGTGGTCTGCTTCATCGCTGGCTACTTTTTTTCCGTTTACGATAATGCTGTCTTCATCATCGGAATTGTATTCTATGGTAGAACCGTTTACTGTGATTTTATTTTCCCCGATTTTGATGTTTCCGTCTTCATCTTTCTCCTGGTCGTTATCGTTGATGCCATCTGCATTAAGATCGCCGTCGAAGTTGATGCCATCATGTTTTACCGGAATCACTACGGTTTTCAGAGGAAGTACCAATTCATAATCTACGCTGTAATCTCTGAATCGGTGATCGTAAGGGTATTTGATGTAATTCGGAAAGATGATTTTATTGTTGATGACATCTACCGGAACGCTTACATTCAACGGAAGGTTGTATCCTTTTGCTTCTTTTTTAATGATCAGATAAGGTGTCTTCACATCGGCTTTTCTTGTTACATCTACATGGATCCAGTCTTTGTGGTAAACCGAAACCTTATCGGAATACAGATCGTCGTCATAAGCGATGAAATTCTGGGGGATGGTTACCTGCTTGAAATCCGCATAGATCGTATCCGATTTGGTATTGATGGAAATCTCTTCCGTATCTTCTTTATGGCCTTTGAAAAACATTTCTCTCTTTGCTAAGCTTGCTCCGAAATAAGCCCCTAAACCAACGGTTGTAAGGAACAACGCGCCCAATACCCAGCCGATATTTCTCAGTTTTGTTTTAGGAGAGAAAATCTTGATGCTCAATACGGTGAACAGTACCGCAGGAATCAGAGATCCGATGATAATCAGTGCTGAAAATACAGTATAAAGACCGTCGTCGTCAAAAAGGAACTTCATTTCATTGGCACCCGGAAAGTTGGAATCGATCCCGAATAAGCCGAACAGAACAAATACCCCGATGATGCTTCCTACCGCCATCAATGCGAAGAATACCCCGATGATGTATTTTAGAACATTCCATACGCCACTGCCGGCATTATTGATGTAAGGCTTGTTTTCGATATAGATTTCACCCGCTCTTGTGGTGGTTTCATTCGCAAACTGTACCAGCTTGCTGGATTCTTCCTTTAAGTTATCGAAGTTCAGTGGTTTTCCTTTCATTTTCAGGAAGTCGGATGCCGTTTCCGCTTTTGGAAGCACCGCCCAAAGGATAAGATAAAGGAAGAATATTAGAGTAGAGGAAATGGCTGCTGTGAAAATCCCAAGAATAAAAATTCCAAGCCAGATCAGTCTCATCGCCGTAATATCCATTCCGAAATAAGCGGCCAGACCGGCACAAACTCCTGCAATTTTCTGCTTTTCAGGATCACGGAACAGCTGCTTTTTGTCGGAATATTCGGTTCCTGCAGTGCTGGTTCGCTTTGTGTTCTTCTCAGAATAATATGCTTCTTCCTGTTCTTCGATTTTTTCCGGGCTTCCGATCTGGGCAATTACCCTTTCTACGTCCGAATCGTTGATGACTTCACGTTTCGCCATGGAATCCCTGAAGATTTCCACCATTCTGATTTCTATGTCGTGCATTACCTCATCCGCTTCCGAAGCATCCAGCGAGCTTCTCAGCGCATTCAGGTAATCGCTCAGTTTTATATAAGCATGTTCTTCTATCGTAAAAGAAAAACCGGCAAGTCCTATTGAGAGTGTTTTGTTCATAGCTTTGTTTTTAATGTTTTTGAGTGATTTGGTTAACTGAATCTGTCAGGTCGTTCCAGGTATTTTGAAGTTCCCCTAAGAACAGTTTCCCTTTTTCCGTAATCTGGTAATATTTTCTGGGTGGTCCTCCCGTAGACTCCTCCCACCGGTAGGAAAGAAACTCGCCGTTCTTCAATCGGGTTAAAAGAGGGTAGAGGGTTCCTTCCACAACATCCAGCTTTCCTTTTTTCAGCTCGTCGATCAGGTCGGAAACATACATCTCACGGTGGTTGATCAGGCTTAAAATACAGAATTCCAGAATCCCTTTCCGCATTTGCGCTTTGGTATTTTCGGTATTCATCTTTAATAAGTTTTGTTAATTAGTTATATAATCTTCGAATCGGGAACCCGGCCAGCAGAACCTTCTTCGATTTTACATTACAAAGATATGTAATAAAAATGGTATTATGCAATACAAAGTAGTGGAAAAATATTTATATATTGTGTAAGTAATTGTAAATCAGTTTAATTATTTTTAACGTTGAAATTCAGGAACTCAGGATTTTTATGAAATCGGATTAAATTTTAATAATTTTACCGGACAGGCTGGTCGTTCTTAAGGTAACCAGCGCCTTTTTCTCCAGTTGCTGCTGATAAGATTGGAAACGGTATCTGTTGTAGAATTTACGAACGATCAGCGTCATTTCCATCATCGCAAAATGTTCGCCGATGCAGAGACGCGGCCCTGCTCCAAAGGGGTAATAAGCGAAATTACGGGCATTTTCATCGTCGAAACGTTCCGGGATAAAATCGTCGGGACGGTCCCAGTATTTCGGATTCCGGTGAAGGCCTGAAATATAAAGGATGATTAAAGTCCCTTTTTCCCACGAATATTCTTTGAAACGGTCGTCCTCCAGGGCCTGGCGGTCCATGGCCCATGCCGGGGAATGGAGCCGTATCGCTTCTTTAATAATATTGGTTGTGAATGATTTCTTCATCAGGCTTTCAGTGGTAAAGGCATTTTCCCCTTCTGCGGCAATTTCCTGCCTTAATTTTTCCTCCGCTTCAGGGTTCTGGCTGATTTCAAAAAAGATAAAGCTTAATGCATTGGCGGTGGTCTCATGCCCGGCGATAAAAAGGATCAGCATTTCATCCACAAGCTGCTGATCAGACATCGGAAGTCCGGTATCTTCATATCTTGATTGGATCAGCATATCCAGCAGGTCGTTTTTTTCCTCACCCGAATTCCGGCGTTTATCCAGCACACTTTGAATAATGGCCTTCGACCGCTCACTTTTCCGGATGGTTTTCCCGATCACACCCAGTGCTTTCAGGATCTGGGTATAAAGAGGAATCCTTACTTCTTTGGCAAAAACTTCCTGCACTTCAGTAATAATTTTTCCCAACTCCTTAATTTCGGTTTCCTCAATGTCCGAACTGAAAAGGGTTTTGGCGACGATGTTAAAAGCCAGGGTATGAAAAAAGTCGTACAGATCGATTTCCGGTTCCTGATCAAAAGATCGGAATGCTTTATCGATCTCCTCGTCCATAATGGAAATCAGATTCGCAATTTTGGCTTTGCTGAAGCCGGGCTGGATGAGCCGCCGCTGTCGGAGCCAGTCTTTGCCGTTGTTGGTCAGCAGCCCGTTTCCCAGGTATTTGCCGAGGGTGACTGCCTGTATCTCAGATTTAAAATAGTTTTTGTGGTTCTGCTTTAAAATATATTCGATAAACTCTTTATCCTGCGAGAAAATGAATTTTTTATCCGTTAAGGTCGCTTTCAGGTAATAGGTATCGCCTGCGATCGCATGATTTCCGCTGATGACACCCAACGGATCTTTTACCCCATTAAGTAATGAATATAATTTTCTTTTTCCTTTAATCTCTGCCGGATAATTGAATTTCGGAGCCATACTGAAATATTTACCTTAAAATTACGACTAATCTCCCGTAATAAAAACATGAAATTTTAAAGGATTAAATGGTTTACATACAAGTCCTTCAGCATTGGTTTTACATATTCCTGAGGCTTTGCGATGTCCGACTTCAGAACTGAAGGACAACGGGAATTTAAGTAAAGAATATTTTCAAAAGCCCTATTTTTGCAAAAAATTACCATCAAGTAAAATAAAACCAGCAATGAAGATCCAGAAAGAAATCGATTTTATCCTGGCGGTAGACGCCCTGAAAAATGTACAGCGAAGAAATTATAATGCCGACGATTCAAGAAGGGAAAACACGGCGGAACACTCCTGGCAGATCATTATTCTGGCCCAGATCCTTTTTCCGTATGCCAAAAACCGGGCGGACATCGATTTGCTGAGGGTGATCCGGATGCTTTCCATTCATGACCTGGTGGAAATTGAAGCCGGAGATACCTTTATATTTGATGAAGCGGCGATGGTCGGGAAATTTGAACGGGAAAAAATTTCCGCCCAAAAGATTTTCGGAATCCTCGACGAGCCGCTGCGGTCTGAATTTTTCAACCTGTGGCTGGAATTTGAAGAGGAACAGACTCCCGATGCCATTTTTGCCTGTGCGATCGACCGGATTATGCCTTTCATTCTAAATTCGCACACTTCGGGAAAAAGCTGGACGGAAGCCGGCGTTACCGAGCGTCAGATCCGGAATATGCTGGAAAATGCCATCAGCCGGGCGTCCGACGAATTGGGAGAAGCCTTCCAGCTGCTGCTGATTAGAAACCTGGAGACAGAGAAGGTGATGAAATAAGTAAGTTGGATGAGGGAAGCTGGAGGCTGGAGGTTTTTTCCATTGGCATATCGATAGCAGTCTGAAATATCAAATGATTTGTGTAAAGGATAAAATTATTTAAAATTCTGATCATTTTTTTTAATCAGTGAAAACAAATTACCTATTATAGAATTTATATTGGAATAACCCGGTTTTGCAACTTTAACGTGAACTCGGCCGTACTTAACTAATATTCAGTTATTTGTTTAATTAAAATATAAATTAAGACTATTTAATCAGGACTTTAAAACAGAGTTTTCTTTAACAGAATGATAAAGATTTCATTTGATTATTAAATACCTTCTAACCGTATTTTTAACAAAAAACTTCTGCATCTAGCTTATTAGCTGATTTTATGATAACGTTTCTGATAGGATTTTATTCTATCCTATGAAAAGCCGTCCCTCCGGGACTTTAAAACAACGTAAATCCAACCATACGTACCTATATTCAGTTATTTAATTAAAACATAAAACTCTTCAATCGGGATTTAAATAAAATCTTTTGATAAAACGACAAAGATTTTGTTTGATAAAAAATCCCCTGCGATTTTTTTTTAATAAAAGGAACTTCCGGCGTCCAGCTTCCCTCTTCCAGCCTTTTAACCTGGTTTTAGCTTCGAGTTCACATTACTTTATGAAATAAAAATTCCGGCGGGCAAACCCGCCGGAAAAAGATTAAAAAATATTGAGAAGTATAGGTTTCGGCAGCTACAGGCGGCCGGAACTTTTAAAGGATTTGGATCGGTTTTTTGAATTCATCGATGGCCACAAAAGTAAAATCGCCCGTGATTGCTTTTTCCCGTTCATAAGAATACATCTGCTCCGTATAGATTTCCACATTTACCTTCAGGCTGGTTTTTCCGACGTGCACCACCTTCCCGATCAGCTCAACGATGGTTCCGGCAGGAATCGATCTTTTAAAATCGATCTTGTCGCTGCTTACGGTTACCACACGTTTTCTGGCAAAGCGTGTCGCTGCTATAAAGGCTACCTCGTCCATCAGCTGCATTGCCGTACCTCCGAAAAGGGTATCGTAATGGTTGGTCGTATTGGGAAAAACCGCTTTAAAGATGCGGGTTTCGGATGTTTCAATTCTTTTTTCTGTCGTCATATTTCATTATTAATTAATGCGATATGAACTTATTAAAACAACAGAAAGCAGCAGAGACAGGAATCTCCGGACATCCGTCAGATCAATAAACTTCAAATCGCGAAAGTTTTTATTGTAAGAAAAAAGGCAGGTCTCCTGACTTGTAACATCTTTATTTCCTTCCCATCCGTTTTACGCCGGACAGTGGACTATTAATAAAGACTTCAGTTACTTACAGTTGCGCGACAGTTCGTGATTTTCACACGATTCCCTTTTAATCTGCAGCTAAGCAGAACCGGTTTCCGGAAAACTCAAAATATAGCTGTTAAGCAAAATACAAAGGCTTTCCGCCGACAAAAGTAATGATTATTGATGAATTATTCAGGATTTTTGAAAATGATCTGGCTTTCGACCTTTCCCTGCTTGATGGTCCAGATGGTGGTATATCGGTTTTGTCCGGAACCGTTGATCATATACAGGAAAATATGGTCGTTATCGATGGCCGTCACTCCAACATTATTGAAATCCATGGTCGGCTGGAACATATTCTTGATGGCATCCCTTACGAAAACCGATCCTCTTCCCGGCTGCTGTACGCGTACGGATTTGATTTCGGTTAAATCTTCAGGAAGCTCTTTTCCAACACCCCAGGCTTTTACTTTGTCCACTTTGATGATGTTGCCCTCAGCATCTTTTTCCTGCTTTTTGATCTTCGCATAAGAAGGATAGACATCGATGATGACTTTCGTTCTCTGGTTTCCCGGGATCTTAGGATTGGAATCATCGGTAAAGATCAGGGATTTGCCGTTCTTGGATTTGGAAGGGGTGAACTGTGGCAGCTTGTCTACAAAAACCACCCGGTTTTTATTCACCATACCCTCTTTGGTAATGCTGTCGTACCGGACGAATGGTTTTTCCGTATCTTCTCTTTCAGGATACTTGATCCAGATCCACTCGGTTTCTCCCGGTGCCGGCTTTTCATAAATAAAGACATCTCCGGTTTTCATACGGATCTTATCAATAATCTTCCGGTAGTCGTCTTTATGAACCCGTACCATAGCATAGCCTTCCTCCGCTTTCACCACCCCGAAAGGAACTTTGTTCTGGCCCTTTACAAAAGCCATGGAAAAAATACTGAAAACGGATATATACAATACTTTAGATACGGAAATCATCATGAAATTTTTTTGACAGTTCAAATATATAAATTAAATGCTTTTCGGCAGATAATAATGCTGTTGTAATTCGTTTAAATCTTTTATTTGTTTTAAAATTCCGTCATGCAGAAAGTATATTTCATCGGAAAGCTCCAGCGCATATTCCGTCATAAAATTCGAAATAATAAATCCTTTGTCTTTGGATAATTCTTTTATCATTTTCATTACTTTTTCAGTAAGAATGGGAGAAAGTCCGCTGTACGGCTGATCCAGCAGGATAAATTCAGCTTCGGAATGGATGACCGTCAGTACTTCCACCAGCTTTCTTTCACCACCTGAAAGATTTCTGACGGTTCTGTTGAGGAAGGGCTGAAGAAGGGCGTCATTAAAAAGTTTATGGGTATTTTCAGGGTTGCAGAATAAAGGAATCAGGTTTTTAATTCTGGTATTTTTCGGGAACATCGGCTGTTGCGGCAGGTAGGCGATCTTATTTCTTCTGTCGGATGGCTTCGTCAAAACTTCATTATTAAATTTAATAAACTGCGTGTCTCCTTTTATGTTTCCGAAAATAATTTTCAGCAGCACGGATTTTCCGGAACCTGTTCCTCCCAGTAAAGCCACAATTTGCCCGGTCTCACAAGTCATATAAATATCCCGTAAAATTTTTTTCGGCCCGAAGGACTTTGTAATGCTGTCGATATGAAGTTTATTCATAAAAATTTGGAGATGATATTAACGGTAAAGCCAATTGAAGCCGTGGCGATCCAAAGGAAAGATCTTGAAAAACCAAAATGGGCAAAGAAAAAGTATTCCTGCTTCAGCCTCAGCTCATAAACCAAATAATGAAACGCCGGTAAAATGATAAGGAAGCAGATTCCGAAATTACCGGCGATGAAGCCGGTCTGAAAAGCGAACAGCAATGAAAACAGTACTGTGGGAATCAGCAGTTTCATATAAAATATCCAGAGAATTTTCAGGTTTTTAATCATGCTCAAATATAATAAAACTAAAAATTGTTATTTATTGATTACCTTTAGACCACAATAACTTCCGAAAACAATCTAAACCGTTAAATATGACAAAACAACTCCTTTTTTTCATTATTTTCCTTTCAGGAATTTCATTGTTTTACAGCAAAAATCTAACGGCGAAAGAGCCTGGATACTGCTATCTCTGTGATACAGCCCCTGCCAATGTACAGGTTTCTAATATTACCATGACCTCCGGCACTGTTACCTGGACGAATGACCCTACTGTTACTTCCTATACGATAAGATTCAGGCAGTATCCGGCTTCTGCGTGGGTTAATGTTAATCAGGTTTCTGTCAACGCTTTTACGATAACGTCTTTAATGCCGTGTACAACCTATGAAGTGCAGGTGGCAAAAGTATGTTCCGGTTCTCCTTCGACAAGTGCGTGGTCGCCTTCTCTATTGTTTACCACTTTAAATATGAATTATTGCGCCGCATCTTCCTTAAATGCGAATGTAGCATATACTTCAAATGTAACGGTAACCCCTGCAGGAAGCGTTTTATCTCCGATGGTCAGCAATTCCGGGACTTCGAATTATACGGATTACCGTTCGGATCCTACCCGAAAGGTTCAGCTGATGATCGGCAGTACGGGAAACCAGATTTCCGTTTCCAAAACATGGACAGGTTCTCCAAATCCTGTATTTGTAAGAGCGTGGATCGATTTTAACGGTGACGGAGTGTTTGATTCATCGGAATTAATACTTTCTTCAGGTTCTTCCGCCTCATCCACCGCAACTTCAACATTTAATGTTCCTGCAACGGCTTATCAGACAGGCACAACGTGTGGTATAGCGATGCGGGTGATGATCAGTGAAACCCTCACGGGTTCTACCTGCGGAACGTTCAGTTATGGCGAAGTGGAGGATTACGGGGTTTATCTGTTAACGCCGGCAAACCTTTCTGCCGAAGAGATCAATAACAGGAAAAATATCAGCATTTATCCCAACCCTGCATCCGATGTTTTAAATATTTCGGGAATTGAAGGCGCTGAATTTGAAATTTACAGTACAGCCGCGCAACGGGTCAGTAAAGGAAAAATTTCCGGTCAGAAAGTACCGGTGCATGATCTGGTAAAAGGGGTTTATTTTATTGAGATCAGGGATCATAACCATATTACGAAGCTGAAGTTTATTAAAGAATAAAAGGTAGAAGTTTAAAAACAAGAGCGGATCAGTGATGGTCCGCTCTTGTTTTTTTAGGATTAATCGTTTCTGAGTTTCGCTTTGATATGATTGGCTTTAATCATATTTCTAAGCTCTGAAATCTGCTCTTTCGTCATTACCCGTTTGGGACAGAATCCATACGTAGATTTACTATGATAAAACAAAAACCAGTTTTTAAGTTCCTCTATTTTGTAAATATTATTCCATGCCAGTTCAACCGTAAAGCTTTCGCCAACATCCTGAATAATATCCTCTTTAAATATGGATGTTGTCTCTAATGAAATGACTTTGTTTGTTTTATAATCTTTCCTGAACTTATAATAATACCATAGAGGATATAAAATGAATGCTACTAATAATATAGAGATATTAAATACAATAGATGACATCGGTATGAAATTCAGCTGGCCGCTCATAATGATTTTTACATCCAGATAAATTATATAAAATCCAAGTAATAAAGTCACTATTACAACAGGTCTTCTGTAGGCTAAGAAATACATAAGCCGTATGTATTCCTTTTGTGAAATTTTATATTTTATTTTCATCGTTTATCAATATCATTGATTTACTGAGTAATATTGAACTTGTATTAAAATTAATCTTCTCCGAGTTTCGCTTTTACTTTATTGCTTTTAATAATTCTTCTAAGCGCTGAAATTTGTTCTTTAGTCAAGAATTTTTTCGGTACCATATTCATTACCTGAGCACTTTGGTAAATCAGGAACCAGTCTTTATTTTCTTTTACCTTATAAATGGAGCTCCAGGAAATTTCTTCCTCAAAAGTCTCTCCCTGAATCCGGATTTTTTCATCCGTAAAAGTGTAGGTAATACTTTCCTGAATGTTTTTGTTCGAGCTAAAAGCAAACCTTACGCTGAAATAAGACCGGATGACCATAAACAGAATCAAAATCGCAAACCACATTGAAGTCGACCGCAGCAGATCCGTCTCCGCACTGCTGTCCACCGATTCTTTGATAACAAAAAACATCAGAAGAATTAATAAAAAGACAATCAGTCTTAATAAGGAACTTTTGATGTGAAACACTAAGAAATCCCTGAATGTAATCTGCGTTTTTACCGTCATGATTAAAAATTAAATCCTTTCCAGCTCATCCGCGTTGATGGTCGTTTTGAAAGTCCCGTAATTCACAATCACTTTATTTCTGGAAATCTTTTCAATGGTTCCTACGCTGGTGCTTCCGGTAATCCGGACGCGTTGACCTTCTTTCAGCCAAAGTGCGCGGTCCGTTTTGCGTTTTTCCTCCAGCTTCTCGTTGGTTTCTGCAATTTTATCGATCACTTCCTCTTTCTTCAGCTGCTGCGTAATTTTGCGTTTGACGACCTGAAGACGTTTGCTTTCATCTTTATCTGCGCCGATTTTCCTGAATTTTTCCTGTTCGAGGATCTTTACAAAATCCTTTACCACATCTTTCCTCGATTTTCCTTTCACATAGCTGTCGATAAAAGCTTCGATCTTATTTCCGAACTGTAATTTCCGGTGCTCCTCTTCGTATAGTTTCTGGAAATTATAAAGTTTCTGCTGAAGCTGTTCGTTCAGTTTCTGGAGATTGTCCCGTTTGTCTTCCACGGATTCCTTTCTTTCGGCAAGATCGGTTTTCAGTTTTTCGACCTCATATTTTTCTTGCTGGAGCTTAACGATGGTTTTATCCAGGTTGACGATATCATGCTCCACTTTTTTCTTCGCGGAATGGATGATGAATCTCGGGATCTTATTTTTCTCCGCCACTTCAAAAGTAAATGAGCTTCCCGCCTGTCCGACTTCCAGCTTGTACATCGGTTCCAGCGTTTCTTCATTGAAGAGCATCGCTGCATTCTGGGCATTCGGAAGCTGTTCCACTACCAGCTTAATGTTGGTGTAGTGAGTCGTAATAATGGCAAAACTTTTTTTATCGTAAAAAAACTCAAGAAAGCTTTCGGCTAAGGCCCCCCCCAGCTCAGGATCGGAGCCTGTCCCGAATTCGTCGATCAGGAGAAGCGTATTGGCATCGGCCTCACGGATGATCCCGCCCATTTTCTTCAGTCGGGAAGAATAGGTGGAAAGATGGTTTTCAATGGACTGATTGTCCCCGATATCCGTCATGATCTTATCAAAGAAAAACATCTCGGATTTCGGATGGGTCGGCACCAGGATGCCGCTCTGGATCATCAGCTGAAGCAGGCCTACGGTTTTCAGCGTGATGGATTTTCCTCCGGCATTCGGCCCGGAAATACAGATGATCCGGTTATGATCCGTTAAAGTAAGCGTCTGAGGGAAAATGGTTTTGTTTTCCGCTTTATTTCTCAGGAACAAAAGAGGGTGGAAAGCTTCTCTTAACCGTAAGGTTTTATGGCGGTTGATTTTCGGCAATACCCCGTTGATCAGATTGGCAAATTTCGCCTTGGCTCTCGTCAGGTCAAGATCGAAAATATATTTCTGGTATCTCCAGAGCTGAGGCTGGAACTCAGCAAGCTCGGCCGTTAGTTTTCTCAGGATCTTGTCGATTTCCTTCTTCTCTTCTTCTTCGCTTTCTTTCAGCTTAAAATAATGCTTCACCACGGAATCCGGCTGGATGTAAGTGATGGAACCGGTTTTAGACAATCCCAAAACCCTTCCGGGAACCCGTTTTTTGAATCCGGATTTTACTGCTAAAACCCTTTGGTCATCAATAATCGTTTCGCGGATGTCATCCAGGAATTCACTTTGCCCGTAATTGAACAAAGCGCGGTTGAAATTTTCCTGGATGGCTTTTTTAGCCACCTGGATTTCGGCCCGTAATTCTTTCAGGACAGGTGAGGCTTCACTTTTTACCTCTCCGAAACGGTTAAAGACTTTATCTACCTTATCAATGATTTCCTTTTTGAATTCCAGTACCAGCACGTCTTCCATCAAAGTAGGGAAGGTCTCCGGCATGGTCGGGAAGAACTTCTGCAGTTTTCCGATCTGTTCCGTCAGCGTCTTGATTTTCATGAAAGCACTGTTTTCAAGACGGTAATTCTCGATCAGCATCAGCTTCAGTTCGTTTTCAATGTCTTCGTATTCATCAAAAGGAACGGCATTCGAACTTTCAAAGCTCGACAGGTATTCAGATGTTTTTTTCAGGGAAATTTCGGCCTCGTCGATTTGCATCGGACGGAGCTGAAGAATTTTTTCCCGCGTTTTCGGAGAAAAAGCAAAAGGAGAGATTTCCGCGAGCAATTGCGGAAACTCTAATTCGTTTAAATCTTCTTTATTTATATACACAGTACAAATTTAGTGAGAAAATGTGAATGTATTTTGAAAATGAGTGAATTTGGGAATTTGGAATTGATAATTTTTACCGATAATTTTGTTTTAGGAAGGCGGATCAAAAAAATATTTTAAAACCTATGGGGAAAATTATTATTAATCGTTCTAACGAATTTTCAAATTATATCAGGTCAGTGGAAATTCATCTGGACGATAAAAAAATAGGCAGCATAAAAAACGGTGAATCCAAAACTTTTGAAGTGGCTCCCGGGAAACATGTTTTGAAAGCCAAAATCGACTGGTGCACTTCAAACGAAATTCATCTTGAAATCGATCTTGAGGAGACCCTGCGTTATAATCTTACGGGAACAAATCCTTTTTTTAACCTGTATTACATAACCTTCGGAAGAAAAAAATATCTTAAACTTAAGCAAATACCGTAGATGACCTTACAAACAAAACGACTATTCTTAAGAGAAATAAACGAAAGCCATGTTGAAGATATCCTGAAAATCAGGAGCAATGAAGCGATCAATCAATTTGTGTGGAGGAATTCGCCGAAAAACAATTACGATGCGCTGCAGTTTATTCTGACCATTAAAGAACGGACTAGAAATAACGAAACGTTTTATTGGGGGATTTCCTTAAAAGATAAACATAACCTTATCGGGACGATCTGCCTGTGGAATTTTTCAAAAGACCGGAAAATGGCTGAGGTAGGTTATGAATTATTGCCGGAGTACCATAGAAAAGAAATCATGTCGGAAGCTTTGGCTGCCGTTTTAGATTTTGCTTTCCACAAACTTCATCTTGATGAAATCGTAGCCATGACGCATCAGGATAATGAAAGTTCCAGACAGCTTCTCTTAAAAAATGATTTTATATTGGAAGAGGAAAGGAGGGATGAAGGGGCTCCTGAGAATATGGTTTTTAGACTGAAGGCTTCTGTCCGTGATATATAAAATCATTATCTTTGTATCAATAAACTGAAACACAATGAATCTGTCCTCCGAAAAAAACGAACTTATCAAATGGATCAATTCCCTTGAAAATCCATTCATTATTGCGGAACTTAACAAGATCCGCAAAAGGGAAAACTTTGATTTTGAAAAGGAATGGGAAAGGGGAATTTCAGGAGAAGAAATAAAAAAGCGCAGTACAGATTTCCTTAAAACATTACCTTGGAAAAATAACAGTTCAGTATTTACCGGAAATAACAGGGTATCTGAATGAACTGGCTGTTTTACTGTTTCAGAAAAATTATTTTTCCACATTTGAATCCTCAGTAAGCTATATTGAAAAACTGATCGATTTTATTGATCATAAAATCAACTTATATCCTAAAAGACGTACACCTGAACATTTATTGGAATTGGGATCAAATTACATATTTTACAAAGCAAATTTTTCGACATCCTGGTATATTTTCTTTGAAAATTTCGAAAACCGATATTTGATTACCTATATTACCAATAATCATTCGGAAATCATTAATCTGCTTTAAAATTAATCTCAGATAATCATAATGACAAAGGCAAGAAAATTGATATTACCTTTAGCGAACCTTATGATATTCCTCAGGATGAAACAGCAGTTTTCTTTGATGAATATTTTAAATTAATAAAAAAAGATTACGAAAATTCATTTTCAAATTAAAATCATGACCTGGACCGAAGTTTTAGCCCCCATAAAAAATACACCCTATTTTACCAACCTTTGGGAAAAAGTAAAGCAGGAATATGCCACAACCAAAGTTTTCCCACCCAAAAGCCAGATTTTCAGGGCGCTGGAAATCACACCTTTTGATGATATTGAGGTAGTAATCCTCGGCCAGGATCCTTACCATAACGATTACCAGGCGAACGGTCTCTGTTTTTCCGTTTCCGAACAGGTAACCGCACCGCCGTCGCTCAAAAATATTTTTATCGAATTGAAGGATGATGTCGGTGTGGTAAGAACTTTAAAAGAACTGGACGACTGGGGCAAGCAAGGGGTTTTGCTGTTAAATGCTACATTGACGGTCCGTGCGCATTCGCCAAATTCCCATAAAGATCTGGGCTGGGAGAAATTTACCGATTACATCATTAAGGAAATTTCAGATAAAAAAGAAAATGTGGTGTTTGTGCTTTGGGGAGCTTTTGCACAAAAAAAGGCCGAACTTATTGATCCGGCCAAACATTTTATCTTGAAATCTGCACACCCTTCACCTTTTTCGGTGCATAGGGGATTTTTCGGAAGCAGACCTTTTTCTAAAATTAACGAATATCTGATTTCAAAAGGAAAGAAACCTATTTCATGGTAGGATCATTGCCTGCTTTGGTGATGATAAGTCCGATTTTATACTTTCCTTTCAAGGCTTTTGCACCATCCACGGCGGCGGGATACGGCTGAACATCCGCCAGAGAAATGGTATAGCCGTTAAATACAGCTGAGGCATTGTAATTTCTCGCCTGGTTATCGACCGTTGCAATTTCCAATGTCATCGGACGGGTCGCTGTTCCCATCACTTCAACCTTTGCTACGGCAACCCCTGCCCAGATGCAGTTGACGTCTTTCGGGCAGCGGCTGTCCTCAGAGATCCCTTTGAAAGTAACATTCATCTGATATTCTTTCAGGAATCGGTTTTCGCCTTCATTAAAATAGAGGATGGTTTTATCGGCTTTGCTCACTTGATTCACCTGGTTTTTATTAGTATCCACTTTGATCTTGTTGTTTTGTTTCTGAACGTTGCAATTCATTAAAAACATCGAGCTCATACTAAGAATAATGGTTTTATACGGAATCATAATTTCTTTTTTTAAATAACATCAAGCATATTCAGAAGTACTACCAAAAACATGGCCACTCCCACCACAAGGCTGAACCCTGTTCCGTAAATAAATCCGACAAAGGCCCCTTTGGTCGATTGCCAGGCTTTCGTCATGTCTTTGCTGTCGTGCAGAAGCTCTCCGATGAAAACCCCGGCAAACATTCCCACCAGGAATCCCAAAGGGATCGGCAGGAACATTCCGACGATGGTTCCGATGATAGAGCCGATACTGCCCCAGCGCGTCCCGCCGTATTTCTGATTGGTCTTTGCGGGAATAATATAATTTAAAACCACCGAAACTGCAGTCAGGATCACAAATGCCCAGACATAGACCATTGAAAGGTCCGCATCGGTTCCGAATTTATAGATCAGCAGTCCGCAGATGCTTAACAAAAGCCCCGGCAATACGGGAAGAAAGGTTCCTAAAATACCCAGAAACAGTAAAGCCAGGCAGAGAATTTCAATTAATACGACGTTCATGAGATTTGATTATACTATGCAAGATATAAAAAAAGAGGCTGTCCAAAAAGGGCAGCCTCTTTTTATGCGGCTAATTTTTTAGAAAGCAAATGATGTTTTGTTTTTCTGCTCTGTCGTATTTGGAAAAGCACAACAAAAAATATTTCGATTTTTAAAATGAT
>CAJYRQ010000032.1 GCA_913777465.1 uncultured Chryseobacterium sp.
TAAGTACTCAGTCTCAATTAGTTTACATTATTAAAAAATATTTAAATATTTGAAAATAAATATTTTAAGTAAAAAATGAGGCAAATATTAATATAAACTATATAAATATGGGTACTTACCAACTTAAAATACATTATTAACTTTAAATTTTACATTATGAAAAGCACTTTACTTTCTACCATCTGTGGTCTTTTTGTTTCAATGCTTACCTTTGGACAGACCAGTACAGAACAATTTGAGACAGAATCCAACGGAAGCTCAAGCTTTACGGATAACGGCGTAATCTTTAATATTCTGTCAATTGTTAATACTTATAAAGTATCTGGAGCCAATCCTACCGCAGGATGGAACGGGACTGCCGTTGACAACAGGTTTATCGATAATTCCGGGACCGGAAATCAGTCTGCCGGAACATCATTCAGTATCAAAACGACCTCCAACCTATTTAAAGTAAACCGATTCTGGGTGTCTGCCGCCGCAGCAAACGGTACATTAGGTGTTGCTGGTACACTCACCATTACAGGAAAACTATCCGGAGTAACCAAATTTACCCAAACCAAAACGGTAGGTTTTACCTCAACGACAGCTACGGCTAACGGTTATACGTTAATTGACATGACCAACCTTAACGGCCAAAATTACAGCAACCTGGTCATTGATCAGCTGCAGATTACGGCCGGAGGAAATTTCCAGTATCTTAAATTCGATGCCTTTACATGGGTAAAAGACAGCAACATCGTTCTTGCAGCCAATGATGTGACATCTTCCAAGAAAGCAAATCATCTGTATCCTAATCCTACCACCGGTCCCCTCACTATTGAAGCGGTGGAAAATGCCAGGTTTAACGTTTACGGCGAAGCCGGACAACTGGTAAAAACGATTGAAGCTAAAAAAGGGACAACCCAGGCAGATATTACGGAACTTCCGAGAGGAGTTTATATGATAAAATCGACCTCAGAAGCTTACAAAATTATCAAGCAATAAGTTTTTATGATCAACCGATTGCCTTAACAGCTGCTTTTAAAATAACGCAGTGTTTGTGACGGTTAATACTTGTGATAGAATCTTTTATAAACAGAATTGCCCAAAAAAGCGAGACGCTTTTTTGGGCAATTTAATTTACAGAAAGGAAATACACCTTACCATTCAAACGAAATCTTTATAAATTTTTATTACAGGAACTTCTGATTTTTGCAGCAGCCAATGCATTTGTAACATCGCAGTGAATTAAAATGTTAAAAAATGTTAATTTAATCATAATATTTCTTACATTTGAGAATTAACCCAGCATTCCTTATTTTGAAATTCAGGTTGATTTGTTTTTAAGAATAAGCCGGATAAAGAAATATGCATATCACTTTTTGCTATCATTAGGTAGAAATACGTAATCTCAAATTTGGTATTTTCTACGCTACCTCAAAATTTGTATTTGCTGTTACTTTGGCTTGTCAATAAGACACCGATTTAAAAAATGGCGGTATCCGAAAAGCCCTAACAGAGTAGGAATCTAAACTGAAAAATATATTATCATGGACGAAGAATTAATGGGAGTTATCAAGATGTTTGCCGGAAATTTCGCACCTCGAGGCTACATGTTTTGTAATGGTGCTCTTTTAAACATTTCGCAAAATCAGGCTCTTTTTTCCATCATTGGAAACATCTATGGCGGAGATGGAAGAACAACTTTTGCTCTTCCTAATCTTAACGGACGTGCACCGTTTGGCGCAGGAAATTCTACTACAGGAAAAAGTATTAATTTAGGGGAAGCAGCCGGAACCCCTCAGGTTACATTATTGTCCGGCAACCTTCCAAGTTTTATCAGCCAGCTGAGAGTAGCCAATACCAATGCCAACAGTGCTACGCCTACGGCTTCATCATCAATCGCAATCACCGGCATCCCGAACGGAAGACAGTTTGATCCGGTTCCAAGCTTTTTAGACGGCAATCCGGATACAGCTATTAATCCAAATTCAGTCACTTTTACAGGACAAAACATCCCGGTAAATACCATGCCGCCATATTTGGGAATGAATTACATTATCTGCGTTCAGGGTATTTATCCTCAAAAACCGGACTAAACTTTAAATTCTATAATTAATAATTAAAATCTAAATCATGGACGAAGAACTAATAGGAACCATAAAAATGTTTGCAGGAACCTTTGCACCAAGAAACTACATGTTTTGCAACGGCGCATTGCTAAGTATTGCACAGAATACAGCTCTTTTCTCTATTCTCGGTACAACCTACGGAGGAGACGGCAGAACAACGTTCGCCCTGCCTAATCTTAACGGACGTGCGCCATTCGGTACAGGAAATTCTGCTACAGGAAAAAGTATTAATTTAGGGGAAGCAGACGGAGCTCCGAAAACGACTTTGATGTCTAGTAACCTGCCCAGCTTTGCCAGCCAGCTAAAAGTAGTCAATACCAATGCCAACAGCCCTACGCCTACGGCTTCATCATCAATCGCAATCACCGGCATCCCGAATGGAAGACAGTTCGATCCGATTCCAAGTTTTGTAGATAGTACCCCTGATACGGCTATTAATCAAACGTCAGTAACTTTTACAGGACAAAATGTTCCGATGAATACTATGCCCCCTTATCTTGGGATGAACTACATAATCTGCGTTTACGGTCTCTATCCTTCGCGGCCTTAATCTTTTAGTATTAACAATTAAAATTTTATCATTATGGACGAAGAACTAATAGGAACCATAAAAATGTTTGCAGGAAATTTTGCTCCTCAAGGCTATATGTTGTGTAACGGTGCTCTTTTAAGCATTGCGCAAAATCAGGTTCTTTATTCGCTGATCGGAACAACCTACGGAGGAGACGGAAGAACAACTTTTGCCCTACCTAACCTTAACGGACGCATGCCCATCGGTACAGGAAACACAGCCGGAGGACAACAGGTCATATTAGGTGAAGCAGCCGGAAGTCCAAAAACGACCCTGCTATCTATTAACCTTCCAAGTTTTACCAGCCAGCTGAGAGTAGCCAATACCAATGCCAACAGCCCTACGCCTACTGCCTCATCATCAATCGCAATCACCGGCATCCCGAACGGAAGACAGTTTGATCCGGTTCCAAGTTTTGTAGACAGTGCTCCCAATTCCATGCTCAACCCGGCTTCGGTAACTTTTACAGGGCAGAATCTTCCAATAAACACCATGCCTCCATACCTGGGAATGAACTACATCATTTGTGTTCAGGGAATTTACCCGTCACGACCGTAAAACCTAAAAACAACCTAAATATTAAAACTATGAAACGTACTACTATTTTTGCCATCTGTAGTCTGCTCATTTCTACTTTGTCATTTGCGCAGACCAGTACAGAGCAGTTTGAAACCGAATCTGTAGGATCTGCAAGTTTTACAGACAACGGTGTTATATTCAATATAATTTCGAATGTTGCCACATTTGATATTTTTTCCTTACCCAGCGGAGGGTGGAACGGAACAGCAGTGGATAACAGATTTATAGACAATACAGGAACTGCTACGTCAGCATTTGCAAATGCTTCTTTCAGCATAAAAACAACTTCAAATTTGTTTAAAGCAAGCCGATTCTGGATCTATACGGCTAACGCATTCAGTAACCAGAATAGTGCCGGAACCCTTACCATTACAGGAACACTTTCCGGAGTAACCAAATTTACACAGACAAAAACTACAGGTTTTGCCACTTCGATAGGTTCTACCAACGGATATGCTCTGGTTGATCTCACGAATCTCAATGGCCAGAATTATTCCAACATCGTTATCGATCAGCTTACCTTAACCCTCGGAGGAGATTTCCGTTATATGGCTGTTGATGCTTTTACCTGGGTAAAAGACAGCGGAATCGTACTTTCTGCCACGGATGTAAAGGCCTCTAAAAAAGAAACAGGTATTTATCCAAATCCAACTACAGGACCGATCTCGATTAAAGCTGCCAACAGCGGAAAATACGAAGTATACAGCCAGTCCGGGCAATTGGTAAAAACCATTGAAGCCCAGAAAGGCACAAATGAAGCTGATCTTTCGGAACTTCCAAAAGGAGTGTATACGGTAAAATCTGCTACAGAATCGCACAAGATTATTAAAAATTAATCAGCAAACCGATCTAAAAACTAATAACCATAGAAACTTTTGAAATCATGCTGATTCTAATTGCATAAATGAGAAGAAATCCCCTGAACGACAGGGGATTTTTATTTTTTTAAAGCTAAAATATATTTATCAATATACAGTTGCTTTTCCTTGGACTTATACTGCTGAATATATCTCGGATGTTCTAAAACGGTCATGTTATCAAACAGATGAGCTTCCTGGTTGATCCTGGTGATGAAATCGGCATTCTTTTTACCCATGATAAAAATTTCAGACGGATCAAGATTCAGGCTGAGGTGCTTTTTTAAGGAATCGATCATAAACTCCTTTACGGCAGCGAACAGGGCTTTGTCATCGTAATAATTGGCATTCACCCAGCCGCTTTTCGATTTCCTGACGATGGCCAGCGGGAAAGGTGAATTGATGTAAATCTCGCTGTAAAATTCTTCTGCACCGCCATATTCTGCAATCATATCATAAACGAAAACCGAGGAAACCTCATGCGTATAGGCTGAGGTCATCTTAATTCCGCAAATGCTTTCCAGCCTTTTGGTATCGGTAAACGGAACTCCGGTCACTCCCGATCCGTGACGGCTGGGATTGATGCCCAACAGGAATTTCCGCCGGTTGGAATCATTATAATATTTACGGTAAAACTGCTGCATGACCTCCAGGGTTTCCGGATTATCAAGATACGGGTTCATTACCATAAAATCATCCGGAAGTTTTCCGCTGTATTGAAGATTTTTATTGAATTCGATAATCTGCTCTGCAAAAGTTCCTTTCATGCTCCATTATTAAATTAAACACCAGGGTCATTTTCTTCTTCATCACTTAATGCCAGCTCAACATCAATAAACTGAATATACAAACCGCAGATACGGTTGTTTTCGTCATAGGCAAAATAGACCGGATATCCGCCGTCGCCGAAACCGCTGGCAAACATCGGGACCTGATAAGCCGTCCCGGGAATGGTCCAGTTGATCCAGTCGCCTCCCTTCCGCTGATTATCGGGATTTGCTTCGTAACTTTTTCTGAACAGTTCCGCAAAATAATCATCATACAGGTTGTTCCCACTGAATTCTTTTACGAAACGGTCAAAAGCCGGAAGTGCTTCCGCATCGGCAATGCAGGCCAGCCCGGCATCTACATCGAACCCGAAGTAATCATCCTGCTGCACACCTTCAAGGTTTTCATTCCCGATCAAGGCTTCCTGATAACGGACCGGTTTTTCTTCAGAAAATTTCACTCTTACCGCAGCGTACCGGTTGCCCCAGTATTCCGACTTCACTACGGCAACCGTCACCGGAAAATTTCCTTTGGGAGCTTCGGTAAAATAAGGTTTTTCACCGGCATTCAGGAACACCAGTGGATCCCTTACCAGCACTTTTCCCGTAGGAAGCGAAACCTGACCGATCTCAACCCTTTCCATAGGCAGGCCGCAAACCTCATCTGAAGTAAAATAGGTTTCCAGATCAGTAGGACAAACCAGCATATTCTTCACTTCTTCATATTTTTCCATCCAGCTCTCGTTCATCTGTATTGTAATTTAATTTTAATTAATAAGTTTATTCATGATCAAAATATTCTTCTGATTTTAATCCTTTAATGAAGGTTTCAAAGTTTTTCGCCAAGAATGTTTTCTTATAATCTGCTTCCTGGTCCACGTGTACGACTTCAGGCTCCCCTTCTTTTCCGCATCCGGAATAATCCAGCAATATCATATCGTGTCCTGCAGAAGGACAGTCACAGACATAAATTCCATCATCAGGATAGCCCCATTCTTCGATCATGAAACGACTGCCCAACTCTCCGCAAAGCGCGTAGGTTTTTTCTCTTCCGATTCCCATGATTCCGGTAATGGCAATATGATCTTCTGCCCACGAAGTGCTTTCATTTGTCGGAAAACAGCTCCTTTCCACCAACCCGCCATTCTGAATACGCATCAGTTCAATATAGGAGGCCGGCAGCTTATAACCCAGTTCCTGCTCTAACGAAAGAATAGTTTCCTCTTCCGGAAACGGCTCGATATAATCTCTTTCCGAATAACTGCTTTCATTCCAGAAACCGGTAAAATCAAAGTCTTTGAAAAATTGTTGTTCCATAAATTAACATTAAAAAAAGGAGCCTCTCAAAGAAGACTCCTTATAAATTTATGAATTTTATTTTGCATTATACCAGTCCGAACTGCTCGAAGTGGTGGGTAAAATGTTTTTTGTGCATCAGTTCCCACATTTCCTTGTTCAGTTTTCCGAATACGAAATTCATATGTTCAGCCTGCGGATTTTCTTTGTAATAGATCGAAAATCTTTTCAGGTTCTCCAGGAACGACTGTCTGGCAGCATCCAGATTTTTATGCTTTAGTTCCGGAAGTGAGCCATCAGCATTCAGGAACGGGGCCTGGAAGTCTTTCGGCATTTTGCGGTGGTTGTACAGGGAATCCTGCCATTTTTCAAGCTGTTCTTCAGGAGTAAAGCACCGATCGGCTTCCGGCTCACCGAGACTTACCAGCAATCCGTGCTCCAAGTGCTCAATCATCTGCTGAGGAGACATTTTCCCCCATTGGGCAGGCGTGTTCTCCGTTAAGCCATTCAGGATTTTCTGAACATTTTTTACATTCAGGTCGATGAATGGTGATTGTTTGGCTACCAAAGTCAGGATCGTGGCTACACAAACCACTTCTTCTCTCTGGTTAATCACTTCCACCAGCCATTTCACTACCCCGGAAGGAATATTCCTTCCTTTTACACCCCGATTGATCTTTTCTTTGGCCGTTAAGTAAACGGTAATTGTATCTCCTGCATATACCGGTTTGAAGAACGAACAGTTTTCCAGTCCGTAATTCGCGATAACCGGTCCTTTCTTTCCGGAAACGAACAGTCCTGCTGCTGCGGAGAGAATAAAATATCCGTGGGCAACTGTTTTATCGAAAATAGTACCCGTTAAGCTTGTAGCGTCAGTGTGGGCATAGAAATGATCCCATGAAACATTGGAGAAATTCACGATATCGGCATCGGTAACGGTTCTTCCTGCTGTTTCCAGGGAATCCCCTACTTCTACCTCTTCAAAATACTTCCGGAATGGATGCTTATCGGAATATTTCTTTTCGGCACCCTGCTGGTAAACTTTGGTGATTGCCGTCAGAATATCCGGAGACCCCTGAATCGCGGTTTTCTGAAGGAAGAAATGAAGACCGTTCAGTCCGCCCATCTCCTCTCCTCCTCCGGCTCTTCCGGGACCGCCGTGCATCAGCGTGGGAAGCGGTGACCCGTGTCCGGTGCTCTCTTTGGCATTATCCCTGTTGAGGACGAAAATCCTTCCGTGTTGGGAAGCCATTCTCCATGACGTCTCAGCTACAAATTTTTCATCGTGAGAAATAATGGACCCTACCAAGCTCCCTTTTCCTCTTTTAGCCAGAGCCGCCGCTTCTTCCGCATCTTTGTAAGGCATCAGCGTAGAAACCGGTCCGAAGGCTTCGACATCATGAGAGATATTCTTTTCAAAAGGTTTATCGTTAAAGAACAATTTAGGACTCATGAATGCACCGTTTTCATAGTCGGCATCCACCAGCTCATGCTGCCCGTCATAAATCAGTTCCGTTTCCGCTTTCAGTAGATTGACTTTTCTCAGAACTTCGTCATACTGCTGTCTGCCAACCAGAGACCCCATCTTCGTTTCCCGGCTCAAGGGGTTTCCGATTTTGGTCTGGTCCAAAGCTTTCGATAAAGCCTGCTGCACATCGCCCACCAGGTTTTCAGGGACGATGATCCTTCTGATGGCCGTACATTTCTGCCCGGCCTTGGTCGTCATTTCGTTGCGGACTTCCTTGATGAATAAATCGAATTCCGGAGTTCCCGGCTTTGCTTCCAGTCCTAAGATGGAGCAGTTCAGAGAATCCGCTTCCATATTGAAACGAACGGCATTTCCCGCCACCGACGGTAAGGATTTCAGTTTTCTTCCTGTGGTTGCCGATCCGGTAAACAGTACGGAATCACCATCCTGAACATAATCCAGGATATTTCCCGGCTCCCCGCAGACCAACTGCACCGCTCCTTCAGGCAACAGCCCGCTTTCGATCATATCCTGAAATACCGCATTTGTAAGATAGGAACCGAATGGGGAAGGCTTCACGATGGAAGGAACACCCGCCAGTAATGAAGTCGACAGTTTTTCCAGCATCCCCCAAACCGGGAAGTTATAGGCATTGATCTGCACGGAAACCCCTTCACTCGGCGTTAGAATATGGGTCCCCAGGAAAGTCCCGTTAGCGGAAATTTTCTGCGTTTCCCCATCTAGCCAGAACGGGGTGTTCGGAAGCATTCTTTTGGCAAGCCCGGAATAGGTAAAGAATGTCCCGAAACCTCCTTCGATATCCACCCATGAATCCACATGGGTTGCTCCCGTTTTGTAGGATAATTCGTAATATTTTTTCTTTCTTTCGAGAAGATAAAGGGCAACTTTCTTCAGCATCTCCCCACGGTCGTAGAACGTCATGGACGAAAGATTTTTGTAGCCAACGGTTCTTCCGTAGTCCAAAGCCTGTTCGAAATTAAGCCCCTCCGTATCTGAAACGGCTACCTGCTCTCCTGTCACAGCATTATACAGAGGAATTCCGATTCCGGTTCCTTCGATCCATTCGCCGTGGATATAATTTTTCAGTTTTTGCATAAAATTTAATTTAACAATGTATCAATATAACAGTTTACCAATTGTTACATTTTTACATTTATATACTGTTACATTTATTTTTTGGGTTCCTGATAGGGAAATAATTTCACCAGCCCTTCGTACAAGCTTCTGTGCAGAATGGTCGCGTGATTATCCGTCTCCATCATTTTATATTCTATTGTCCAGTTTTTCTTACCCGCTTTTTTCAGTACCTCATGCAGATTTTCAGCATCTTTTACCATCACCGGATGTTCTCCTCTCCCGACGGAAATATAAATAAATTTCTTCGTATCCGGAATTTTGATTAGCAACTGATTTGCACTTTTTAATAAGCTTTCATCATCCCACCATAAGCTAGGGCTAATAATAAAATAATTATTGAACAGTTCTGGTTTTTTCAGCAAAATCTCCGTTGCCAAAAGTCCGCCCAGCGATTGCCCGAATAGATACGTATCCGCGACTTTAAACTGAGTTCCGATATACGGTTTTAATTCATTTTCAAGAAAGCTGATGAACTTATCGGAATGTCCGGTTGTAGGATAATCTTTTTGTAAATCTTTCAAATCCGTATGAAAAGTAAAATCTCGTTTCCGGTCGATATTCGCAATTCCCACTACAATCGTCTCCGGCATCGAATACATTTGATTGAAAAACTGAACCAAGCCCGTTACATGAATAAAATCCTCATTCATGCTTCCGTCCAGCAGATAGATGACCGGGTAAGATTTTGTTTTGTCGAAATTTTGCGGAAGATAGATATTCAGAGTTCTGTCTTCATTCAGGATTTTAGACTTTAATGTTCTAATCTCTCCGATCGTTAATGGTTTTACATTGCCTTTTTGCGCTGAAACCAGACCTGAAAGTCCCAATACTATGCTGCAGATCAGCAGGAGTTTCTTAATCATTTTTTTACTTTTTCTAAACCTAACGGGTTTTTATTTAAACCCTCAAAGTTTATTTCACATCATCCCAAATACTGTAATCGATAATTTTAGTTGGAACCTGCTTTACATATTCGGTGAACGGCTCGCAGGGCAGAATCGCATCTTTCCCCTCCCGGGCCAGTTCCTGATACAGTTTTGTTCCTTCGGTTTTCCATTTGATCATTTCATCGGAAACGTCACGGATGATCTTTGCCGGGCTTCCGACGATCAGCTTCCGGGCTTCACACCTGAAGTTGGCAGGAACAAAAGCTAAAGCTCCGATAATACATTCGTCACCGATAATTGCTTTGTCCATCACCACGGCGTTCATTCCGACCAGACAGTTTCTTCCGATATGTCCGGAATGGATGATGGCTCCATGACCGATATGGGCCGATTCTTCCAGAATGGTTTCAATGCCCGGGAAGACATGCAGCGTACAGTTTTCCTGAACATTGGCCCTGTCCTTCACGATGATTTTCCCCCAATCGCCGCGGATGACTGCATTGGGACCGACATATACTTCTTCACCGATTTCCACATTCCCGATGATCACCGCCTGCGGATGAATGTAGGCAGAAGGTTTGATAATGGGCCGGATACCATGGTAGGAGTAGATATTCATAAATTTTTTCTTAAAAAATTTAATGTAACAATGGATCAGTCTAGCAATCTATCAATTAAACTAAATTGAAAATTCAGTATAAGGCCGATTGATGACAATATTTGATTACATTGATATACTGTTACAGATATACTGTTACATTGATAAATTGTTACCTTATCAAAAAAGTTATACTTTTTCAATCACCATCGCATAGCCCTGTCCGACACCGATACAAAGGGTACACAAGGCGTATTTTTTATTCTGTTTCTGCAATTCCATGGCAGCAGAACCGATGATTCTGGCTCCGGAAACGCCCAGCGGATGACCGATGGCAATGGCGCCTCCGTTCGGATTTACTCTTGAATCATCGTCTTTTAATCCCAGCGATCTTGTTACCGCCAAAGCCTGAGCCGCAAATGCCTCGTTCAGTTCGATGACATCCATATCTCCCAGTGAGAGGTCCAGTCTCTTCAATACTTTTTGGGCAGCTTCTACCGGACCGATTCCCATAATTCTCGGTTCTACACCGGCAACGGCGGAACCCAAGATTTTGGCAATGGGCTGAAGTCCGTATTTCTGTACGGCTTCTTCGCTGGCTAAAATCAAGGCAGCGGCGCCGTCGTTCATTCCTGAAGCATTTCCTGCGGTAACCGTTCCGCCTTCCTTTCTGAAAGCCGGACGAAGCTTGGCCAATCCTTCCATCGTAGAAGTGGGCTTTATGAATTCATCCTTATCAAAAATTTTAGGTTCCCCTTTTTTCTGCGGGATTTCCACTTGTACAATTTCTTCCGCCAGCCTTCCATTTTCCTGTGCTTTAGAAGCTTTCTGCTGGGACCATAAAGCAAACTGATCCTGGTCTTCACGGCTGATCTGGTGCATATCGGCTAAGTTTTCCGCTGTTTCCCCCATGCCGTCAACCCCGTACATTTCCTTCATTTTCGGGTTAACAAACCTCCATCCGAAAGTGGTATCAAACATCTGGCTGTCTCTTCCGAAAGCCGTACTTGGTTTGGACATCACATACGGTGAACGTGTCATGTGCTCGACGCCTCCTGCGATATAGATCTCCCCTTCTCCGGCAGCAATGGCACGAAAGGCATTGGCTACGGCAGACATTCCCGAAGCACAAAGCCTGTTTACGGTTTCCCCTCCGATTTTATAGGGCAATCCCGCCAACAGCAGGGCCATTCTCGCCACATTCCGGTTGTCTTCTCCGGCCTGGTTGGCACATCCGAAGATCACATCCTCAATTTCCTCTACCGGAACTTCCGGATTTCTCGCGATGATTTCTTTGATGACAATGGCTGCCAGATCATCAGCTCTTACTTCCGAAAGGCCTCCGCTTAATTTCGAAATGGGAGTCCTGATATAGTCTATGATGTATACGTTGTTCATGATATTTTAATTTAACAATTTAATAATGTAACAGTGTAACAATACTAAATGCCTTATTTTTTATTTAAACTTGTACTTAATATTTTATAAGTAATTTTTCCTAATTCTATAATCTGCTTTTCTAGCTTTTCATCAAATGGGTAGCTTCGGGAATGTTTACACAGATACAGCCAGTATTTTGTTTCCTCCAGTTCTTTGGCCGAGATTTTAATTTTATTAATAAAATCATTTTTACTGTGAGGATTCTGTGCCTCAAATGCATTAGCTCCGATACTTGTGCCGGAACGCAGCAGTTGTTTGGCAATAACAAATTTCTTCTTTTCTTCCAGCAATTCACAGAATTCAATAATATCTAAAGAAAATTGTACACTTTTTTCTATTAATGGGTTATTTTCGAAATTGATCATTTGTGTTAATTTTAATTGTTTTATTTATTTATATTGATACATTGTTACACCTTTACATTGATACATTAAACTAAAGCTCCGTTACTTTTTTCCCTATTTTATACACCGTTCCGACAAATTTGGCCACCAGATCATCGTTCTGATTGGTGATTTTAATGTCATAAACTGCCGTTTTCCGGGTTTCGTTATCCAGAATGCTTTCTGCCCGGAAAATATCGCCTTCTTTTCCGGCTTTGGTAAAATTGATTATACAGTTGAGGGCAACGGCAGCGTCACCGGAATTGTTCGATGAAAAGGCCAGTGCCGAATCGGCAAAGGCAAAGGTAACGCCTCCATGTACCGTTTTCAGTCCGTTGATCATTTCTTTTTTAACGGGCATTTCTATTAAACAATAGTTCTCTTTAATTTCAATCAGTCTGATATTCATCCATTGGGAAAAATAGTCCTGACCGAACATATATTCTGCAACCTGTTTGGGTGTCATTTATTCTTATTTAAATTTTTGAATTTTATCAAATCTTTCCACGTATAATCTCTACCGTCCAGGATAAAGGAAATTAAAAACATACCGATGAAATAAAATATAAAATCATATACATTTAAGTTTTCTTTATCCTCCCATCCGAGCTTATAAAAAAGAAATTTAACACTAAAAAAAAGAATAACAAAAATGCCTGCACTCACCAGAGCGCGCAGAAAGTTTTTCTTTGTAAATATTCTTTTAAGCATGATTGAGGTTTAGATTAAAATATCTATTGTCGTGTAATTTCTTCGTATAATTCATCAGCCAATTGGTCGTAAATGCTCATGGTTTTACCCAGAATCACCTGGCCATTGGAAAGACTTTCCGGATCGTTATTATTTTCATTAAGA
Organism: uncultured Chryseobacterium sp.; assembly: GCA_913777465.1. Lineage (GTDB taxonomy): Bacteria > Bacteroidota > Bacteroidia > Flavobacteriales > Weeksellaceae > Chryseobacterium. The sequence continues at coordinate 12,971 of CAJYRQ010000032.1, forward strand.
TCAGAAGCCCCCGGATCAATGCCTTCTTCATCCGACATTCTTTTGATCAGGGTTTTGTATTTTCCATTAAATTTCGACAATACTTCAAGCCGGTCCTGACCGTTCTCTATTGAAGAAAGCTCCTGAACCAGATATTCTTTTTCAATGAGAAGCCTGGTTTCCAATTCGGCTCTGAATTTTTCTATATCCATTTTCTAATGTCGCAATTATCAATATAACAATTTACCAATGCTTTTTAATTATTACACTGCTAAACTGTTACATTGGTACATTTTATAATTTTCGGAGCAACGGGCTTTGCCGGTACCTTTCTTCCTGATATTCTTCATAAAGATCCTGAAGGGTTCCGGAGATGTTTGCATATCCGATTTCCTGTCCCCAGGCCAATAATCCTTTCGGGTAATTGACACCTTTCTGCATCGCCAATTCGAGATCCTGATCATTGGCAATGCCTAATCTTTTGGCCTCTACCGCTTCATTGATGAGCATAGAGATAATTCTCAGGAAAATCTGCCGGTAAAGTGCCTCATCTTTCTGAGGTTCGGGTTTGGTTGCTCCTTCCGCATAATCATAGAACCCTTTTCCGGTTTTCCGGCCATGAAGCTTAGCTTCGGACATCCTCTGCTGCAACAGGGACGGCTTGTATTTCGGATCGTAAAAATATTCGTTGTATACGGTTTTGGTTACCGAGAAATTGACATCCACTCCGATAAGATCCATTAATTCAAACGGCCCCATTTTAAAGTTTCCGATGGTTTTCATGGCATCATCCACCTGCTCTACGGTGGCAATATTCTCTTCTACCATTCTCAGGGCTTCTCCATAATATGGGCGGGCAATCCTGTTCACGATAAATCCGGGAATATCTTTGGCGATCACCGGCGTTTTCCCCCAGTCTTTCATCAGTCCGTAAATTTTTTCCGGTAATGATTTTTCAGTAAGCAGAGACGGAATTACCTCTACCAATGGCATCAGGGGTGCCGGATTGAAAAAGTGGATTCCGATAAAACGTCCGGGATGTTTCAGTTCCGCACCAAGAGAGGTGATGGAAATGGATGAGGTATTAGAACCGATAATACAGGTTTCGGAAACATGGTTTTCCAGTTCCGTGAATACCTTCGTTTTAATTTCTTTATTTTCGATGATGGCTTCGATAACCAGTTCGCAGTCTTTGAAGTCCTTCAGTTCTGTAGCGATAGAGATGTTAGATAAAATTTCAGTCATTTTCTCTGCTGAAATTTTCTGTTTGTCTACCAGTTTGACCAGTGTTTTTTTCAGGCCGAGGGTGGCGGTTTCTACCTGCTGTGCATTGGCATCATAAACCCAGACGCGGCATCCGTTTGTAGCGGCTACCTGTGCGATGCCTATCCCCATGGTTCCGGCACCGATGATTCCTATTTTCATATGTATCAATGTAACAATATATCAATGTAATAATGTAACAATAAGATTGGTAAACTGCTACATTATTACATTGTTATATTAATTTCTATTTTCCTTTATAATCGGGCTTTCTTTTCTGTAAAAATGCGTTTACACCTTCGATGAAATCTTCTGTTCCGGCAGCTTCCTGCTGAAGATCGGCTTCCAGTTCCAATTGTTCTTTCAGGGTATTGTTGTATGAATTGGCGAATGCTTTTTTTGTTAATTTAATTGCAGCAGTCGGCATGTTCGCCATTTTCTCCAGAATTTCCATCGACTTGGAGTTGAATTCTTCTTCAGCAAAGGCCTCAGCCACCAATCCATACGATTTTGATTCTTCAGCCGATAATCTTTTGCCGGTAAATGCTAAATAGTTTGCCAATTGTCTTCCCAGTAATTTCGGTAAGAAATACGTTCCTCCGGTATCAGGAATCAATCCGATATTGGAGAAAGCCTGGGAGAAATATGCTTTGTTACTGGCCAGTACAAAATCACAGATCAGAGCAAGCATCGCGCCGGCTCCTACTGCAGGACCGTTTACCAAAGCTACGACCGGTTTTTTGCAGCGGGTAAGCTCCATCACCAATGGATTGTAATAATCGGTTACAATTTTACGGATGATATCGTGATCCTGATGTTCGTTACCGGTAACAAATGCATCATCCAGATTCTGTCCGGAGCAGAATGCCCTTCCTCTTCCGGAGATGGCCACACATCGTACGGTGGGATCATTGCTGCATTCATAGATAAAATCTTTCAGATCAGACAAGGATGGCTTGGTCAGCGCATTCATCGTCTCCGGCTGGTTGAGGTAAGCGATTTTCAGCTTTCCTTCAAAATGCGTTTCAATATCGAGTTGGGTATACATAGTTTTAATTTTATGATTTAACAAATATAAAATAATGTATCAGTCTAACAATGTAACAATTTGCATAAGTCATGCTGAGCCTGTCGAAGCTTTTACTGGTAAACTGTTACATTATTATTTTGTTACATTAATTTTAGTGGCATTTAAAATAATCAAACGGCTCGAGGCAATCTAAACATTGGTACGAGGCTTTACACAAGGTCGATCCGAACCGGCTGATCTGCCTAGTATGATCCGAGCCGCAACGCGGACATTTCTTCGGTTTCCCGATGTGATGTTCGTCAGCCCCTTTTTCCGGCGGTGTGATTCCGTAAGCCCGCAGTTTTTCACGGGCTTCATCCGTGAGCCAGTCGGTCGTCCAAATCGGAAACATTTTGGTCACGACTTTTGCCTCCCAGCCGTTTTCCTTCATGAGCTTGATGATGTCTTCCTCAATGGTAAACATGGCAGGACAGGCAGAATACGTTGGCGTAATGGTAACTTCACAGGAATTTTCCCCCGTTACTTTTGCTTCCCGTACAATACCCAGTTCCACGATGTTGATGACCGGAATTTCCGGATCGGGAACCATTTCTAATATGTCTAAAGGATCTCTCAATTTAATCTAACAATGAATTAATATAACAGTTTACCAATTTCCCAATCATTGCTAGACTGCTAAATTGATATATTGGCGTATTTTATTTACCAGGTACACCCAGGATACGCTCTCTGCATATACTGCAGTTCGCAAAGCATAAATCCGAAATATTCCGTGTGATATCCGGTTCTGGATTTCGGCTGCATGAAAGGGTTGGAAGGATATTCCAGTCCGTATTCGGCAAAGTCTTTTTTAGTGATGACTAAAAATTCTTCGTAAAGCGCATCTGCGTTCGGAGCGATGTTTAAAGCTGTCAGATCATCCTCGCCTTCTGTTTTTGCAAACAAACCTTTGGTATATTCCCAGATGTTTTCAATGGCTTTTTCCAGACGGGATCTGCTTTCTTCCGTTCCCTGAGCGAAAATTTTCATCCAGGAAGCGGCATGGGTATAGTGGTACCGTACTTCTTTCAGGGATTTTTGGGCAATGGCAGAAAGCTCTTCATCTGCTGATTGGGACAATGCTTCATACATCAGCTTCTGGTATACTGCGAAAACATAGACTTTCAGGATCGTTTGTGCATAATCTTCGTTGGGAAGCTCGGTCCAATGGGCGTTCACATACTCGTGTTCGTATCTTAGAAAAGCAAGATCGTCTTCGGTTTTACCGTTATCGGCAATCCTTGAAGCATACACGTAGAAGTTATTGGCCTGCCCCAGCTCATCAAGCGCGATATTCGTCAATGCGATATCCTCTTCCAGATAAGGGCCTTCCCCGCACCATGCCGACAGACGCTGTCCCATGATGAAGCTGTCGTCTGCCAGTTTCAATAAATAATTATATAATGGATTCATTATTTTAGCTTTTAGCAAATGGCGTATAACTTTTGGCAAATGCCAAGAAGCTAACAGCCAATCGCTGTTTTACATATTTTTTACATCGTTCGGGATCTCGTAAAACGTTGGGTGACGGTACAATTTGTCGTCGGCCGGATCAAAGAATGCTTCTTTGTCTACCCCTTCCGAAGTCACAATATATTTGCTTGGCACCACCCAAACGGAAGTTCCTTCTTTTCTTCTGGTATAAACGTCCCTGGCGTTCTGCAAAGCCATTTCGGCAGTCGGTGCCTGCACGATTCCTACATGTTTGTGGGACAATCCCGGTTTAGTCTGGATAAACACTTCCCACATATCTAAATTTGCCATAATTAAATTAATTTAACAATGTATCGGTGTAACAATGTATCAATGAAGTGCTTCAACAAGCTCAGCATGACAGTAATTGTTACATTTTTACATTGGTATACTGTTACATTATTTTACTGTTACATTGCGCTCTGCAAACGCGGCCGCCGCTTCTTTTACCCAGGAATTTTCTCTCTGGGCTTTTCTTTTGGTTTCGATACGCTTTTTATTGCATGGTCCGTTTCCTTTCAGGATTTCCATGAATTCATCCCACGGAAGCTCCCCGAAATCATAATGCTGTCTTTCCTCATTCCACTTCAGATCTTTATCCGGAACCGTTAAGCCTAAGAATTCAGCCTGTGAAACCGTAACATCGATAAACCTTTGACGAAGGCTGTCGTTGCTTTCTCTTTTCACGCGGTAATTCATCGATATTTTGGAGTTTGGCGAACTGTCGTCATTCGGGCCAAACATCATCAATGCCGGCCACCAGAAACGGTTTAGAGAGGCTTGTGCCATTTCTTTCTGCTGCCTGGTTCCGCGGCAAAGGGCCATTAAAATTTCATACCCCTGTCTTTGGTGGAAGGATTCTTCTTTACAGATCTTTACCATTGCTCTGGAATAGGGCCCGTAGGAATTACCCATCAGCATCACCTGGTTCATGATCGCCGCACCGTCTACCAGCCATCCAATGGCGCCGATATCGGCCCAGCTCAACGTTGGATAGTTGAAGATGCTTGAATATTTGGCTTTCCCGGATAACATATCTTCATAGGTCGCATCACGATCAGCTCTGATGCTGCCGTCCCCTAAAGTTTCGGTAGCGGAATACAGGTATAATCCGTGTCCGGCCTCATCCTGAACTTTAGCCAGTAAGGCCATTTTTCTTCTCAAAGAAGGTGCTCTGGAAATCCAGTTGGCTTCCGGCAGCATTCCTACAATTTCAGAGTGGGCGTGCTGGGAGATCTGACGAACCAAAAGCTTCCTGTAATCATCAGGCATTACATCTTTCGGCTCTACTTTATTTTCGTCGTGTACATATTGTACGAATTTTTCTAAGTCCATAATTAAAATTTTTCAAATTTTAAAATGTAACAATATATAAATGTAACAATGTATCAGTGTAATAGTATATCAATGTCATAATGTACAAATCCGACAATAATTGTTACATTGGTAAATTGTTATATCGGTATATTAATTACACATCATAATTCAGCATCACCACATTGGTGGTCGGGTGGCACTGGCAGGTCAGCACATAGCCTCTGGCTACTTCTTCCTCGGTAAGCGCGTAGTTCTTTTCCATGAAGACTTCTCCTTCCAGAACTTCAGCTTTACACGTACAGCACACTCCTCCTTTGCAGGCAAACGGCACCGGAAGATTGTCCCTTAATGCTTTATCTAAGATACTTTCTTTTTTTGAGTTGAGGTGGAATGAATATTCATCATCATCAATAATCACCGTCACCATGCTTTCGATATTGGCAATAGCCTTGAATTCATCGCTCATCTCTTCTGAATTTTCTTCATCCGGAGCGGTGAAATACTCAAACAATACCTGAATGGCCGGTACTTTTTTATCTTTTTTCAGATAATCCGCTACGTTTTTGATCATTTCTGCAGGGCCGCAGATGAAATAGGTCGCTTCCTTCACATCGATCTCAGGATGTCTTTCAAACAGCTGCTCCAGCTTATCCGGACAGATTCTTCCTTCAAACAGTTCATCCTCATGCTTCTCACGGCTGACAAGGTAAATGACTTTCAATCTCCCATTGAATTTCTGTACCAGTGCCTCGATCTCCGCTTTCTTCATCACATGGTTCATGCTCCGGTTGCTGTAAAAAAGATACGCATTGGAATCCGGTTCCTGGTATAAACTTTCTTTGATGTTGGAAAGTACCGGGCTGATGCCGCTTCCCGCAGCCAGTCCGATATAGGTTTTCACATTGGTCGGGTGATACGAAGTATTGAAGCCGCCCATCGGAGGCATCACTTCCAGCACCTCATCCATATGAAGATGTTCGTTGAAATAGCCGGAAACTTTGCCGCCTTCCAGCAACTTGACCAATACTTCCAGCGTATTGCTTTTTTCGCTGGGTGCATTGCAGATGGAATAAGAACGCCGCTCTTCATTCCCGTTGATCATCATACGGAAATTAAGATACTGCCCCTGTTTGAATCTGAATTTATCTTTCAGCTCTTCAGGGATTTCCACGGCTACATTCACGGCATCCGCTGTATCTTTCTGAACCTTTACGGTTTTTAGTTTATAAAATGAATTCATTATCTTTTGAGTATTCTGTTGATTTTTCCGCCCTCGCATTTCGGCAGGCTGTCCTGGGCGTGAATTTTCACGGCGGTGGTAATGCCTACCCGCTTTTTGATTTCGTTTTCTATATTTTTACCGAAATTTCCGACAAAAGTAAGATATTCGTCGGTATCCTGTCGCAGGTGGGAAGATTTTATAAAGCCGGCATCGATTTCCACATCGATGTCCAGTGCTACGCACATCTGTTCTTTTTCCACCGGTGTCAGGTAATAATTCGGAACTACTCCCGGAACGTGGGAAAATGCTTCTTCAATCTGACTAGGATAGACGTTTACGCCTCTTACGATCAGCATATCATCTGCTCTTCCGAGGATCGGTTTCATTTTTACCATGGTCCGCTTTCCTTTTTCATCGTAATACAGGCTGGTGATGTCATTAGTCCAGTAACGCAACAGCGGCATAGCCTTCTTCGTTAAAGTCGTAATAACAAGAACGCCTTCTTCTCCAAAAGGAACCGGTTGTTTGGTAACCGGGTCTAAAATTTCAGGATAAAAGTGATCTTCCCAGATATAGGAACCGCCCTTTTCTTCAAAATCTTCCACGGATACCCCGGGGCCGATGATTTCGCTAAGCCCATAGATATTAGTGGCATGAACACCCAGACGTTCTTCAATATGATTCCTGATGATTTCTGTCCAAGGTTCTGAACCTAATACTGCATATTTCAGGCTGATTTCTTCAGGAGCAATTCCTCTTCTCGTCAGTTCATCTGCAATCGTCAGAGCATAGGAAGGCGAACAACAAAGGACCTCCGGTTTGAAATCTATAATCAGATCCACCTGTCTCGAAGTCATTCCCCCGGAAATCGGAAGAACGCTCATGCCCAGCTTTTCCGCTCCGTAATGAAGCCCAAGTCCGCCGGTAAAAATACCATAGCCATAAGCGTTGTGCAGCTGCATTCCAGGTCTCGCTCCTGCGGCATTTAATGATCTGGCTACGACTTCACTGAACAAATCGACATCTTCTTTAGTATATCCCACCACCGTCGGTTTTCCCGTTGTTCCGCTGGAGCAGTGAATCCGCTGCAGTTCACTTTTAGGAACCGTGCATAATCCGAATGGGTAATTGTCTCTTAAATCCTGTTTGTAGGTGATCGGCAGTTTAGCAATGTCATCAATAGATCGTATATCTTCTGGTGAAAGTCCGGACTCCATCAATTTCCCTGCATAAAACTCCGATTTCTCACCCAAATACCATACCAAGCGAACCAATCGCTCAGACTGTAAAGCCCGCAACTGGTCCAATCGTAAATATTCCACTGAAAAATCCATAACTAAACTAACTAACATTTGTTAGGTGTAAATGTAAAAAGAATTTTAGAAATGACAAAATTTTCATGATTTTCGTCATGTGGGGGCTTTTAACGTTGAAGAGGCGGTAATTTTAACACATAAGGCACATGAGAATTTAGTCTCCTGCTTTGCGTATATTTTAGAACACATCAAAGATTTTTATAATAGAAGTTAAATAAAAGTTTTCTATTACCTATATCATACTGGCTCTAATGCTATGTTTAGATTCCCTGCGGGAATGACAAACATTGTAGTGAAACATAGCAGGTAAATTTCCTGACGCTTCTGTCATTCCGAATCCCTACGCAATTCTTCCTCAGTATTTTTATAATTCTGTAAGAATTCCGACGCTAATTTTCTATATGATCCGCTAATACTATGCTGAGATTCCTGCAGAATGATAAATTGCATGCTTAAGTTTTATCCTCCTTATGTCTTAAATACAACGTACTCATCTGTGAAAATCCGTGTCAATCCGTGGTTGATAAATTTTGGATGAAGCCAGGCCCAATATAGCCTCTATTTAAACGGAGCTTCCTTGGGCAAGCTCAGGATCACATTGCCCGTTCCTATTGACTATTCCTTACATTAAAGTAGAGCTTTGCAAAAATATCCGTGAAAATCCTTAAAATCTGTGAGAACATCTTACAGCTTAGGTTTTCCCAGCAATCCGAAAAGAATCTTATCCCTGATCTCAGCCGTAATTTCCGTAGTGGATTCCGTGTTTCTTTTGAACCAGAAATAGGAATTATTGAGAGTATGGAGAATAAACCGGGTGGTGAAAGACGATGACCTGAGTTCCCACTGCTCTGCTTTGTAAATATCGGAGATCAGCTGTTCCACTTCCTGCTGGTAATTTTTCCGGAGATCCACGAATTCAGCGAGCCTTTCTTCCAGGTGCTTCCATTCATTGGAATAGATATGGGTCACATCACGGTTCTGGAGGACTACCGATAAGTGCTTTTCGATAAACAGATTGAGTTTTTCCCTCGGCGCAATCTCTGTATTTTTCACTTCCTGAAGCTCGTCGAAAAATTCCTGCGCAATGCCGAAGCAGATCCACTCCAGAATTTCCTCCTTGGAACGGATATGTGCATACAAAGAAGCTGCCTTGATATTCAGCCGGGTGGCCAGGTCACGCACGGAGCTTCCCATATAGCCTTTCTCCTTGAAAAGTTCTACGGCAACATCCAATATTTTCTTTTGTTTTTCTTTAAGTTCCATCAGGTAAAACACAAAAGTACTTATTTTGGTCGTAAAACGGGATTTTTGGGATATGATTTTTGAAGAAGGGTTTATATTTAGAATGGAAGAGGGAAGCCGGAGGCTGGAAGTTTCTTCTGCTAACATCACAGTTGAACAAATTTCTTTATACGGTTTTGACTTTGCTTAAAACTGGCCTTGCGAATTACTCCGTTAAAATTCTTTGCATTCTCGCTCCTTCTTAATGGAGAATTGCTCATTGTTGATTACTATTCGGTTTAAAAGATTAATGAACTGACTTTTATTCCGGTGTTTTTTTGCTAAAATATTGAACATCGGAAAATTTGACCATTGATTCTTGATTAAAAATGCAAAATCCGGAAAATTTGTCTTTTATTTTTGAAAATTCAACAATTGAACACTTTTTGTGATATAGTTTCCGAATTAAATGATTAAATATGATGGAGGGCATCAGAAATTAGAAAAATCAGATTTTTAAAATTAACATTTTATTAAATGCTTGTGGTCTGAAATCTGATGTCTGAAATCAAAACAAAAACTGAATAACATCAAAATATAAAGATATGAATTTAAACCAATATACTGTAAAATCGCAGGAAGCCATCCAGGCCGCACAACAGGTAGCCATGGAATTTGGTAACCAGAGTATCGAGCCTCAACATCTTCTTGAAGGTATTTTTCAGGTGGATGAAAATATTTCGCCGTTCTTACTGAAAAAATCTGAAGCCGATGCGGCTTTGGTACGGGAACGCAACCGTGAAAATCTGGAAAAACTTCCAAAAGTGCAGGGAGGAAACATTTACCTTTCCCAATCGGCCAACAAAGTATTGCTGGATGCTCCGAATATTGCCAAAAAAATGGGTGATGAATACGTAACCATCGAGCATTTATGGCTTTCCCTGATCGAAACGAATTCGGAAGTATCGAAGATGCTGAAAGACATGGGCGTTACCCGGAATCTGCTGGAAGGCGGAATCAAAGAATTAAGAAAAGGAAGCAAGGCTACTTCTGCAAGTTCGGAAGAGACTTACCAATCCTTGAATAAATATGCCAAAAATTTCAATGAATTGGCTGCGGAAGGCAAGCTTGATCCGGTGATCGGACGTGATGAAGAGATCAGAAGGGTGTTGCAGATTCTTTCCAGAAGAACCAAAAACAACCCGATCTTAATTGGTGAGCCGGGTGTAGGTAAAACCGCCATCGCGGAAGGAATTGCCCACAGAATCATCAGCGGCGACGTTCCTGAAAACCTGATGGATAAAACACTATACTCATTGGATATGGGTGCATTGATTGCCGGAGCCAAATACAAAGGGGAATTTGAAGAAAGACTGAAATCGGTAGTTAATGAGGTGATCAAATCCGACGGGCAGATCATCCTTTTCATTGATGAGATCCACACTTTGGTCGGAGCCGGAGGTGGCGAAGGTGCCATGGATGCTGCGAACATCCTGAAACCGGCCCTGGCAAGAGGAGAATTAAGAGCCATTGGTGCGACAACCCTAAATGAATACCAGAAATATTTCGAAAAAGATAAAGCTTTGGAAAGGCGTTTCCAGAAAGTAATGGTGGAAGAGCCAGATACCGAATCCGCAATTTCCATTCTTCGGGGAATCAAAGACAAATATGAAGCGCACCATAAAGTAAGAATCAAAGACGAGGCGATTATTGCCGCGGTAGAAATGTCGCAGCGGTATATCTCCGACCGTTTCCTGCCGGATAAAGCGATTGACCTGATCGACGAAGCTTCCGCCAAACTGAGAATGGAAATCAATTCCAAGCCGGAAGAGCTGGATGTTCTCGACCGAAGGCTGATGCAGTTGGAAATTGAGCTGGCCGCCATTTCAAGAGAAGGTAACCAGACCAAAATCGACCATTTGAAAGAAGACATTGCCCGGATTTCCGAGCAGCGTAACGAGATCAATGCGAAATGGCTGAAAGAAAAACAGAAATCTGAGGATCTGACCCGGATTAAGACCGATATCGAGTCTCTGAAACTGGAAGCGGAAAGGGCTTCAAGAGCCGGTGATTACGCCAAAGTAGCCGAGATCCAGTACGGAAAACTGCGCGAAAAAGAAGATGAGCTTTCCAAGCTTGAACTTGAAATGCAGAACCACCAGAATGAACTGATTAAAGAAGAAGTGACTTCCGAGAATATCTCTGAGGTAATTGCTAAATGGACCGGTATTCCGGTAACCAAGCTACTGCAATCGGAAAGAGAGAAATTGCTGAACCTGGAAACGGAATTGCACCATCGGGTTGTAGGACAGGACGAAGCCATTACGGCAGTTGCCGACGCAATCCGAAGAAACAGGGCCGGGTTAAGCGATGATAAAAAACCGATCGGATCATTCCTGTTTCTGGGAACCACCGGGGTCGGAAAAACCGAGCTGGCGAAGGCTCTTGCAGAGTTCTTGTTTGATGATGAGAACAATATGACGAGGATTGATATGAGTGAATATCAGGAACGCCACAGTGTTTCAAGATTGGTGGGTGCCCCTCCGGGATATGTAGGATATGATGAAGGCGGACAGCTGACAGAAGCGGTAAGAAGAAGACCCTATTCCGTAGTGCTTCTGGACGAAATTGAAAAAGCGCATCCGGATGTTTTCAATACTCTGCTTCAGGTTTTAGATGACGGACGTTTGACCGACAATAAAGGGAGGATGGTGAATTTCAAAAACTCGATTATCATCATGACCTCGAATTTAGGCTCTCACCTGATCCAGGAGAATTTTGAAAACATCACCGATGAGAACCAGGATGAAATTGTCGATAAAACAAAAGACCAGGTTTTCGACCTGTTGAAACAAACGCTGCGTCCGGAATTCCTGAACAGGATCGACGAAGTGGTATTGTTCCAGCCTCTAAGAAAAAAAGAGATCGGAAAAATCGTGACCTATCAGCTGAGAGGATTTAATGACATGCTGGCCAAAAGGAATATCATTATGACCGCCACCCAGGATGCCGTGGATTACCTGATGAACAAAGGTTATGATCCGGCTTTCGGCGCAAGACCGCTGAAAAGAGTGATTCAGCAGGAAGTCCTCAACAGGCTGTCCAGAGAAATCCTCGCCGGTAAAGTAAACGACGGAGACCGCATCACCCTGGATTACTTCGAGGAAACCGGACTCGTGTTCAGACCCGCTGACTTATAAGTAGTTTTTTTCATATATATTATTTTTGTAGTAAGTGCCGCAGATTTTTGTCTGCGGCACTTACTTTTATGTTTACTGAATCCTATAAACGCAAAGAGCACTAAGATTTTTTAATACTAACTGTTTTTAGGTTCGCAATGGCGTTTCACTCAGCCAAGAACATGATGTTTTTGAATTGTGAAATCATTAAACTTTTCTGCGAATAATAACTTTTTTAGTTACTTTTAAAAAGCAGTCGCAGTAAAAAGCGTCGGAGTTTATATGTTATTAATCTAGACCACTCTTTCGAGTGGTTTTCATTTGTCTTTATATCATGAATTTTCATCTGATAGAATTAAGCTATTCCCAAATACAATCTTTAAATATTAACAGATTAATCTTTTTCATTAAACCCACAATCCGTAAAAACCCCATAAATAATCAGGAAAAAACCGTGTGGCATCAAGCTCTTTTTTTCCGAGATTTGCAGGACCAACTAAGATTTCATTAAAAAACGAGCTTATGAAAACTACACCTACCCCTTTGGAAACCGAAACCGCCAAGCCGGATTCGGCATCCAATACCATGACCTGTGCCTTCATCAAAACTCTGGTGGATAACTACAGGAAGAACCAGCTGATGTCGGTAAAAAATTCAATGGGCATTGATGATGCACATGCAATCCATTTTGATCTGGCAACGCTTAAAAAATTTATCTCCGATATCGAAGCAGAAGCACAGAACACCCACCCCGCCGCAACAACTGAAGACCTGGGAATCCGTTTTTATTATGCGGCTTATCCGAAAGCAGCCGACTGGGACATCATGGCTGATACGCCGATCGGGCAGGAATATGCCGAACGACATACCCTGGTGATGGTCCCGACCGTGAAAAGAGCAGATGAGAACGGCGAATCTTTATGCTACGACTTCAGCCCGATCAGTTCCGGATCCAACAGCGGTGAAATACTGGCTATGGCGAGAGGTACGGGTTTGCAGGGCGATATCATTTCCCAGAATCACGGAGCCCTTTCTCCTCCAAGCGATCCTAAATTAGAACTGTTTTAATTTATCTTAATACAATCCAATGAGTGAATTTCAGAAAGTTTTGCAGGAATCTATGATATGGATTGAGGGACTTACGGCCCTTATTTCCATTATTTATTTTTACAGAGTAAAAGATCAGTACTGGAAATATTTTTCATTTTACCTGATTATCATTTTTCTTTCTGAAGTTTTTGGGAAGTGGGGCCATCATTTAGTAGATTATGATAAACCCGCCTTTTTCAATTATTTTGTTATTCCCCTGGAATTTATATTTCTGTATTGGCTCTATGCAGCAAAATCTTTCGGAAAAAAGAATCTATTTTATATTATTACGGCATTGTACCTGATGTCATTTATTCCCAATGAGTATTTTTTTAAAATGAAAAAGATCATTTTCTCGTTCAACTATACCTTCGGATGTTTAATCCTTATGATTTTAGTGGTTATGGAATATTATAAACAGATTAATTCTTCCGAAATATTGAATTTCAGCAAGAACCGAATGTTTTACATTAATCTGGGAGTAACTTTATTTTACATCGGAACATTACCGTTCTGGACGTTTTTCAGTATTCTGAATGAATACAAAGAACTGTTCAATATCTACTTTAATTATTTCCTGATTTCCGGAATCATCATGTATCTGCTATTTTCAACTTCAATTATATGGGGAAAACAGAATTACTAATAACCATTATTCTTTTCAATATATTCTTCCTGTTTTTTGTGGTTGCCGTGATGGTTTACATCCGGAAATACAAACAGCGAAAGAAAGAATACCTGAATGAAATTGAAGTAAAGAACGAAATCCATAAACGGGAGCTTCTAGCCACCCAATTGGAAATCCAGCAGGCCACGATGCAGCAGATCGGGCGTGAGCTTCATGACAACATCGGGCAGAAACTCACCCTGGTGAGCCTTTACACCCAGCAGCTCTTGTACGAAAATAAAGTTCCTGAAGTCAGTGAGAGAATCGATCAGGTTTCACAGATCATCAACCAGTCGCTGCAGGATTTGAGGAGTCTTTCAAAAACTTTAACGGACGATAACATCAACCAGAAAGAAATCGTAACTTTAATCCAGGAAGAAGCGGATATTACCAACGCTTTTAAAAAGTGCCATGTTGATTTTAAGCACAACTTCCGGCAACTCGATCTGGGATTTGTCCACAAGAATGTGCTGCTGAGGATTACGCAGGAGTTTATTCAGAACAGCATTAAGCATTCCCAATGCAGGAATATCTTCATCAGCCTGAATACATCGGATGAATTTCTTTGGGAACTGAGCATCAAAGATGACGGAATAGGGTTCGACCGGTCGGGTATTACCTCAAACGGAATCGGGCTCACGAATATGAAAAACAGGGCCGAAATCATCGGAGCCGAATTCAGCCTTGAAAGCGGGAAAGACAAAGGAACCGCACTCAACATTATTTTAAAAAGACAGCCATGAAAAAAACGATAGTGATTGTTGACGATCACATACTTATCGCCAAAGCACTTGAAGGGATTATCGGAAATTTCAAGGAGTTTGAAGTTATCTATGTAGCGGAAAACGGCAAAGATCTCATTCAGAAATTTGAAAGCAACCGTCAGATTCCGGATATTATTCTCTTGGACATCAGCATGCCGATTATGGACGGTTTTGAAACCGTACTGTGGCTGAAGGAAAATCATCCGGCGGTGAAGGTAATGGCACTGAGCATGCAGGGTGATGATAAAAGCGTCATCAAAATGATTAAAAACGGCGCCAAAGGCTACCTGTTGAAAAATACCCATCCCAAAGAACTGGAAAATGCTTTAATGAAATTGAATGCAGACGGCTTTTTCTATCCTGAATGGGCTTCCAAAATCATCTTTTCCAACATGAATAATGAAGATCCGGCAGCCAACATCCGGATTTCGGAACGTGAAAAAGAATTCCTGAAATATACCGTTACCGAGCTTAGTTATAAGGAAATTGCCGACAGGATGTGCTGCAGCCCGCGGACGGTGGAAAGCTACCGCGATCAACTCTGTGATAAGCTGGATCTGAAAACCCGTGTCGGCCTCGCGGTTTTTGCTATAAAAAACGGTTTCGCAGAATCTTAAATTCAAAAACACATTCACTCATATCTTAACTACAATTGAGATCCTTCCCTGATTCAGAGAAGGATTTTTCATGATTAAATCCAAACATATTCAAAAAGATCCATTGATAGCCACAACCACCGTTTAACCAAATACAGATTAACGTAAAATATTTATAATAAAAAACCGTTTAAAGTAAACATTAAACAATATATTTTAAAAAAAACTATTGATAGAATAATAAAATAATTCAACAATATCGTGAAATACTTGCACAGTAATTCCAAAAATTATAATTTCATCAAACGTAACAAAATATATATATCTATGAAAAAGTTATTATTCGGAGCACTTGTACTCGGCTTCATGTCTGCCTGCAACAGCGACAATCTTTCCAACCAGAACGAGGAATCTCAACAGGACCTTACCGCTTCAAATCCGGGAACGGCATTAAGGAGGGGCTGCGCTTCTGAAGAGATCAGGAAAAATGCCCTGCAGGGAAGTGCTGAGCTGAGACAGAAATATTCGGATCTTGAATCCAGAACCGAAAAATTTGAAAATGATCTGAAATTAGGGAAAGTATTATCTGACGGCTCTGTGGAGATTCCGGTAGTTGTGAATGTCCTTTACAGAACTTCATCAGAAAACCTTTCCGATTCCCGTATTGCCGAGCAAATCGCCGTGCTGAATGCCGATTATGCAGGAAGCAACAGCGATGCCTATAAAATCCCGAACGAATTCCAGGGGGTGAAAGCCGGCGACGTAAAAGTAAGATTCAGGCTGGCCAATACCGTAAGGAAATCCACTACCAAAACCAGCTGGAGCACCAATGATGCAATGAAAAAATCGTCCAGCGGCGGAATCGACGCCACCAGCCCATCCAATTACCTGAACATCTGGGTCGTAGGAAACATGGGACAAATTTTAGGCTATGCTACATTCCCTGAGTCCGCAGGATTATGGAATGACGGAGTGGTAATCGCTGCGCCTTATTTCGGGAAAACCGGAGCTTCCTCGCCATTCAATTTAGGCAGAACCGCTACCCACGAAGTGGGCCACTACCTGAACCTGAGACACATCTGGGGAGATGCCAATTGCGGAAACGACCTGGTAGCCGATACTCCTACCCAAACCGGAGCCAACTCGGGAAAACCGAGCTATCCTCTTTACAATACCTGCAGCGGTACCCAAAGATCCGTAATGTTCATGAACTACATGGATTATGTGGATGACGCGGCCATGTTTATGTTCTCTGCCGGACAGAGATCGAGAATGCAGTCGGTGGTTGCTTCTTCAGGAGCAAGATCCGGCCTGAGACTTTACTAAGTTTTTTCAAGTTAATTTTTATAAAAAACCCGGCTGTTCTTCTTCGGAACAGCCGGGTTTGTATTTGCCTGCTATAAAGTTTTCAGATTATCAGCCGGGGTATAATCCATAAAAATACCGCCGTCCAGCTGTACCGATTTCACTTTCTTTTTAATCGGTACCGTGAGCACCATCCGTTTCTGGTCTTTTTCCCAGACCGCCGGAGAAAAATGAAGCTTCTCCACGGTTCCGTCGTCATAACCGATTTCCGCATCAAAAGGAATGGCAAAACCACCCGCATTTTCAACATTTACAGTCAGCAGATCGTTCTTCTGTGCCGCATTGGTGACCTTCAGGTCGATATAATTGTTGGTGTAAAACCAGTTGTTGAAGAACCAATTCAGGTTTTTTCCGGAGCCGGTGTTCATCGAATTGAAATAATCCCACGGGATTGGGTGCTTGCCGTTCCAGTTGTTCATATAATGATGCAGGGCTTTTTTGAACAATTCGTCGCCCAGATAATCTTTCAGCGCAAGATAAGACAGGGAAGCTTTTACATATGAATTGTTGCCGTAGCCCGCACCGCTTACCTGGGTGCTCATCGTAATGATCGGCTGGTCCTGCTCGGCAGAAGGATCGTTGATCCATCTTTTTACCCTGAAATTCTTGTAAAATTCCCTGGCTTTTGCTTCACCGTTTTCATCAATTCCGATCAGGTATTCCAGGGTGGTTGCCCATCCTTCATCCATAAAGGCATAACGCGTTTCATTGATTCCCATATAAAATGGGAAATAGGTATGTGCAATTTCGTGGTCTGCGGTAAGTCTGGCGTCCTGAAAATCATCCGGAATGCTGGTATCATTGATCATCATCGGGTATTCCATATCGGCATACCCCTGAATTGCCGTCATTACATTATACGGATATTCTACGCCCGGCCAGTTTTTCGAAAACCAATCGAGATTATAACGCATCCATTCTACATAATGTTCGAAATCTTTCGCTCCGTTTTTATAGCCTGCCTGGACGCTGGCTCTTTTTGTTTTCAGCTGTACGCTTGCCCCGTCCCAGACGTAGTGGTTGCTTAAGGCAAAACAGAAATCGGTAATATGACCAGCCTTGAATTTCCAGGTATTCCATTTATTCGGTTTGGTAACTTTACCGGACTTCATCTCATGCTCGTTCGCGATCCGGATCACTTTATCGCTTTTCAAAGAAGATTTATATCGTTTCAGGTATTCCGGTTGGAGAACGGTCTCGGGATTCAGGAAATCCCCGGTCGCCCACACCACATAATTTTTCGGAGCGGTAATGGCAAAGCTGTAATCATTAAAATCGTTATAAAATTCCTGCCGGTCGGAGTGCGGAAGCATATCCCAGCCGTTGTAATCGTCGTACACCGAAATTCTCGGGAACGAATAGGCAACATAAAACGTTTCAGGATCAATCTGCCCTTCCCTTCCGCTCTGTACGGACAAAGGATATTCCCACTCTATTTTAACTTCCGCTTTAGCTTTGGATTTTAAGGCCGTATTCAGCTTTACTTTTTCTACCGTTCCCCAGTTGTCACTGTTTACCGTATACTTTTCACCGCTTACGACAAAGGATTTGATGTGTAATCCGGACGAAAGGAAGTCTTTGGAAACTATTCCGGATCGCGGAGCCTGCGGCTTGTGGAGATTATTCACGAACCGTATCGCCAGGTCATTAAGCGCATTCGGGCTATTGTTGGTATAAACGATCGTCTCTTTTCCCGAAACGGTTTTTGAATTGGCATCTACTTTCACCTCAACATTGTACACGCCTTTATTCTGCCAATAATTCTTTCCCGGCGCACCGGACAGGTCACGGGTCCCGTTTTCGTATGCTTTTTTAATATTTCTCGGCATATACAATTCCTGCGCAGGAAGCTGCCATGAAGCCAAAAGCAAAACGCCCAAAATAATTCTCTTCATTAAAATTCTGTAGGTATTTAATTCAACATAAAAGTACAAAAAACAGCAATATCGGCCTTATTATGTCTGTAAATTTTTATACCACGGGAAGAACGGCTTTTAATAATCCGCGTGCGAATTTTCACACCGGTAAATTGTGGATAACTTTGTGGATAACTCGGGGAATAACTGTGTAGATAACTTTTAAACTATTTCACTCGGTGAAAATACAACCTATCAAATAATTAAAAATCAATTATTTAATAAAATTTAAATTAAAAATACGTTTTCCACAAAGATATTAATAACATTCTTTTATCATGGATAAATAAGATTTAAAAATTTCAATATATTTTGTCATCCGTAGAAATCCAAGTGTGAATCTTTCCATACTCTTCGCTAATACTATGTTGAGATTCCTCCGGAATGACAAACTTTGCGCTTAATCTTAGCTAAAATCTTAACCATTTGTCATTCTGTAAGAATCCAAACGCAAATCTTTCCAGCACCCGAGTTTCGGAAATAAAAGAAGCGCGTTTTGACACGCGCTTTGTATTTGATATTGAAATCCTGATTTTTATCTCAATCTGACTATTTTATAAACTGCAGTTCCGTTAATACAGGAAAATGATCTGAAGGATATAGCAGGTTCTCTCTGCGGTCGTTGATATGACGGTGAGATCTGATCCGGAATCCTTTGACGAATATATAATCGATTCTCTCTTTCGGAACTTCATTTATATTAAACCCGGTAAAGGTTCCTTTTGGCCCGTAATGCTTCGTTTCAGAATGATAGAAAGAATCCTGCAGGTTTTTCGACATGATTTTAATCGGTTCCGAATCTTCCGTCAGGTTGAAATCGCCGCTCACGGTTACCGGTAAATTTTTAGGATTGATTTCCTTGATTTTCTTTAAAATCAGTTCTGAAGATTTTACCCGCGCCACATTTCCGACATGATCGAAGTGAAGATTGAGCGCCATAAATTCCTTTTTTGATTTTTTATCTCTGAAAACCGCGTAGGTACAGATCCTGTTTAAAGCCGCATCCCATCCTTTAGAGGGTTTTTCCGGTGTTTCGGAAAGCCAGAAGGTTCCGGAATTGATCACCTGAATCCTATCGGTATCGTAAAAGATAGCCGAGAATTCCCCTTTCTCTTTCCCATCATCCCTGCCTACGCCTACATAGTCGTAATTCTTCAGCCCGTTTTTGATATCCTTCATTTGTTCCGGCAGTGCTTCCTGAACCCCGAAATAATCCGGATGGTAGTAGGTTAGCAGATCCGCTACATCCTCCTTCCGGTTGGTCCATGAATTTTCTTTGTCCGAATCTACATTCAGCCTGATGTTGAAGCTCATTACTTTAAGATCCTGTGCGAACCCGAATGCAAAAGCCAATAGAAATACGATTGAAAATTTTAAATTCATTATCTTTTTTACTTTGAATCACAAAAATAAAAATTATGTCTCAGAGCGGGACTATAAACCCCGAACTTTCCTGTTATATTTCGTTCATAGAAAAAAGACTGCTGCAAACCTCACAGGTTTTATACCAAAAAAGCTGTCTTTTTCAGACAGCCTTATTATTAGTATTACCCCAACCGGGGCACAATATTATTTGTAACTTAAACTTATTCTTTCGTAAATTTAAATTCCTTTCCACCCTGGTTGAAGGTAATGGTTTTCTTATCCTGGCTGAAGGTCATGGAAATCTGCGCCATTTCAAAACTAAAAGTATTGTTTCCGGTATATTCCAGCGGGAATGCCTGCTGACCGGTAGCCTGTGCATATAATTTATTGTCTTTCTCCGTGAATGTAATTTTCAGCGGAAGCTCCTTGCTGCCATACACGCCGGTGAAATCTTTGATATTGATCTTTTCCATAGGTTTTGCCTGATCGGAAGTCCAGAGGTTATTCTGGCTGTTCACATCAGGAATCCGGGAATCCGGATCCAGTTTTACCTGTTCGATTTCCTTATTGGAATCGAGTTTAAAAGTCCATTCCTTATTTCTTTTCCAGACTTCAATGGGAAGTTTCACCATTTTTTCGGTTCCATCTTTGAATTTCACCTGTAGGTTTGTCGGCATCGGCAGTTGCCCGATATTTTCGACCGTAATCTGCGCTCCTTTTTTGAAATCGCCATTTACATATTTTACTTCTTTTATACCCTGATCGATCTTCCACTTGTTGATAAACCAGCCCCGCCAGAACCAGTTCAGCTCCTCACCGGAAACATTTTCCATCGTATGGAAAAAATCCCACGGCGTCGGATGCTTGAAAGCCCAACGATCGATATACGTTCTGAATGCCTTATCAAATTTTTCAGGTCCTAAGATGGATTCCCTGAGAACTTCCAGACCCAGCCCCGGCTTGTAATAAGCCAGGATGCCGATGCTGTTCTCCTTCATGTTATCAGGTCCTACCATGATCGGCTCGAAATTATCATTCATCAGGAAAGCACCGGTCTGCGCGATATTTTTCTTTTCATAATATTCCCCTTTGTTGAAGGCTTGTGTGGAAAGCTCGTTGATGAACGTATTGAACCCTTCATCCATCCATGCGAAAAGCCTTTCGTTGGAACCTACGATCATCGGGAACCAGTTGTGTCCGAATTCATGATCGGTAACGCCCCAGAGTTCGCCGCCCTTGGAATTCATATGGCAGAAAACAATACCCGGATATTCCATTCCGCCTTCGTTTCCGGCCACATTGGTGGCAGCAGGATAAGTGTAAGGATACCATTTGGCAGAGTAATGTTCGATGGCTGCTTTGGTATATTCGGTGGATCTTCCCCAGGCATCATTCCCGGCACTTTCTGCGGGATACGCCGAAATAGCCATGGATTTTTTGCCTTCCGGAAGGTTTATTTTTGCAGCATCGAGGATAAACGCCGGCGAAGAAGCCCATGCAAAGTCCCTTGCCTGGGTAATCTTAAATTTCCAGGTTTTGGTACCGCCGGTCTGCTGGCCCTTTCCAATCTCGGATTCCGGGCGGATCATTACCGTTTTATCACTGTTTTTAGCTTGTTCCCACCGGCTGTTTTCCTCTTTGGAATAGACGTCTTTCGGGTTCAGCAATTCACCGGAAGCGACAACATAATGGTTGGCAGGGACGGTAATATTCGCGGTAATGTCGCCGTATTCCAGATAAAACTCGGAAGCCCCCAGATAAGGCATGGTGTTCCAGCCCAGCACGTCATCATAAACGCACATTCTCGGATACCATTGGGCCATGGTATAAATTTTCCCGTTTTTCGTACTTTCAATCCCCATCCGGTCGGAACCGTATTTCGGCGAAAGGAAAGAATATTCTATTTTGATTTTAGCCACGCCTCCCTGTGCTTTAAGCTCTGAAGGAAGATCGATCTGCATCCTGGTGTCGGTGATCGTATATTTTACGTCTTTACCGTCCAGCTTTACGGATTTTATTTTGTAACCGCCGTCGAATTCCTCACCGTGCGCTCCGTTCCGGCTTCCCGACATCGGTACGACTGCGTTTCCTCTTGAATCTTTGGTAAATAAATTCTGGTCCAGCTGCAGCCACAGGAAACCTAATTTATCCGTACTGTTATTGGTATAGGTAATTTCAGCAGTTCCCGTAATTTCATCTTTGGCTTCATTAAGGCTTACATTTAAATTGTAGCTTGCTGAATTCTGCCAGTAGGCATATCCCGGCTGGCCGCTGGCCGATCTTGTCGGCGTACCGGTCTGGGTATAGAAAAAGGGCTTGAATGCTTCTACATAATCGTATTTCGGAGCTTCCTGAGCTGATACCGGTTGCGAAAAACACAGGACGGCAAGCGCAGAACCAAGGATTGGAATTTTAAAGTTCATAATTTATTTTTATTTAGCAAAGTAAACAAAAATAAGACTTCCCTGTAAAGAAAAGTCTTTCAGAGCCTTTAAATTGTGAAATTATTCCGGTCTTGCTCCACCGAAAGAAAAAATTCCGGAAAATCTTCTGCTGAAACGGCCTGTTCGCTTTTCAGCTGTACAACACCAACCGCTTTATAGTGTGCGGCCAGCCTGATCTTTCTTTTCTTAAGTTCCTGCTCCAGTTTGATGAGGTCGGCATCCGTCCGGAGCACGGCCAAATAGGTTTTCGTCATGTTATGCCTGTATTAATCCGTTTCCGATGTCCCTGTATTTCAAACCTTCAATCGGTTTTGCCCTGGATTCTGCCCATTCCCAGATTTCTCTGGCCGACTTTTCGGGAAACTGCTCCATGTACAAAGCCAGCAGTCCCGAAACGTGGGGCGTTGCCATGCTGGTGCCGCTCATGGCGTAATAATTACCGCTTTTGTTTTTGGTATTTTTAGGATACGAACTGATGATGTCTACCCCCGGTGCACAGAGATTTATGTTGCCGCCGGTGGCGGGGTTCAGTCCGGCATTGGAGAACCGGGCGACTTTCATTTGGCTGTCAATAGCACCCACTGCCATAATTGATACCGAGTTGGCCGGCATGGAAACCGGTTTCGGAAGGGAGGGCCTGCTGCTTTCGTTTCCTGCCGCTGCAACAATAATACAGTTGTTTTCCAGTGCTCTGGCGCCCACCGTTTCAAAAAGCGGCGAAGGCACCTCATTCAGTTTTACGGCAGAGGCAAGCGAAAGAGACAGAATCCTGAACTTCTTGGTAATAGCCCAGTCGATCGCATCGATAATACTGCCTGTGGTCCCTTTTCCCGAATCGGAAAGCACTTTGGCGATTTTCAGGTTGGCTTCTTTGGCAATGCCGTAGCGTCTCCCGTTATCGAGACGGATGTTTCCGGCCGCAACTCCTGCACAATGCGTTCCATGGCCATTGGGGTCCCGGTTCCAGTCTTCGCCGGCAATAAAGGATTTTCCTTCGATCTCCCTCCCTGAGAAATCCGGATGCAGCATCTCCAGGCCGGTATCAAGAATGCAGATATCGGTTCCTTTTCCTGTATATATTGAATTTCCAAGGCTGACTGCCTTTAGTCCCCATTCCATTTCCACAAGCGGTTTTTGCGGCAATGGTTTGCTAGCCATATACTTTTCCAGCTCGTTGATTTTACCGGCCAATTCCGCCGACTGTTCCTTCAGTTCGCTGATGATCGACCATTCATCCGCCGGAAGGAATTCCCTTTCCTTTTCAAAATAAACAATCGGGTTTGAGTCGTCTTTTACGGCAGATTGCAGCTGTTCCACATCGCCGTTTTCAATGACCAGCACGCCCAGGTTTTTGTACAGCACCCCGTTGTCATTATCAATAACCTGGTAGGAACGGTTTTCCGCAGAAAGAAATTCCGAGGAAGTAATGGAGACTTCAAGCTCGTTCTCAACTTTCCGGAGGGAGCTTTTCTGCTGATCTTCCAGTACAACAATATATTTTTCTTTGTCCATGATCTTTTAATTTAATTTTAAAATCAGTTTTTCCAGCACCAGAAAAATATCCTCCGCAATCATCGTCAGCCTCAGCTTTTTATTGATCCCTGAAATCTGAGTATTATGGTTAACCAGAGAGGTCCAGAACTTTTCGATAGACCGGACGGAATACAGCTCTTTTATTTTATCGTCATCCATGACGCCGTTCTGGTATAATGAAATGACCAGACCCGAAAGCAGTTCTTCTGCCTCTTCCAGCTTCTTTTTCTCTTTGCTGTACATTTCCAAAAGAAACCCGTGGATGCTTTCCATTCCGCTGAACGAAAATCCCCAGAGCAATTCTCTTTTCCCTGTAGAAATCCGCTCCATCTTGATGGGATTAAAGCTTCTTTTTACAGTGGAGATCATATTCATGACTTTCAGCACTTCCGCTTCGTAAGTGGTATTGCCTTTGGTTTTCAGGTATTCCAGGAATTCGTTGAGAAACATTTCAAACTGCCTGTCAAAATCAAAAGACTTCGACAGGTACAGTTCCTGGACTTTATTAAAATTGCCCAGCAGTGTTTCAAGCTTCTGTATCGTATGGTGAACAAGCTCCTGCATTACTCAAAAATAATCTGTTCCACTTCCCTGCCGTCTTTGTCCTTCATGGTGACAATCCGGATTCCTTCTTCTTCCATTTCTACGTGGAGGTTGATGAAAAGTTTATCCTTATCCTCTGCCGAATTGGTATTGGGATCGATATAAATATTATTCAGCTTTGAATTCATTAAACTGTATTTGTTTAATATATCTGAATAAATGGTTTTCAGGGCTTCGGATTCCGTCTCTGTGGAAGTGCCTTCAATCGGACGTTCTAAAGGTTTCGTACTAATAGGAACGGTTCTGCCCGGTATTTTGATTTCGGGAATCGTGTTTGTATTCGCCGTTATGGTCCTGGTCGTTGATATGCCGCCACCTGCCCGTACGCCGTTCAGCAGGGTTCTGAAATCATCATTCTGTATACTTTTTACCGATACCGGCTGGATGTTAAGCAGCTTCTGTTTATTCACAAGCAGGATCTTTTCGTTTACCTGCTGAATGAATTTGGTTTCGTCAAGCTTAAAATTGCGGTCGGCATCCGCATCGATATCGGTGATCTTGACGGGAATATCCATCTTCACACTCGGTAGCGAATACCTCGGAACCTTGAAAAATTTTAAATACTCGTGTTCGGCATATTCCTTCGCGATCATCACCGCGTTTTCATCCGCTTTT
The DNA here is from genome assembly GCA_913777465.1 of uncultured Chryseobacterium sp. Lineage (GTDB taxonomy): Bacteria > Bacteroidota > Bacteroidia > Flavobacteriales > Weeksellaceae > Chryseobacterium. Next base: position 37,967 of record CAJYRQ010000032.1, read on the forward strand.
TTACGGGCCTGAATTATCTCGTTGTTGAGATAATTCAGGTAATCTGATAATCTTATCATTCCCGTAAAAATTATTGGGCCAACAGTCCGAGAACTTTCTCCAGCCCGGCAGGCATTTCGTCGTTAGTTGCCTTTACCTTTACTCCCAGCGAGTATTCTTTTTCCACTTTGATGCCGGTAGCCGAAGACCTTTTGTAAGAAACATCCACATTGAATTTTACCGGTCCGAATCCTCCTGAGGCGCCTGCTTTGATTCCGAATTCATCGCTAACGTCTTTGGTGTAGGTAGAATTCAGCTTTACATTGAAATCTACCTCACAGGTTTCGATCCTGAAAGCAGGTACATTGAGTAATGAAATGAAAGGAACGGAAATCTGGACGTCGTTCATCTTTTCTTTCGGATTATCCTTTTCATCCTCATCTTTTTCAGGATCAAAATCCGGGTTCGGCCCCATTTTTTTGTACTTGAATTCCGCCATACGGAGCTTCTGCTCATTGTCTACCGTTTCAAAGCCGACTTCCTTGATAAAATTCACGGTGCTGATCGATGCATTGGACTGTGCTTTTACACAGGCATCCAGCGGCCCGCCGATGATCGTCGCAAAATCGATGCTTCCCAGTTCCGCTGCAAAATCAGCGCTTTCGGCTCCCGATGTTTTGAACACCTGATCGTCCGCAGCCATTCTTCCGGCTACCATTTTCAGGACTTCCGAAGAAACGGAGGCAAAGGATTTCTCCCATTTTTCATCGTAATTTCTTTTAAAATCTTCGATAATACTGATGAGCTCTTTGTTGGACAGCGCAGCCAGCTCAGCGGTTTCGATTCCTGAAACTTTCTCATAAACGGCCGGGCTTAATGATTTTTCGAGTCCGGTTAAAAGATCGATCAGTTCGTTTTTCGATTTCTTGGTGTGGTTCGCTTCCAACACCGACTTTAATGTTTCCATGTTCTGTTGTTTAGGTTATTAAAAAATTTCTACTGCAAAGATAGACTGCTTCATAACCTTCGCTATCAGTAGATTACCTAAACTTAAACCGTGAAATCCCCCAAATAAAAAAAGTAGATTCCCCCATAGAGAACCTACTTTTAATTGTATTTGATAAGGTTTACCTTATATTTTCGCGAATTCGGCCGTATCTAACTTATATTCTTGGTAGAACAAAAACCGTTAACTCTCCTGGCAGGATTTTATCCTATCCTGTAATAAGCCGTCCCTTCAGGACTTTAAAACAATATAAAAAATAACCAAAGCCGGTTATTCAGGATTAATAAAAACTTCTTTGATAAAGTGATAACCTACTTAGTTTGATGATCAACACCTTTGAACCTAGGTCTGACAAGATAAACTTCCGGCATCCGGCTTCCCTCTTCATGCCTGTTTCTTCAAGCTCACGTTAAAATTAAATCAATTTGATTTTTTAGCTTTGATCATCGCTTCCAAGGCATCCCACATTTCCTGCGGAATGTCCTCCAGCATATTGAATTCGCCGGCTCCCTGCAGCCACTCGCCTCCGTCGATCGTTACGACTTCCCCGTTCATGTAAGCTGAATAATCGGATACCAGATAAGCGGCAAGGTTGGCCAGTTCCTGATGTTCGCCCACTCTTCTCAGCGGCACTTTTTTCCGCATATCGAATTTTTCCTGGAGATCTCCCGGCAGCAGCCTGTCCCATGCACCTTTTGTCGGGAAAGGCCCCGGCGCGATGGCATTGAAACGGATGCCGTATTTGGCCCACTCTACCGCAAGGGATCTGGTCATCGCCAATACTCCGGCTTTTGCACAGGCCGACGGAACCACATAAGCAGAACCTGTCCAGGAATAGGTGGTCACAATATTCAGAACCGTTCCCGGCGTTTTGGAGTCGATCCAGTGTTTCCCGATGGAGAGCGTACAGTTTTTGGTACCTTTCAGAACGATGTCCAGAACCGCATCAAAGGCAGAATGGGTAAGCCTTTCGGTCGGCGAAATAAAATTTCCGGCCGCATTATTTAAGAGAATATCTATTTTCCCGAATTCTTTCAGGGCAGCTTCCTTCATGGCTTCCACCTCATCCCAGTTCCGCACGTCACAGGCTACACAAAGCACTTTGCCTCCGGTTGCTTCTTCCAGCTCCTTAGCCGTCCCCTGTAGTTTTTCCAGGTTTCTGGAGGTAATGACGACATTTGCGCCCAGTTCAAGGAAATATTTGGTCATGGCTTTTCCGAGACCGCTTCCGCCTCCCGTTACGATGGCCACTTTATCTTTTAAGGCTCCTTCACGAAGCATAGGTTGTGTATAAAGATTCATAATTTATTATTTAATGTCAATGGATTTATTTCTGTTCCGTTGTGTATGTTCTCCCGTAAATTTACTATAAATATTTGTTTTTCCTGCTTAAAAAACTATGCAGGATATATCGACGACGCTCAACAAGGTTTTGCACAAATTAATAATTATCTAAAATTATACATATTAATATCACATTAAATCCAATTAAAAAATAAATTTTTAATACTAAATTTTTAATTTTGTAAAAAAATACAAACCATCATGCCAAGCCTTGCTCCCAAAACCAGCGTCCTGGGATTTTCGAATGCTTACCACCTTCTCAGACGGACGACTTATAATATTACCAAAGCCAGAATCGTGGATTTTGCCACAAAGACGCCGCAGCAGGCGCTCGCGGAATTGTTCACCTTCAGCAATCCGGTTCCGCCTTCACCGCTTAATAATCTATGTGAAACAATTGTTCCTACAGCGGCAAACCCGACAATTACCGACAGCCAAAGTACCGTCAACAGTGTGAAGTATGACCTCCACTGGTGGTTGCACAGTGCATTGAAAGATCTTTCGGCACAGCACAAAATCGTTTATTTCCTCCACATCCTTTTTGTAACGGATGACGATGCTTCGTTCTGGACCAATTTCGATTACCGGGAGCTGCTGAGATTCCACGCCAATGGCAGCCTGAAAGATCTTGCAGTACGGGTTACCCAAAATGCGAGAATGCTGATGTTTTTAAATAATAACCTGAACCAGAATACCAGCCCCAACCAGAATTATGCCCGTGAGTTCCTGGAACTTTTTACGATTTTAAAAGGGCCTCAGATCGCTGCGGGAAATTATACGAATTACACGGAAACTGATGTCCAGCAGGCAGCTCGGGTACTCACCGGCTTTTCCCTTACTTCATCCATTCACCTTGATAAAACGGCAAGGCTTAATTCACTGGACCCCGTTACCAATATCCCGACCGGCGAAGTAAAGGTGAGTAAGCATGATACCGGAACCAAAACATTTTCTGCCGCCTTCGGAAGCCAGTCGATCACGGGAGGGAATACGGAAGCAACGATCAAAGCAGAGCTTCAGAACTTTGTCACGATGATTTTTAATAAGGATGAAACCGCAAAGGCCTACTGCCGGAGAATGTACCGCTATTTTGTCGGAAGGCAGATTACCACGGAAATAGAAAATGATATTATCGTTCCGTTGGCCGCTTCACTGAAAGCTGACAATTACAACATCATTCCTGCGCTTACCACCCTTCTTAAAAGCAAACATTTTTATGATGAGGAAGACAGCATTACCGGAGACCAGACCATCGGCAATATTGTGAGAAACCCGGTAGAGCTTTACCTTCACCTGTTTTCCCTGCTTAACCTGCAGCTTCCGGCCTACACCGCTAATCCTTCGGCCATCCACAGCCTCATGGGGGTTGTAGCCAATTATTCCTCCAATATGGGCATGCCGGTATTCAGCCCGCAGTCGGTGAACGGATATGCTGCCTATTCAAGCAGCCCGAATTATGATAAAAACTGGATCACGACTTCTTCTTTAAGGATACGGTACAACAACACCATCGATTTCTTCATCAACGGGCTCACCTATAACGGGTTTACCTTTAAACTGAACAATGCTTCATTTGTAAAGAACAGCGGCTATTTTAGCAATCCGGGAAATGCGGACACCTTAGTTACCGAATTTCTACAGATGATGTTTGTGGAAGTACCGGACGGTACCCGTTATGATGAATTCAAAACCATTTTCCTGAACAATCTAAGCCCCATCAACTGGCAGAATGAATGGAACAACTATACCAATACGGGAAATGCAACCAATGTAAAGATCCCTATCGACCGATTGATTAAAGCCATCATCAAATCTCCTGAATTCCAAATACTCTAAGATCATGAACAGAAAAGACTTTTTAAAATTAATTTCTCTTGCAGGGGTAGGAACTCCTTTTTACCTCAACGGAATGCCATCCCGGTTTATGAATCAGTTTTTGGATTTTCAGCTCAGCTGCGATGCGGTTAATGACCGCGCGTTGGTTATCCTCAGGCTTGCGGGGGCCAACGATGGGCTTAATACGGTAATCCCGATAAGCCAGTACAGCACCTACGCCGCACTGCGCCCGAACATCAAGATCAACAGTTCAGGAACAGGAAGCTATATTCCGTTGGACAGTACGGTGGCATCCGGTAAACTCGTCGGTCTGAATCCTTCGATGACCGGATTTAAAAACCTGTATGATTCCGGGAAACTCCTGCTGATGAACGGGGTAGGCTACCCGAACCCGAATTACTCGCATTTCCGTTCGGAAAACCTGATGTTTTCAGGAAAAGACGGTTCTACAATCGCCGATCTTCTGGACGGGATATTCGGACGTTATCTGGGTGCTTTGTACCCGGGATTGGCCGGAAATCCGACGACCCTGAGCCCCGATCCGCTGGCCATACAGATGGGAAACCTCAACCCTTGCCTGTTTTACGAGCATACGACCGAGAAAAATATCGAATATAATATGACGGGATTTCAATCCAGTGTTTTCAGCAATCTGAACCTGATGAACTCCGAGTATAACGACCTTTTAAGCTACATCAAAGGGGTTGCTTCGAGTATGGATGCCTATTACAACCGGGTAATGCAGGTCTTTAATGCAGGAAACAATTCTACCACTACTTATCCCAATTCTTCATTAGGCAAGCAGCTGAAAACCGTAGCCCGGATGATCAAAGGAGGAAGCAAGACAAAAATCTTCCAGGTGAACCTGAGCGGCTTCGATACGCACGTCAACCAGGTACAGGCGGGAAGCACGCACCTGGGAACCCATGCCAATCTTCTGGGGGATATTGCCAATTCGGTGGCCGCTTTCCAGGCGGATATCCAGCAGCTGGGTATTGCCAATAAGATCATGACCGTCACCTTCAGTGAATTCGGACGCCAGGTACGGGAAAACGGAAGCACCGGAACCGACCACGGCGATCTGGCTCCTTTCTTCGTGATTGGGAATGCGGCAGCGGCAGGAATCCTGGGCGACCATCCGGTATTTACCAATCAGACCAGCTTTTATTACAACCAGAACCAGCGGCGATACGATTACCGACAGATCTTTGCCTCTCTGCTTCAGGACTGGCTGGGGGCCAGTACAAGCCTGATGGTGGCTTCCGAGCTTGATTATTATGTCTCCGGAAACCAGAAAGTAGACGTCATCTCCAATGCGCAAAAGGCAGGAAATGTTTGTTCGTCCACTTTAGGCACCTCCAATGCAGTTTCGGAAAAAGGAATTAGAGTTTATCCGGTTCCGGCAAGCCAGTATATTTACGCAGATATTGAAAACAGAATAAATACGGAAATAAAATACCAACTTCTGGATATGAGCGGAAGGATTATTCTTCAGCGTGCGGAAAAACCGGTTTCCGGCCGTATCGAAATCAACGTTTCCTCTGTTCCGAAGGGAGCTTATATCCTGAAACTGACGATGGATGCTGAAGAAATCACTAGAAAGGTAATTGTATCCCATCATTAATCAGAGCAAATTTTGAATTAAAACAAAACAGCCTGATCTTTTTGATCAGGCTGTTTTTATAACAAGATTAAAATTAATTAAGAAGCCACTACCGTTCCCTTGAAAGAAAGGGTTTTAGGACTTTTGCTGTCGCTTGTGGTAACGTTTACCGTTTTCATGAACGGTCCTGCATTAGCCGCGTTATAGCTTGCTTCCACAAATCCTACTTTTCCGGGAAGGATCGGTGTTTTTGTATAGTTTGCCGTTGTACATCCGCATGAAGGCGCTACATTTTCGATGATGATCGGCTTTTTTGAAGTGTTGGTAAATTCAAATCGGATCAGTTTCGGTTTTCCCTGAGGGATATTTCCTACTTCAATCGATTCTGATTTCCATTTGATGGCATCTGCCAATACGCTTACAACAGGAGCACCTACAGAAGGCAATACATTTGCATAGAACGGAGAACATGCTAAAACAGCAAGAAGTGCGGTAACTTTTAAATTTTTCATGATATACATTTTTAATGATGATTAACCGATAATTTTATTTAACAGAACAAATGTAAGCGGAAATTATGAATAGCGCCTGTTAACCGTTCTCAAACATTTGTTAATAAGTTGTTAACGATCAAAAATTAATAGATATTTTTGGATAATATTGCCCTGTCAATGGAAATCAAGAAACTCAATATTATCATCACCCTTGGCTTTATAGCTATTATCGGTATTCTGATCGCACAGCTTCTGTGGACGCGACAGGCGTATAATCTTGAGGATAAAAAATTCAACCAGACGGTAAATATCGCGTTGCTGGAAGTCGTGGAGAAGCTTTCCGGCGGAAAAGCCTCTTTTACCGAAAGCCCCGTGCAGAATATCTCCAACGATTATTATGTGGTGAACATCAATAACGAATTCCACCCTGATGTTCTGGAGCATTACCTGAAAACGGAATTCACCAGATTCCAGATCAATAGCGATTACGTATACGCCGTTTACAACTGCCACAGCGATAAAATGCTGTACGGAAAGTACATTTCCAAAGACCAGGACGAGACGAATAATAAGGTGATTAAATTTCCGAAGCATAAAAATCTGGTGTATTACTTTTCCATCCGCTTTCCGGACAAAACGACTTACCTCATCAGCTCGCTGAGGTTCTGGTACGTGCTTACTTTTGCGCTGATCATTATTCTTCTGGTGTATGTATACTCCATCTATACTATAATTCAGCAGAAAAAATTCTCGGAACTGCAACGGGATTTCATCAACAATATGACCCATGAGTTCAAGACTCCGCTGTCTTCCATCCTTTTGGCTTCGGAAGCATTAACCAAACAAAATACCGTAAAGGAAAACCCCAAGCTGCAGACGTACACCTCCATCATAACCGACCAGGGCAACAAGCTTAACCACCACATCGAAAAAATACTGAATATTGCAAAAAATGATGCTTCAGGCTTATCGCTGAAACCACAGAGGATCGTTTTACTGACTTTTATCCGGGAAATTACCGAAACCGTGAGACAAAAAAACGAACATATTTCCCTGGAACTTCACATTGATGAAAACATTTCGGTGATTGCCGATGAATTCCATTTTGCCAATATCATTTACAACCTCTTGGACAATTCCATTAAGTATTGCGAAACGGAGCCGGTGATTATTATTTCTGCCCATACCGAACAAAAAGGCTTATCTTTAAAGTTTAAAGACAACGGAATGGGAATCCCTGCTAAGAATATGCCTCATATCTTTGATAAGTTCTACCGGATACATACCCCGAAAAGTGAGGAAGTTATCGGGTTCGGACTGGGTTTGTTTTATGTAAAAAAAGTTGTCCGGCAGCATGGCTGGAAAATTTCTGTGGAAAACAACAGCGGCAAAGGTATTACCACCACCCTCTATATTCCTTTTTAGACTATGAAATACCATGGAAAAATCTAAAATTCTGTATGCCGAAGATGACCAGACGATCGCTTTCCTGATTCAGGACAGTCTGGAAAATTACTATGATATCGCTTGCTTTTCCGACGGAAAATCTGCTTTGGAAGCTTTTCACCGACAGGATTTCGACATCTGCCTGCTGGACATCATGATGCCGGAGATGAACGGTTTTGAACTGGCAGAACAGATCCGCAACAGAAATTCTGAAATTCCGATTATTTTTATTTCGGCAAAATCATTGAAAGAAGACCGGATCCGGGGCCTGAAAATCGGCGCGGATGATTATTTGGTAAAGCCTTTCAGCATTGAGGAACTGATTCTCAAGATTGAGGTATTCCTGCGCCGGTCTAAAAAAACAAATACTTCACCGCAAAAATATAAGGTCGGAAAATTTGATTTCGATCCTAAAAATTATACGCTGCACGATGCACATGGAACCACAACCCTTACCCAGAGAGAATCCGAGTTGCTTTTTTATTTTATCCGGAATAAAAATACGGTGCTGAAAAGACAGGATATCCTGAAAGCCATCTGGGGCGATGACGATTATTTCATGGGCCGGAGCCTGGACGTTTTTATTTCGAGGCTCCGTAAAGTGCTTGCCGGCGAAGAAAACATCATGATCGAAAACCTTCATGGGATCGGCTTCCGCTTTTCTGAGGAATAGTTTGTAACTAATGTAAACCCGAAGTAGAAATCGGATGAAGGGGCAGGAAGAGGGAAGCCGGATGCTGGGAGTTTCTCTTGTCAACATTACTTCCAACGGTATTAATTGTCAAACCAAATCGATGGTTACCATTTCGATAGAAGATGTATTTAAATATACTTTATCAGCAAACTCAATTCCAATCTTCTATTTTGTTAATCATCTAAAAATAAATCAGATACAACCGAGTTCATATTAATTTAACGTGAATTCGACAGTATTTAACTAATATTCATACGTTTATTTAATTAAAAAATAAAATTAAGACTCATTAAAAATCCTGTTGCCAGCCGAATGAATAAGCGATTCGCACTTTTCATAGGATTTCAAAGCTATTTGAGCAACGATTTAAACAAGAACGCGCTCTCAAATGGAATAACAAAAGATTCAGTTTAATTATATTTTTGGCAGCAGAAAATATCATTTAATAACCAGGCCATACCGACCAGCAAAACATCCAGTGTCCGGCATCCCTCTTCCAGCCAATTTTTCTTAAATTTTAAATAACGAAACAATAAACCATTATCTTTTAATTTTTATAAATTTACCCTTCACAAAATTGTTGTTTTATGAAAAGGTCAGGGACTGCTGTTTTTACACTTCTTTTATTTTCCGGTTTTTATCTGAAAGCTCAGAATTTCGAAAAACTTTACCAATATGTTAACCCGCTGATCGGAACGGAAAAAATGGGACATACCTACCCCGGTGCCACCGCTCCCTTCGGAGCCGTCCAGCTGAGTCCTGAAACAGATACCATTGCGTATGAACTGAACGGCAAATACAATGGTGAAGTGTATAAATACTGTGCCGGTTACCGGTACGAAGATCGGACGATCGTGGGTTTCAGCTCAACGCATTTCAGCGGAACGGGGCATTCCGATCTCGGGGACTTCCTGATTATGCCGACTACCGGAGAGCTGCAACTGAATCCCGGAACGGCTTCTCATCCGGAAAACGGCTACCGCAGCCGGTTTTCGCATCAGAATGAAACTGCAGAAGCCGGTTATTATAAGGTAAAATTAGACGATCATAATATCTTCGCAGAAATTACCGCCACTACAAGAGTCGGTGTACACCGCTATACCTTTCCGAAATCCGACCAGGCCCATATCATTCTGGATCTGATGGCCGGAATTTACAATTACGACGGCAAAAATGTATGGACGTATGTCCGTGTGGAAAACGGCACTACGGTAACCGGCTACCGGCAGACCAACGGCTGGGCCAGAACGAGGACCGTTTATTTTGCCATGAAATTTTCCAAGCCGTTCAAATCATACGGGCAGAAGAATTATGACGGCAAACAGGTATATAACGGGTTCTGGAGAAAATTCGATCAGACCAGAAACTTCCCGGAAATCGCCGGGAAAAATCTTAAAATGTATTTTGATTTTAATACGGATGAAAACGAAGCGATTGAAGTAAAGCTTGCCATTTCGCCGGTAAGTCAGTCGAATGCCCTGGAAAATCTTGAAACGGAAACCGGAAACCTTTCTTTCGATCAGGTAAAAGCACAAACCCAAGACCGCTGGAACAACGAACTGAATAAAATCATTATTAAAGGGTCGGAGACCGAAAAAACGAGTTTTTATACGGCGATGTATCATACCTTTATTAATCCGACTGTATATATCGACTTAAACGGTGAATATAAAGGTCTGGATCAAAATACCCATAAAGCGGAAGGCTTTACGAACTATACTACCTTCTCCATTTGGGATACCTATCGGGCGCTGCATCCTTTCTTCAATATCATTCAGCCTAAGCGCAACAGGGATATGGTACAATCGATGATGGCGCACTACAATCAGTTTTCGATGAAAATGCTGCCGATCTGGTCGCATTATGCCAATGACAACTGGTGCATGAGCGGTTATCACAGTGTGAGCGTGGTGGCTGATGCGATCATCAAAGGCAACTATTCCGGAAATGCCAAAGAAGCCCTGAAGGCCTGTGTAGAAACGGCCAATAAAAGAAATTATGAAGGGATCGGACAATATATTGACCTGGGCTATATCCCTGCCGATAAAAACGGGACTTCCGTTTCCAACACATTGGAATACGCCTACGACGACTGGGCGATTGCCCAGCTGGCTAAACATCTGGGAGAAACGGAAATTTATAATACATTCATCAAACGCTCTGAAAACTGGAAAAACAATTTCGACAGCAGCATCGGATTTATGCGTCCGCGGCTGGCCGACGGAAGCTATAAAAAAGATTTTAATGCCCTGAGCACGCACGGACAGGGTTTTATTGAAGGGAACTCCTGGAATTACAGCTTCTTTGTCCCTCAAAATCCGGATGAACTTATCCGCTTGATGGGCGGAAAGAAAAAATTTGCTTCCAAGCTGGACGAACTGTTCACCATGCATCTGCCGGATGAATTTTTTGCCGACACGGAAGATATTACCCGTGAGGGCATCATCGGTGGTTATGTCCACGGAAATGAGCCGGCCCATCATGTCGCCTATCTGTACAATTGGGCGGGCCAGCCATGGAAAACCCAGGCGCAGGTAAGGCGGATCCTGGAAATGCAGTATAAGGCAACCCCGGACGGGCTGGGCGGAAACGACGATACCGGACAGATGAGTGCCTGGTATATCCTGAGCTCATTAGGTTTTTATCCTGTAGCTCCGGGATCGGAAGATTATGCGATTGGAAGCCCGGCTGTTGATCATGCAATTCTGCATTTGGAAAACGGAAAAACATTTGAAATTGAAGCCATTAGTCAGGCACCGAAAAATGTATATGTTCAAAAAATCCTTCTGAACGGAAAGGAGATTAAAAATTTCACACTGAAACATTCCGAGATGATGAATGGCGGGAAGCTGATTTTTTATATGGGCCCTAAAGCAAAAAAGTAAACGCGCAGATTTTATTTCCCTTACAGATGGCACGGGTTTTCACGGATGTTTGCGCTTTTTTTTTAATAAAGCATGCTATTTATTTCAGATAAGATCACGAATCATGATACCTGATAAATGGTGAAAGGCAAATAAAAAACATTTATCATCTTTAAAATTCCCTATCCGTATTTTGATTACGGCATTCGGGGATTTGCAAACACCCGTTTTCTTTATTCTGCTGAAATTTGTATCATTAAACATCAATCGTATGAATACAAAAAAAGTAAAGCTAGGAAGCCAGGGACTTATCGTTCCGAATATCGGACTGGGATGTATGGGCATGACCGGTTTCGGAGATGCGGATATGTATGGTAAAACCGATGAGCACGAAGCCATCGCCACCATTCACCGTTCTTTGGAACTGGGAGGAAATTTCCTCGACACGGCCGACCTTTACGGTCCGTTCAAAAATGAACAGCTGATTGCCAAAGCCATTACCGGCAGCCGGGAACAATACATCATTGCCACCAAATTCGGATGGGAAATCGATGACCAGGATCAGGTAACCTGGAAGATCAATGGCCGTAAAGATTATGTAAAAAAATCCGTGGAACGTTCTCTGAAGAACCTTAAGACCGATTACATCGACCTGTATTATATGCACCGTCTCGACAAAACCACCCCTGTTGAGGAAACGGTAGGCGCCATGAGCGAGCTGGTTCAGGAAGGAAAGGTAAAATATATCGGTCTTTCTGAAGTGTCTTCGGAGACGGTAAAAAGGGCTCATGCCGTACATCCGGTATCGGCGGTTCAGAGTGAGTATTCATTGTTTGAAAGAACGGTAGAGGAGAAAGACGTCCTACGGACGCTTGATGAACTGGGTATCGGATTTGTCGCCTACTCGCCATTGGGAAGAGGCTTCCTGTCCGGGCAGATCCGTTCCATCGATGATCTTCCTGAAAATGATTTCCGGAGGGCTATTCCCCGCTTTCAGGAACAGCATTTCCATAAAAATATAGAACTGGTAAAAACCATAGAAGAACTGGCATCGGAAAAAGGAGTTACCTCATCGCAGCTGGCCCTGGCCTGGATCATCAGCAAAGGCATTACTCCGATTCCGGGCACCAAGCGGAGAGCCTACCTCGAACAGAATATGGCGGCGGCTGAAATTCATTTAAGCGATGACGATCTTTCCAGGCTGGAAAGCATTGTTCCCCTCGGAACCGATACCGGTGCTCCGTATGATGAATTCAGCATGGGGCTTCTGGATTATTAATGAAACCTCACAGGCTTAAAATGCTATACCTCATAGGTTTTGAAATCTATGAGGTATACATTCCGTTTAAATTATTAATTTTATATAAAATCTCCCGCTATGCATACCATTCCGTCCATTTCTGCTTTTCACCGCCTGCTTTCCCTTCCGGAACCCAAACATCCGATGGTAAGCGTTATCAATATGTCGGAGAGTATTTTCCTGGAAGATGAGACCTGGAAAGGATTTGTGAACCGCTTTTACTGTGTGGCCCTGAAAAGAAACGCCAGAGGCAAAATGCGTTACGGACAGCAACACTATGATTATGATAAAGGCGTCCTGAGTTTTACGGCCCCTAATCAGGTCCAGTATCTCGATGTTAAAACCATGGAATGCGATTCGGCAGGCTACCTGCTGATTTTCCACGAAGATTTTCTACTGAAGCATCCGCTGGCACAAGCTATTTCCGGATTCGGTTTTTTTTCCTATGCCGTGAATGAAGCCCTGCACCTGTCGGAAGATGAAGAAAACGATTTGCTTGAAATTCTTTTTAAGATCGATAAAGAATGCGGCCGCATCGATATCCATACCCAGGAAATTATCCTTTCCCAAATCGATCTTCTTCTGAATTACTCCAGGCGCTTTTATGAAAGACAGTTCATTACCCGAAAAAACAGCAATCATCAGCTGCTGGTAAAATTCGAGCGGTTTCTTAATGAATATTTCAATAGCAATTCATCCGAAAAAGGAATGCTGACGGTTCAGCAGATTGCCCAGGCCATGAACATTTCCCCGAATTATTTAAGTGACCTCTTAAGAATCCATACCGGACAGAATACGCAGCAGCATATCCATGAGAAGCTCATCAGCAAAGCCAAGGAAAAATTGTCCGTCACCAATCTTTCGGTCAGCGAGATTGCCTATGGGCTTGGGTTTGAACATTCCCAGTCGTTCAGTACGCTTTTTAAGAAAAAAACGAAGATGTCGCCATTAGAATTCCGGCAGGCATTCAGTTGAAACAGCGGCTGACGGAAGACAGTTACCTGGTGTTCGAAGAGAATATCGCCGGCACCGGATTACTATTTATTAAAACAAAAAAGCCTGTATGACACGCAGGCTCTATATTTTGAAATCAGGACATTTCCTCTTTAATTTTCATCTTATGTGTTCTTCCCCATTCGGCAAGTGCAATGATTACCGGTTTTAGCGTACGGCTGTAATCTGTTGAAATATATTCTACGACTACAGGTGTTTGTTCTGCATGCACTACCCTTTTTACAAATCCGTTCAGTTCAAGGTCTTTTAATTCGTTGGAAAGAACCCTGGCAGAAATTCCTTCAACTTTTCTCTGCAATTCATTGAACCGGATATTCCCGCTTTCCTGAAGAACGATAATAATTTTCAGCTTCCATTTTCCGCCGATCACATAGATGGCATCTTCAACGGAAGCAAGATGCCCCGAACATTCCTGCGCCGTTACCGGCTTTTCAAAAATGACTGTATTTTCCATAGATTCCCATTTTTACTAACCCAAAGGTTACTGCTAACCTTTTGTTTACTGCTAACTTTTGATAAGCAAATGTACCTAATTTTACTGAAGAAATTTTAAATAAAAAAATTATGAAAAATATCCTCCATATTATTTCAAGCCCAAGAGGAGAAATATCCGCAAGCAGAAAATTAGGAAAAGCCGTGGTGGAAAAAATCCTTGAAAAGTATCCGGATGCCGTTGTAAAAGAGCGTGACCTTACAAAAAAGCCAGTCCCGGTATTGGAAGAAGTACACATCAATACTTTTTTCTCTTCGCCGGAGAATTACTCTCCTGAGCAGCAATCGATCAACAGCTATTCCGAGGAATTAATTTCCGAACTGAAAGAGGCCGACATGATCGTTATCGATTCTCCAATGTATAATTTTTCAGTTCCGACCACACTGAAAGCCTATTTTGATTTTACTTCCCGGGCAGGCTATACTTTTAAATATAGTGAAGACGGGCCGAAAGGATTGCTGGATAGTAATAAAAAATTATATATCGCCTTTACATCAGGCAATATTTATTCAACAGGGCCGTACCAGATTTATGATTCCAATGTGCCTTACATTAAACATATTTTCGGATTCTATGGAATTTCAGACGTCCGTGTTTTCCGGGCAGAAGGACTGGCCATTCCCGGGATCATGGAAACTTCGATGCAAAAAGCAATTGACGCAATTGCAATAGACTAATACCATTTGAATAAAGATCAGAAAAAAGCCTTCTCAACATTTGAAAAGGCTTTCTTTATTATTTCTAAGCTTCAAAAAGCAACCGCTCCCCGAATTTTTGCTCATTGATTTTCCCGTTTTCATAGGCGAGATGCCCGTTAACAAAAGTATGGGTGACTTTGGAATGGAAATTCATTCCTTCCAGCGGGCTCCATCCGCATTTGTAGAGGATATTTTCTTTGGCAACCGTCCAGTTTTCGTTCAGGTCCACCAATACCAGATCTGCTTTATACCCTTCCCTGATAAAGCCTCTTTTTTCAATTCTGAACAAGATCGCAGGGTTATGCGCCATTTTTTCAACGATTTTCTCCAGGGAAATTTTTCCGTTTTTATAATTTTCCAGCATTACCGTTAAAGAATGCTGCACCAGCGGTGCTCCGGAGGGACATTTGGTATAGACATTCTGCTTCTCTTCCCAGGTGTGTGGCGCGTGGTCGGTGGCAATAACGTCGATCCGGTCATCCAGCAAGGCTTCCCAAAGTTCTTCTTTATCGTGCTGGGTTTTTACGGCAGGATTCCATTTGATCAGTCCGCCTTTGGTTTCGTAATCCTCATTGGTAAACGTAAGGTGATGTACGCAGACTTCCGCCGTAATTTTTTTATCTTTTAAAGGAATATCGTTTCTGAAAAGTTCGGTTTCCTTTGCCGTCGACAGGTGGAAAACATGAAGTCTCGCCCCGGTTTTCTTCGCCAGTTCGATGGCTTTAAAAGAAGACTTGTAACAGGCCTCTTCACTGCGGATCAGGTGATGGAATTTTACGGGGATGTCTTCTCCGTATTCATCAATGTATTTCCGGGTATTGGCCTTAATGGTGGCTTCATCTTCACAGTGGACAGCGATCAGCATTTTGGTATTGCTGAAAATATTTTCCAGCGTTTCCGGATTGTCCACCAGCATGTTTCCCGTAGAAGAGCCTAAGAATAATTTAATTCCAGGAACATTTCTCGGATCTGTTTTCAGCACCTCTTCGAGATTGTCGTTGGTCCCGCCCATCATAAAGCCATAGTTGGCGTAAGCTTTTTGGGCGGCAATTTCGTATTTATCGGCCAGTAAATCCTGCGTTACGGCATTCGGAACGGTATTCGGCTGATCGATGAAGCTGGTGGTTCCGCCGGCAATGGCTGCTCTCGATTCCGTTTCGATGTCTCCTTTATGGGTAAGCCCGGGTTCCCGGAAATGCACCTGATCGTCGATCACGCCCGGCAAAAGATATTTCCCGCCGCCGTCAATGATCCGGTCTGCTTCTTCTGCAATCCCGGCATCTATTTTAGAGATTACATCATTTTCAATTAAAATATCGCTATCAACGATCTTACCTTCGTTAACGATCTTTACATTTTTAATTAAGGTCTTCATTTTTACTTTTTTACAATTCGTTGTAGGAGCCGTGACGATCAGGAAATCAGATCGGCCATGAAATCTCTGTCTGCGGCTTATCTTTGCCAAAGTACCTGCCTTTCACAAAGTTTTAAGTTTTCCAAAATTAAGGTTTATGAATGAATTTTAACCCGCGGATAAAAAATCAATTTCTAAATATTTACATTTGCATAAAATTTCAGATTTTGAAGAAACTTCTCAACGAGACTATTATTTATGGAATCGGGGCGATTATGCCCAGAGTCATTCTATTTATTTTAAATCCTTTATATATCGATCAGATCGACAAAAAGGAATTTGCTATATTTTCAAATCTTTATGCGTTGATTTCTTTTATAAATATCCTATTGTCTTTTGGATTTGAAACGGCTTTCTTCCGTTTTTCTTCGGATAAAGACAATCAGAAAAAGACGTTCAGTACTTCATTCTGGTTCCTTTTCGGGCTATCCACCCTGTTTTTGCTGAGCTGCCTGGTTTTTGCCCAGCCTATTGCGGACACCCTGAAATATTCTTCAAACCCGGAATATATCCGATGGTTTGCGTGGATTGCATTTTTTGATAATCTGTGTGTCATTCCTTTTGCATGGCTCCGCTACAATAATAAGCCCGTAAAATATTCATTGGTAAGGGTATTACAGTCTCTTTTTCAGACGGTTTTTACGCTTGCCCTGTTTTTATATATTCCATTAAGTGTATCCCAGGATTTCGGATTAAAGGAAAAAGTCTCTTTTCCTTTTTACAGCAATCTCGCAGCAAGTTTTTTAGGATTTATTCTGCTGTTTCCTGTTGTATTTAAAGTCAGGCTTGAATTTTCAACCGATCTTTTTGGTAAAATGATTAAATATTCCTGGCCAATTATGATTGCCGGGCTGGCTTTTATGTTCAATGAAAATTTTGATAAAGCCATTCAGATCTGGTTTATTCCTGAAGGGGATGCCGGAGCCTATGGCGGATGCTATAAGCTGGCTGTTCTGATGACTTTATTCGTAACGGCATACCGAATGGGAATCGAGCCTTTTTTCTTTAAGCAGATGAATAATGAAAACGCAAAGAATACCTATGCTAAAGTAACCGAATATTTTACATTTTTCGCATCAACTGTTGCCATGGGGATTATTGCTAATATTTCCTGGCTTAAGCAATTGCTGATTCCTAACAGCTCATACTGGACAGCTATTGATATTATTCCTATTATTGTCATTGCCAATTTATGTTTTGGCATTTACTATAATTTTTCAACCTGGTATAAAGTAACAGACCGAACCAAAATAGGAACAGTGATTTCCTGGCTGGGTGCAGGATTAACCATTGTTTTAAACCTATTATTTTTATCAAAATTCGGCTTTATGGTTTCTGCCTGGGTTACATTTATTGCCTACTTCACCATGATGATCACTTCCTATTTGCTGGGTCAGAAATACTATCCGATTCCTTACCGCATAAAGAAGATGACCTTATTTTTAGGAATGCTCATGGCTTTCAGCTACATTATCGTTGTATTTTTCAATTACAACTTATGGATTGGTAATCTTTTATTTATTTTATATGCCGGAATTTTAGCTTATTCCGAAAAAGACATGCTGCTGTCCAGAATAAGGAAATAGACTTTGGCCTTTGATTTGCTGATTACCGGTTCTTCAATAAATTAAACAAATATTTAAAACACTTAGTGATACATCTGCATCCAATGCTTTTATTGCTATCTTTATCAAAAATTAAAACGTACTAAACAAAAAAACATACCTATAATTATCTATGAAAATTATTGTTCCTATGGCTGGACGTGGTTCCAGATTACGTCCTCATACCCTCACTGTTCCGAAACCGCTTATTCCCATTGCCGGAAAACCGATCGTACAGCGGTTGGTGGAAGATATTGCCAAAGTTGCCGGTGAAGAAATAGAAGAAGTTGCTTTTATCATCGGGGATTTCGGTCCGGAAATTGAGAAATCGCTGATTCAGATCGCTGAAAAGCTGGGAGCAAAAGGAAGCATCTATTATCAGAACGACCCGTTGGGAACGGCTCATGCGATCAAATGTGCAGAACAGTCGATGAGCGGAGACATCGTTATTGCTTTTGCAGATACCCTTTTCCGTGCAGATTTTGTACTGGATAAAAATTCAGACGGCGTAATCTGGGTTAAAAGCGTGGAAGATCCTTCAGCATTCGGGGTTGTAAAACTGGATAACTACGGTTTTATTACGGATTTTGTTGAAAAGCCGTCAACTTTCGTATCCGACCTGGCCATTATCGGAATTTATTATTTCAACAGTGCCGAGAAGCTGATGGAAGAGATCAATTACATCATGGACAACAATATTAAGAACGGCGGGGAATATCAGTTGACGACAGCTTTGGAAAACCTTAGGGAAAAAGGAGCAAAATTCACTTTGGGTAAAGTAAACGACTGGATGGACTGTGGAAACAAGAATGCAACGGTAGAAACCAACAGCAAGATCCTTGAGTATGAAAGAGAGGAAATGAAAAATTATCCGGTTTCCGCGCAGATCGAAAATTCTTTAATCATTCAGCCCTGCTTTATCGGGGAAAATGTAAAGATCTCCAACTCAAAAGTAGGTCCGGGCGTTTCTTTGGGGAACAATACCGTTGTTGTAAATTCCAACATTGAGAATTCATTGATTCAGGAAAATACGAAGATCAACCACGGAAATCTTTCCAACTCGATGATCGGTAATTCCGCCCAGTATTTCGGGGTGGCGCGTGAGATCTCTTTAGGAGATTATTCGGTTTTGGATTTTTTATCAAAATAATTTTTCCGATCAGAAAATATTTAATTTAAATAAAGTATATTCAGACCACACAAAATGTTTTGTGTGGTTTGGCGTTAATATTGCAACAATTTATCAAATTTCCTACATGAAGAAGTGGATTCCGTTACTCATCCTTACCCTTTTGGTTTACAGCTGTAAAGCCCGGAAAACGGCTGCACAGCCGGATCAGAATTCAGACAGTGCTGCCGTAGCGAATATAAAAACCGGAGATCTGCCCGGTGACGGGAAGAATGTAGCGGACCGATTGGATTTTTATCAGAAAATCTATCTTCACCCTCAATTTGACCACCTGAAAATTACCAGCAAGATTACAGCAGATAATATTAAAGTAAGTCCGCTGGACGCGATTATCTATATCGAAACGGATAAAAAGATATGGTCCCGGATCGATTTCCTTTTCTTTAACGCTGCCCGTGCACTGATTACTCCGGAAGGCATCAAAGCCATGGATAAATACAATAAAAACTATATTGATTCGGACTTTGATTATTTAAATAACCTTCTTAATGTAAATTTCATTGATTATAAAAATCTTGAAAAGCTGCTTCTGGGAAGAACATTTTTCACCATCAGCAACCGGAATGCACGGATTGTAAAAAACAACAACGGCTATCTGGTAGAATCTGTTTCCAACATTAAAATTGCTACAAAAGACGGCGACCGCGAATATAAAATCATGATGCAGTATTCCGACGATTTTGATCTGATGACGGTAAATTTAAGGGATGCCGCTTCCAATGATTCCATGCAGATCGATTACAGCAACTGGGAACTGCAACCGAATAATGTAAGGCTTCCGAAAAATGTTAAAATAATTATAAAAGGAAGCAAAAACAGCCAGATTTTAATAGAAAATACGAAATTTGATTTTTCTAGGATGGATACACCCTATTCTGTGCCATCCAGTTATAAGAAAATTGAAATTCAATGATTAAAAAATTTAGCTTTTTAATAGGTATTTTACTGTTTGGATTCCATAATGGGCAAAACCAGAAAAAAGAACAGTTGCAGAAGCAAAATGCTGAACTTAAAAAACAAATTGCACAAATAAACACCGACCTGGCAAAGACAAGAACGGAATCTAAATTGTCCGTAGCTTATCTCGAAAATGTTAATAAAAAACTGGTACTGAGAGAGAAGGTGTATACCAACACACAAAAAGAAAAGAGGTTTATTGAAGACGATATTTACTTACGTCAGTTGGAAATCAACCGCCAGAACAGAGATCTTAAAGTATTGCGTGACAATTATGCCAAAGTTCTCGTAAATGCTTATAAAAACAAAGGTGTCCAGAATAAGGTAACGTTTATCCTATCGGCTAAAAACCTCGGAGAAGCCATACGAAGGGTTCAGTATTTAAAACAATACTCCGATTATCAGGATAAAAAAGCGGCAGAAATTACCAATGCAGCAGAGAAGATAAAACGGACGATTGCCCAGAAACAGAATTCCGTGAAGGAAAAAGCCAATCTCCTGGTTAATCAGCAAAAAGATCTAACCACCATCAATGCAGAAAGAGCACAAAAGCAGCAGTTGGTATCAGAATTTAAGAAAAATGAATCCAAGCTTACGGCTGAACTGAGACAGAAACAAACCCAGTCTAAAGCACTGGAAGGACAGATCAGAAGCATTATTGCAGAAGAAATAAGAATTGCCAAAGCAGAAGAAGAAGCAAGGAAAAAGGCTGAGGCAGAAAAAATCCGTCTGGCAAAAATAGCCGCGGAAAGAGAAAAGGCAAGGATCGAGGCGGAAGCGAAGGCCCGTGCGGAAGCACTTGAAAAAGAAAGGCTGGCAGCGGAAGTTGAGGCCAGAAAAGCCAGAGAATTGGCAGACAAACGTGCTGAGGAAGAAAGGAAACGAAATGAGGAGGCAGCCCGGTCTGCAGCCACGGCAAGGGACGAAGCCCGGAAAGTAGCCGCGAAAAAGGCATCGGACGAAGCGGCAGCAAAAGCAAAAGAAGCTTCGGATAAGCTGGTTGCTGCAAGAGCTGCAGAAGCCGCTTTAGCAAGGAAGAAGGAAGATGATAAGAAGGCAGCGGAAAGCAAAGCCATGACCAACTACGGAGTAACTACCGTAGCCGGAAGCAATTTTGCAGACAACAAGGGACGATTGGGCTATCCGGCAGACAGAGTCGGACAGATCACCCACCGTTTCGGAAGGCATCCCCATCCTGTTTTCAAAAACATCGATGAGGAAAATAACGGAATTAAGATTTCCGTACCGGCAGGAACGCGGGCAAAATCCGTATTCCCAGGAACAGTATCTTCGGTGCTGGCAAACAGTGACGGAACGAAGACCGTAATGTTGAGGCACGGCAGCTACTTTACCATTTATTCGAACCTGGGAAGCGTAAGCGTTTCCAAAGGCCAGCAGGTTTCCGCAGGAACGCCGGTCGGGGTAATCGGACAGGATTTCGACGGCACCTATACCCTTGATTTCCAGGTATGGAACGGAAGCACACCGGTAGATCCATTAGGTTGGGTTTCTTATTAAAAA
This sequence comes from uncultured Chryseobacterium sp., assembly GCA_913777465.1. Taxonomy (GTDB): domain Bacteria; phylum Bacteroidota; class Bacteroidia; order Flavobacteriales; family Weeksellaceae; genus Chryseobacterium. The sequence goes on from CAJYRQ010000032.1 coordinate 59,423, forward strand.
AAGACTAACTTTGTAAAAATTTTAGAAATGAATACATTAGCAATATTGTCATTATCTTGGCAACACATCCTGATCGTAGCGATCATCCTTCTTTTACTTTTCGGAGGTAAAAAAATTCCTGAACTGATGAGAGGAGTAGGTTCAGGTATCAAAGAATTTAAAGATGCCGTAAAAGAAGAAGATAAGCCGGGTGCTGAAAAAAATACGACCAACAATCCCCCTTCCGGAAACTAAAAGTTTTTTTATCCGATGAATTTTACCGAGACTGCATGGAAAGTCTTCAATAGATCTATTGAAGATTATCATGTTTTTGATGATGTTAATGCCCTAATTAATAATCCATTCGAAAAAGATACTTTGGAACGGATTTTGTATGCAAAGAACTGGATTGATACCGTTCAATGGCATTTGGAAGATATAATAAGAGATGAAAATATTGATCCGGCTGAAGCACTTTATCTGAAAAGAACAATAGATGCTTCCAACCAGAAAAGAACTGATCTGGTGGAATTTATAGACAGCTGGTTTCTTAAAAAATACGAAAATATTACTCCTAAACCTGAAGCAAAGATCAATACGGAAACCGTCGCATGGGCGGTAGACCGGTTATCTATTCTTGCATTAAAGGTTTATCATATGTCGTTAGAAGCCAATAGGGAATCTGCTTCCGAAGAGCACAGAGCCAATTGCCAGGCAAAACTCGATGTCCTTCTTACCCAGCAGGAAGATCTTTCGACTTCTATTAATCAGTTGCTTGCTGATATTGAGAATGGTGACGTTAAGATGAAAGTGTACAAACAAATGAAAATGTACAATGATGAAAGTCTTAACCCAATCCTTTATCAAAAGGGCCAGCAAAAATGAAACGATTAATTTTTTTTGGAATACTGACAATCATCACTGCTTCCTGCACAACGGAAAAGCCGAACTTTTCTCCGTTGTCAAATAATTTCTATAGTGAGGCCAAAGGTTCAGACCCGGACAATGATACCCCGAACAGCATTGAAATGAACGTAAAAGAGAATGTAAATGCTTCTGAAATCTCCAATCTTACCGCTACATTTCCGCAGTTTAAGAGCACGGCCTTAAATACAGAAATTACAGCTCTGAAATACAGCCTGCAGAATTACCTGTATGCCATTGATGCCAGCAATATATCCGGAAAAAACAAAGCCTTAAAAGACTTCGAAAAATCATACAAAAAGATTCAGAAATTAAGACAAAGCCTGAACAGCGACGATAATGAAGTCCTGAACAGGTATCTGGTAAGGCTGAAAAGCAATGTTTCAGCCATTGAAGATTCTATCAAAAGAAATTAAAATCACAAGGAAACCAATGATTAAAATTCAGGCGGAATCCAATGTTCCTACGGAATACGGAACTTTCCGAATGATCGCCCTCTCCGAAAGCGAAAACGACTGGATGCCGCATATGGCCATTATCGCTGAAAACACCGATTTCTCAAAACCCGTTAATGTTCGTTTCCATTCGGAATGCATTACCGGTGAAGTTTTCCATTCGAAAAAATGCGAATGCGGGCAGCAGCTGGATGCTGCCATGAAGTATATCCACGAAAATGGCGGCATTATCATTTATCTTCGTCAGGAAGGCAGGAATATCGGAATCATCAATAAATTAAAAGCCTATGCCTTACAGGAACAGGGTTTTGACACGGTAGAAGCCAATCTGAAGCTCGGACTTCCGGCAGATGACAGGAACTTCGGAATTGCCATTGAAATCCTTAATTTATTGGGAGTAAAAGACATCAACCTTCTTACCAATAATCCCGAAAAGGTAAAATATGTAAAGGAAAGCAATATTCATTTGAATTCAAGGCTTCCGTTACAGATTCCGGCCAATGAGATCAGCAAAGGATACCTTCAGACTAAAAAAGATTTTTTCGGTCATCTGCTTGATGATAATGAAATCAGCCGATAGGTCATTTATAAAGCAAAAGCTCCGGAAATAATTCCGGAGCTTTTTTTGTAATTATAAAAACTGAAAAGATATATTAATTTGCTTTAACGGTTACTACTTTAGACTCATCAAGATTGTAATACTTAATAACCGCATTGTAATCACTTGTATCTACAGTAGTTGTACCTTTTGCAGGGCTTGCCGGTACCAATACCACTCTGAAGGTCTGATTATTCAAATACTGTGATGCTTCAGAAGAAGAAAGTGTGGTCTGATCAAAATTTGCCTCTGTATAAATTTCAAGATTCTGAGAGCTGAACAATGCATTATAATCGATCTCTCTTCCACCGGACAGGTAATATGTCTTAGGGATAAGCTGCCATGCATTGCTTGCCGCAGGGTCTCTCCTGTATACTAAAACAACATCGGTACTTTGAATATTTATCGGAACAGTAAAAGAAAAGCTGTTTGCATTGGTAAAACTTCCTGAAACATCTCTCATCTTTGGATAGGTATCCCCATCTCCTACATTATCATTATTGTTATCACAACTGAATATGAACAGGCTAACAAAAGCCAGCACTAAAATCGGAAGAATTTTTTTCATTTTATAAAAGTTTAGTTGTTTATTATTTATGAAGCGTATTCAAATCATATACCAAAAAATTCAAAAATATGGTTTTCATCATTTTTTTAATTGTATTTTTGTTCTTATTCAATCATTATGAAGAAACTGATTTACACATCACTCTTTATTTTCTTATTTCTAAACACAAATGTCACCGCCCAGTACGTCCCGAAAAACATTTCCAGGCAGGAAATGAAAAAGGCTGAGCATTGGGTCGACAAAACCTATAAAAGGCTTTCCCAGGATGAAAAACTGGGCCAGCTCTTTATTGTTGCCCTTTATACCAACAGAGGTGAAAGTGAGATTGATAAGGTAAGAAACATTGTTTCCAACGATAAAATCGGAGGATTGATCCTAATGCAGGACGATGCTGCGAGAGAAATCAAACTGGTGAATGAATTCCAGCAGAAATCCAAAGTTCCGTTGATGATCGGCATGGATGCCGAATGGGGCGTATTCCAGAGAATCCCTACTGCTCACAAATATCCGTGGGCCATGACACTCGGCGCCATCCGGGATAAAAGCCTGATTGAGCAGATGGCCGCCAAAATTGCGGAAGACTGCCACAGGATGGGCATCAACTGGGATTTTGCGCCGGTAGTAGACGTTAATACCAATCCGAATAATCCCATCATTGGAAACAGAAGCTTCGGTTCGGAAGTAAGCAACGTGGTTAGTTCCGCTTTATCCTATTCGAACGGATTGCAGAACAACAACATACTGGCAGCCATCAAGCATTTTCCGGGACATGGCGATACCAATACCGATTCCCATCTGGATCTGCCGGTGGTTTCCCATAATCTGGAAAGACTGAATTCGGTTGAGATTGCTCCTTTCAAAGCATTAATGGATAAAGGGATCGGCGGGGTTATGGTTGCCCATCTGTATGTTCCGGCTCTTGAATCGGGAAAAGGCATTCCCGCATCGGTTTCTAAAAATATCATCACCGGATTACTGAAAGATCAATTGGGGTATAAAGGCCTGATTATAACGGATGCTTTGAACATGGGGGCTGTGGCCAACAAATATAAACCGGGAGAGCTGGATGCAATGGCTTTCAAGGCCGGAAACGACATCATGCTGTTCTCACAGGGCGTTGCGGAAGGGAAAAAGCTTATCCAGAAAGCCATTGATAACGGCGAAATTCCGCAAGCCAGGGTTGAGGAAAGTGTAAAAAAGATCCTGTTGACCAAATATTTCCTGGGCCTGGATCAGTACCAGCCTAAAAATCCTGAAAACATTAATTCGGATTTAAATAACGATTCCCATAAAACACTGGTCCAGAATTTATATTCCAATGCCCTCACTTTATTAAAGAATGAAAAAAACCTGCTTCCGTTAAATGGCAGAACAGTCTATTATGTTCCTTTGGAAGAAGCTCCTTACCAGACGTTCGCCAACCGGTTAGGTACTCATATTATCATCAAAAAAGCAGGCGAAATCAATACAATTCCTGCAAATTCCACCGTCATTGCAGGATTTCACAAAGACAATTCAACAGCGTACAAGCCTTATAAAATTTCCGAAGCCTCGAAGAAAATCCTGGCGGATCTTACAAAAAATCAAAATGTGATCCTTGATGTTTTCGGAAGTCCTTATGCATTAAGGGATATTGACCTATCAAAAGTTTCTGCCGTTCTTGTTTCCTATGAAAACAACGACGACTCGATGACGGCAGCAGCGGATGCGCTGAACGGAAAAACGGTCATCCACGGCAGGCTTCCCGTTCTCGTAAATGACGGACTAAAGGCAGGAATGGGAATTGATCTGAATTCATCCGTTGTAAAATAACAGGTGAATTTTAAATATAACATCAAAACAAACATACATCAATGAAAATAGGCATACTTTGCTATCCGACCTATGGAGGAAGCGGAATCGTGGCAACAGAGCTTGGAATGTCCCTGGCCAACAAGGGCTATGAAGTTCATTTTATCAGCAATGCACTTCCCGCAAGACTGGATATTACCAACCCGAATATTTTCTTTCACCGGGTAAATGTTCAGACCTACCCCTTGTTTCAGTACCAGCCTTATGATATTGCATTGAGCTCGATGATTTACCGTGTTGTAAACCTGTACAAGCTCGACCTGCTTCATGCGCATTATGCTATTCCTTACGCCTATGCCGCTTTTACCGCCAAGCAGATGCTTAAAGAAGACAATAACGATATTCCTTTGGTCACTACGCTCCACGGAACGGATATTACCCTGGTAGGCCAGCACCCGAGCTATAAACATGCGGTGGAATTTTCCATCAACCAGTCGGATGCCATTACCTCGGTTTCAGAAAGCCTGAAACGGGATACCCTGCAGTTTTTTAAGATTAAAAAAGAAATTCAGGTGATTACCAATTTCATCGACAATTCCGAATTTGAGGAGCGCAACGAATGCCAGCGGACCCAATTTGCCAATCCGGATGAAAAGATCTTAATCCACGTCTCCAATCTGCGTCCGGTAAAACGGGTGGATGAAGTGCTGCAGATTTTCAAAAATGTACAGAAAAAGGTAAAATCAAAACTGATTATCATCGGGGAAGGCCCGGATATGGAAAAAGTGAACCAGTTCCTGGAAGAAAACCCGGACCTGATTTCCAAGATCCGTCTGTTGGGAAAAGTAAACGACCTGTATAAAATCCTTCAGCTTTCGGATGTCTTTTTACTGCCTTCGGAGCAGGAAAGCTTCGGTCTGGCCGCTCTGGAAGCGATGGCTGCCCATACGCCGGTGATCAGCTCCAACGCCGGAGGAATCCCGGAAGTAAACATCCAGGGCGAAACCGGCTTCCTGGCTGAAATCGGGAATGTAGAAGCCATGAGCAACTACACTATCAAGCTGTTGAGCAGTGAAGAACTTCTTACCACCATGAAGGAAAATGCCAAGGAACAGGCCATCAAATTCGATCTGAAAAACATCCTTCCCATATACGAAGAAATGTACCGGACCACGATTGAGAATTTTAAGAATGAACTGACGAAGGCTTAAGATTTCTATTAAAAAATTTCACATTTACTAAATATGGCAGGTTTTTGAAAACCTGCCATATTTATATAGAGTTACTGTATTCTTAAATTAATTCTGTTGGGATTTCAGCGTTTCATTCTCTTCCTGAAGTTTCCTGTTCTCGGTCTTCAGCCTTTCGTTTTCTTCTTTCAGCAGGCTGATGTAATCTTTTTGGCTTTCTAATAGAAAATCCGGAACATTGTAATAATAATTGGTATTGTTTCCAAAATTTCCAGAACTGTTATCAAAATTCTGCATCACATTCGTAGGCTCGGAATTTTCTTTTATTTCTTCTACTTCAACATCCAGAAGTCCGGCAATACGCTCCCATTCCCGGTCGGTAATACTTGCCTCACCTTTTTCCTTTCTCTGGTATTGGGTCTGGCTGATGTTCAGATGTTCCGCCACATCCTGCTGGGAAAATTTCTTCTGCTTGCGCACCCGGATAAGATTCTCTTTTACCATAAGCTTATTTTTTACAAATATAGGATTATGCGAATAAACCCGAATAAAACCCGAATAAAGTTTGCCGGAAAATTTCAAGTTTTTGTTTTAAATTTGCTCTGTATACGTAAAGATTAATTTTTTTACTTTCTTTTCCAACCGGAAGGCAGAAAAATGCATCTGTAATAGAAAAAGAACAGTATCTTTAACCCATAAAAAAACAACAATAACCATGACGAAAAAAATGATTTCGTGGCTTGCCGGTATGGCGGTCTTTCTTATTCTTTCTTCCTGCCGGAACGATATATTCCCTGAAAAAGAAGCTCTCCAAAATACAGGCAGTTTCCAGCTCACTTCCCAAAGGATTTCCCTTGCTGAAAGCAAGCATAAGTTAAAACTTACCCCGGAACTTTCAAAAGCGGAAAACTTCCTGAAATCCCTGAAAACAAATGTTTCCGGGAAAACCTTCAGCTACGGGAACGGCGTTTCCATCGATACCGATGATGTGATCTATATTGAAAACGGACCGGATTATCATACCTACATTTTTCACATCAAAAGAGAAAATGCACCTGAGAACGCTCCTTTGGAAAACCTGGTGTTGAGCCCGCTCTCAGACGGGAGCTACCGGGAACTGCTCTTTACCTATGATCTGTCTTCTGCTGAGAAACAGGATATCATACAAGGAATTCCGGTAGATACCAAAGGAAAGGTAAGCGTTACGGAGCTGGCCAAAGGAACCTACAACACAGGCGGGCAGCTGGCCAGGACCACCTGCAACTGGCAGGAGAAGACCGTCTGGGTTTCCTGCAGCGAAGGGCTCCACGACGGATCCAACTTCCACCAGTGCTATTTTGTAAACCATCCTTCGGAAG
>CAJYRQ010000033.1 GCA_913777465.1 uncultured Chryseobacterium sp.
CATTATTTGGCAAGATTCAAAAGAAAGACAAAATGCTATTCCAAAAAACAGTATATGCTGGAAAATTCATTAAAATTATTATTCTTAAAACTTAATAATCAATTGTGTATTTTAAATTAACAATACCATAAATATAAATACTAAGAACATGAAAAGACTCTACATGAGTGCACTTATTTTGGGTGCAGTGACGGGCGTTTCCGCCCAGGATGTACTCTGGCAGAAGGATATCCAATCTTCAACACAGGATTTTTTAAGTCAGATTACCCAAACTATTGATCAGCAATACCTGGTTACCGGGAGTTCTATAAAAGCCGGAAGCGGGATGATGGAAGCTGGAAGTATCCCTTCAAGAGCCTCAGCGGCCGGACAGCAAAATAATGGTTACGATTTTCACTTAATAAAACTCAACCAACAAGGGGAAGAAGTCTGGGAAAAATATTTTGCCGGGAACAACCACGATTTTTTATCGGCGACTGTCAATACGCAGGAGGGCGGATTTTTAATTGCCGGAACTTCCTATAGCGGAAAAGGGCTTGATAAGAAGGAAGAATCCCGCGGCGGATCGGATATATGGCTTATTAGAATTTCTGAAAACGGGGACGAATTATGGCAGAAAACCATCGGCAGTGCTTCGGATGAAGAAGCCAGGGCTGTGATCCAGACCACGGATTTCGGATTCTTCGTCGCGGGGAATATTCAGAATTCAGAAAAAGGCTATGGTTCAAAAGATGTCTTAGTTGTGAAACTGGATAAAAATGGAAAGGAAATTTCCCAGCTTGTTTTAGGCGGAAGAGGACTGGACGAAGTGGAGAAAATGATTCCGACCCTTGACGGTGGCGCTTTACTGGGAATTTATTCAAGAAGCGGAGCCGTGACTCTAAATAGTAAAGCCATTAACCATCAACCAAAAACCACTCCCAACTACGGCGAAGCAGATTTTTGGATTGTTAAGCTTTCTAAGGACGGAAAAGTGGAGTGGGAAAAGAATTACGGAGGAACAGGCGATGATCACCTGAGAACCCTGGCGATGACTTCCACCGGTTACCTGATCGGCGGGGAATCAAGATCGGAGAGATCCGGGAATAAAACCGTAGGCATCGAAGAAGGAACAGACCTATGGCTCATCTCCGTAAACACTAGGGGCGAAGAGATCTGGCAGAAATCCTACAGCTTTAAAAACCGGGACGTTTTGATGGGGATGAGCGTTGTGCATGCTTCGGATGATAAATCGACCAAAGGAGTCCTGCTGGGCGGCTATACTCAGGCGGAAGGAAAGATCGAAGCGGATGATGAGAAGTTCTGGATGCTGTACCTGGATCAGAGCGGTAACGAGCAGTGGCGAAAGCACGTGAAAGGAGAATCGGGCAAAAAGGAAGAACGGCTTTCGGATATTAAGCTGAACCGAGACGGCTCGATTATCCTGGCCGGAACCAGCGCCGAAGAACTCGGCAAAGAGAACTGGAAGATCGTGAAGCTTGGTGATCAACAGATTGACCAGCTGATTGAAAAGCAGGATATCAAGATCTATCCGAACCCCGTATCGGATTATGCTTATGTTGAAATCGGCTTCCCTTCGACAGGCTCAGGGATCGGCTTTTCCGCGGAGATTACCGTCTATGATATGGGCGGAAGGCAGCTTCAGAGCATCAAAACAAAAAACAAAGTAACTAAAATTAACACGCAGCCGCTGGTTCAGGGGGCTTACCTGGTATCGGTAAAGACGGATGGCGTGAAGACGGCGAGTGCGAAAATTATTAAGAAATAAAAACAAACCATGAAGAAAATATTGTTTATTATATGCTTTTTTTTATTTAAAGCTATTAATTGTCAAAGTGGTAACGAAAATGATACCGGTAAAAACTTGTCTAAAATCTTACCTCCAACTCCGGAATCATATAAATTTGCAACATATGGAAATCTTCCTGTCGGTTTATTCACAGGAGCAACGAACTTTAACATTCCGCTTACCACCTTTAATTCTAAAAACATTTCCATTCCAATCGGTTTAAATTATTCTTCAAACGGAATAAAACTGGATGATATGAACGGATCGGCAGGATTAGGATGGACTTTTATGAATGCGGGGGTTATTACAAGAGTTATCAGGGATGAGCCGGATGAGCTTAATGGATTTGCTAATGGCGACGTTCCGGATATAAACGCGCTGGGACTATATCATCCCACTGTTACCAGTTATTTAAGCAATATCGATACAGATGGCATAGACTCGGAACCGGATTTATACATGGCCAACTTTGCCGGAAGAAGTTTGAAATTTGTCGTAGACCGTAATGGCAATTCAATCCAGCTAGATAAAACTTCATGTAAAATAACCGGAAATGGAGGAGTCATTACAACAGAAGACGGGACAAAGTATATTTTTGCCGCACAGGAGCAGGTCAGGAATTCAATGACAAATACTGCCATGCATGGTCCGGTACAAATAAATACAACATCATGGTATCTGACAAAAATAGTTAACACCAACGGGGAAGAAATAAATATTGAATATTATGACAAAACCTATACAGCGACAATTGCACAGTCGCAGAGTTTATCATACACTTTACCCGGACCACAGCAGTTTAAGTACGGTCCTTTGACACAAGATCCTTCAAGTAACGGGACATGCAGCTGGAATTGCGATATAAATTCCTTTACTATGTCGCCGAATATCGGTCTTGTTTCTAAATCTGACCAAACGGTAATCGCAGGCAAACAGATTAAAAAAATTTATGACCAAAGTGGTAATTCCATGCGATTTATTTATGCAGACCAAGCAAACGACTTTAACAGATTGATCGGTGTTCAGAAATATAATATTTCGGGTTTAACAGAAGATTTAGAACTAAAATATTTTGTTTCTTTAAATAACAGAGTGTTTCTTACTGAGGTCCTGAACAAAAAATCGCAATCCAAGTATGGTTTTGAATATTATAATCCGGAAGATCTGCCTGAGAGGCTTAGCTTTAAAAGGGATATGTGGGGATATTATAATGCAAAAAACAATATAAACCTTATTCCTCAGATTTTTGACTCAAACAGTCTTAATGCGGTACAGTATAATGGTGCTGATCAAACGGTGAATTCAAATGTGGGGTATTATGGCCTTTTAAAAAAAATAATATATCCTACGGGAGGCAATTCAGAAATGGTATATGAAAACCATAAAGTAAAAGAGAATACATTAATAGCAGGACAAACGGCTCTTGTTAATATACAGACAACTAATGACAACTTTACAAATTTAAGTACGGCCGAGCAGGTAATCATTCCGAAAAAAACCGGATATATTTCTATCAGGATTGGAGCCAATACCAATGGCAGCTGCACAGGCAGCTCTTTCCCTACTAACAAAATGAAGGCTAATTTGTCAGTATATAATAATTTAACCCAACAAAAACAAGATATTTTAAAACAGTCTACTATCGGTTATAATTCTCAAGGAATGACGTATTCAGCATCGCATGGCAGCTATGATGAAGTTTTTGTAAATGTTCAGAAAGATGTCCCTTACAAGATTTCGGTGAGTGCACGCTGGTTCTGTGCAGATGCGTATGCAAACGTTAAGTATCAATCTACAGAAGATACTTATGTTTTACAGGATAAATTATTAGGAGGATACAGGGTTAAGTCCGTTACGGATAATTCTTTATCAGGAATTCCGGTTATCAGAAATTATCAATATTTAAATTCTAATGGCAATTATTCCCTTATACAGATAGTTGAACCGTATTTTCAGGAGGTCAGACATATAAAATCAATCTGTCAAAACCTTTGTCAGCCCCCGCTTGATAATGTCTATTACAACATTACGTCCTCAAATCTCAGCCAATATAACGGAGGGCAGCCTAATATTTGCTATACGACGGTTTCAGAAGAAACTTCCGGTGGTAGAGGCAGCATCACCCATCATTTTACGGTCAGTTCCGATGGACAGGGTTCGGTATTTGGAGATTATATCTCCGGAACCGCCTGGTCTAATGAGGGCTGGGATAATGGAAAAGAATTCCTGACTGAATATAAAAATGATCAGGGAATTTTATTGAAAACTATTGAATACGAATATAAAAGAAGTAACGAATCAAAACTCTTTGGCTTATCTGTAAGGAAAAAGTTTGATCCGCAATATACTTCATTCGGTCAGGTAAATTACGATCATCTGGATATGGTTTTATATAACAACAGCTCAAGATTTGCTTATTTAGCATCACAGAAAACCACTGATTATTATGCAGGAAATTCTCTGGTGACTCTACAGGAAAATTTTTACAATAATCAATTACATTACCAGCCGACTTCTGAAAAAAAAACATTCCCGGACCTGAGTAGTTCTGAAACAACGTATTCCTACGCCCATGAGAAAGGCAACCAGCTGATGATCGGTAAAAACATGATCGGGATTCCTTTGGAGACCACGACCACGCAGACCATCGGCGGTGTCACCAAGACCCTTGGAAAAACCGAGACTGTTTATCCGACCTCCCTTCCGACGGCCCAGGCCGGTAACCTGGTATTGCCGTTGTCATCGGTTTCGTATGACGTTTTAAATAACGCTTCTTCCACTGAAGTGACCTACGACAAATACGATGACAAAGGGAATTTATTGCAGTACACGGGTAAAGACGGTATTCCGGTATCTATCATCTGGGGGTACAACAAAACCCAGCCGATTGCCAAGGTAGAAGGGATGAGTTATAACCAGCTGACATCTTCAGTTTCCATTGCAGGGATCGTAACGGCCTCGGACAATGATGCGGCTGATCCAACCCAGGAAAATGCGCTTCTCTCTGCTTTAAATACTTTCAGAAAAGAGCAGGCTCTTTCCGGGAAACCGGTTTCGACTTATACGTATGATCCTCTGATCGGGGTAACGAGCATCACCCCGCCATCGGGAGTAAGACAGAGCTACAGCTATGATGCGGCTGGCAGACTGAAGGAAGGAAACGTAAGAGGGAAAAACAGCAGCGGAAGCTACATCAACAAAAAAGTTTCTGAAAACAACTACAACTATAAACCATAACACAAGCATGAGAAAATACATTTTACAAAAATATAGCCTGACCACGCTGTTGTCTGCGTTCTGCCTTTTGGCTTCAGGACTATCCTTTGCGCAGTCCTCTAACGAAAACTACGTTCAGTCCAAAACCTGCCTGAATGACGACTGCAGCAAAAGATCGGAGACCATCACGTATTTTGACGGATTGGGAAGAGCTAAACAGATAATTAGCGTTAAATCCAGTCCCACAGGTAAAGATTTGGTCACGCCCGTTACCTACGACGGGTTCGGAAGACAGGTAAAAGACATCCTTCCGGTTCCGGTACAGACCCAGAACTCTTCGATCCACACCGGGATTACCGATGAATCGGCGGCCAACAGCTATTACGGGGTCTCTAATGCCTACTCGGAAAAGCAGCTGGAAAACTCTCCGCTGGACCGGCTTCTTCAGCAGGCCGCTCCGGGGGAAGCCTGGAAAATGAGCTCGGGGAAGACGCAGAAGTTTACCTATGACGCCAACTCAGGAACGGAGGTAAAGAAGTTTGTTACAACCACAACAACCGGCACGGTCAATAATGTTTCTACCGGGATCTCCGTATTATCGGTAGCCTCTGCCAACTCGGGATTCTATCCGGCATCGACGCTTTACAAAAACACGGTAACCGATGAGGACGGAAATCCGGTGACGGAGTTTAAGAACGGGCAGGGGCAGACACTTCTGATCCGAAGAAACGACGGATCCCAGAACGTCGATACCTATTATGTCTATAACGAATACAACCAGCTTGCTTTTGTGATTTCTCCCAAAGCGGTACAGCAGATCGGGCTTAATAACAATGCCATTACCGATGAGATCCTAAACGAGCTTTGCTACCAGTATAAATACGACGGGAGAAGCCGTTTGGTGGAGAAAAAGATCCCGGGCAAGGACTGGGAGTTTATGGTCTATGATAAACAGGACCGGCTGGTGCTCTCCCAGGACGGGAAACTAAGGACTCCGGATAATACTTTTTCGGGCCGCGGCTGGCTTTTTACCAAGTATGATGAATTTGGAAGAGTGGCGTATACCGGGTTTTATCCCAATACCGATTCCAGGACCCAGGTGCAGGACCAGTTAAATGCCCTCACGGCCCCTTCCCCGAATACGGAAATCAGGATCACCAACCCGGTCTCTTTAAGCGGGACGAACCTGTATTACCGGAACCAGGCTTTCCCTTCTTCGGGCATCACGCTTTTAACGGTGAGCTATTACGATACTTATCCTTCCGAGGCACCGGCAGTCCCTGCCACAGTACTGGGCCAGCCCACGATGTCACAGACCCTGGGAAGCAGCGACGATGCTTCCACAAAAGGAATGGTGACCTCTTCCTATGTCAAGAACATTGAAGACAACAGCTGGACGAAAGCCTATCACTATTACGATTCGATGGGAAGGCAGATCGCCACAAAAACTACCAACCACTTAGGCGGTTACACCAATACGGAGACCGAGCTGGATTTTGCAGGGGTCGCCCAAAAAACCAATACTTCCCATTTAAGAAAACAGGGTGAAATCGGGGTAACGGTTCAGGAAAGATTTGTCTATGACAGCCAGAACAGGCTGCTTCAGCATTACCATAAGGTAGATGACCAGACCGAAGTGCTTCTGGCTGAAAATACCTATAATGAACTTTCCCAGCTGAAAAACAAAAACGTTGGCAACAGCCTGCAGAGTATAGATTATACGTACAACATCCGCGGCTGGATGACCGGCATCAACCGAGATCAGATGCCGGTTGCTGATCTTGGTGGAAAGCTCTTTTCCTATAAGATTAAATACAACGAAAAGGAAGGGATTACAAGTCCTGACCCAACGCAGTTTCCGGGTAAAGAAGTAAAGGCAAAATACAACGGGAATATTGCCGAAGTGGACTGGAGAAGTGTGGAGAATATCGGAAGCAATCCTTCCATTACTCCAAAAAGGTACGGCTATGCTTACGATAAGCTCAACAGGCTGACCGCAGGCTTTTACCAGACCCCGAATAATCCGGGCCTTGGAGAAAACACAGAGTCTCTGGAATACGACCTTAATGGAAACATCACCAGGCTATTCAGGACTTCAGTGTTAGAATATGGCAATACCACTCCAACGAAAATCGATGATCTTGAGTATTCTTATGATGCGCAGAATCAAAGTAATAAATTAATCACGATCAATGATAATTCCTATAATGCTACCGGATATGAAGGCGGAGGAATGCCGATCCAGTATGATGCCAATGGAAATATGACGTCAATGCCGGATAAAACCATGCAGATCCAGTATAATTACCTGAACCTGCCTTCCGTAGTGGACATGTTCGTAGACTTTCCGTTTAATGTAGAGTATTCTTACAGGGCTGACGGGGTAAAGCTCAGGAAAAAAAGCATGAGTACCATTGCAGGGTTTAATTCAATGACTACCACCATAAAAGATGCGGATTACCTGGACGGGTTCCAATATAATAAGACTACTACTACTACCACTAACGTAGGTGGCGGAGGAGGTCCTACAGATCCTCCCATGGAATCCATGTCAATGGCGCCACAAGCCAGAGCCATGGAAATGCAGGCTTATTCTGTAGATGAGAGACGGTTCCCCACTCCCATTACATTGATGCTTAAAAACGAGGATCTTGAATTTTTCCCGACAGCAGAAGGATTTTACGATTACAAAAAAGATCAGTATATTTATCAGTACAAAGACCATCTTGGAAATACCAGGATCAGTTTTGCAAGAAATAGCGCAGGTGCTTTGGAACTGGTAGATGTGAATGATTATTATCCTTTCGGAATGAACCATATGAAGAGCGGAAATGCTTTCTTTGGAGCGGGTTCTTATAAGAATTACAAGTATAACGGAAAGGAGCTGCAGGAGGCGGGAATGTATGATTATGGAGCAAGATTTTACATGCCGGATATTGGAAGATGGGGTGTGGTCGATCCGCTGGCGGAGCAATACAGAAGATGGTCACCTTACAATTATGCTGTAAATAATCCTATAATGTTTATTGATCCGGATGGACGTGGTACGGAGAGTACTCATACAGATAAATTTGGAAATGTGGTTATGGTTGCCAATGATGGAGATAATAGTGTATACAAGCATTCTGGCGATACTCAAGAAACATTGAAAGAGTTAGGTCAATCTTATAATTTTGAAAGCAATACATCTGCGGGAGGAGAAAAAATGGGAGAGACTGAGTTTTGGGATGAGTTTGTTGACCCTGACACCAATATGGCAGCAGGTACAATACACTTTGGAAATGAGCAAAGCTGGAATCCTTTAGTAGCAGATGCTAATGAATATTCTAAAAAGGCAGGACTAGAGCAAACAATGGAAGACTCTAAATTAAATCAACCACTTGATATTAAGAATAATAAGGATTGGTCTCCTGAAGGTCCTATGACTGGTAGATTATTAAATGGTAAATATGCTACTGGAAGATCTGCAGGCAATTATTTAGCTGGATTAAATGGTGTTACATCTACACTTCGAGGTTTTAAAATAAGTGGCGAAACATACATGAAAATGGCAGGAGCATATCAAAAAGGATTATTGAGCTCACCATTTGCAATTCTTAATTATAATCTTATTGGTAGCGTATTAATCTTTGGTAATAGTTATGGCCCAGCTCCGTATTATGGTGAAGAACCATATTCTGGACGGAGAATTTTGGAAGGTATAAAAGCAGGTGAAAAAACTAACAATAAATAGCATTATGAAAAATCAACTTTATATAGCATCATTATTTTTAATAAGTACAATATCTTGTAGTAACGAGTTAGGAAGTCAGCAATTAAATCAAAATGAAATAGTTTCTAGCAGAGGAGAAAAGATATATATATCAACAATCAACTTAGGTATTACTGGAGATAAACAGTTTACATTAATAACAAATAAAAAACTAGCGGATGTAAAAGATTTTGATAAAGCTAATAGTTTAAAAGGTTTAGACCCTTTTATATATAGTTTTTCTAACGATACATTAAATTTATATTTTAGAAATTCTATTAGGTATAAAATTCCATTTAATACTGAATCAATAAAAGTTGATTATTTTGAATTGAATAATGCTGATTATATAAAATTGTATAAAAAAACCTTTGAAAATAAGCTGTATCATGCTGTGCCCAATCATAGTAGTTCAAATGAATATATTAACATGCCAAAGCCCCCTAAAGAAAATTCTAAATAAAAAAGTGAATTCATCGCTCTCGCACGATTTTATCGTGTGGCAGATAGAAATAAGCCCACCGCCAAGCGGCGGGTTTAATAAATTAAAAACCGATACGTGCGTGTAAGTTACTTCAATAATGGCAGCAGCATAGAAGTTCTTGAGGAAATTATTATCCTTCTGGTTTAAAACATGAGGGATATAATGTTTTAGCAGGAAACTCTTCTTTTAAGTACAAGTATAATGGCAAAGAGCTTCAGGAGATAGGAATGTATGATTATGGAGCGAGATTCTATATGGCGGATATTGGAAGATGGGGCGTTATAGATCCACTAGCGGAAATGTATCATTCAATGTCAAGTTATCATATGTCTGGTAATAATCCCATTTTTTATATAGATTCAAATGGAATGAATTATGATGATTATGGTGTTGATAATAATGGGAACGTTACCTTAATTCAGAAAACAGAGGATAAATTTGATAGGCTCTATAAAGCAAAAAGCGATTCTGAAGGAAATGCAATTTTAGATTCTGAAGGAAAGGCTCAAAAAGCGATAGAGGGAGAGGGAAAAGAAAATAAGGATTATGTTAAAGTTTATAAAAGCAGTGCTTCAGATGGAACAATTATAAGTCAATTACAACAAAAAGACAGTTACGGTATAAGTTTTGGTCAAACAAAAAATTCAAATGACGCAAAAAAAATATTTCAGTTTGCTGCGGATAATACAAATGTTGAATGGTCAATAGGGGGATTCAATATGGGAAGTAAATCAGGACTTGATTACTTGGTAGGTACTAACCATAAGAAAGATCGATCAGTTGTACCTTATGATTTTGGCTTAAAAGGACATACATTTAACAATATCTTCTATATGGGGCATACACATCCTTATTCAAGACATCCTCAGCAACATGATTTGTCAATTTCTAATCCTGATGCTTACAATTTTATATATTATACAAACTCTGGTAATGGAGGTGAAAGAGAAAATTGGTTTATGCCATATAGTATAAATAGAGCAATAGATGGAACATTAAAATGGATCGTGAAACCTGGCGCTGGAAATATCAAACTTCCTAATTTAATTAAATAAAATGAGAAAAATAATAGCAATAATAATTTTATTAATTTCAAATATCATATATAGCCAAGATAGACTGACATTTGTAAAAGACTCTGCAGTAAGATCAGCAATGCAAAAGAGTATTGATTATTTAAATAAAAGTTTATCCATCCCAAATCAAATTAAAAACAATGTTGTTTTTATAACACTTGACTTTAATGATATATATGGACAAGAGATTGAAAGTTTTGGAATAAATTATTCAACACAAATTCCAACTTCATATTCTGAGTTAGGTAAAGACGGACAATTCAAGACTTCACGCCAAAATAATATTTTATTTTATAATTATTCAAAAAATATTGTTTTTGTCTTTTTTACAGGTTTTAGGTATTTTGAAGTTGATCAAATGCAACAATTATCAAATCAAGTTAAAATTACAAGGGAAAATCTTATGACATCAGAATTCTTTAAATATGATAAAGGAACGAATGAGTTTGCAATGGATACCGTTCAAAATTCAATTTATCTAGAAAAAAAAAATGATGGATTTGTCCCAGTTCGTGTAAATACTTTTGATTTAAAAACTTTTACAGAAGTTTGGTATGGGATAGATATAATAGAAATATCAGTTGGCCAGATAGAATACAGTAGAACAATGAAACAAACTTTAAATTACAAAATTCATGTGCATTCTGGTAAATAGGATTGTAATCTTCTTTACCAAAATAAAAATCACTTAGGGAATACCAGAATCAGTTTCGCAAGAAATAGCGCAGGTACTCTAGAACTGGTAGATGTGAACGATTATTACCCTTTCGGGATGAACCATATGAAGACTGGAAATGCTTTCTTTGGGACGGGTTCTTATAAAAATTACAAGTATAACGGAAAGGAATTGCAAGAGACGGGCATGTATGATTATGGAGCAAGGATGTATATGGCGGATATCGGGAGATGGGGTGTGGTAGATCCGCTGGCGGAAACATCGAGAAGATGGAGCCCTTATACATATGCTTACAACAATCCAATACGTTTTGTTGATCCGGATGGAATGCAGAATGAAGATAAAATTAAGATTTTTAATGATGGTAAGATAGAAAGGACAAAAGATAATAATAACTATGATACTATTACTAATGAGAATGAATCAAAATCCATACGAATTGCTCGTACTAATATAACTGAAAAAAATCCTACAGGAGACTCACAAATTGGAGAAGCTATAACTACTAATGTTGAAACACCTGGTCATGATGGTATATCTGGAGGTACACAATTTACATATATGCAAATATAAGATTATGATGTAGCAACTCAAGTATTTGAATTTGCAGCAGACAATACTAAAGTAGAATTTGGGCAAGATACACTTAACTTTACTGATGGCTATTCTACAAATATTGTAAGTACTAATCATTCTGAAAATGAAAGTAGCAGTGCTGTTAATGCAATAGGTTATATTGATGTAAGCCAACCTGGATCAGTATCCCGTCATTTTATAAATAAAGCTACTCGTGAAGAAAGGGTTCATTCACATCCTGGGGGACCTGAATTAGAAGTTGGACCCTCTGGTTTTGATGCTTATAGAAGTTTGAAGACAGGTGAGGTAACAGTTACTCCTTCTACAAATAGAGGAGATCGTGCATCTTATGATAGTTCTATTAAAAATGTATATCAATATACTCCTGGTTACGGATATTTTAAATATAATAATAATTCAGCTATATACAATGGAAGTAAAAAAAAGTAAAAAGTATATTTTATTAGTTTGTGTTTTAATCATATTAAATGGTTGCCAGAATAATATATCTGGTCAGAGAAAAAATAATCTATATCAAAATATTGTTAAGGCATTTATTGAAAATAAAAATTCAAAAATAAAGATTGATCCACAAACAAATATTTTATTAATTGGCGCAAACACTAGTGAAAATATCAAAGATGCTTATTGGTTAGATATGTCTTTTGTCAATCCAAAATTATTACATAATTTTAAGTATACAAAAGTCTATGAAATAGAGGGATATAGATTAATTATAGATGAACTTTTGAATAAATCAAGTGAATTGAAAAGTTCTTTTAAAGAAACTAAATACGAAAACTTAAATCTAGCGACGGAAATAATAGATTACGATTCGAAACATTGGTTAATCACATTTAATTCTAAAAATGAAATTATCAGAATATCTCCACCACAAAAATCCAAAGAAATAAAAGAAATATTGTTAAAAAAAGGAGTAAAGTTTAGCAAAGACTTTGAAGAATAAATCCTGATCTCTCTTCCCTGCTGGCGCGGTACCGTTTGATAAAATAAGAACCACCGCAATTGCGGTGGGTTTTGTTTTTTTGTTAAAAAGTTTTGATAATTTTGAAACGAAAAGGGCGATGGAAAGGCAGGTCTATCCTTTTTGCAACATCCAATCTCTTATACTCAAAAATTAACACTTAAAAATCAGCATCTTGAGTTTTTCCCGACGGCAGAAGGATTTTACGATTACAAAAAAGATCAGTATATTTATCAGTACAAAGATCATCTGGGAAATACCCGGATCAGTTTCGCAAGAAACAGCGCAGGTGCTTTGGAACTGGTAGATATGAATGACTATTATCCTTTCGGTATGAACCATATGAAGACTGGAAATGCTTTCTTTGGAGCGGCTTCGTATAAAAATTACAAGTATAATGGAAAGGAATTGCAAGAGACGGGCATGTATGATTATGGAGCAAGGATGTATATGGCGGATGTTGGAAGATGGGGAGTCGTAGATCCACTGGCTGAGAAAATGACTCGTCATAGTCCTTACAATTATGCGTTTAATAATCCTATTCGGTTTATTGATCCGGACGGCAGAGAGGGTAAAGGGTGGATTAGAACTGTAGTAGATGGGAAAACAAGTATAACATATGATAAAAATGTCAATTCACTTAAAGACGCTCAAGACAAAAAATATGTTGGTGTTACAGATTATTATGATTCCGCAACTATTAAAGGCACGGATGAAAACGGTAATACTGCTTATCAATATAATTTAGATGCTGCAGGAGTTGCAAGAGATGTGAGTGGTAATGTAATGACAGAATCTTTTACAACTGGTGCAGGAACACAAATTGGAGTTAATTCAGATAGTCAAATGATTGCCTCTATTGAAAATATGAGAGTAGGGGGTACAGGAATTTATATGGGATTAACAGGCAGTGCTTATTTATTTGGAGGAGTTAGCGCCTCAATAGGACTTGTTCAAGATGGTAAGGGTCATATTGAAACATATTTTACATTCGGTGGAGGTTTAGGATTAGGTGTTTCAGGAGGTTTTGAAGGAGGAGCAATTGTACCAACAGATCCAAATCATACATTTACAACTTCTGAATTTAGAGGTACAAGTGTCGCTTATTCTTGGGGAGAGGGTTTTTTAGGAGGTTCGATGGGTGGAACTTTTAATGACAAATATAAAGGTTTTCAAACTTCAGATAATTTTTTGCCATCGCATTTTGGAGCTCATACTCCAGATGGTTATAAAACAGGAAGTGCGGGTATATTTAGAGGAACTGCAGGCCTTCCTTTTTCCTGGGCAAAAACAAAAACTTGGGTAAGTGGAAAATAAAATTGTAAAGATGAATTACAACACAAAAAATATTTTAATTCTGTTTTTTTTGTCTATATCTATAATTATCTTTGTTATTTTCTCAAGAAAAACTAACAGAGATAGTTTAGCTGATTACGAAATATTTGCAAAAGTTGTTGATATTTATAGAGATAAAAATGAACATAACTTTTTATTTGTAAAATATTCAAATGGTATTGTTGAATTGTTAGACTATCCATATAAAATAGGAGATTCTATATCTAAAAAAAGAGGAGACTCAATAGAATATATTTTTAGAGGGGATAATATTATTCAAAATAATTTGTTTAAAAAAGCAAGAAATGAAAAATTAATAAGATAGAAATAAACTGAGAGCATGTTTAAAAAAGATTTCAAAAATGAAGTTAAATTGTTTATTAATTAAAGTATAAAATCTGGCAACATGGTTAAAAAATGTTCTAGCCTGTATCTTAATAAACATAACCCCACAGCAAATAGCAGTGGGGTTATTTACATAAAACCAACGTCAATAAAGAGATATTGTCACCAAAATATAATTATTTAGGCGGCTATACCAAAAACGAACCGGGCTGTATTTTTAGATGTAGCTAAAAGACCAATGCCTAATATATCATAAACCTCTGCTGTAATTCCCAGAAATAAACAGGAAAATTTATAATACATTTGTGTGGATCAATATTCCATAAACCTGTGCCGAATTCTATGCAAGAGCTTTCCGATTTTATCAAAACCCATGTGCCCCATCTTAACGGAGAGGAACTGGCTTCAATTGTTTCAAAGTTCCATGTTCAGAATCTCCGAAAAAAACAGCTGCTGCTGAAGCGGGGGCAGATTGCCAACCGGTATTACTACGTGAAAAGCGGGGCGCTGCGTTTTATTTACGGTGAAGATCAGGAACTGACGGCCTGGATTGTGCTGTCCGAAGAATTTTTTACGGAGATCACAAGCTTTAAAATGCAGTCCCCTACCCGATTCAATATCGAAGCGGTTGAGGAAACCGAACTGTATTACATCGAAAGGGCAGACATGGACCTGCTCTACCGGCAGCTGTCCGGCTGGCAGGAATTCGGCCGGAAAGTCTGGGAATCGATGGCCATGCGCATGATCGATGAGATCATCCGTTTCCAGACAATGACCGTGGAAGAACGCTACCTGGAATTTTTAAGGCAGCCCGGATTTATGCAGCACATCTCCGTAAAACAGCTGGCTTCCTACCTGGGCATCACCCCGAATGCCCTCAGCCGTATCCGGAAAAACCTCCGCTGATGCGAAACTACCATTTGGTAGTTTCACGCCTCCCGATAATTCATAATTTTGATCATCAAACAATATCCGAATTATGAAAAACATCATTTTAGTGGCCGGGGCCACCGGAAGCCTGGGCGGAAAGATCTGCCGCGAACTGCATCACAGGGGAGCCCGTGTAAGAGCAGTTATCCGTCCCGGAACCAAACCTGAAAAAGCACAAGCCCTGGAAGAAAGCGGAATTGAAACCGTGGTCGCCGATTTCAGGAATCCGGGACAATTGGAAGCAGCCTGTTCAGGCGTCAGCTGTGTGGTTTCTGCGCTTGCCGGATTACAGGACACCATTGTAGAGGCACAGGTTCAGCTGCTGGACGCTGCCTTGAAAGCCGGCGTCCCCCGTTTTATTCCTTCCGATTTCTGTACCGATTACACCCGGCTTCCCGAAGGCTGCAACCGGAATTTCGACCTGCGGAAAACATTTACTGCGCTTGCAGAAAAGCGTCCCATCAGGCTGACTTCCGTTTTCAACGGGGCCTTTTCCTATGTGCTGCGCTTCGGGATCCCGCTTCTGAATACCAAAGAACAACAGATTGCCTATTATGAAGGAAAGACAGACTGGAAAATAGATTTCACCTCCCTTGAAGATACAGCCGCTTTTACAGCAGAAGCCGCTTTGGACAATGCCGCGCCCCGCTACCTGCGCATTGCCGGCTTCAGGGTGAGTCCGCAAGATCTGGTAACACTGAGTAAAGAAGTATTCGGGACTTCATTCCGGATGCAGAACCAGGGATCCATGGAACAGTTTATGGAGATGATCCGGAAAGTAAGGGAATCACATCCTGCAGGTGAGCACGAACTTTATCCGGCCTGGCAACAGATGCAGTACCTGTACAGCATGTTCGCTGCCCATCACCGGGAACTTGATAATGACCGTTATCCCGGACTGACCTGGCAAACGGCTGAAGAAGCTATACGATAACTTTTTGTTCGGCGACAGAAGGTGTGAGAATTAGTTATGTTCCATACTGTTAATGTGAACCCAAAGTAGAAATCAGATCAATAGCCGGAACAGGGAAGCCTGATGCCGGAAATTTATCCCGTTAACATTCCTTTCAAATAAATTTAAAGCTTTTCACTTCATCCATCTTCCACTTTTTGAAACGCATTGTGACTTTTTGAGTCGCCGGACAATTTTCAATTAATCATTAATTTTTAAACAGATTTTATATAAATGGAAACTCAATATACAGACGAATCCCTGATCCGCGAATGGGACGGATTTGCCAACCATACCATGAACGTAAACGGCATACAACTGCATTATGCAGATGGAGGAAGCGGTCTCCCCGTCATCTGCCTTCCGGGCTGGCCGCAAACCTGGTATTCTTACCGTACCATTGCTCCCCGCCTGGCCGAAAATTTCCGCGTGATCGTCGTCGATATCCGCGGAATGGGAAGTTCGGACACTCCTGCTTCAGGTTATGATAAAAAGACTATGGCTGCAGATATCCGTGAGCTTATGCTCAAGCTCGGCCTGGAACAGGCCTTTATCATGGGCCATGATATCGGCGGCATGGTAGCCATGAGCCTTGCCCATAATTTTCCGGAGACGGTAAGCGGGCTGATTGTCGCAGACGGCCTCCATCCCAGCGAAGGGCTGCTGCAGATGCCCCTGATTCCTGCTGCCGGAACTTTTACGGATAAAATCGACCACCAAAAGCCGTATACCTGGTGGATGGGCTTCAACCAGATTAAAGGATTGCCCGAAAAACTGCTGGAAGGCCGGTACCGGTATCTCCTCGACTGGCTTTTCAGCTATGTGATGACCGATGAAAGCCGTATTTCCGATTTTGAAAAGGAAGTTTATGCTGCCGTGTACAATCAGCCGGAGCGCATCCGGGCTTCCAACGCCTGGTATCAGGCTTTCCATCAGGATATTGAAGACAGCAGGAGCTATGAGAAATTAAGGGTGCCGGTTTTAGGGATAGCCAGCAATGTTTCGTATGGATTTTATCAGCACGCTTTGCCTTTATCGGCTGAAAACTATGAACTGGTGCATTTTCCGGATACCGGCCATTATCTGTTTGAAGAGAATCCTGATGCGGTTCTTGAAGCGGTATCTGGATTCCTGAATAAAATAAGCTTAGGAGTGATTTAAAAACGAATATTATTGCAAGGCCTTTTTGGTGTTCCACAGATACATAGATTTTCACGGATGATTGCGCTTATTTTAACGTGAACTCGAAGAAGAACCGGAGTTAACGGG
The DNA here is from genome assembly GCA_913777465.1 of uncultured Chryseobacterium sp. Taxonomy (GTDB): domain Bacteria; phylum Bacteroidota; class Bacteroidia; order Flavobacteriales; family Weeksellaceae; genus Chryseobacterium. The sequence continues at coordinate 17,385 of CAJYRQ010000033.1, forward strand.
CTGGAAGAGGGAAGCTGGATGCTGGAAGTCCCTCCTGTAAAAAATAGGTTCATAGGTCTTGATAATCAAACTAAACATTTTGTCAATCTATAAGAGGAAGTTCTTATTTAATCCTGAATAAAATAGCCTTAGTTTTATTTTTTAATAAATTAAATACTTGAATATCAAATCAATATGCCGAATTCACGTTATTTTACCGCAAAAGTTCCCATGCATGGCTTGCACTTACCTGCAAAATGTAACGTTCAATTTGTCATTCCGTAGAAATCCCGATATAGCATTAGCGAACAGTACGGAAAGATCCGTGTTTGGATTCCGTACGGAAATCGCAGGGAATCTATTTCACGGACTTTTTCAGGGTGTTACAACAGCAGGAAGAATAAGATCTTCCAGCATTCTGGTGACCTGGGAATGGGCGTAGGTCTGGCCATAGGCGCTCGCTGTAATAACAATGACAATGGGACGGTCTTTCAGGATGATGATGTAATTGCCTCCGTTTCCCGCGCAGTAAAAGGCTTCTATTTCCCTATTATTTACTTTAAAGCTTTTATTCCAGAAAAGGTAGCTGTAATATTCCTCTTTCCGATTCTGGATCCGGACCTGCCGGGTCAGGGTTTTCTTCACCCAGGATTTCGGAATGACCTGTTGTCTATTCCATCTTCCGTTGTTTTTATAAAGCTGGCCGTATTTTGCAAAATCCAGCGCATTCATCCGGATGCCGCCTGCCGTATTGGGAATATGCTGCGGAGTATATTCCCAACGGTAGTTTTTAATGTGCAGCGGACTGAACAGTTTTTCTTCCGCAAACTTTTCCAATCCTCCGGGAACGGACCGGTTCAGAATATCACCTATCACAATCGTACCGGCCGTAAAATAATGCCATTTGTTTTTCAAAGCCGGATCATATGGCAGGTTCAATGCAAAACCGGTCCAGTTATCCGTCGGATACATCTTTTCTTCGTTGCCGGGAGAATCCGGATCCTCGTCGTCACCGTCAAATCCGGAAGACATGGTCAGAAGATCCCTGATGGTTGCTTCACCTTTACCTCGGGGATTTTTGTAGTTTTTAAAATCATAAAACCTGCCGAGCTTCTGATCTTCGCTGTTGATGAATTGACGCCCGATTGCAATTCCCATCAGGGTGGAAGCAAAGGATTTTCCGACTGATCTGGGATCATGAAGGGTATTCCGGTCTTCGCCGTTGAAGTATTCCTCGATCTGCAGTTTTCCTTGGTGAATGACGATAATGCTGTTGATCCTTTTGAAGACGCCTTCGCTGACAAGACCTTTCAACTGTTTTATTTTTACGGTATCGAAGGGCTCCGGGGAAACCGGAAAACCGTCGTAAGGTGCGGGTATATTTAAAGCAATCTTCCCAATGTCGATTACAGGGTTCCGTGATACCTGCAGGATCAGTTCGCCGCTTGCCATCAAAGGTCCCGTTTTAACCTGATGATTCCCATTCACGTAAGGGCGGATTTCCATCCGCAGTTGATGCCGCCCGTCCTTCAGTGCTTCTTCCCCGCCGTTATTCATAAACCGGTTCCAGAACGATTCGCTCCACGAGCCCTGCCCGTTGACGTTACTGATCAGAGGCCGGTGGAGAATTATTGCCGTATCCTGTACTTTCTTCTGAGGAGCGCCGGGCAGGAGATTGCTTCTGTAGATTTCCTTACCGTCAATCCATAAAGCAAACTGATAATTTCCCTTTCTAAACAAAGAATCTTGTTTTATATCCGGATGTAACTGAGCCATATATTCCGTAAGCGGCCTGTCAAAAAAAGCAACGAAAGAAAGGTCACTGGTGTTGGTTAAGGTATATTCCCTGATAAAATCACTTTCCTTAATCCGGTTCAGATTTTCGAAAGACGGAAGAAACAGAATCTTTCCGGTATGGGCCAAATGCAGGCGTTCAGAATCGTGAGTTTGCTGAACTTGGGCATTCAATACGGTAAGCAGGGATAAGCAGAAAATCAAGATTACATTTTTCACAAAATATCAATTTAATGTACCGGACAAAATTCATCGAAAACACCCGGAAAAAATAGGATCAGATTAACATTTGCTTCTGCAGCTTTTTGTAGGATGACGGGTTCATCCCCAGATAAGTTTTAAACATCCTGATAAAGTGGCTCTGGTCAGTAAACCCGCAATCATGGGCAATAGCCGTTAAAGGCTGGTTGCCTTTTAATACCTCGGACACGGCCTTCCCGATTCTGATTCTCCGCACATATTCTCCCAGGGTACAGTGGAAATATGTTTTAAAGCTTCTGGATAAATGGACCGGATGGATATTGAGCAGATGGGCCGTTTCCGTAAGGTTTAAGGAAGCGCCATCATGGTCATTCAGGATTTCCCTGATGCGTTTTACCCACAGCGGCGTATGTTTTTCATCAATCATGGGTTGGTTATTTAAAACCGAAAAGATCTCCACGACCGATGATTCAATAACCATTTCACTGAGCAGGTCTTTTGATTTGCTTTCGGCCAGCAGCCGGTAAAATAAGATTTTCAGAAGAGGATTCCGTATTTCGTAATTTCCCTGTAAATTTTGCAAAGACAGTCCGTATTCTTTAAAGAACGGATGATCGATTTCCAGATGAAATCCCCTGGCTGTTTCCGTCGGCCTATGATTATAATGGCATTCGTTCCAGTGGTGAAACAGAATATCTCCGGCCGTAAAATCTTTCCGCCCCTTTTTGTATCCCTCGGTAAGGCCGCCCTGCAGCAGAAAGGTAAAGTAAGGGGTTTCATGATAATGCCAATCAACAAAATCATGCGTATACACCGTATCCGTAAGCGTCAATGAACTGACACTTCGCTTAAAATGGGTCTCCCCATAAAACTGTCCCTTTGAAAGCTGTTGCATCGGCTGTTAAATTAATGATAAAGCTACATTATTTTTATCTTTTGTCATTTAAAAAAAGAGTTCCGGATTAAAAAGCAGATAATGAATTTCAGAAAAATCAAAATCTCCCGCAAAGATCTGCTTTACGGGAGATTAAAAATATCAATTGATTTGTTATTTAAAAGCTGCTTTTAATTTTTCGACAGCGTAGGCCTGTGCCTGCCTGGCTTCCGGAACGATAATCGCCATACCGAAAAATTCGTGGGTTACCCCACTGTAATCTTTACTGTCGACTTTCACGCCTGCCGCAGATAATTTTTCAGCAAGCATTTTTCCATCCTGATTCAGCGGATCGATTTCTGCCGTAATAATGGTAGTCGGAGGTAATCCTTTAAGATCGGCGTTCACCAGTGAAATTCTCGGATCTTTGGCTTCGCTCACGGTATTCACGTAATTCTTGGTAAACCATGCCATCATGGCCTTGTTCAGCGGTTTTGCATTGGCATATTTTACATAAGATACGGTATTCATGTCCGATTGGGCAATCGGATAAACCAAAATCTGGTGCAGTGGCAGCATGATCTTTTTATCACGCGCCATGATGGAAACGTTGGCTGCTAAATTCCCCCCGGCACTTTCTCCTGCAACGGCTATTTTCTTAGGATCCCCTTTAATACTTGCTGCATTCTTCACTACCCATTCATAAGCGGCAAAAGCATCGTTGTGGGCAGTCGGGAATTTATGTTCCGGTGCCTGACGGTATGCAACTGAAACCACGATGGCTCCGGTTTGTTCAGCAAGGCCTTGTGCCGAAGCATTGTAGACATCAAGACCGGCAATAACGAATCCGCCGCCGTGATAATAAACAATAACCGGGAACGGCCCGTTTCCTGTTTTAGGAGTATACATCCGCAGATGAATCTTTCCTCCGGTAACATCGATGTCCGTTCCGGTAGTATCTACTTTTGGTGCCGGCATGGTAATATTATTCTCTTTTACCAGATCCATTACGGCATCGGTAGGCGTATGATTTTTACGGGCTTCCTGCGCCGTCAGGGTTTCAATGGGTTTATCGCCGTAGCTTCCCAGTTTTTCAATAACGGCCAGCATTTCAGGCTTCATGGTTTTACCCCAATCCGGTGCCGCGCCGGTAGGTTTGATTGCCGATGATTTTGCAGAATCGCCTGCAGTTGCCGTCATGTTTTGTGAATCTTTCGTGTCGCTCTTCCTGGAGCATGAAAACGTAAGGACCAGAGCACTCATGGCCAGGGTCCACCTAAAAAAGTTGTGTTTCATATGATATATTTATAGTTGATGTCATGCTTCATCTGAATGAATTGTATGAATCAACTACAACTCCTAGAGATTTAAATTTTCAATCTAATAATATGCCATATTATTTTAACGGTTCAGATCAGGCCGGATTCAATTCATCTGCTTTATTCCTTAAAGCAATTAAGTTGCATTAATGAAATGTTATTTCTATTTTTGTGTCCGCTTTAGAAATTTAAACAATACTTATATGAAATCAAAAATTTTAGATGTTGTCGGGATCTCAGCTGCAATACTTTGCCTGATTCATTGTGTTGCTTTTCCGTTATTAATGATCGTTCCACTGGGGATTTCGCATAATCCGTTTATTGATCTGGCATTTTTGGTAACGGGTGCCATCGTGGTCTACCGGATCTCAAAGAAAACCCAGATAAAATGGCTGAAAGCCTTGTTTGCCGTTTCCCTTCTGCTCATTTCAGTTTCCGTTTTTGCAGACATGATTTTTGAGGTCCATCTGCCGCTCATGTATTTCGGAGCAGCAGGCCTGATTGCCGGACACCTCATCAACTTTAATCATCATAAGCACTGATCTCATTCGACAAAACATAAACTATCATAGTTGCAAGTTCTCTGAAAAAAGTAAAACCCCGGCTTGGAAAAAAATTATGGAAACCCGAGCCCAAGTGGCTTAGAATCATTGATCATCAACCTTAAGGAGATGAATTTACCCTGTTCTCCAACAGTCAGGAAAACAATCAGCAGTTGACCGTTAAACAGGATGGCCACATGCCATTTCCTTTTGGGTTTTGATTACAGCAATAGACAAACGGTATGGCAGTTTGCAATTAAAAACCGTAAATTTGCGGCATGAATAACGATACGATTTGTGCGCTGGCTACGGCCAACGGCGTAGGGGCTTTGGGAATTATCCGTGTTTCAGGAGATGAAGCTTTGGCTGTGGTTCAGAAATCCTTTCCGGGGAAAAATCTGGCTAAACAGAAGTCGCATACCCTCCATTACGGCTATTTTATGGACGGGGAAGAAGCCATCGATGAGGTGATGCTTTCGATTTTCCTGGCACCGAAAAGCTTTACGACCGAAAATTCCGTGGAAATTGCCTTTCACGGGTCGCCGCACATCGGGAAACGTATTCTGGAAACTTTAATTAAAAACGGCGCGCGGATGGCCAAAGCCGGTGAATTTACACTGCGGGCTTTCATCAATGGACGGATCGACCTGTCACAGGCCGAAGCGATCGCCGACGTGATTGCTTCCGAAAACGAAGCTTCGCGAAAGGTCGCCATCAGCCAGCTGAAAGGCGGAATTACCAATGAAATTTCGTTTCTGAGAACGGACCTTCTGAATTTTGTCTCGCTGATCGAATTAGAACTGGATTTTGCAGAAGAAGATGTGGAATTTGCAGACCGGAGTGCCCTGAACCAGCTGTTGGATACGATCACCCTGAAACTCAATTCACTGATCGAAAGCTTCCAGTACGGAAACGCCATCAAAAACGGAACGGCCGTAGCCATCATCGGAAAGCCGAATGCCGGGAAATCTACCCTGCTGAATGCGCTTTTAAAGGAAGAACGCGCGATTGTCAGCAACATTGCCGGAACAACGCGGGATACGATCGAAGAAGTACTGCACATCAAAGGCCATGCGTTCCGGCTAATCGATACCGCAGGGCTGCGTGAGACGATGGATGAAATCGAAGCCATCGGGGTAAAAAAAGCCAGAGAAAAGGTAGCGAACGCCAATATTCTCGTTTACCTTGCCGATGCTGGGACCGCTGATTTTTCGGAAGATTTTGAAATGATCGGGTCTTTGCTGAGGGATGACCTGAAGCTGATCATTTGTGCCACCAAAATCGATGAAGTCGTCCCGACCCAATACGAAAAAGTGGAAGATGCTTTCCGCCGGGCAATCACCCATGAATTCGACTTCATTAAAATTTCTGCCGTCGAAAACCAGAATATCCAGGATCTTAAAAACGAACTGTCTTCTTACGTAGAACAGCTGAAAGCTTCGGAAAACAACGTGGTGATTACCAACCAGCGTCACTTTGAAGCCCTGCAGAAATCGCTGGATGCCGTAGAGAAAGTAAAAGAAGCCATCACCTTCCGGATTTCCACCGAACTCCTGGCCTACGAGCTGCGCAACGTCCTGGAACATCTCGGTGAAATTTCAGGCGAAGTAACGAATGACGAGGTGCTGGGCAATATTTTCTCGAAGTTTTGTATCGGAAAGTAGGCCCTATCTTCCATCTTTCAATAGCACCCCGGTATTTTATAATTTTCCGTTTTTTCAATTAAATTCACGATGATATAGGCTGTTGAAGCGGCACTGTAAGAGGATTTCGACTGCCCGGCCCAGATGCTTGAAAATCCGGGATTTTCCCGGCGTTTTGCCGCGGCCCGAAGCGGCCCTGTAATTTTGTTCTGATAAGGATATGGCAGTATTCACTACCGTCGAAGGTATCCGGAAAAATATTTTTCAGGCCCCTCGCGTATCGTCCTGAAAAGCTTTTCGTCAGCACGATGTCCTTTTCTAGGGCACCTTTCAATGTACGGTTTTCGAACTCCTGCAAAACACTTTCCACAGATGCCAGTAAAAGACTTCCAATCTGAAATCCTTGCGCACCCAATAGCCTGGCTGCCAAAAGGGTTTTGGCATCGTAAATTCTCCCGGCGTAAATTAACGGGACATCAACATAATCGTATACCTGGAACAGCATGGAAATGCCGCCGATCTCCGGGATCTTATCCTACCCTTTACTAAGCCGTTCCTTCGGGACTTTAAACAATATAAATCCTTCCCTGATTGAAAAATAACCAAAGCCGGTTATTCAGGATTAAATAAGAACTACCCTAATAAACTGATAACCTGTTTAGTTTGATGATCAAGACCTTTGAACCTGTTTCTGACAGGAAAAACTTCCGGCATCCAGCTTCCCTCTTCCTGCCTTTTAATCAAGGTTCTGTTTCGAGTTCACATTAAATTAATCATATATCATAAAAAAGAACGAGTCTCACAACTCAATAATGTGGGTTGAGAATCGACTGTACGAAAATCATTCTCGGACAGGAGGTCGAGAAAAATCATAAAAAAAGTCCGTTTTCACTAGTTGTGAGACGGACTCTTCCGATTCAGGTTTAGTATTACTTTTATTTCCAGAAAGACCATACTTTTCCGTTGAAAACAGCCAGCTGCTTATTAACGGTATCGTATACCATCATTCCCGGCGAAGGATTGATGATGTTCAGGTGCGGGCTGGCAACTTTGGGTAATACCATGGCCTTGTCCGTAGCTTCCAGTACTAAAATTCCCGGCGTTGAAGTAAGCGGACCAATGGCCATTTTGGCATTCGCATTTTCAGCAGCGGCATTCTGAATCAAAGTACCGTCTGCATTGGTTAACGGGTCAACGGTAGTTCCGGTAGGATCCACTGAAAGGTCCCTCCATGCGGAGGCATATTTTATTTTCACTTTTTTATCCGAAAGATCATAGATCATGGTGCCGTTTACCGCTCCGGCTACCGATGCTGCGGAAGTTACCCAGGGTAAAATCAATCCTCTGTTTGCCAAACCGAATTCCAGGGAAACGGAAGGTGAAGAAACCGCGGTCTTACCTATAGCTACCTGAGCCGAGACAATTCCTGAAAAGATACTGAGTGCTGTGATGAATATATGTTTCATTTTTTTTTAGGCTTAAATTAGTTTGTAGGACAAGTCTGGGTGTTTACGCATACCCATCCGGCGGGAGTTCCTGTAGTATTCACCTGCAGGCATTCGGTGGTGGTATTGTAGATCATCATTCCTTCCACCAGGTTTGCAGCAGGAATCGCTGAGATTTGGGCCGTAGTCAGTCTGTTGATTACAAATCCCTTGGTTTTGGATTCCAGCGCTGTCCAGGCACCATTCCGCACCATGGGCCAGTTGGCATTATTCGTACCGGCTCTGCCGAGCGAAGTAATTCCCTGTAAGGTATTGAGAACAGGTCCGCCAGTGGTTGTGCCGGATTTATAGCAATAGCATGCCGATACGGAAGCGTTTTCGGAATCACCGATCCCCTGCCCCTGTGTCCCTGCCGTATCGGCAAGGCCTCCGGCATTCACCTGGCTTGGAACACCATTGGCATTAACGCATCCCGTTCCGTTGCATAAGTTTTGGTTAGCCGCTGAAGAGCCTGTTCCTACACTAAGTCCTGCATGTGCACCAACGAGCATGCTGTAGGCCACATTCTCATCACCTTCCATAGCATCAAGGCATCCGTCATTATCCGAATCCAGATCCAGGCGGTTTACAATTCCGTCGCCATCTGCATCTGCCGTACAATTGGCATTGTATACGCCGAAAATAATTCCGTGCGGATCATTGTTCCCGGTCAGGGTCATGGTTAATGAAACCACATCGGCCGGTACAAAGAAAAAAGTATATCCCTGCGGTGTATTGAAAGGCGTATTGGTAGTAAATGTCGTTCCGCTTACGCCCGGCGTAGTGGAGACAGCACCGTCCAGTAATGAATATATTCCTGTATTAAACACATTGGCATTACCGGCAACGGTTAAAGGTACTGAAAAGGTATTGGTTACCGAAGCCCCTTCTCCTCCCAGTCCGGCAATACCTATAATATACTGGTACCTGTTGTTATTTGAGCTTAATGAGTTTGCGGATACTCCGAAATTAATGTTTAAAGTCCTGGGAACCGTTCCTACGATATCCAAATAGGTAGTAGAAAAGGAAGAAGTCTGTGCACCGTTTACCGTAAGGGTTGTAGAAGCTACCGGAGGTGTGTATACTCCCCATCCGTTTCCGGTTCCTGAGGTTTTTGTAACGGTAACGCCACCTCCGGGTAATGTGGCTCCGCCCGGCGGCACAAGGGGAACAACCGCTGTATTGGTATTCGATAAGCTAGTAGCGGTAGCTGATGATACGGAGGCCATCGTTACCGTAGCGGCGCACCCTTCGGCACTGTCAAGAATTCCATCATTATCGTCATCAAGATCGGCACTGTCCAGCACGCCGTCCCCGTCGGAATCCGCATCGATAAAAGCTCTGTAGGTGCAGGTCGTCGTACTTCCGTTAAGGTCTACGGTTAACGTCCGGTATCCGCCCTGCCCTGTCCCGTTATACGTCAGCGGCACATCAATAAATGTTGTATTGGTATTAATGGATGCCTGATATGCAGGATTGGTAAAATCGGTCCCGGTCACATTTATCGTATAGGTACCCGGGGTGTAGATATTGGAAACAGGAATACGCAGCGTCCTCTGGGAAGAAGTTCCTGCGACATAGGGTGTCGTACCCTGCAATGCCATAGTCCCGCAGGTAAATGTAAAAGGCTGGAAATAGTCGACCGACGCCAGATCTATATTGGATACGCTTAAATTGGCCACATTATACTGGGTAAGGTATTCCGAAGCCCCGTTGTTGATGTTGATCCTGTAAATAACGACATCGTTGTCACCGTTCCCGGAACTTAAAAATACATATCCATTCAGATAAGCTGTTCCCCTTACATTTCCTACATCGTTGGGTGTGCTGATATTGGGATCTGCATTCCGTACGCTTACCGGTCCGGAAATCATGGCAACCTGTGTTGCCGTTGCCGTTGTAGCACTGGTGATGGCAATACGGTAAAGGTATCTGGTGTAGGTAGTTCCCGAAACATGCTGCAGGAGCGTATATACATTGTTCTGGTAATCGTAAAAGGTGTCGCTGGCAAAAATTGTGGAAGCAGTATCATTCCATAAGGGATCACCGGTAATGGTCATTGGAGTTGATGAAACGGTGGGATAAAGCCGGTAGAGGTTTTTTCCGTTGAAGCCGAACGACTGCCCGAAATACTGCCCGATCACATTATTGGTACCGATTCCGCCGATACTCACCGGCAATGTAAGACCGGTAGATGCTCCGTTCTTCAGCAATGCGCTGCCTGACGCAGTATTGGAATTTAAAAAAACCAAAGGACGGTTGTTTTGGGTATTATCATAACCAACTGCCAGGTTGCTGACCGATGCCCCGTTGTTGCCTGCATAATAAGCCGGGACCGTTATACCGGCCGGCAAAGCAGCAGCAACCGTGGAAGGCGTTGAACCGGTGATGTCATACACAAAACCTGTCCCTGCAGAGGAGAGATAAAGCTTCCCGGAGCTCTGGGAAAAGACTGAACTATTTGCACTACATACAAATAAAATTGTAAGCAAAATATTAAGAGGCATGATTCCAATCCTGAAATTTCTAAAGAACAGGGTTATTAAATCCATTGGATAAGTGAAGTTTTTCATAATCATTAATTTTTTAATCATCAATTTTTATTTTTGATCAGTTCTCAAATTATTGACACCGCAAAACAGATACATACGCCGGTATACCTTTTTTTATAGACAGGAAGAGATCCTGTTGTACTTTAATTCTACTTTTAAGAATTATTTTTTTCAGGAAACCGAACGTATTTTTCAGCTTTTCCGGATTTAAAACATATTTAACGATTCAGCATTATTAAAATTATTGTCTGCTGAGCATTCAATGATGCAAATCCTGCAGGAGCAAAAGCGGCAAAAATTAATTTTTTAAGGAGGTAAATGGTATTTTTATTACAAAGCGGTTGCGGTATAAGTTACGGTTTGTGTATACGTTCCGGCCGGTTTCCCTAAAATGTCGGAAGATGATGATTTTGCTGCCGGAATGGTATAGTCCAGGTTCAGGGTCAAAGCACTTCCAAGCGGGGCGTTGGATACCAGGGTCTGATCCGTTGCCGATAAAACAACAGCGCTTTTCGTTCCGCCCATCGTTCCGGCAGATGTGGAAGGCTTGATGGTCAAAACATTAACTGGGATTAAGTTGGTCCCATTCATGAAATTAGCACCTCCTGCTTTTACTTTTACATTGAAGTTCTTCGTTGAAGTTACTTTCAGAGAGTTGGCTTTGGTCACTGTCTGATCCGAGTTGTAGTCTGCGG